>NZ_JBIAKK010000007.1:0-386422 GCF_042872425.1 Streptomyces sp. NPDC005262
GCTTTCCTCCGGGCTTTTCCCTTCGATCTTGCGTTTCCGACTCTATCAGACTCTTTCGTGTCCGATTCCCGGTCGAAGCAGGTTCCGCTTTCCAGGTATTCGCTTTCGCGTTTCCCTTTCCGGCGGGCCCAACCTTACCAGACTCATTTTCGTTCCGTTTCCGGTCCGAATTTGATTCCGATGGCCGTTGGAGTGACCTTTGCCTTTCGGCTGATTCGACTTTATCAGAAGCGTTTCGGCCGAGCTAATCGGCTTCGTGGCCCAGATAAAGGAATCGACGGCTCTTCAGGAATTCAATTTCCAGTGAGCGAGATGGAGACTAGCTGTTGGGTCCTGACTTGTCCAGTCCGACTCAACCGTTAGAATCTACCTCCCCCTGTCCACCATGTCAACGGTTTTTTGGGGCGAGGAGGAGACTAGCAGGTCAGCGGGGTCGTACGCACATCAGGCGGCGGCGGGGAGCTCAGCGCTCCGCTCGGTGGCATCGACGTCTCCCACCTCGCCGGCGCGGGCCGCTCGGCCTCCCAGTACATAGACGTAGGCGAGAAAGGCCAGTTCGGCCGCTATGCCTATGGCGATGCGGCTCCAGGTCGGGAGGCCCGACGGGGTGACGAAACCTTCGATGGCGCCGGAGACGAAGAGAACCAGGGCCAGGCCTATGGCCATGCCGATCGCGGCCCGGCCTTGTTGCGCGAGGGCGGATCGCCGGGTCTGCGGGCCGGGGTCGATGACCGTCCATCCCAGGCGGAGGCCCGTTCCGGCTGCGACGAACACCGCGGTCAGTTCGAGCAGGCCGTGCGGGAGGATCAGGCCGAGGAAGGTGTCGAGGCGGCCGGCCGACGACATCAGACCGATGCCGACCGCGAGATTGAGGACGTTGACGAAGAGGATCCAGATCACCGGGACACACAGGAACGCCCCCAGGACCAGGCACATCGCGGCGGCCTGGGCGTTGTTCGTCCAGACCTGAGCTGCGAACGAGGCCGCCGGGTGGCTGGAGTAGTACGTCTCGTACTCCCCACCGGGGCTGGTCAGGCGACGCAGATCGTCCGGGGCGGCGATGGCCGACTGGACTTCCGGGTGGGTGCCGATCCACCAGCCCATGAGTGCGGCCAGCAGCGTCGAGAGGACGGCCGTGGGTATCCACCAGTGCCTGGAGCGGTAGACCGCGGCGGGGAAGCCGGCTGTCAGGAAGCGGGTGGCGTCGCGCCAGGAGGCCCGGCGGGTTCCCGTCACCGTGGATCGGGCGCGGGCCACGAGCTGGGTGAGGCGCGCGGTGAGCATCGGGTCGGGGGCGCTGGACTGGATCAGCGAGAGATGCGTGGCCGTCCGCTGGTAGAGAGCGACGAGCTCGTCGGCTTCCGTGCCGGTGAGTCGGCGCCCGCGGTGCAGGAGATGGTCCAGGCGGTCCCACTCGGTTCGGTGGGCGGTCACGAATACGTCGAGATCCATGGTCGGCTGCTGCTCCAGGCATGGGTGCGTACGGGTCCGTAGTACTGCGGCGCGCTGCGGGTCAGCTTGGCAGACTGAGCGCCCGAGGGTCAGAGAAGGTCGGCGAAGGGTGGGCGGCGATGAGTGAGCTTGTGACCGGGGACGCGGTCGTACTGGGGCTGCGGCCGGCGAGGCTGCCGAGCCGTGCGTTGGCTCTGGCGATCGATCTTGTCGTGGTCTGGATCGTGTTCATCCTGGTGTCGATCGGTTTGGCCATTGCGACGGTGACGCTGGACGAGGCGGCCAGTGCAGCCATAGCCGTCGCGACCTTTCTGCTGGTGCTCGTGGGCGGGCCGATCGCGGTCGAGACCCTCAGCCATGGACGTTCGCTGGGGAAGCTCGCGTGTGGGCTCCGGGTGGTACGGGACGACGGGGGTCCGATCCGGTTCCGGCACGCGCTGGTGCGCGGGGCGATGGGCGTCGTCGAGATTCTGATGACGCTCGGGGTCTTCGCCTGCATCGCGTCGCTGGTGTCGGCGCGGGGGCGACGGCTCGGGGATGTCTTCGCGGGGACACTCGTCGTGCGGGAGCGGGTGTCGGCCGGTCGGGGGACCGCCGTGCCGCCTCCGCCGCCGTGGCTGGTCGGGCGGTTCGCCGGGCTGGATCTGTCAGCGGTGCCGGACGAGCTGTGGCTGGCGATACGGCAGTACCTGACGCGGATGCAGCAGCTCGACGCGGAGGTGGGGCTGTCCATGGCGGAGCGGCTGGCCGGTGAGCTGGTGGTACGGACCGGGGTTCCGGTGCCGCCGGGGGTGCCGGCCGCGGCGTATCTGGCCGGCGTGGTGAACGAGCGGCAGGCGCGGGATGCCCGGCGGGTGTTCCCCGCTGCACCGGCCGATCACATCGGGGAGGCCGTGGGAGTTGGTTCGGCGCCGGTGGGGGCTGCGGGGGCGGTCGGCTCGGTCGCCCCAGGCACCACTGTTTCCTCTGTGGTGTCTGTTTCCCCTGTGGCGCCCGCTGTCCCTGCGGCTCCTGTTCAACCTGGGGTTTCTGTGGCGGAGGGGCCGGGAGGCCGGAAGCCGGGTACGGGGTTCGCGCCGCCGGCCTAGAAGTTGTCCCGTATGGGGGGCAGTTATCGCCTGGGGTTCATGTTGTGGAGCAGTTGGCCGGCTGAGGCCAGGGCTCAGGGCCCAAAGGGCCCCGTGTTCTGCCTCGTAGCGCTCGCCGTTCCCAGCGTTCGTGCGAGTCCCTGGTCCGCTGCGCCACGCTCCAGTGCCCCGCGTTCCCCGGAACCGCCTCTGCGCCGCGGTGCGACCAGGCACACCCCGACCGCGGCCGCGAGCACGACCACCATGGAAACAACAAAGATCACGGGTCCCCCGTCTGTCCGACGGAACCGTCCTGTGGCCCCTTGTCGATCTGGATCGTCGCATGCTGCCTGTTCACAGGGAAGCCCGGTCCCGGCCTGGGCGCCGCAGCTACGCCTCGGAGCACATGTCCCGTCGCGCCCTGCTCGCGGGAGGCAGTCCCGAGAGGGCACCGCGTCGCGGGTGGGCACGCGCGTGCCGTCGTCCACGTTGCCGGCGATCTCGTCGACTCGCCGTCCTCACAAGCACACGGCCCGTCAACGCACTCACCCACCGCACCGGTTGCGGGGCAACCTCTAAGGGCTGGGCGGGGTTTCCAGGTGTTCGAGCTCGATGCCGGGGGCCGAGAGGACTACGTCGCCGGCGATGTGGATGGTGTGCTGTTCGCCCGTGTCGAGGGCGTTGACCTGGTATTCGTCCACCACAAGAGGGCCGTTGTCAGTGGCGTGCGCTTCACTGTTCACCAGGGCCCAGGACTGGTCGACCGTACGGGGGGCGAGGACCGGGTCCGTGAAGGCGACGAGACGGACGCGGGTCGCGGGGGAACCGGGGGTGAGGCGCAGCAGGCGCGAGGTCGCGATGAGGAATGCGGGGGATGTGCCGGTGAAGCCGTGGGCACGGACATTGCCTTCGGTGGCATGAGTGCCGGTGGGGTCGGTACGGACCCAGGTGACGCCTTCGAGGGCGGCGCCGCGGATCTGCCAGCTCGCGGCGTGCAGTTCGAGGCGGATGGGGCGACCGAGTTCGTCGAGGGCCAGATCGACGGAGCCGAGATGGTCGCCGGAGGGGGCGATGGTCTGGGAGACGTAGCGCCAGCCGGAGGGGCCGGGGGCGCAGTGGAAGTGTTCTTCGCCGAGGGGGGTGTGGTCGTGAGGATCGTGGAGCGAATAACGGCCGCGTGGCATGGGGTCCTTCGGGTTCCTCGGGCTGTGCGGGTGCGGTACGGCGCAGGCCCCCGACACGGGGGTGCGGGGGCCTGCGCTCGTATCTGCTGCTGAGGCTGCGGCGGTTCCTGCCGTCAGTGACCGGTCACCGGCCGGCGGGGGGCCGTGTGGTCGATGACGGGCGGGACCGGTGCCGGATCAGTAGCGGTAGTGGTCGGGCTTGTACGGGCCTTCGACCTCGACGCCGATGTACGCGGCCTGCTCGGGGCGGAGCGTCGTGAGCTTCACGCCGAGCGCGGCAAGGTGGAGGCGGGCGACCTTCTCGTCGAGGTGCTTGGGCAGCACGTAGACGTCGGTCGGGTACTCCTCGGGCTTGGTGAACAGCTCGATCTGGGCCAGGGTCTGGTCCGCGAAAGAGTTGGACATCACGAACGAGGGGTGGCCGGTGGCGTTGCCCAGGTTCAGCAGGCGGCCCTCGGACAGCACGATGATGACCTTGCCGTCGGGGAACGTCCAGGTGTGGACCTGCGGCTTGACCTCGTCCTTGACGATGCCCTCGATCTTGGCGAGGCCGGCCATGTCGATCTCGTTGTCGAAGTGGCCGATGTTCCCGACGATCGCCTGGTGCTTCATCTTGGCCATGTCGGCGGCCATGATGATGTCCTTGTTGCCCGTCGTGGTGACGAAGATGTCGGCCTGGGCGACCACGTCGTCGAGCGTGGCGACCTGGTAGCCGTCCATCGCCGCCTGGAGGGCGCAGATCGGGTCGATCTCGGTGATGATGACGCGGGCGCCCTGGCCGCGCAGGGACTCCGCGCAGCCCTTGCCCACGTCGCCGTAGCCGCAGACGACGGCGGTCTTGCCGCCGATGAGGACGTCGGTGGCGCGGTTGATGCCGTCGATCAGGGAGTGGCGGCAGCCGTACTTGTTGTCGAACTTGGACTTGGTGACGGCGTCATTGACGTTGATCGCCGGGAAGAGGAGCGTGCCGTCGCGGTGCATCTCGTACAGACGGTGCACACCGGTCGTGGTCTCTTCGGTGACGCCGCGGATCTCGGACGCCAGCTGGGTCCACTTCTGCGGGGACTCGCCGAGGGTGCGGTTCAGCAGAGTGAGGATGTGGCCGTACTCCTCGCTGTCCGCGGTCGACGGGTCCGGGGCCGCACCCGCCTTCTCGAACTCGACGCCCTTGTGGACGAGGAGGGTGGCGTCACCACCGTCGTCGAGGATCATGTTGGGGCCGCCGGTGGGGGTGTTCGGCCAGGTCAGGGCCTGCTCCGTGCACCACCAGTACTCTTCGAGCGTCTCGCCCTTCCAGGCGAAGACCGGGACGCCGGCGGGGGCGTCCGGGGTGCCGTTCGGACCGACGGCGATGGCCGCGGCGGCGTGGTCCTGGGTGGAGAAGATGTTGCAGGAGGCCCAGCGGACCTCGGCGCCGAGGGCGACCAGGGTCTCGATCAGCACGGCGGTCTGCACGGTCATGTGCAGCGAGCCGGTGATGCGGGCGCCGGCGAGCGGCTGCGCGGCGGCGTACTCCTTACGGATCGACATCAGGCCGGGCATCTCGTGCTCGGCGAGCGTGATCTCCTTGCGGCCGAACTCCGCGAGGGAGAGGTCGGCGACCTTGAAGTCCTGTCGATTGGCGACCGTCGTCATAACGGGCTGCTCCTCGTAGTGGGTGTCGAGGGTGGGTACGGCTGGCTCTGCGGCGACGGGCACAGAAATGCCCGGGTGCACGCAGCGCAGTCCGTCGGAGGCCCTCTCTCCCTCGCCCGGTCCGCATGCGCGGAGCGGCCGACCGCCATCAGCAGCGACGTCTGACACTGCCATCGAATCTACACCGATCGGGCCGACCGCTCCCAGCCCGCCCGGGGCCGGAAGTGATCGGGAGGGGGGCCGGGGCGGGGGTGCGGGTGCGGGTGGGATCAGTGGTCGGATGGCGTCGGGGCGTCGTCAGGCGTCTCAGGAGCGTCCGGGGCCTTGGCCGGGTTGGTGCCCGTGGCGGCTGCGGCCTCGTTGAAGATGTCCGGTTCCAGATAGATGACCCGGGCGATCGGGACGGCCTCGCGGATGCGGGACTCGGCGGCATTGATGGCGTTGGCGACCTCGGTGGCGGTGTCGTCGTGCTGGACCGCAATCTTGGCGGCGACCAGCAGCTCTTCCGGGCCGAGGTGGAGCGTACGCATGTGGATGATGCGGGTGACGGTTTCGCCGTCGACGACCGCAGCCTTGATCTTTTCGACCTGGTCGGTGTCGGCGGCCTCGCCGAGCAGCAGGGACTTCGTCTCTGCTGCGAGGACGATCGCAATGCCGATGAGCAGGATGCCGATGCACAGCGTGCCGATGCCGTCCCACACGCCGTTGCCGGTCGCCAGGGTCAGGCCCACACCGAAGAGGGCGAGTACCAGACCGATCAGCGCGCCGAGGTCCTCCAGGAGGACGACCGGGAGCTCGGGGGCCTTGGCCCGGCGGACGAACTGGGTCCACGTGAGCTCGCCGCGGCTCTCGTTGGACTCCTTGATGGCGGTCCGGAAGGAGAAGCCCTCGGCGATGATCGCGAAGACCAGCACGCCGACCGGCCAGTACCAGGCCTCGAGCTCGTGCGGGTGCAGGATCTTCTCGTAGCCCTCGTAGACCGCGAACATGCCACCGACCGAGAACAGGACGATGGAGACGAGGAAGGCGTAGATGTACCGCTCGCGCCCGTAGCCGAAGGGGTGCTGGGGGGTGGCTTCGCGCAGGGACTTCTTGCCGCCGAGCAGCAGCAGCCCCTGGTTGCCCGAGTCGGCGACCGAGTGGACGCTCTCCGCGAGCATCGATGACGAGCCACTGAACAGGAACGCCACGAATTTGGCCACTGCGATCGCGAGATTGGCGGCGAGTGCCGCCACGATCGCCTTGGTTCCGCCTGACGCACTCATGGGTGCCTGGTGTCCCTTCTTCGGTGCTGCGGCCCTGGCGCCGCGGCACGGCCGGACATTGTTGCAGCCGCTGATGCGGACGGTACGTCAGGCCACCACTGTGGCGCGGAACAGAGTGCCGGTACCGGACGCTTCGACCGTTTCGCCCGACGGTACGAAGACCGAGGCGCCCGGCGTGAGACCGAGAGTGCCGACGCGAGGTGCGCCCGCGGTGCAGAGCAGGATCTGCGGGGTGGGCCTGGTCAGGTCTACGGGGGCGGCGCCGGGCGAGAGGTCGAAGCGCGACAGCCGGAACTCGTCGACCGGGGTCTCGTACAGCTCCTCGCCGGAAGGGGACGCCTCAGGACGCAGGATGCCGGGGTCGGTCGCTTCGAAGCGGACGATGCGCAGCAGTTCGGGGACGTCGATGTGCTTGGGCGTCAGTCCGCAGCGCAGCACGTTGTCCGAGTTGGCCATGATCTCGACGCCGAGGCCGCCGAGGTAGGCGTGCGGGACCCCCGCGCCGAGGAACAGGGCCTCACCGGGCTGGAGTTGTACGTAGTTCAGCAGCATCGCCGCGAGGACGCCCGGGTCGCCGGGGAAGTGGTGTGCGATGCGGGCGTACGGGGCGTGGGCGCCGCCGAGGCGTTCGGCGGCGGCCGCCGCGGCGGTCACCGTCTCGGCCATCTCGACGGGGTCCGCGGTGAGGATCGCCGTGAGCACCTCGCGCAGGGCCGCCTCTTCGGGGTGGGCGCCGAGGAGATCGACGTACGGCTTCAGGGAGTCGACACCGAGTGCCGCCATGGCCTGCGCCGCCTCGGTGGGCCTGCGGAAACCGCAGAGGCCTTCGAAGGGGGTGAGCGCGCAGATCAGTTCGGGCTTGTGGTTGGCGTCCTTGTACGTGCGGTGAGCTGCGTCGATCGGGACGGACCGGCGCTCCTCGTCCTCGTACCCCTTCCTGGCCTGCTCGAGGTCGGGGTGGACCTGGAGCGAGAGGGGGGCGCCTGCGGCGAGCAGCTTGAGGAGGAAGGGCAGGCGGGGGCCGAACTTCTCGACGGCGGCCGGGCCCAGCTCGCGCTCCGGGTCGGCGGCGATGATGTCGGTGAGCGGCTGCTCCGTGGGGGCTTCCGAGGCGCCGGATATGCGGGTGAGGCGGGAAGGGGCTCCGGGGTGGGCGCCCATCCACATCTCGGCTTGGGGCTCGCCGGTGGGGGCGACGCCGAGCAGCTCGGGAATGGCGGTGGTGGAGCCCCAGGCGTAAGGGCGCACGGTGTTGGAGAGCCGGTCCATGGAGAGTTCGTCCTCGTGAGATGCGCGGATCGCGCGGTGGTCGTGTGGTGCGGTGGGGCTGTGCGTGGTGCGAGGGTCGTGCCCGGTACGGGCGTGCGGTGCGGTCAGGCGTGGGCTGCCGAGGCCAGTGCCAGGTAGACGGCGGCGAAGTCGGTGACCGCGAGGAGCTCGGCGAGGGCTTCGAGTTCGCTGCCCTCGTCCGGTTCGAGTTCACTGATCGCCGTGTCGTGGCCGAGGGCCAGTTCGCGGGCGGCGGGGGCGGCGCTCAGACCGCCGGCGGGCCGGTCGCGGAGCAGGACGACCCGGGCGTGCAGAGCCTCCGCCTCGTCGACCCGGTCGCGGAAGAAGTCGTCGGGGTCGGCCCCTGCAGCGAAGGTGCCCGCCAGCAGCGCCCCATGGGCGGGGAGGGCCTCGGGGAGTTCGGCGGCGAGGGCCGGGCGGCCCGACAGCTCGGCGAGGACAGCGGCGAACCGGCGCCCGACCGGCCCCGCGGCATCGCCTTCCGTCCAGACGAGCGGCAGGCTGTCGGCGAGTTCGGCGGCGAGCGTCTTGGCCGGGTTGCTGTACGTGGCGATGGCCGGGCCGCAGCGTTCCGCGGTGCGGTCCAGGCGGTCGGCGACGCTCTGGAGCGTCTCGGCGGGTGCGGTGATCAGGCCGACCCGGTCGAGCAGAGCGAGGAGCGGCGTGAACAGGGCCCAGAGCGTGCCGGGTCCGGCGGCCGACGTCTCGGCGTCGTACTCGCCGTGCGGGGCGGACGCCATCGGTACGACGAGGCCGTGCGCCCCGTCGACCGCTTCACGCAACGGGGACTGCCGGGGGGCGACGGCGACGACCGTGCAGCCGCGCCTGTAGGCCTGTTCGGCGAGCAGGGCGAGGCCCGGTTCGGAGCCGTCTGCCGTGACGATCAGCAGCAGGTCCACGGAGCCGGCCCAGCCGGGGAGCGTCCAGCGCATGGCGCCCGCGGCAGGTGCGACGCCCGTGGGGTGGATACGGGTCACAGGTGCGGAGGCTCCCGCGAGCGCGCCGATCAGATCGGCGACGCCGGCTGCGGCGGTGCCGGATCCTGCTACCAGGACGGCTCGTGGGCGGCCCTCCGGGGCCAGCTCGGTGATCCCGGCCTCCGCCGCATGCCGGGCGGCGGTACGGACGCGCGCCCCTGCCTCGGCGGCGCCGCGGAGCAGACCGCGGCGGTCGGCTCGGGCCAGGGCTTCCGGGGCGTCGAGCAACGACTCGTCGAGCATGGGGACGGGCCTCCGATCACGTGCTGATCACCGTGCGGGCTGCGGGTGTACGGGGGTGGGGCGCCCGGCCCGGTGGGCGGCGGCGCTCCCGTGCCTCGCGCTACGCGGGGCGGCGGGCCTCGTCGACCAGGAGTACGGGGATGCCGTCCCGGACCGGGTAGGCCAGGCCGCAGTCCGTGCCGGTGCAGACCAGCTCGGGGCTGTCGGCTGCCGATCGGTCGTCGAGCGGGGAGTGGCAGGCCGGGCAGGCGAGGATCTCCAGGAGGCCGGCTTCGAGCGGCATGGGGTGAGTCCCTTCAAGCATTCGAACAGGAGGTTCGGGTTCGCGCGGATCGGGCGAGGTCAGCCTACCGCCGGGGTGACGGGGGCGCGGCCTGGCCGGGGGGGTGGTGCGGTCGCCCCGCGGGTGCGGTGGGGGCGCCCACGGCCGGCTGTTGCCCTGCCTGCCCCTCCCGGAACCGGGGATCCACCCCGGAACCCCGGTCCTCGAGGGCCGGACGGGCCGGAAGGACGCCGTCGAGCGCCGGGCGGGCCGGAGGCCCGGCGCGCCGTGAAGGGCCCCTCGGGCGCTCTCTCAGGTGTCCTCAGACATCGGGGTCGTTCGATGCTGCCTGGCCTCGGACCAAGGCCAGGACTTCGTCGCGTACCGCCGTCATCGTCTCTTCGTCGCGTGCTTCCACGTTCAGGCGCAGCAGCGGTTCGGTGTTGGAGGCGCGGAGGTTGAACCACCAGTCCGGTGCCGTGACGGTCAGGCCGTCCAGTTCGTCGAGGGTGATGTGGTCGCGGGTCTCGAAGGCGGCGCGCACCGCCGCTGTGCGGCCGGGCTGGTCGCCGACCGTGGAGTTGATCTCGCCGGAGCCGGTGTAGCGGTCGTACTGTGCGACCAGTTCCGACAGCGTGCCCGGCTGGCCGCCGAGGGCGGCCAGCACGTGGAGGGCGGCGAGCATGCCCGTATCGGCGTTCCAGAAGTCGCGGAAGTAGTAGTGCGCGGAGTGTTCGCCGCCGAAGATCGCGCCGTGTGCGGCCATCTCCGCCTTGATGAAAGAGTGGCCGACGCGGGTACGGACCGGGGTGCCGCCGTGTTCGCGGACGACCTCGGGGACCGACCAGGACGTGATCAGGTTGTGGATGACGGTGCCCTTGCCGCCGTTGCGGGCGAGTTCGCGGGCCGCGACCAGGGCGGTGATGGCGGACGGGGAGACGCCCGCGCCGCGCTCGTCGACGACGAAGCAGCGGTCCGCGTCACCGTCGAAGGCGAGGCCCAGGTCGGCGCCCTCGGCCAGGACCCGGGCCTGGAGGTCGACGAGGTTCTTCGGGTCGAGGGGGTTGGCCTCGTGGTTGGGGAACGTTCCGTCCAGCTCGAAGTACATGGGGACGACGTCGAGCGGGAGACCTTCGAGGACGGTGGGGACGGTGTGGCCGCCCATGCCGTTGCCGGCGTCGACCACGACCTTCAGCGGACGGATGGCCGTCAGGTCCACCAGGGTCCGCAGGTGGGCCGCGTAGTCGGTGAGGGTCTCGCGCTCGGTGACGGTACCGGGAGTGGCGACCGGCTTCGGTACGCCCTGCTCGGCCCACTTCTCGATCAGGGCGCGGATCTCGGAGAGCCCGGTGTCCTGGCCGACCGGCGCGGCGCCCGCCCGGCACAGCTTGATGCCGTTGTACTGCGCCGGGTTGTGCGAGGCCGTGAACATCGCACCGGGCAGGCCGAGGCTGCCGGAGGCGAAGTACAGCTGGTCGGTCGAGCAGAGGCCGATGAGGGTGACGTCCGCACCGCGCGAGGCCGCACCGCGCGCGAAAGCCGCCGAGAGGCCGGGCGACGAGGGCCGCATGTCGTGGCCGATCACGATCGCTTCGGCATCCGTCACCTCGACGAACGCCGCTCCGAACTCCTCGGCCAGCGATTCGTCCCACTGGTCGGGCACGACTCCGCGCACGTCGTACGCCTTGACGATCTGCGACAGATCAGCAGCCACGGGCCGGTCCTCCTGAGGTTTCTGCGGACCGCCCAAACTACCCGGCGACCGTCCGGGCAGGCCGTGGGGTCTCGTGGCTGGGCGGAGGCGCGGTGCCCGGCTGCCCGGCTGGGCCCAGGGTGACCGGGTGCGGCCGGTCACTGCTCGGTCGTCGATCGGCGGCCGGACCTGCTCCTGTGCTCAAGGCAGCATCCAGCCCAGCACCGCCGTGCTCTGCGCCAGCACGATCAGGCACATCACCAGCAGCAGTCCCAGGCTCCACGGCAGCACCTTGCGCAGCAGGTCCCCCTCGCGCCCGGCCAGACCGACCGCCGCACACGCGATCGTCAGGTTCTGCGGGGAGATCATCTTGCCGAGCACCCCACCGGAGCTGTTCGCCGCGGCGAGCAGCTCCGGAGAGAGACCCGATTCGCGTGCCGCCGAGACCTGGAGTGCGCCGAAGAGTGCGTTCGCGGAGGTGTCGGAGCCGGAGACGGCGACGCCGAACCAGCCGAGCACCGGTGAGAGAAAGGCCAGCCCGGCGCCCGCCGCTGCCACGAACTGGCCGATCGTGGCAGCCTGCCCGGAGAGGTTCATGACGTACGCGAGTGCCAGTACGGAGGTCACGGTGAGGATCGCGTACCGCAGTTCGTACACCGTGCCCACCCATTCGCGCGCCGCGTCCCGGGGACGTACACCGAGTGCGACGGTGGCGATCAGGCCGGCCAGCAGGACGAGGGTGCCGCCCGTGGCGATGAGCGGGAGCGTGAAGAGGTTGGCGCCGACCGGCTTGCCCGCCGGGTTCGCGACGTCGAGCAGGGGCCAGTCGAAGACCCGGGTCGCCTCGGCCAGCAGTTCCTTGACCGGCGGGATCTGGGCGACGGAGAAGACGGCGACGATGAGGGCGTACGGGACGTAGGCGCGCAGTACTTCGCGGTGCGGGTCCTCGTGATCGAGGTCCCCGCTCCGTACGCCTGTCAGGACGGCCGCACGCACCGGTTCCTCGGCCGGCCTGCGTGCCCCGGGGACGGCCATCAGTGCGGCCGCGCCCACGAGCGCGGCGGCGATGTCCGCCAGCTGGGCGGAGACGTAGTTGGAGGCTGCGAACTGGGCACCGGCGAAGGCGATCCCGCAGACGAGTGCGGGCAGCCAGGTCTCGCGCAGCCCGCGCCTTCCATCCACCAGGAAGACCAGGATCAAGGGTACGAGAAGGGCCAGCAGCGGGGTCTGGCGACCCACGACGGAGGCCACGTCGTCCAGCGGCAGCCCGGTGATCTGGGCGAGCGTCACCACCGGCGTGCCCATGGCGCCGAACGCGACCGGTGCGGTGTTGGCCACGAGCGAGACGACGGCCGCCTTCACCGGGTCGAATCCGAGCGCCACCAGCATCACGGACGAGATCGCGACGGGCGCACCGAATCCGGCGAGGGCTTCGAGGAGCGCGCCGAAGCAGAATGCGATGACCAGTGCCTGGATGCGAGGGTCGTCCGAGAGCCGGCCGAAGGAGCGGCGGAGGATGTCGAAGTGCTGGGTACGCACGGTCATCCGGTACACCCAGAGGGCGTTGACGACGATCCACATGATGGGGAAGAGGCCGAAGAGCACGCCCTGAGCACCTGCGGAGACGGTCTGCCCGAGCGGCATGCCGTACGCGAGCGAGCTGACGGCGACCGCGACGACGAGGCCGATGAGTCCGGCGCGGTGTGCCCGCATCCGGACCGCCCCGAGCAGCACCAGCACGGTGACCAGGGGAAGCGTCGCGACCAGAGCGGACATGGCGAGCGAATCGGCTACGGGCTCGAGTTGCTGGACAAACACACAGGCCTCCCCGGATTCCGTGATGCGGAAAAACATTTCTCACGGGTGGGGGAATCGTCGTGTCCACGACAAGAATTGGTCAATGGTCCGTACGAGAAAACTTGTAACGGGAAATCATGGGCGGAGGGCGCCGAGCAGCACGCTGCGGTCAGGAATCCGGCGAGCGCAGCACCCGAAGATGACCGCGGCGCGCGACCTCCATCGGGTCCGCGGCGCGCGGGCCGCCGCCTCTGACATCGGCTGCGCGCTCGTGCGGACGCGCCGCTTCCCGTACGGCGTTGGCGAGCGCTTCGAGATCGTCACCGCTGGGGCGCGTGGGCGCGGAGGGGTCCGAGAGCCGGACCACTTCCCAGCCGCGCGGCGCAGTCAGCCGCTCACCGTGCTCGGCACAGAGGTCGTAGCAGTGGGGCTCGGCATAGGTGGCGAGCGGGCCGAGGACCGCAGTCGAGTCGGCATAGACGTACGTCAGTGTCGCGACGGCAGGGCGGCCGCACGCAGTGCGCGAACAGCGACGTACAGGGCTCACGATGTTGGACGGTACCGCACTCTTGAGCGGGCTGCGACGACTCTCCCTCAGGTCACCCCACCGTGTCGCACTGTGACCTCCGGCACAACCGCCTTTCGGGCAACTACCCTGACCTGCGTCGGAAGAGAGAACCGCAGGTCGCAACGGCAACGATTCCGGTTACCACTCGATACAAAAGCTGTCATTACGTAAGAGATCAGCGGTCGCGGACAGGGCCTGAAACGGGCTCAACGTTGGCCGGAATGTTCAACGGTGGACATGCCGCCGCCCTGCCGGTGAGCGGCGATCCCACTGCCCCGCCGGGAGTTACGCTGCGTCGGTGATGGACAGTCCTGTACCGCCGCCCCACCCGTCCGAGCCGCGATCCGAACCGCGTCCCCGCCGTCGTGACCGCCACGGCCGCGGCATGCGCGGCCCCGTGGCGCCGCCCCAGGTGCCTCTCTCGGTCAGCAGGGCGGAGACCTTCCGCGATCTCGTACAGGATTCGGTGGAGCGGCTGGAGCGCCGCTGGCCGCAGCTGGCCGATGTCGACTTCATGGTCCTCGACGTACCGGGGACGCAGGAGGAGACCGTGCCGCTGGGGCGCGCGGTGTCCGCGGCGAAGGACCAGCCCGCGCAGATCGTCGTCTACCGGCGCCCCGTCGAGATCCGGACCAAGAGCCGCGACGAGCGTGCGCTGCTGGTGCACGAGATCGTGGTGGAGCAGGTCGCGGAGCTGCTCGGGCTGTCCCCGGAGTCGGTCGACCCGCGGTACGGCCAGGACTAGGGCCTGACGGATCACGCTCGGCGCCACGGATCCGCCGGGCACTCCCTCAAGGGGGGCGTGAGTGCGGGTGCGGGGGCGTGCTGTGTCAGGCGCCGCCCCCGTACCCGTTGCTCAGTCGTCCAGGACCGAGAGGTCCTGCTCCGCCGTCGGCACCTCGACCGTTCCGCCGTCGTCCGGGAGCGTCTGCACCGTGAACATCGGGATGCCGTCCTGCGGCAGAGTGAGCGTGCGGGCCGCGTGCACCGGGCCGCCCGACTCCGTCTCGACGGTCAGCGCGTAGCTTCCCTTGAGCCCGTCCGGCACCTGCGGGGTGACCGCGAGCGTCGTACCGCCCTTCACCGTGTACGTCTTGACGGTCCGTTCGCCGCCCCCGCTGCCGGCGGACGCCGTGACCTTCACCGTGCCCGTGGCGCCCGGCGCGGTGAGGGAGAGGACCGACCCCTTCGCCCGGTTGCCGGCCACCGTGGCCTGCGCGCCCACCGGTCCGGTCGCCGGGATGTACGCGACCTCCTGCTTGTCACCGGTGCCGCGGACCACACGCAGCGCGGCCACCACCGGGGTGGCCTGTCCGCTCTGTGCCGGGGTCAGCAGCAGCGAACCCGCTTCACCCCTGGTGATGTTCTTCAGGTCGACGCTCGCGGTCATGCTGGACTTGACGTGGAGATCCTCGTGCCCGGCAGGCGAGATCGCTCCGGTCTTGCCCAGCAGCTTCAGCTTCAGGTCGGCGTCCTCCTCGCCGGGGGCGAAGGCCACCAGCCGTACGGAGGTGGCGTCCGCCGGGATACCCGGGAGGACCAGGGTGCCCGTCGGGTCGACGGAGGCGGTGAGCCAGTCGCTGCCCGTCACGCCGTCCGCCGCCCTCACGACGGCTCCGACACGTCCGGTACGGGTGGTGACGTGGATCGTCACATCGTCGGCGGCCTCGCTGGTCAGGGTGGAGATCAGGACCGGGACGCTGGATCTGGCGGGGACCGTGATGCCCTCGCCCACGTCGGACTTGAGCGAGCCGTCCGGCCCGTACAGCTCGATGTCGGCGACGGCGGCGGTGTCGTCCGGGTTGGTGAGATGGACGTAGTCCTCGCGGGACTTCGCGGTACTGGCGGCCGGGAACCAGAAGTCCGTGTCGGGTCCGGTGCAGCTGACCCCGAGCAGGCCGCGGGAGGCGCCCGTGCTGACCGTGGTGGTCTGCTGGGTGGTCCAGCCGGGGGCCAGCTTGCCGGTGGCGGTGCCGACCAGGGCGGGGGCGTCGGCGCCGGACGCGTCGGCGGTGGCCGGCTTGCCCGGCTCCTTGAGGGAGACGACCGGCTTGTCGGAGTCCGCGGCCTTCTTCTTCGTGTCCTTCTTGGCGGGGGCCCCGTCGCCGGCGTCCGCGTTGGTGGGCACGGACGGCTTCAGTTCCGCGGTACCGGCCTCGCCGCTGCCCGCGGACGCCGGGGTGAAGGACGTGTACGTCGTCTCCGCGAGCTCCGAGAGGCCGGGTGCCGGGCAAAGCAGGCTGGACCGCTCCACGGGCAGCCGCGCGGCGGCCGTCGCCCCCGTGGCGTCCGCGTCACCGGGCGCGGAGAGCGCGGCGAAGCCGGTGACGGCGGCGAGGGCTACGGTGCCCGCGATGAGGGACAGGTTGGTGGACTTCACTCTGACTCGCCTCGCGATGCGTTACCGGTCGGCCACGGGTTCTGGGCCGGGGCGGGGTTCTCGTCGGGGTGTTGCGGGTCGTACGGGGCCTGCCCGCTGTACGGCGCCTGCGGGTCGTACGTGCCCTGCTCGTACTGGCCGTACTGACCCTGGTCGTACTGTCCGCCCTGGTTCGGGTCGTACTGGCCCTGGTCGTACTGCTGCTGCGGGTAGCCGTACGGGTCGTACGCCTGGGCGGCGCCCTGCTGGTACGGATCGGCGTCGGGCTGCTGCTCGCCCTGGTACTGCGCGTACTCGCCGCCCTGGTACTGCTGCTGGGCGTCCCACTCGCCGTACTGGTGCTGCTGCGGAACGGACGCGTACTGGCCGTCCTCGCCCTGGGGCGCGTACTGGCCGTCGCCCTGCGGGTCGTAGGGATCCGGGGCCTGGTGCGGGTGACCGTAGGCGTCGGCCCCTTCCGGCTGCTGCGCGTACGGGTCGGTCGTCTGCTGTGCGGGGATGTATTCACCCGCCGCTTCCGCCGGCCGCTCCGCGCCGTCGCCGAAGTCGTCGCCGTCGTAGTCGCCGTCCTCGGCCGCCTCCGCCTGCGCGGCCGCGCGCAGCCTGCGGGCCCGGCGTCCCTCGCCCGCGACCGGCTCGGCCGGAACCGTCGCGGACTCCTCGGGCAGGTCGTCGTCGATCTCGCGGCGGCGGCCCGGCAGGGCCAGGACCAGCAGGACCACGCCGAGCGCGGCCTGGGCCCAGATCCATGCGGTGTGGGTGAACGGCGTCTCGTACGTGAGGTCCAGCCTGCCGCCCTCGGCGGGGAGCTCGAAGCCCTGCGCCCAGCCGTCGGCGGTCCTGCCGGTCAGCGCCCGGCCGTTGAGCGTGGCGTGCCAGCCGGAGTCCGCCGTGTCGGCGATCCGCAGCACCCGGCCGGAGCCGCCCGCCGGGATCTTGGAGTGCGCCTCGACGGGCTGGGAACCGACGGGCAGCTGTTCGCCACCGGCGCCGGATGGAACGATCATGATCCGGGCGATCTGGCGGTCGACGCGCCACAGCGCGCTGCCGTCCAGCTGGCTCAGCCGGCTCAGCCCCGGGGTCGCGTCGAGCACCCGGCTCATCTCGCGCGGTGCCCCGTCCCGTACGAGCACGTAACGGATCGCGAACCCGCTGAGCTGGCTGCCCTGGTCGGCGCCGGAGCCCGCGACCAGGTTGGCGACGACCTTGTCGAGGTGGCTGTTGCCGCCGCCCGACGCGGCCAGCTCGGCGTCACCCAGCCGCGCGCCGGAGCCGCGGACCAGGGTGTACGAGACGGAGGCCGGCGAACTTCCGCCGAGCACCAGCGTGCGCGGCTGGTCACGGGTGCTGCTCTCCTCCGCGACGAACGCGGGAACCTGCACCGGATCCCGGCGCTCCAGCGGTCCCGCGGCGCCGCCGATCATCCAGCCGGCGGCGGCCACCGCGGGGGCCAGTACCGCGGCGACGGCGATCAGCCCGGCGACGGGCTGGCGCCAGCCGAAGCTCAGCTCCGCGACACGCACCCGTGCGCCGTCCGCACCGACGAGCGCGGCGGCGATCAGCGCGATGCCGTAGACGAGGGTGGCGGGTCCGGCCCAGCCGGAGCCGTTGGTAAGTCCGGCGAAGACCAGGGCGACGAGCGCGACGGCCCAGGCGGCGCGCACCGCGAACTGCCGTTCCCCGCGCAGCAGCGCGGCCAGTGCCGCGAGCACGATGCCGAGCAGCAGTACGCCGCCCACGGCATTCGGGCCACCGGGGCTGATCCCGAGCAGATCGAGTGCGGAGGCCGAGCCCGTACCGAACTCCAGCCCCGCTTCCTTCAGGAACGACGAAGGGTTGCCCAGCAGCGACAGCGACCACGGCGCGAGGACGAGCAGCGGGGTGCCGATCGTGGCGAGGAAGCGGAGTCCGTACGCGGCGACGTCATGGCGGCGCAGTGCGAGGACACCGATGCCGAGGACCACGGCCAGCGGCCAGACGACGGGCGTGAAAGCCATCGCCAGGGTGAGGAGCAGGGTGTACGCCCAGGTGGCGCGCCAGCTGCCACGGGCGTCCCCGCTGCTGCGCATCCCGTACGCGGAGACGGCGGTGCGAGCGATGAGCGGCAGCAGGATCGCCAGTACGGCGGTGCCGAGGCGGCCGGTCGCGAGGGCGCCGGTCGCCGCCGGCAGGAAGGCGTACGCGATGCTCGCCCAGGCCCGCAGCAGCCGCGATTCGAGCAGCGGGCGGGAGACGAAGTACGCGGTGAGTCCGGCGAGCGGCACGGAGCAGACCAGGAGCAGCGTGAGCGCGAAGCCGGTCGAGCCGAGGAACAGCGCGGACAGGGCGGAGATCACGGCGAGGTAGGGCGGTGCGGTCTGGGTGCCGCCGGTGCCGACCGGGTGCCAGCCGTCCGCGTACCGCCCCCACAGGTCGGAGACGTCCGCGGGCGCGGGCAGCAGCGCGCCGCCCGCCAGTGCCCCGCCGCCGAGGAGGCCGCGGCAGGCGACGAGCGAGACGAGGAGCAGGACGGCGAAGAGCACCGGGCCGGGCTTACGGCCGATCCGCTTGAGCCGTGCGAACTGCTCGATCTCCAGGAAGTCGGCGTCGTCACCGCCCGGTCCGGACTCGACGGCGCCGTGCCGTGAGCCGCCCGAGTCGGCGTCGGACCCGCTGCCGAAGTTTCCGGCGACCTGTTCGAAGGTGGCGCGGACGGTCGCGCCGGGCGGCGGGAACAGCCCGCGCAGTTCGGCCGCGTCCACCACTCCCTTGCCGCGTCTGCGCCGGGCAGCGAAGATCCTGCCGGGTCGCAGCAGAGTGCCCAAGAGTCCGGCGACCTCGTCGAGTGCCTGGCCGGGGACCTTGCCGACGAGATAGGCGAGGGTACGCACCAGAGTGCCGAGGACGAGCCTGAGCAGCACCCACGGCAGCATCTTGCCGCGGGCGTTGACGAGCATCGCGTAGACGGCACCGGCCTTGTCGACCCGGTGCGGGGAGGCGACGAAGCGGCCCGCACAGTCGATGGGCCGGCGTTCCCTGGCGGAGGCCTCGGCATGCCGCAGGATGGCGTCGGGGGCGACGAGCACCCGGTACCCGGCGGCGTGCGCGCGCCAGCAGAGGTCGACGTCGTCACGCATCAGCGGGAGTCTGCGGTCGAACCCGCCCAGCTCCTCCCAGAGGTCACGGCGGATCAGCATGCCGGCGGAGGAGACGGACAGCACGGTACGGACCTGGTCGTGCTGGCCCTGGTCCTGCTCACGCCGGTCGAGCCCGGTCCAGCGGCGCCCGCTGTTCGCGATGGAGACGCCGACCTCGAGGAGCTGCTTGCGGTCGTACCAGCCGCGGAGCTTGGGGCCGACGATCGCGGCGTGCGGGTCGCTGTCGACGACGCGGAGCAGCTCGGCGAGCGCGTCGGGCTCGGGCGCACAGTCGTCGTGGAGCAACCACAGCCACTGCACCGGTTCGCCGTGCGGCAGTTCGGGCAGGTCGTAGGCGTCGTCGCGCCAGCTTCTGGTGACCGGGTCCCAGCTGCTGGGACGCTTCAGGTACGGCAGGTCGTCCGGGGTGAGTTCACCGGCCGTGCGTACCGCCTCGTCGACGGCCGTGCCGAAGCTCGTACGGCGTGCGAGGTGCAGGACGCGCTCGGCACCGAGCGCGTCGGTGACCAGCCGCGCGGAGTCGTCGGCGCTGCCGGTGTCGGCGGCGACGACGTGCTGTACGGGGCGTTCCTGCCCGAGCAGCCCGGCGAGCACATCGGGCAGCCAGCGTGCGCCGTCATGGGAGACGAGCACGGCGGTGACGACATGCCGGGGGAACTCTGGGGCGGCGGCGGCCGCGTACGGCGCCGTCGATTGGCTGTGCACGGACATCGAGGTACGGGCCCTCCGGCCGGGTCCGGGGGGCGTCCCCCCGGGGGCTGCATCGGTGTACACGCGCGCTCCGTCGGGGCGTTGGCGCGTCTCGGACGGAGCCCCACACTAACGGTACGGATAACCGGGGTGGCGCGGAGCGGCTGAACGAGGACGGCGGCGGACCGGCCTCGCGACGGTCCGCGGACATGCCAATGGCCCGCCGCCTGCGGGCAGGGTGCAGGCGGCGGGCCATGTCGGTCGGGGGCCGCAGCGTTGTGCGGAGCGGTATGCAGTGGGTGGTCCGGAGCGTGGTCGGTGGCGCTCCGGTGGCCGTGCGGCTCCGGCGGATCCGGTCCGGCAGGCGGTCGCACTGCGGGGTTCGTGGACGTCGCGGTCTCACGGGCGCCGCGGCTTCGTGGACGTCGCGGCTTCGTCGGCTTCGCGGTCCTGTGCGCTTCGCGGTCCTGTGCGCTTCGCGGTCAGACCGCGGCCTTCTTCAGCCGTCGCCGTTCCCGCTCGGAAAGGCCGCCCCAGATACCGAAACGTTCATCATTGGAAAGGGCGTACTCAAGGCATTCGGACCGGACTTCACAGGCGAGGCACACCTTCTTCGCCTCGCGGGTCGATCCGCCCTTCTCGGGGAAGAAGGACTCGGGATCGGTCTGGGCGCACAGTGCGCGCTCCTGCCAGCCGAGTTCCTCGTCCGCGTCCTCGACCAGCAGTTGCTGGAACAGCTCGGTCATGTGCGCCCCTCGTCTGTCTCTTGCGTCCCCGTGATGCGACCGTTATCGAATCGGCCGAACGACACGAGTGAAATTACAAGTGTGTGGATCCGAGCCAGTCAAGCGGAGATCTGCTATTGGGCCCGGTATTCACTCTGCGGAACCAAGCCTATGCAGAAAGTGTGCAAATCACCAAAAACCTGACATATGCCACAGGCTCCACCACGCCCCGTCCGCCACAGAGTGAGACGCCCCGGAGGACGGTCATGTTTCGATTTGATCACCGAAGCGATCAAGATCACAGTCGGGTCACGAGGCCACTGCGACGTTTAAGGGCGCGGTTGTTGCGCCACATCTCCGTTACAACGACTGCACAAACCTTTCTCCGACTGGAGTAACCGGATGAGGTGAAACATTGCCGCCAATTCGGGCATTGAGTTGACAGTGGGAGCTTTGCTCAGTTCTCCTTGATGCCATGCCAGCAAAGTCAGCGATGCGCACCACCCACGTCCGTGGGTTCCGTACCGCTGTCCAGGCTCGCTGTTGCTGTTCCAGCTGTCTCAGCTGTTGATGCCGTCCCCGCTGTCGAAGCCCTCGCGCTCCAGCTAGTCACGGCCCACCCTCGGACCCCGGACTCTCCGGTTCCGCTCCGCCGAGCCGCTTTTCTCGCGCGGCGGGCGCCCGGTCCCCACGACCTCGGGTCAACGCGACACCCCCGCATCTGCGTCCGCACTTCTGCCCGCACTCCCTTGCCGAGGAACCACCGCACCCATGAACAGCGACAGCGACCTCCAGATCGCCGGCGACATCCTCGAGGTTCAGCACCTCCTCCAGCCCGCACGCAAGCACCCGTCCACGGTGGCCGAGTTCGTCGGACTCGCCCGGGCCATCGCCGCCGACCGTGAGCAGTGGGCGTCGCTCGTCCGGTACGACGCGACCACCCGCTGGTACCACCGGCTCCGCACGGGCCCGGGCTACGAGGTGTGGCTGCTCAGCTGGGTCCCCGGCCAGGGCAGCGGAATGCACGACCACGGACTGTCCTCCGGCGTACTGACCGTCCTGGAGGGCGAGCTGACCGAGCGCACGGAGCGCGGCAGCCGGTCGCTGGACCCCGGCGCGCAGCGCGTCTTCGCGCCCGGATATGTCCACGAAGTGGTCAACGACTCCCTCGAACCGGCCGTCAGCCTGCACGTCTACTACCCGGGTCTGACCGAGATGCCGATGCACGCGGCGCAGTGCGCCCCGACGGCCGCTGACGTCGTACCCGCCTGACAGCCCACCCGTCGCCCACCACCACCCCACCAACGATCAGGCTTCGCCCGACAGCCCACCCGTCGCCCACCACCACCCCACCAACGATCAGGCTTCGCCTGACAGACTGTTGTGCATGCGCATTGTGGTTCTGGCCGGTGGTATCGGTGGTGCTCGTTTTCTGCGTGGCCTCAAGCAGGCCGCGCCCGACGCGGACATCACGGTGATCGGCAATACCGGTGACGACATCCATCTGTTCGGGCTGAAGGTCTGCCCCGACCTCGACACCGTGATGTACACCCTCGGCGGTGGCATCAACGAGGAGCAGGGCTGGGGACGTACCGACGAGAGCTTCCAGGTCAAGGAGGAACTCGCGGCATACGGCGTGGGACCCGAGTGGTTCGGGCTCGGCGACCGTGACTTCGCGACACACATCGTCCGTACGCAGATGCTGGGCGCGGGCTACCCGCTCAGCGCCGTCACCGAGGCACTCTGCTCCCGCTGGAAGCCTGGAGTCCGGCTGCTGCCCATGTCCGACGACCGCGTCGAGACGCATGTCGCGATCGAGGTGGACGGCGAGAGTCGCGCGATCCACTTCCAGGAGTACTGGGTGAAGCTGCGTGCCTCCGTGGCCGCCCGTGCGATCGTGCCGGTCGGCGCGGAGCAGGCCAAGCCGGCGCCTGGTGTGCTCGAGGCCATCGCCGAGGCCGACGTCATCCTCTTCCCGCCGTCCAACCCTGTCGTGTCGGTGGGGACCATCCTCGCCGTACCCGGGATCCGGGAAGCCATCGCCGAGGCCGGGGTGCCGGTCGTCGGCCTCTCCCCCATCGTCGGCAACGCACCGGTGCGGGGCATGGCGGACAAGGTGCTCGCCGCGGTGGGCGTCGAGTCGACGGCCGCGGCCGTCGCCCAGCACTACGGTTCCGGGCTGCTCGACGGCTGGCTCGTCGACACGGTGGACGCCGGGGCGGTCGAGGACGTGGAGGCAGCGGGCATCCGCTGCCGCGCCGTGCCGCTGATGATGACGGATGTGGACGTGACCGCCGAGATGGCGCGTCAGGCGCTGGTGCTGGCCGAGGAGGTACGGGCGTGAGCGGCGGCGCGGCCTCCGGCGAGGCTCCCTCGTACCGGGTGTGGGCGCTGCCCGGGATGCCGGAGGTACGGACCGGGGACGACCTCGCGAAGCTGATCGCCGCCACCGAACCGGGGCTGGTGGACGGCGACATCCTCCTCGTCACCTCGAAGATCGTCTCCAAGGCGGAGGGCCGGATCGTCGAGGCGGCGGACCGGGAGGCGGCGATCGACGCCGAGACGGTACGGGTGGTGGCGCGCCGCGGCACGCTGCGGATCGTCGAGAACCGGCAGGGGCTCGTCATGGCCGCTGCCGGGGTCGATGCCTCGAACACCCCCGCCGGGACGGTGCTGCTGCTGCCCGAGGACCCGGACGCGTCGGCCCGGACGATCCGGGACGGGCTGCGGGACACGCTCGGCGTCGAGGTCGGGGTCGTCGTCACGGACACCTTCGGGCGGCCGTGGCGCAACGGCCTGACCGATGTCGCGATCGGGGCGGCCGGGGTGCGGGTGCTGGATGACCTGCGGGGCGGGACCGACGCGTACGGCAACCCGCTGAGCGCGACCGTCGTGGCCACCGCCGATGAACTGGCCTCGGCCGGTGACCTGGTCAAGGGCAAGGCCGAGGGGCTGCCGGTCGCGGTGGTGCGGGGACTTTCGCATGCCGTGGCCACGGGGAGCGGGGCGAAGGTGTCCGGTGGCGATGCCGACGGCGTCGCGCCGGGAGCCCGGGCGCTGGTGCGGGTCGCGGCCGACGACATGTTCCGGCTCGGGACGTCCGAGGCGGTACGGGAAGCGGTGACCCTTCGGCGTACGGTGCGGGAGTTCACGGACGAGCCCGTGGACCCGGCAGCGGTACGCCGCGCCGTGGCCGCGGCGGTGACGGCTCCGGCGCCGCATCACACGACACCGTGGCGGTTCGTGCTCCTGGAGTCCGAGGAGTCGCGGACGCGGCTGCTCGACGCGATGCGGGACGCGTGGATCGCGGACCTGCGGCGGGACGGCAAGAGCGAGGAGTCGATCGCCAAGCGGGTGCGGCGGGGCGACGTGCTGCGCCGGGCGCCGTACCTGGCGGTGCCGTGCATGGTGATGGACGGCTCCCACACGTACGGGGACGCGCGGCGGGATGCGGCGGAGCGCGAGATGTTCGTGGTCGCGGCGGGGGCCGGCGTCCAGAACTTCCTGGTGGCACTGGCCGGTGAGCAGCTCGGGTCGGCGTGGGTCTCTTCGACGATGTTCTGCCGGGATGTGGTGCGTGAGGTGCTGGATCTGCCGGCGGAGTGGGATCCGCTGGGAGCGGTGGCCATTGGTCGGGCTGCGGGGGTGCCGCGGGAGCGCGGGGAGCGGGATGTGGCTGCGTTCGTCGCGGTGCGGTGAGGGGGCGTTTTTCTCCCTTGCCCGCTTCTTCCCGAAACCGCGGGCGGCCGCGGTCTCGCGGCCTTCGGCCGAGCTCCCCCCTCGGTCGCCGGACGGGCTTGAAATCGCCGCGCTCGTCCCGAGCGGCTCGGCGGGCCGTGGCTCACAGGCGGGCGATGTCGCCCCTCGTCATGCGGGGAGCTCGGCGCGATGGGGTGTGGCCCGAGAGCAGGATCAGGCGGGTGGCCCGATGGCGTTGGCCCTCGTAGGGGGCGAGCAGGGTCAGCATCTCCGCGTCGTCGGCGTTCCTGTTGCCTGCCAGGGCGTGGCCGATGATGCCGGGGAGGTGGAGGTCGCCCACCGTGACCGCGTCGGCGGCGCCGTTGGCTCGCTGGAGCGTCTCCGCGGAGGTCCAGGGGCCGATGCCGGGGATCAGTTCGAGCCGCGCGGTGGCCTCCGGGAGGGGCATCGTGGCCGCTTCCTCCAGCCGTCGGGCCACGCGTACCGCGCGCAGGATCGTGGCCGACCGCTTGGCGTCCACGCCCGCGCGGTGCCATTCCCAGGACGGGATCAGCGACCAGGTGCGCGGGTCCGGCATCACATGCAGGCCGTGCGTGGTGAACAGGGTGGCCGCAGGGCCGGGGGCCGGGGTGCCATAGGTCCGGACCAGAAGTCGCCAGGCGCGGTAGGCCTCGTCGGTGGTGACCTTCTGTTCCAGGATCGACGGGATCAGAGACTCCAGCACCAGACCCGTGCGCAGCAGCCGCAGTCCGGGGCGGCGATGCTGGGCCGCGGCGACCAGACGGTGGCGCGGACGGAATGCCTCCGGTTCATCCTCCGCACCGAGCAGGGTCGGTAGCTGGTCCAGAAGCCATGAGGCGCCGGGACCCCAGGCCGTCGCCGCGATCCGGCCGCCCCGGTCGGTGAGGTGCAGCGCGCCGGGGCCGGCCGGGGTGCGGGTCGCCCGCCAGACCGAGCCGTCCCGGTCGACACGGAACGTCGGATCGGCGGGGCCGCGGCGCAGTGGGGCGAGGACGAGGCGCAGGTCCAGCGGGCCGGGTGGGGTCCACTCCCGGGTCAGTGCCTCGGGTGCCTGTTGTGCCCCGGATGCCTGTTGTGCCTCCGGTCGGCGCAATGCCCCCGGTGCCTGCGGTGCCCCGTCCGCTGCGGCCTGGCGCGGGACGGACCTGCTAGGGGCGCTGCGGGGGGCGAATCGTCCTGCCACGGGTGAGGTCCTCGGTCGTCGGGGATACCTATTGAGCGTACGCGCCGCGGAGGCCCGTCATTCGTCCGACGAGAAACGCACGGACGCGTCGGGCAGTGTCGCCCCGCACCAGATGCGGACGCCGTCGCGCAGTTCGTTGTCGGCGCCGACCTGTGCGCCGTCGCCGACGACCGCGCCCGCCAGCACCGTACGACTGCCTATCCTGGCACCGGCTCCGACCAGGGAGTCCGTGATCACGGCGCCGGGTTCGACGACCGCGCCGGCCAGCACCGCGGAGCCGTCGATCCGGACGCCCGCGCCGATCAGGGCGCCTTCGCCGATGACCGTGCCGCCGCTGAGTTTGGCGTCGGCTGCGACGGAGGCCGTCGGCAGCACGAGCCGGTCGCCGCACCGCCCGGGGACGGCCGGGGACGGGGCCCGGCCGAGAACCAGGTCGGCGGAGCCGCGTACGAACGCCTGCGGGGTACCGAGGTCCAGCCAGTACGTGGAGTCCACCATGCCCTGGAGATGCGCACCGGAGGCGAGCAGTCCCGGGAAGGTCTCGCGCTCCACGGAGACCGGGCGGTCGGCCGGGATGGTGTCGATGACCGACCGGCGGAAGATGTACGCCCCCGCGTTGATCTGGTCGGTGACGATCTCTTCGGGCGTCTGCGGCTTCTCCAGGAACGCGGTGACCCTGCCGGTGTCGTCCGTCGGTACGAGACCGAAGGCGCGCGGGTCCTCGACCCGGGTGAGGTGGAGCGAGACGTCCGCCCCGGACGTGGCGTGCGAGGTGACCAGCGCCCGGATGTCGAGGCCGGTGAGGATGTCGCCGTTGAAGATGAGGACGGGTTCGTCCGGTCCGGAGACGAGACGGGACGCCACATTGCGGATGGCTCCGCCGGTGCCGAGCGGTTCGTGTTCGGTGACGTACTCGATGTGGAGGCCGAGTGACGAACCGTCGCCGAAGTACGGCTCGAAGACCTCCGCCAGGTACGACGTGGCGAGGACGATGTGCTCCACCCCGGCGGCCCTCGCCCGCGCCAGCTGGTGCGTCAGGAACGGGACGCCGGCTGCCGGAACCATCGGCTTCGGAGTGTGCACCGTGAGCGGGCGCAGTCGAGTGCCTTTGCCACCGACCAGGAGAATCGCTTCTTTTGCCTCTGTCACAGCACTGTCTCTGCTTCCTGCTGGGGCCGGGCCTCGTTTCGGCTGGCCAGTGTAAGCAGACCGGTCGGATCTCCCCGGTCGGCGGCCCGGCCGACGGTCCGGCACTCCAGCCGGCGCCGCACGGGCCGTCAGCGGCCTTGCAGGTGGGCGGAGCTGGTCCGGGCCGAGCCGAGCTTCTTGTAGAGACGGGTTCCAGGGCATTCGGTCACGAAGCCGTCCCGATGCCCGGAGATGACGTTGAGTTTGACCTTTGTTCCCTTCTTGAACCGGTTTCCACCGCCTGACACGAGGGTGGTTCTGGAGCTCGGGTTGGCGCCGAACAAACCGAGTTTCCAGGCGGTGAGCTTCGCGATGGCGTTCACCGCGGCGGCGGGCGGGTCGGACGTGGTGAAGGTACCGAGCACGGCGATGCCCATGCTGTCGGTGTTGAAACCGAGGGTGTGCGCCCCCTGGACCGCCTTCGTCACGCCCCCGGCGCGTCCTTCGTAGATGGTTCCGCACTTGTCGACGGCGAAGTTGTAGCCGATGTCGCGCCAGCCACTGCTCTTGACGTGGTAGCGGTAGATACCGCGAAGGACCGACGGCGCCTGGGAGCACGTGTACTTGTTGCCCGTGGCGCTGTGGTGGATGAAAGCGGCCTTGACGCTCTTCGTGTACGCGAAGTCCTTCTCGCGGAGCTTCTCGTCGGCTCCCCATCCCTTGCGGGTGATGATGGTCGGGCGGGGGCCGATATACGGCTTGCTGCCCGGCGCGACACCGGCCTCGGCCTCACTCTCCGCCTCGGTCCGCGCCTTGCTCAGTGCGGGCAGGACGCGGCCTTGGCCGGATGCCTGGAGGGAGGTCTGGGCGGATGTGGCGAAGCGGCCGCCGCTGCCGGACACGAGGCCCGCGAACTCGGCACCTGCGGCTTCGAAGTCGCCTTCGCCGGTGCCGGCCACGGGCGACTGCTGCGGGTCCTCGCCGGGGTCGACGAGTTCGAGCCGCAGCCCTTCGGGCAGCGGAACGCGGGCGGTGGCCCGGTCGTGGTCGTCGGACGCCTCCGGGATGACCCGGACCTCGACGCCGTCGCAGTTGCCGACCCAGAGCGGGGCGGTGGAGCCGCGGACCGTCCCGGAGTCGCGCTCGGCGCTCCCGGGATCGGCGGCGTGCTCGGCATTGTGGGTCTCCAGGTCCTGCCAGTCGGACCAACTGTCGGAGCCGATGGCGCGGGTGCGGACCTCGACGGCGCCGTGGAGTTCGGCGTCGGCGTCGTCCCAGACGACGCCAACCAGTGAGAAGGGGTGGACGTCGCGACGAGGCAGACCTTGTACGGCGCCGGCCTCGGCGGTGCCGCTGGGGGCGTCGGTCGCCCGCATGGACGCGTCGGGCAGTGGCGACAGCGGCAGGGACTGCGTCGACCCGGGCACTCCGGCGGGATCGGCGGCCTCGGTCGCTGCGGTGGCGGAGGTGTCGGGGGCGGCGCCCGCGGGCGCGGCGTTGGGCAGCACAAGGGCTGCCGAACAGGTGACACCAATGGCAGATGTGATGAAGGCACGCATACGACCGATAGTGACCACAATGCGACAACGACGGCTACCGGGGTATCTCTGGACAATTGACGGGCCGTCTGCCGAACCGGTGTACCCGATGCCTGTGGCATCCGGCCCCGTCCGGCACCGCCGCGTACCCTTGCGCGGATGAACGCCAGCGACCGCACCCCTGCCGACCTGCTGCGTTCCGCGCTCGCCGCGGACCCGGCCCGCCCCATGGTCACTTTCTACGACGACGCCACCGGAGAACGGGTCGAACTGTCGGTGGCCACCTTCGCCAATTGGGTGGCCAAGACCGCCAACCTGCTGCAGGGCGACCTGGCCGCGGAACCCGGCGACCGTCTCGCCCTCCTGCTGCCCGCGCACTGGCAGTCCGCGGTCTGGCTGCTCGCCTGTTCCTCGGTCGGCGTCGTCGTCGATGTGCAGGGCGACCCCGCCGCCGCCGACCTCGTCGTCACCGGCCCGGACACACTGGACGCCGCGCGCGCCTGTCGCGGCGAACGGATCGCTCTGGCCCTGCGCCCGCTGGGCGGCCGGTTCCCGCAGCCCCCCGAAGGTTTCGCGGACTACGCCGTGGAGGTGCCGAGCCAGGGCGACCGGTTCGCGCCGTACGCACCGGTGGACCCGGACGCGCCCGCGCTGACCGTCGGCGGACTCGGGCTGACGTCGGCGCAACTGGTCGCGCGCGCCCGCGAGGACGCCGGGGAGTTGGGGCTGACGCCCGGATCGCGGCTGCTGACGGGGCGCACGTACGACAGCTGGGACGGGCTCAGCGCCGGGCTCTTCGCCCCGCTGGCCGCCGGCGCCTCCGTGGTCCTGTGCCGGCATCTGGGACAGCTGGACGGGGACGGACTCGCCAAGCGCGTCGAGAGCGAGCGGGTCACCAACACCGCGGTGTGACAAGCCCCCTGACGGCCACTCGTCCGGCCCACAGCGGGCCGAGTCCCCGGGCCTGCGCATCAACTCCGGTACATCATCGGCGGTACAGACCACTCGGGCCCTGGGTCTTCCGTCCTGACCGGGCCGGGCCCCGCGAGCCCGGCCCGGTCAGGACGTGATTCCCGAGCACAACCAAGCGTGAGGTTCAGCCGTCTACTCCTGCGACCGGCGGCCCAGCGCGCCGCCGAACGTGAAGGATGGACGCAGACGTGACCGAAAGCGCCGGCACGCCGGCCGACCCCGACCGCTCGGCCGCGGACCAGGACGGGCACAACGACGAGTCGCAGGGCAGGGACGAGTCTCAGGGCGAGGGCAGGTCTCGGGGCGACGGCGGCTCTCAGGACGGGCTGGATGGCGAAGGCCGCCCTGACGAGCCACTCGACTCGGACGTCGCCGCCAGGCGCAGGCACCGCTGGCTGCGTTGGACTGCGCTCGCCGCGTCGATCTTCGTCCTGATCGCCGCAGGCGGCGGCTGGTGGCTGTACCGGAAGCTCGACAGCAACATCAGGACCGACACATCCGCGGCCGCCGAACTGAAGGTGTACGAAAAGGAACGCCCCGTGTCCGTCGTGCACGACGCGGAGAACATCCTGCTCATCGGTTCCGACAGCCGCGCCGGCGACAACCGCAAGTACGGCCGCTCCTACGGCAGCACCCAGCGCTCCGACACCACGATCCTGCTGCACCTCGCCGCGGACCGGAAGAGCGCCACGGCCATGTCCATCCCGCGCGACCTGATGACGGAAATCCCCAGTTGTCACCAAGCGGACGGAAAGCCCACCAGGAAACAATTCGCCCAATTCAACTGGGCCTTCCAATTCGGCGGCACCGCCTGCACGATCCGCACGGTCGAGCGGATGACGGGCATTCGCATCGACCACCACATGGTCGTCGACTTCAATGGCTTCAAGGACATGGTCGACGCGGTGCACGGTGTCGAGATCTGCCTCAAGGAGCCGGTCGACGACTCGGACGCGCACCTGAAGCTCCGCGCGGGCCGCCAGAAGCTCGACGGCGAGGAAGCACTGGGGTACGTACGGGCCCGCAAGTCCATCGGCAACGGCAGCGACACCGACCGAATGGAACGCCAGCAGCGATTCCTCGGGGCACTGGTGAACAAGATGCAGAGCAACGGTGTCCTGCTCAACCCGACCCGGCTCTATCCGGTGCTGGACGCGGCCACCAAGTCGCTGACCACGGACCCGGGCCTGGACAGCCTCAAGGACCTGTACGAGCTGGTGCGCGGCATGCGCAACGTACCGACCAAAAAGGTGCAATTCCTTACAGTTCCACGACAGCCGTACGCTGCCGATCCGAACCGGGACGAACTTGTCCAACCCGAGGCCGACAAGCTCTTCAAGCGACTGCGCGACGACGCCCCTGTCGCAGTGGTCCCGGCGGATGAACTGAAACGCAGAAAGGGCAAGAACTCGGACGGCGCGGACTCCCGGAGCCCGACGCCCACACCCACCTATTCAGGCAGCAATGCGGCCACCGACCCATGTGAGCAGTAAAGCAATTCCCAAGTAGGCACCATCAATCGGAGCGTAATGAGCAGTATGACCGGTTGTAAGTGCCGTGGAATGTGTCACGCCCGTCGCTTGACAGCGAACCGGGCGGATAGTGTGACGCGATCCGGTGCTTCCGACCTTCAGGTCGCGCACTGCTGGAGCGAAAGATCGAGCGCCTCTCGGGGGGAAGGCGCCTCGCGTGGCACCGACGGAGGACTCAAACAACCGTGGATGCGCAAAGCCGTGGGCGGGCGGACGAAATCGACCCCGCAGACCAGTGGGTCCTCAACCCGCAGACCGGCGATTACGAATTGCGACTGCCTCAATCCGGAGGGGATTCATACCGCACGCCGAGTGCGCCGGGTCCGCGTGGTTCCGGGCGCAGAGGCACGGCGCATGAGGGCGGCGGCGAGCGCAGAAGCGGTGGACGGAACGGCGAGGGCCGGGGACCGGTGCCCGAGCAGCGTGGTCGCCGTGCCAATGGCCCGCGTGGCCCGGAGGGTTCCGGTCCCGACTCCGCCGGTCGGCGCAAGCGCAAGCAGCCGAAGGGCCGCCGCAAGAAGGCGCTGCTCTGGACGGGCGGCGTGATGGCCTTCGTGCTGGTCGGCCTGTCGGTGGGCGGGTACGCGCTGTACCAGCACTTCAACGGCAACCTGAACTCCGTGGACATCGGCGACGCCGGCAACAAGGACGTCATCACCGCCAACGCACCCCTCAACATATTGATCATCGGCACCGACAAGCGGACCGGTAAGGGCAATGAGGGGTACGGCGACAAGAGCAGCCCCGGCCACGCCGACACCAACATCCTCTTCCACGTCTCCAAGGACCGGACCAACGCCACGGCGCTGAGCATCCCCCGCGACCTGATCACCGACATCCCGGACTGCACCACCAAGCAGCCGGACGGTTCGGACAAGGTCATCCCGGGCACCCAGAACATCCGGTTCAACGTCAGCCTCGGCCAGGAAGGCCGCGACCCGGGCTGCACCATGCGTACGGTCGAGGAGATCACCGGCGTGAAGCCCGACCACTTCATGATGGTCGACTTCAACGCGGTCAAGGAGCTGACCACTGCGGTCGGCGGCGTCAAGGTGTGCCTGGCCCACCCGGTCAAGGACCCCGACTCGCACCTCGACCTCCCGGCAGGCGAGAGCAAGATCCAGGGCGAGGACGCGCTGGCGTTCGTACGGACCCGGCACAGCTTCGGCAATCAGAGCGACCTGGACCGGATCAAGGTCCAGCAGCAGTTCCTCGGCTCGATGATCCGGCAGATGAAGTCGGACGACACACTGACCAGTCCGACGAAGATGTACAGCCTGGCGGACGCGGCGACCAAGGCGCTGACGGTCGACAAGGGCATCGGCTCGATAAAGAAGCTGACCGCGCTCGCCAAGGAGCTCGGCAAGATCGACACCAAGAACATCACCTTCGTGACGGCCCCGGTCATAGACAACCCGGCCGAGAAGGTCCATGCCACGGTGGTGCTCAACGAGGCCAAGTCCGACCCGCTGTTCCAGATGATGCGCGAGGACACCTCGCTGACCGAGGTGAAGAAGCAGAAGCAGGCCGCCAAGAGCAAGCAGGACGCGCTGCTCAAGGGCACCAAGGCCGCTGCCGCCGACGTACGCGTCGACGTCCTCAACGGTGGCGACCGGGCGGGCGCCGCTCAGGAGACGGTCACCTGGCTCCAGAACGAGCAGGGCGTACTCAAGTCGACGAACAAGGCCAACGCCCCGGAGAAGATCGCCAAGACGACGCTCGAGTACGCACCGAACCAGGCCGACCAGGCCCGGGCACTGGCCGCCATGATGGGGCTGCCCGGCTCGGCCCTGAAGAAGGGCACCACGGACGCCGAGGGGCTCCAGGCGATGGTCCTGACACTGGGGGCGGACTTCAAGGGCGCAGGTGTGCCTGTCACCGGACCGGCAAAGGTGCCGGACGACATACCGCTGGCAAACGCCGACAAGGCAGTGTGCGCAAAGTGACACGGGGTCACTGCGCCATTCCAAGAGTCTGAGCAGCAGGGGGGACCTGGTGGGACGGAGCAGCACACCCGGGGAGGGAACGCGACCACGCGTCCGGCACGCCGGACAACTCGGCTGGGACGACGGCCTGTACGACGACGGCCCGTCGGCCGGCCCTGAGGGCGGGCCCGACAGCGGCGCCGGGGACCGGGACCGCCCGGACCCCGGCCGCGCCGGGCGGCGCCGCGGCCGGCCGCACCGGCACGGCAAGCGCGGCAAACGCCGCATACTGCGCTGGATCGCCTGGGTTCTCGTGGTGGCGATACTCGGCGCCGGCGCCGCCGGCTATCTCTGGTACGAGCACCTGAACAGCAATCTCCGCAAGGGGCACCGCAGCGCCGGGAACAGCGCGGCGAAGAAGACCGCCCCGAACGCCGCGGGCCAGACCCCGCTGAACATCCTGCTGATCGGCTCGGACAGCCGTAATTCCAAGGAGAACCTCAAGCTCGGCGGCTCGAAGGCGAGCGTCGGTGCGAAGCCGCTGGCCGATGTGCAGATGCTCCTCCACGTGTCGGCCGACCGGAAGAACGCCTCGGTGATCAGCGTTCCGCGTGATACGCGCGTCGACATCCCGAAGTGCGTGGACCCCGACACCGGCCACGAGTCCCCGGCCACCAACACGCTCATCAACGAGTCGCTGGGCCGCGGCGGCCCCGGCTGCACGCTGGACACCTGGGAGCAGCTGACCGGCGTCTACATCGACCACTGGGTGATGGTCGACTTCGCCGGGGTGGTCGCCATGGCGGACGCCGTGGGCGGCGCCGATGTGTGCGTCAAGAACAACGTCTACGACATCCCCAAGCCCAACGTTCCGGGCGGCTCCTATCTGAAGCTGACCGAGGGCACGCACAAGATCAAGGGCAAGAAGGCACTGCAGTGGCTGCGTACCCGCCATGCCTTCGAGAGCGACATCGGCCGCGCCAAGGCCCAGCACATGTACCTGAACTCGGTCATCCGTGAGCTGAAGAACCAGAACGCGTTCACCGACACCGGGCGGCTGATGGACCTCGCCGAGACGGCGACCAAGTCGCTCCAGGTCTCGGAGGAGATCGGCTCGGTCAAGAAGCTGTTCGACCTCGGTATGCAGCTCAAGGGCGTACCGATGGACAAGATCAACATGTTGACGATGCCACGGATCGCGGATCCGGAGGACGACAACCACGTGCTGCCGAAGCCGGTCGCCGCCGACAAGCTCTGGGCGCTGCTGCGGGACGACGAGTCGCTCGACCCGAAGGACCGCAAGACGTCCGGGAAGAAGGACAAGGGGCCGGCCGCGGCCGCGCCTGCTTCCCTCGAGGTGACGGTGGTCAACGGCACCGGAGCCGACGGGCAGGTGCCGACCGGCGGCCGCGCCACAGCCGTCCAGGACATCCTCCGGTCCGAGGGCTTCACCAAGGCCGCCGCCTCGACCGTCCCGGGATCCGCGCTGAGCACCACGGTGACCTACCCGAAGGACTCCGGTGCCCAGGGCAAGTCGGACGCGCTGTCGATCGCCGAGGCCCTGGGGATGCCGACCAGCGCGGTCAAGGTGTCGACGGATGTCGAGGCGCTGACCCTCACGGTCGGCTCGGACTGGCGGACGGGACAGACGTACCCCAAGAAGGCCGCTGACGACGACGACCCTCTGAAGGGGACCGAGGCGGTCAACGGGTCGGAGGAGGACGCCTGCATGGACGTCTACTGGCCGTACCGGTTCTAGCCGGGGCGACCGACGGACAGGGGCGCCGACCGTTCTCCGGGGAGAGCGGACGGCGCCCCTGTCCGTATCCGTGCCGGATCGGCGTGCCCGCGCCGGATCAGACCGTCTGCCGCCCGACCGCCGGGCGGCGGCCGGCCATGACCTTCTTGGCCAGTGAGCGCGGGCTGGTCAGGAAGCCGTAGCCCCAGGACATGTGCATGGTGGCCAGCGCCACCGGGATCTGTGCCCGGGCCTTCAGCGGCAGGCCCTTGCCCGCCGGGAGGGACCCGGCGACTATGGCCGCGGCGTAACCGGCCGGGACGACGAAGGCCCACGGGGTGACGGCCGCGCCGACGACGATGCCCGCCGCGATCGCGCAGACGGCGGTCGGCGGGGCCAGGTAACGCAGGTTGATCGAACCGGCGTGGTAGCGGGCGACGACGTGGCGCCAGCGACCGTAGTCCTTGTACTGCTTGGCGAGGGCCTTCACCGAGGGACGCGGCCGGTACTGCACCTTCAGCTCCGGCGAGAACCAGATCAGCCCGCCCGCCTCGCGGATCCGGAAGTTCAGCTCCCAGTCCTGGGCGCGGATGAACTCCACGTTGTAGCCGTCCGCCTTCTCCAGCGCCTCGCGGCGGAAGACGCCCAGGTAGACGGTCTCGGCCGGGCCCGCCTGGCCGCCGGTGTGGAAGGCCGCGTTGCCGACACCGATCCTCGACGTCATGGCCGCGGCGACGGCGTCCTCCCAGGCGTTCTCGCCCTCGGCGTGCATGATGCCGCCGACGTTCTGCGCGCCGGTCTCCTCCAGGAGGCGGACGGCGGTCGCGATGTAGTTCGGCGAGAGCATGCCGTGACCGTCGACCCGCACCACGATGGGGTGCGAGGAGGCCATTATCGCGGCGTTGAGCGCGGCCGGGGTGCGGCCGGTCGGGTTCGGCACCGTGTGCACCCGGGAGTCCTCGCGTACGAGCTCGGCGGCGATCTCGTCCGTACGGTCCGTGGACGGGCCGAGCGCGATCACGACCTCCATCTCGCCGGCGTACTCCTGCTCGAGGATGTGCCGGACGGAGTTCCTGAGATGGCGTTCCTCATTGAGCACCGGCATGATCACGGAGACGGCGGGGCACTGCGCGGCAGACATGTGGTCCTCGGGGGGTCCTCGGGGGCGCCGGGGGTTCGCACCCCAGGAGGCGGCGTTATTCGGCCGCCACGTTACCGCGAATGAGGGACACGGGCGCGCGCCACCGGGTCGCGTCCCGGAGTGCTGATCGTATGGACCTACTGTGCGAACGGTCCCCCATGCACCGCGGAGGTCCCCCGTGCCCACACCGCACAGTTCCCCCCGTCCGCCGCGCCGCCACGCCACTCCCCCGCAGCGTAGATCGAGAAAGCAGGACGAGCGGCCCCGCTGGGGCATGCGAATGGCGACCAGTCTGTCCGTGCTGGTGCTCGGGGCAGGCGGGATCGGTCATGCGGTCGTGACCGGCCTGGAGACCGGGATCGACCGGGTCGACCCGTTCAAGGACATGAAGAACCGGCCGCGGGCCGGCAACGGCATGAATCTGCTGCTCGTCGGCACCGACGGCCGCGACAAGGTCGGCCGGGAGGAGAAGCGGAAGTACCGGCTGGGCGGTGCACCCTGCCACTGCACCGACACGATCATGCTGGTGCACCTGTCGGCGGACAGGGAACGCGCGACCATCGTCTCGCTGCCACGCGACACCTACACCGAGCTCCCCGAGCACCGGGACCCGGCCAGCGGCGCCGAGCGCGCCGCCCATGCGGTGAAGCTGAACGCCGCTTATGCGGAGGGCGGCCCGAGTCTGACCGTCCGGACCGTCGAGCGCATGACGGGTGTCAAGGTCGACCACTACCTGGAGGTCGACTTCAGCAGCTTCATGAAGGCGGTGGACACCCTCGGCGGGGTGCAGATCTGCACGGCCCGGCCGATGAAGGACTCGTACACCGGTCTCGATCTCGCCGCGGGCACCCACTGGCTGGACGGCGGGCAGGCGCTTCGCTACGTGCGCTCACGCCATATCGACGCGGCCGCCGACCTGGGCCGGATGCAGCGCCAGCAGACGTTCCTCGCGTCGCTGATCAAGCGGGCGACCAGCAGCGGTGTGCTGATGAACCCGGTGAAGTTCCGGGACGTCGCGTCGACGATGCTCCGCTCGGTCCGGGCCGACCGGGGGTTCGGTACGGACCAGTTGCTGGATCTCGGCCAGGCGATGCGCGGCTTCACCCCGGCGTCGTCCGAGTTCGCCTCCGTACCGATCAGCGATCCCTCCTTCCCGGTCAAGGGCATCGGCTCGACGGTCAAATGGGACCCGGCGAAGTCGCAGAAGCTCTTCGAGGCACTGCGCGAGGACAAGCCGCTGGCATCGAAGCGACCCAAGCCGATGGCGAAGCCGGTCGATGTCGCACCGGGTGAGATCCGGGTCCAGGTCTACAACGGGACCGTGCAGGACGGGCTGGGAAAAAGGGTCGACGACGCACTGCGCGCCACCGGCTTCGTCACGACACGGGCCCCGCTCAACGCGGAGCCGCGCAGCCTCAAACACACCCTGGTCGAGTACGACCCGCGCTGGGACCGGTCGGCGAAGTCGCTGGCGGCAGCGCTGCCGGGGGCCGAACTGCGGGCGGTGACGGGGCAGGGCAAGACGATGAAGGTGACCGCGGGCGAGAGCTTCGGCAAGGTGGAGCGGGTACAGGCCGAGGTGAGGCACCGGGGCGAGTTCGGCACGGTCACGGGCGACCAGGTGGTGTGCCCGTAGGGGCGGTGCCGCGTGCCGGGCGATGTCCTGGAGGACGGCGGCCACCAGGTACCCGCCCACACCCGACCCGGGGCCTGCCGTCAGTCGACGTCGATGCCGTCCGCGATGCGCTTCTCACGCAGTTCCTTGATCGCGCGGCGCCGGGCGAGGCGGTGCGTACGCCGGATCTGCGCCTCCTGGTAGCGCCGCTTGTCGCGCTCCGTCTCCGGGATCACAGGCGGTACGGGGCGCGGCTTGCCGTCCCCGTCGACCGCCGCGAACACCAGGTACGCGCTGCCGACCTGCTGGGCGGGGGTCGATTCGTTCCACCGCTCGGCCATGACCCGGACGCCGACCTCCATCGAGGAACGCCCGGTCCAGTTCACCTGCGCGCGGACGTGAACAAGGTCACCGACGCGGACCGGCTCCAGGAAGACCATCTCGTCCATCGATGCCGTCACCGCGGGGCCGCCGGAGTGCCGGCCGGCCACGGCGCCCGCCGCGTCGTCGACGAGTTTCATGATCACGCCACCGTGCACGGTACCCAGCAGGTTGGTGTCACTGCCGGTCATGATGTGGCTGAGGGTGGTCCGGGAGGCCGCGGTCGGCTTGCCCGGAATATCGCCCTCCGGGCGCGGGGCCTGATCTGTCATGCCGTCCACCATATGCGGGGGCCATGCGGCGCGGACATTGCATCAGCTTGGCAACAGCCCCGGCCCGATATCTCACACCCCCTGTAATACCGACAGGTCCGGCCTGCACACTGGTCCACATGAGCGACAGGCCCGGTGGATGGACCGACGACAACCGCGACGACCGCTACGGACAGGGCAGTGAGAGCGCCCAGCCCGAAGGTGCCCGTGTGATGCGGCACGTCCAGCGGCACCCCGCACCGCCGCAGCAGCGCCCGGCGCCGCCGCGGCAGTATCCGCCGCAGCAGTATCCGGCGCCGCCGCAGCAGCGCCGTCCGGAGCCGCCGCGGTACTCCGACGGCTATGACGACAACGCTGGGTACGGCAACGGTTACAGCGACGGTCAGGTCTACGGCGGCGGCAACGGCGGCGGCCGGGGTTACGGCGGCGGTGACGGCGGTTACGTCCAGGGCCGGCCCGCACCGGACTGGCGCCGTCGAATAAAGATCGGCGCGCTGACCCTCGTGGTCGTGGTGCTGGCCGTCTCCATCGGCACGTACTTCTGGGCCGACTCCAAGCTCAAGCGTGAGGTCGACCTCTCCAAGGTGATCGAGCGTCCCGGCGAGGGCGACGGCACCAACTATCTGATCGTCGGTTCCGACAGCCGCGCGGGCATGACGGCCGAGGACAAGAAGAGGCTCCACACCGGCTCGGCCGAGGGCAAGCGGACCGACTCGATGATGATCCTGCACGACGGTGCGAACGGCCCGACGCTGGTCTCGCTGCCGCGTGACTCGAACGTCGAGATCCCCTCGTACAAGGGCTCCGACTCAGGCAAGCTCTACCCGGGCCGCGGCCGCTTCACCAAGCTGAACGCCGCCTACGCGGAGGACGGACCCGAACTGCTGGTCCGTACCGTCGAGTTCAACACCGGGCTGCACATCGACCACTACGTCGAGATCGGGTTCGGCGGCTTCGCCAAGATCGTGGACGCGATCGGCGGCGTGGAGCTCGACATCCCCAAGGCGTTCAAGGACAAGTACTCCGGCGCCGACTTCCAGGCGGGCAAGCAGACCCTCGACGGCCAGCAGGCCCTCGCCTTCGTCCGCACCCGCCACGCGTTCACGTCCGACCTGGACCGCACGAAGAACCAGCAGAAGTTCCTCGCGGCGCTGGCGAGCCAGACGGCGACGCCGTCCACGATCCTCAATCCGTTCAAGCTGTACCCGACGATGGGCGCCGGTCTCGACACCCTGGTCGTCGACAAGGACATGTCGCTGTGGAACCTGGGCAACATGTTCTTGGCGATGAAGGGCGTCACGGGCGGTGACGGCACGTCGATGAACATGCCGATCTCGGGCAGCATCAACGGAAATTTGGTCTGGGACAAGGCCAAGGTCAAGCAGCTGGTGCAGCAGCTCAACAACGACGAGAAGGTCACCGTCTCCGGCAACTGACGGCGGACAGGGGCGGGGCCCGGACGGTTCGCCGACCGGGCCCCGCCGCATGCCACGGGCGTGACCACGCGGGCGACCGCGGCGCACCGCCGCTACACGCTCCCCCGCGCCAGCAGCGCCACATGCGGCAGCGCCAGATCGCCGTCCTCCGCGGCGAATTCGGCGCACAGCACGTCGTACTCCCGCTTGGCCGCGGCCACTCCCTCCGGCCCGCCGCTGTTGACCAACTGCCCGATGGCGGCGACCCCGGACGCGGGTCCGGCCCACCAGTCCTCCGCGCCCACGTGGTGATCCCAGGCGAGGGCCTCGGTCCGTACGTCTCCGAGGCCGGCCGCGGACATCAGCGCGGCCAGACCTTCCCGGGTGCGCGGGAAATCGTGCTCGGCGTCGACCGTGGCCAGCCACCGCGGGCGGGTCAGCCCCACCGCCTGCGCGGCCCGTCCCACCAGTGCCTGCCCGGCGGCGTTGGGCACCTGCCAGATGGTGACCGCGACCAGGCCGCCCGGACGGGTGACCCGGCGCAGTTCCTCGATGGCGGCCTCCGGACGGCCCACGTGGTTGAGCACGAAGTTCGCCACGACCGCGTCGAACTCGCCGTTCTGGTAAGGAAGTTCGGGCAGTCGGCCGAGTCGGACACCGACTCCGGGCGCGGCCCGGCGGGTCGCCTCCACCATGCCGGGTTCGGCGTCCACGGCCTGTACGGCCGCACCGCGCCCGACGGCTGCCACCGTCACGCTGCCACTGCCGCAGCCCACATCGAGCACCCGTGTCCCGGTACCGACCCCGGCGGCGTCCAGCAGCGCGGGCACGGGGTGAGCGCAGAGGCCCGCGAAGGTGCGCGCGTAGGCCTCGGCGCGGCCGTCCCAGATACGTCGCTCACTCAGATCGAACGCGGTCACCGCACACCTTCCGCAGGTCCCTGCGGTTCGAGCTCGTCCAGGTCCTCGTACAGCGCACCCAGAATCCGCCCCGTGGGCTCGCCCTGCGGGGACAGTTCCGCCAGGCGCCAGCCGGGCAACTGTTCCTCGACGTCAGGCGGAAGATGGCCGTCCGTCGGATCGGCCAGGCTGTAGAGCAGACCGAACGCGGTCTCCTTCGCCACCTCCCGGGCTATCTCGCCCAGTTCACCCGGGGTCAGCCCGAGCCGCACCGCCCGCTCGACGGCGCCGCCCGCGAGGCCCTCCTTCCGGTACACCTCGACCCAGTCGGGTGCCGCCGAGCTCCAGGCGTCGATGTCCTGCCAGACCTTGCGCAGGAACCGGTAGCGGGCGAGCTGCGGAATGTTCTCCTCGACTTCTGAGTCGGCCCAGCCCGTTGCGTCGTCGGCCCCCAGCGCTTCGAACAGGCCGGTTAGCTTGTCGATGTCGGTCATGGACAGGGAAGTTACGCCATCGCGAGCCACCGCTCCCTCGGCGTTCACGAACCCGCTGTGCCACGGAGACGCGACCGGCCCCCGGCAGGAGGCCGGGGGCCGGTCGATGGTCGCAATCCGTTCAGAACGGACGCCGGGCCGGGAGAACCCACCTGGTTACGGAAGGTTCCGCGCCATGACTATGCGCTGGACCTGGTTCGTGCCCTCGTAGATCTGCGTGATCTTGGCGTCGCGCATCATCCGCTCCACCGGGTAGTCCCGGGTGTAGCCGTAGCCGCCGAGCAGCTGGACCGCGTCCGTGGTGATCTCCATCGCGACGTCGGAGGCGAAGCACTTGGCCGCGGCGCCGAAGAAGGTCAGGTCGCCGTCGAGGCGCTCGGACTTGGCGGCGGCCGAGTAGGTGAGCTGGCGGGCCGCCTCCAGCTTCATCGCCATGTCGGCGAGCATGAACTGGACGCCCTGGAAGTCGCCGATCGGCTTGCCGAACTGCTTGCGCTCCTGGACGTAACCCTTGGCGTAGTCGAGGGCGCCCTGCGCGATGCCGAGGGCCTGGGCCGCGATCGTGATGCGGGTGTGGTCCAGGGTCTTCATCGCCGTGGCGAAGCCGGTGCCCTCCTCGCCGATCATGCGGTCGGCGGGGATCCGGACGTTGTCGAAGTAGACCTCGCGGGTCGGGGAACCCTTGATGCCGAGCTTCTTCTCCGGGGCGCCGAAGGAGACGCCCTCGTCCGACTTCTCGACGACGAACGCCGAAATGCCCTTGGAGCGCTTGGTCGGGTCGGTGACAGCCATCACCGTGTAGTACTCGGAGACGCCCGCGTTGGTGATCCAGCGCTTCACGCCGTTGAGGACCCAGAAGTCGCCGTCGCGGACGGCCTTGGTCTTCATGCCGGCGGCGTCGGAGCCCGCGTCGGGCTCGGAGAGGCAGTACGAGAACATCGCGTCGCCCTTGGCGAGCGGGCCCAGGTACTTCTTCTTCAGCGCCTCGGAGCCGGAGAGGATCACCGGGAGCGAGCCGAGCTTGTTCACGGCCGGGATCAGGGAGGAGGAGGCGCAGACGCGGGCCACCTCCTCGATCACGATCACGGTGGCGAGGGCGTCGGCACCGGCGCCGCCGTACTCCTCGGGGACGTGCACGGCCTGCAGGTCGGAGGCGACCAGGGCGTCCAGCGCCTCCTGCGGGAAGCGGGCCTCCTCGTCGACCGCCGCCGCGAACGGGGCGATCTTCGCCTCGGCGAGCGCACGGACCGTCTCGCGGAGCATGTCGTGCTCCTCGGCCGGACGGTACAGGTCGAAATCGGTGGAACCCGCCAAGACTCTCACTCCCCAGGGATGCTAACTACCGTTAAGTAACCCAATTTTAGGCGCCATGCCCCGCAAAGACCTATGCGAGCCGTACGTGAGCTACGCGACAGGGGTCCGCAAGACCGGTAAAACAGGGCGTCAGGGGGCACGACTATGCTCGTTCACCGCACGTCCGTCCGCATCTCCCAGGAGCACTTCATGGCCCTCAGGATCACTGTGATCGGCACCGGCTACCTCGGCGCCACCCACGCCGCGGCCATGGCGGAGCTCGGCTTCGAAGTGCTCGGGCTCGATGTCGTGCCCGAGAAGATCGAGATGCTGAGCGCCGGCAAGGTCCCGATGTACGAGCCGGGTCTGGAGGAGCTGCTCCGCAAGCACGTCGCGGGCATCGAGGGATCCACCGGCCGGCTGCGGTTCACCACCTCGTGGGAAGAGGTAGGTGCCTTCGGTGATGTGCACTTCGTCTGTGTGAACACCCCGCAGAAGCACGGCGAGTACGCCTGCGACATGTCCTATGTGGACAGCGCCTTCGAGTCGCTGGCGGCGCAGCTGACCCGGCCCACCCTGGTCGTCGGGAAGTCGACCGTGCCGGTGGGCTCCGCGGCCCGGCTCGCGGCGCGGCTGGCCGAGCTGGCGCCCGTGGGTACGGACGCGGAGCTGGCCTGGAACCCGGAGTTCCTGCGCGAGGGCTTCGCCGTGAAGGACACCCTGCACCCCGACCGGATCGTCGTCGGTGTGGAGAGCGAGCGGGCCGAGAAGCTGCTGCGCGAGGTGTACGCGGTTCCGGTCGTGGAGGGGTCGCCCTTCGTGGTGACGGACTTCCCGACCGCCGAGCTGGTGAAGACCGCCGCGAACTCGTTCCTGGCGACCAAGATCTCGTTCATCAACGCCATGGCGGAGGTCTGCGAGGCAGCCGACGGTGATGTGAAGAAGCTCGCCGAGGCGATCGGCCACGACGAGCGGATCGGCAACAAGTTCCTGCGGGCCGGGATCGGCTTCGGCGGCGGCTGTCTGCCCAAGGACATCCGCGCGTTCATGGCGCGCGCCGGTGAGCTGGGCGCGGACCAGGCGCTGACGTTTCTCCGCGAGGTCGACTCGATCAACATGCGGCGCCGCGGCCACATGGTGGAGCTGGCCCGGGAGGCCGTGGGCGGCGACTCGTTCCTCGGCAAGCGGGTGGGCGTGCTGGGTGCGACGTTCAAGCCGGACTCGGACGACGTACGCGACTCGCCCGCGCTGAACGTGGCCGGGCAGATCCACCTCCAGGGCGGCCAGGTCACCGTGTACGACCCGAAGGGCATGGACAACGCCCGGCGGCTCTTCCCGACGCTCGGGTACGCGGAGTCGGCACTGGACGCCGTACGCGGCGCGGATGTGGTGCTGCACCTGACGGAGTGGCACGAGTTCCGTGAGCTGGACGCTGTGGCGCTGGGCGAGGCCGCGGCACACCGCATCATTCTGGACGGCCGAAACGCGCTGGACAGTACGGTGTGGCGCGAGGCGGGCTGGACGTACCGGGCGATGGGCCGGCCCCGGGCCTGAGCCGCTGGTTCATGAGCCGGCCGCCGAGGGCCGGTCCGCCCCGAGCCGTTGAGGGCCCGAGCCGCCTCCCTTGGAGCGCTCGGGCCGTTCGCCTTTCTCAGCCCTCGGGAGCGTCGAGCACCTCGATGGTGGCGTGGGACGGACCGCGCCGCGTACGCAGCTCGCGGGCGACGTCCTCCGCGTCGCGCAGCACCCGTACCGCGTTGCGCCAGGTGAGCTTGGCGAGGTCGGTGGCGGACCAGCCGCGGCCCAGGAGTTCCGCGATCAGGTTCGGGTAACCCGAGACGTCCTCCAGGCCGGCGGGGAGGAACGCGGTGCCGTCGTAGTCGCCGCCGATACCGATGTGGTCGATCCCGGCGACCTCACGCATGTGGTCGAGGTGGTCGGCGATCGTCGCCACCGTGGCCATCGGGCGCGGGTTGGCCGCCTCGAACGCGGCGTGGATCTTCATCGCCTGCGGGGTGGTGTCGAGATGGTGCAGGCCGTGGGCGCGCATGTTCTCGTCCGCGTCCCGGGTCCAGGCGACGGCGGCAGGCAGGACGAACTTCGGTACGAAGGTCGCCATGGCGATGCCGCCGTTGGCCGGGAGCTGCGCGAGGACGTCGTCGGGGATGTTGCGCGGATGGTCGCAGACCGCCCGTGCCGAGGAGTGCGAGAACATCACCGGCGCCGTGGAGGTCGCGAGCGCGTCGCGCATCGTCGTGGCCGCGACATGCGAGAGGTCGACGAGCATGCCGGTGCGGTTCATCTCCCGTACGACCTCGTGGCCGAACGGGGAGAGCCCGCCGACGCCCGGTTCGTCGGTCGCCGAGTCCGCCCACGCGATGTTGTCGTTGTGGGTCAGCGTCATGTAGCGGACGCCGAGGGTGTGCAGGGCCCGCAGGGTGCCCAGCGAGTTGTTGATGGAGTGGCCGCCCTCGGCGCCCATCAGGGAGGCGATACGGCCCTCGGCGCGGGCCGCCTCCATGTCGTCGGCGGTCAGGGCACGCCGCAGGTCGGCGCGGTGGCGGTCCAGCAGCTCGGCGACCACGTCGATCTGCTCGAGGGTGGCGCTGACGGCGGTGTCACCGGCCATGTCGGACCGCACGTAGACGGACCAGAACTGGGCGCCGACGCCACCGGCGCGCAGCCGTCGGATGTCGGTGTGGAGGTGGGCGGACTGGTCGGTGGCGATGTCCCGGGCGTCCAGGTCGTAGCCGACCTGCTCCCGCAGTGCCCAGGGCAGGTCGTTGTGGCCGTCGACGACGGGGTACTCGGCAAGCAGTTCCCCGGCCCGGGTGAGCCGTTCCGCGCTGCGGTCGGCCGTGTGGTCCGCGATGCTGTCGGCGCTGTGATCCATGGTCGCCCTCCCCCTCTGCCGCTACTTGCCGAAGCCGAAGGAGTCGCTGCCCTCGACCTTGTTGCGCAGCCGCTTGCCCTTCTCCGTCGCCTGGTCGTTCAGCTCCTGCTGGAACTCCCGCATCCGGGCAAGCAGCTCGCCGTCGTGGGCGGCGAGGATGCGCGCGGCGAGCAGGCCCGCGTTGCGTGCGCCGCCGACCGAGACGGTCGCGACCGGGACACCGGCCGGCATCTGCACGATGGAGAGCAGGCTGTCCATGCCGTCCAGGTACTTCAGCGGGACCGGGACGCCGATGACGGGCAGCGGGGTGACGGAAGCCAGCATGCCGGGCAGGTGGGCGGCGCCGCCCGCGCCCGCGATGATCGCCTTGAGGCCGCGGTCCGCCGCGTTCTCCCCGTACGCGATCATTTCGCGCGGCATCCGGTGGGCGGAGACGACGTCGACCTCGTAGGGGATCTCGAACTCGTCGAGGGCCTTGGCCGCTGCTTCCATGACGGGCCAGTCGGAGTCCGAGCCCATGACGATGCCGACGACGGGCGCGGCGGAGGCGGGGGAAGTCATTCGGTGATCGTTCCTCGCAGGTAGTCGGCCGCGTGCCGGGCGCGCTCCCGCACGTCCGCCAGGTCGTCGCCGTAGGTGTTGACGTGCCCGACCTTGCGGCCGGGCTTGACGTCCTTGCCGTACATGTGGATCTTGAGCTGCGGGTCGCGGGCCATGCAGTGCAGGTAACCCTGGTACATGTCCGGGTAGTCGCCGCCGAGGACGTTGGACATGACCGTCCAGGTGGCACGCGGGCGCGGGTCGCCGAGCGGCAGGTCGAGGACGGCCCGGACGTGGTTGGCGAACTGCGAGGTGATCGCGCCGTCCTGGGTCCAGTGCCCGGAGTTGTGCGGGCGCATCGCGAGCTCGTTGACGAGGATGCGGCCGTCGCCGGTCTCGAAGAGTTCGACCGCGAGGTGTCCGACGACGCCGAGCTCGGCGGCGACCCGGAGGGCCAGCTGCTGGGCCTCGCCGGCGAGCTTCTCGCTCAGTTCGGGGGCCGGAGCGATGACCGTGTCGCAGACGCCGTCGACCTGGATCGACTCGACGACCGGGTAGGCGACGGCCTGGCCGTGCGGCGAGCGGACGATGTTCGCCGCCAGCTCCCGTACGAAGTCGACCTTCTCCTCGGCGAGGACCGGGACGCCGGCCCGGAACGGTTCGGCCGCGTCCGCCTCGGAGCGGACCACCCAGACACCCTTGCCGTCGTAGCCGCCGCGGACCGTCTTCAGGATGACGGGGAAGCCACCGACCTCGGCCGCGAACGCCGCGGCGTCGGCCGGGTCCGTCACGATGCGGTGGCGGGGGCAGGGCACACCGATCTCCGAGAGCTTGGCGCGCATCACCCCCTTGTCCTGGGCGTGCACCAGCGCGTCGGGACCGGGGCGCACGGGGATGCCGTCCGCCTCCAGGGCCCGCAGGTGCTCGGTCGGGACGTGCTCGTGATCGAAGGTGATCACGTCACAGCCGCGCGCGAAGGCACGCAGCGTGTCCAGGTCGCGATAGTCGCCGACGACGACTTCGTTCACCACCTGGGCCGCCGAGTCCTGCGGGGTGTCGCTGAGGAGCTTGAATTTGATGCCGAGGGGGATACCCGCCTCGTGGGTCATACGGGCGAGCTGACCGCCGCCGACCATGCCGACTACCGGAAACGTCACTCCTCCAGGGTATCCGGCGTCCCGGGAACAACCGGACGACGCCCCTGCGGGCGGTCCCGTGACGGTTCCACGCGGTCCTGTGACGGCTCCGCGTCGCCGGGTTCTGCGTCAGCTCACAGGCATCCCACAGGGGTGCTGGTTAGCATGACCGGGTTGACCGAATCCACGGACGGGGCTGAGCGATCACCATGAGCGAACGGGGCGCACTGCGAACCCGGCTGGATCGGCTGGCCCGGGAGGTCGCCAAGTTCGGCGCCGTCGGTGCGCTGGGTCTGCTGGTCAATATCGCGGTCTTCAACCTGCTGCGGCACACCACGAACCTCCAGGTGGTGCGGGCCAGCCTGCTGGCGACGTTCGTCGCCATCCTCTTCAACTACGTGGGCTTCCGCTACTGGACGTACCGGGATCGTGACAAGACCGGCCGGACCCGGGAGCTGATGCTGTTCCTGCTGTTCAGCGCGGTGGGCGCGGTGATCGAGAACGGTGTGCTGTACACGGCGACGTACGGATTCGGGTGGAACAGCCCTGTCCAGAGCAACGTGTTCAAGATCCTCGGAATCGGGATCGCGACGCTGTTCCGGTTCTGGTCCTACCGGAGCTGGGTCTTCAAGGCGCTGCCGGCCAAGGACGGTGCAGGTGTGGTGGCGCAGGGGCAGGCTCCGGTGGCGCCGGCGGAAGCGGTACGGCGCTGAGGCACCGGGGCCGCCCGGTGACCGGTCTGCACTCGATCTCCCCCATGACCTCAAGGACATGGGGGAACCCCCTCGACGGGCTCTGTCCCGTCCGATGCCGTACTGCGCAGGTGCGGGTCCGGACTCGCTCGAGTCAGCGCACCGGGCGTTCCGGTTCCAGGCGGGGGACGGGCACCCGGCTCAGGAACAGGGCGAAGACCGCCGGCTGCTGCTGGAGCAGTTCCAGACGGCCGCCGTCGGCCTCGGCCAGGTCGCGGGCCACCGCCAGGCCGATCCCCGTGGAGTTGCGGCCGCTGATCGTCCGCTCGAAGATCCGGGCACCCAGGTCGGGCGGGACCCCGGGGCCCTCGTCAGTCACCTCGATGACCGCCTGGTTGCCGGTGACCCGGGTGCGCAGCGCCACCGTGCCACCACCGTGCATCAGTGAGTTCTCGATCAGTGCGGCCAGCACCTGGGCGACCGCACCCGGGGTGCCGACGGCCCGCAGGCCCTGCTTGCCGGAGCGGACGATGGCGCGGCCCTCGCCGCGGTAGGCCGGACGCCACTCCTCGATCTGCTGCTTGACGACCTCGTCGAGGTCGAAGACGACCGCGGAGCCGGTGCGCGGGTCGCGGGCATTGGTCAGCAGCCGTTCCACCACGTCGGTGAGGCGCTCGACCTGGGTGAGGGCGAAGTTCGCCTCTTCCTTCACCGTGTCCGGGTCGTCGGTGACGGAGATCTCCTCGATCCGCATGGAGAGCGCGGTCAGCGGGGTGCGGAGCTGGTGGGAAGCGTCGGCGGCGAGCCTGCGTTCCGCGGTCAGCATCCGCGCGATCCGCTCGGCGGAGGAGTCGAGGACGTCGGCGACCCGGTCCAGTTCCGGCACCCCGTACCGCTTGTGGCGCGGTCGCGGGTCGCCGGAGCCCAGGCGTTCCGCCGTCTCGGCGAGGTCGGTGAGCGGCGAGGCCAGTTTGTTGGCCTGGCGTACCGCGAGGAGCACCGCGGAGACGATCGCGAGCAGCGCCACCGCACCGATGATCATCAGGGTGCGGCCGACCTCGCGGGTGACGGCCGAGCTGGACTCCTCGACGGTGACCTTCTCGCCCTGCTCCCCCGACGCCGTACTGCTGATCACTCTGCCGGTGGGGCGCGTGCCCACCTCGAGGGGGGCACGTCCGGGGATCCTGACGAGCGCGTACCGGTTGTCGTCGACCTGTTCGGCCAGCACCGAGGGGTTGATCCGCTCGGCCCCGAGGAGCCGGCTCTCGACGACGCTGATCAGCCGCAGCGCCTCGGAGTCGACGCTCTCCTGGGCGCTGTTGCTGATGGTGCGGGTCTCGACGATGACGAGGGAGACGCCGAAGACGGCGATCACCACGAGCACCACGGCGAGGGTGGAGTTGATCAGTCGGCGGCGCATGACTGTTTCTGTACGTCAGCTCTTCTCGAAGCGGAAGCCGACGCCCCGGACGGTCGCGATGTAGCGGGGGTTGGCGGCATCGTCGCCGAGCTTCTTGCGGAGCCAGGAGATGTGCATGTCGAGGGTCTTCGTCGACGACCACCAGGTGGTGTCCCAGACCTCGCGCATCAGCTGGTCGCGGGTGACGACCCGGCCCGCGTCGCGGACCAGGACCCGCAGCAGGTCGAACTCCTTCGCGGTGAGCTGGAGTTCCTCATCGCCCATCCAGGCCCGGTGCGACTCGACGTCGATCCGCACGCCGTGCGTGGCGGGCTGCGGCGAGGGCTCCGTGGCGCCGCGCCGGAGCAGCGCCCGGACCCGGGCGAGGAGCTCGGCCAGGCGGAACGGCTTGGTGACGTAGTCGTCGGCTCCGGCGTCCAGGCCGACGACGGTGTCCACCTCGTCGGCGCGGGCGGTGAGCACCAGGATCGGCACGGTGTGGCCGTCGGCGCGGAGCCTTCGGGCCACTTCGAGGCCGTCCATCCCGGGCAGGCCCAGGTCGAGCACGACCAGGTCGATGCCGCCCTGGAGACCGGCGTCGAGAGCGGTCGGGCCGTCTTCGCGGACTTCGACCTCGTAACCCTCCCGACGCAGGGCGCGAGCCAGGGGCTCCGAGATGGAGGCGTCGTCCTCGGCGAGCAGTACACGGGTCATGGGGTGATGGTAGTCCGCATGAGGCGGCTGTCGTGAGGTGATCGACAAGGCCTGCGGGTCCGCGGCCCGAACCGAGGCGTGCCTTCGAATATGCGAGTCTGGTTGCATTCATCCCTGTGATCCATCTCTCAAGTCCTTCCATATCCGGCACTGTGGTGTCGTATGGTGGCTCGACGCCTGTTGCACTACTCAAGGACCTTTGGGCAGCTTTAAGCGCCGAAGGTCTCTTTTGTATGCGGGCTGGTACTCGCCAGCCTTTTGGTTCAGTGAATGACCTGTGGCCGGGCCCGGAGCGCAATGAGCACTCCGGGCGTGGATCCCGATGCGGTCGGTCCCCCGACTCCGACTCCGTACCAGGTACGGGGTCCGGAGCGAATCCCCTCTCAGGCGTGAGGGGTGGGCGCAGCCACATCGGTGCCGGCCTCCCCCCACCGGGCGCTCAACGCTCACAAGGCGTCGCGTCCCGAGCAAGCAAGGATCGACCATGGCGTCCAGCCTGACGAAGGACTCAGCCAGCACGTCCGGCTCCGAGAAGACCTTCTTCGGCCACCCCCGCGGCCTGGCCACTCTCTTCATGACCGAGATGTGGGAGCGTTTCAGCTATTACGGCATGAGGGCCCTGCTCCCCCTCTACTTGATCGCCCCCAACGGGCTTCACATGAACCCGGCCACGGCCACGGCGATCTACTCGGTCTACGTGTCGCTGGTGTACCTGCTCGCGATGCCCGGTGGCTGGTTCGGTGACCGCGTCTGGGGTCCCCGCAAGACCGTCGCCGTCGCCGGTGCGGTCATCATGATCGGCCACCTCGCGCTGGCGCTGCCCACGCAGGGCACGTTCTTCGCGGGTCTCGGCCTGGTGGCCATAGGCTCCGGTCTGCTGAAGTCCAACATCTCGACGATGGTCGGCCAGCTCTACGACGGCCCGGACGACCCGCGCCGTGACGGTGGCTTCACGATCTTCTACATGGGCATCAACGTCGGCGCCTTCGCCGCGCCGCTGGCCATCGGCACCGTCGGCGAGAACGTGAACTGGCACCTGGGCTTCGCGCTCGCCGCGGCCGGCATGGCGCTGGGTCTCATCCAGTTCCTGCTGGGCACCCGCCACCTCAACGAGCGCAGCCTCGTCGTCCCGAAGCCGCTGTCCGCCGCCGAGCGTGCGAGCACGCTGCGCAAGGCCATGATCTGGATGGCCGTCGCCGCGGTCTTCTACATCGTCACCGTGGTCACCGGCGTCTACACGCTCAACTGGATCCTGGTCCCGATCACCGTCGCCGGTCTGATCATTCCGATCGTGGTCCTGGCGCGCATCAAGCGCGACAAGGAGCTCAGCGCCGCCGAGCAGTCGAAGATGTCCGGCTACATCTGGTTCTTCGTCGCCGCCGCCATCTTCTGGATGATCTACGACCAGGGCGGTTCGACGCTCGCGATCTTCGCCGACTCCTCGGCCGAGAACAGCGTCTTCGGGTGGGACTTCCCGGTCTCCTGGTACCAGTCGGTCAACCCGGTCCTGATCATGGCGCTGGCCCCGGTCTTCGCCGCCTTCTGGCTGGCGCTGAACCGCCGTGGCAAGGAGCCGAGCACCATCGTGAAGTTCAGCTCCGGTCTGGTGCTGGTCGGTGCGTCGTTCTTCCTCTTCCTGGCTCCGCTGATGATCGCCACGGACGGCCACAAGGCCGCCGCGATGTGGCTGGTCGCGATCTACTTCGTCCAGACGGTCGCCGAGCTGACGCTGTCCCCGGTGGGCCTGTCCGTCACCACGAAGATGGCTCCGGCCAAGTACGCCAGCCAGATGATGGGTGTCTGGTTCCTGGCCGTCACCGCCGGTGACTGCACCACGGGTCTGCTCTCCATCGCGGGTGTCGACCTCAACGGAACCGGTGTGGTCACGCTGCAGGCCGCCCTCGCGGCGGCTGCGGGTGTCGCGATCTTCATGTACCGCAACAAGGTCAAGCAGCTCATGGGCGACGTGCGCTGACGCACCGATCGCTGATGCGCTGACCGCTCGTACGAAGGGCCGTCCCACCGGTTGACCGGTGGGACGGCCCTTCGCGTTGCCCTGTACGGAGCTCAGCTCACCGGGTGCCGCGCAGCCGGCGCCAGGGGGTGAACGTGAACACGGCGCCGCCCAGCAGGATCGCCGTACCGGCGACCAGGCCGAGCGCGCGCAAAGTGCCGTTGTCCTCGGCGCCGGTGGCGGCCAGCCCGCCGCCGGAGTCCGTACCGCCGCCGCTCGTGGCTCCGCCCGCGTCCGAGCCGCCGGCGGCCCCGCCGGGCTGGGACGAGGTGTCCAGCTCCAGGGAGACCGCGACATCGGCGGGTGGGGTGCAGGTCGTCGTCGTGCCGAGCGCCATCACGGTCAGTACACCCGGGCTGAGAGTGGACTTGCCGCTTGCGCCCGGCTTGTACGTACCGGTGAGATCGGGGATCTCGATCGGATCGCCGGACTTGATGGGCTCCTTGTTGGTGGGACCCTCGACATGGACCGTGCCCTTGTCGGCTCCGCCGAGCTTGACCTCCATGGAGGGCTTCACCGAATCGGCCGGGATGTCGGCGGGACTGTCCATGACCGACTTGCTGAACTTCACCGTGAGGTCGAAGCTGCCGCCGTTCTTCTTCGCGTTGATCTTCACCGGGGAGGTGGCGTTCTTGTCACCGATCGGCGTCTTGCAGGCGTACGCGACGGACACCTCCTTGCCCTCGAAGTCGGTCTGACCGCCGCCGCCACCGCTCGACCCGGCGGTGGTGCCGCCGGAGTCCGCGCCTCCGGTGTCCGCACCGCCGGCCGTCGTGCCCGCCGTGGTCCCGCCGTCGGCCGTCGTCCCGCCCGCGGTGGTGGAACCGGTGGTCGTGCCGGTGGTCGTGCCGGTGGTCGTGCCGGAGATGGTGCCACCGACCGTCGTACCGGCGATGGTGCCACCCACTGTCGTACCGGTGGTCGTGCCGCCCGCCGTCGTACCGCCGCCGTCCGTGACCTTGATCGTCGCGCCCGGCTGCACGGTCTCCTTCGGGGAGCACTTGGTGTCGGTGGAGATCGGCTTGGAGACGTTGATGTTGTACGCGTCCGGCGTCAGCGTGATCTCGCCGGCCTTCTCCAGCTTCAGCATGCCCTTCATGTCGGGCAGCACCATGGGGCTGTTCTTGGGGATCGGCGGGTTCTGCCGGGGCCCTTCCATCGGCAGGTCGCCACCGGCCGCGCCGCCCACCTTGATCGTGCCGGTCGGCTTGACCGTGTCCTTGTCCAGATCGAGGACGTCGGGGTTGCCGGAAGCGGCCGCGACCGTCTTCCACACCACCTCGACCGTGTCCCCGACCTTCGCCTCGGCGGGCGCGGTCAGCTGTACCTCGGTCGTGCCCTGTACGGGCGGCAGCCCGGAGATGGCCGGTGGAATGCACTCCGTCTTGTACGAGACGTCGGCGGCCTGTGCCGGGCTCGCGGCCAGCAGGATCCCCGCGCCGCCGAGCATCAGCGCGACTCCGGCCGCGCTCATCCTCCGTTGGGTGCTCACGAATGTCCCTTCGTCGTGGGTCTGTTCTCTGACGGTGCGGATTCGGGTGTGAACCACGGCAGCGCGGCCGTGGCGCCCGCGGCGGACCCGGTGCGTCCCGCCCGGTCCTCCGTCGCGGGGTTCACAGGGGTGGTGCCAGGTGTCCGGCGCAGCGTCGGGAGCTTCGCGGTCACGTCGGTGAGCTGTGGGTGGCGGTGACGTCCGGCCCGGACCGAGGCATGCGGGGTGCGGGGCCGGACCTTGTCGACGATCGCCATGCCGATCCGGAACACGGCGGCCGGTACGACGACGCAGAGCAGGATCCAGAAGAGGGTGACGCCCCACGGCCGGCCCACCCCCCACGGCTGTTCGGCCAGCACCTTCGTCCCGTACCGCAGGGAGATCTGGTAGTCGCCGTGCGCGCCCGCCGTCAGTTCGACCGGGAGTTTGATCTGCGCCTTGCGGCCGGGCGCGATGGTGCCGCGCCACTGCTGTTCCTCCCACTGCGGGGCGAAGACGCCGTGCGCCGTACCGACCTGGAAGACCGGGTCCTTGACGGGTGCCGTGCCGAGGTTGCCGACGGTGAGGACGAGCCTCCGTGCGGGCGGGGCACCGAACCAGGTGAGGATGCCGCTGTCGCCCTCCAGCCGGGTCGTGGCGAGCACGGCGAGCTTCCCGCCCTCGGTCTGCTTCGGCAGCGGAGCGACCGGGTGGCCGGCGACGACGAACACGGCGTCGGCGGTGGCCTGTTCCCCGGTGACCGTGGCGACATGCACCACGCACGGGCACGGCTCGGGGGGCTCGGCGACGGGCATCCTCTTGCTGAAGGCGCCCTTGGTGTCGGTGGTGACGGCGCGTCCGTCGGCGTTGGAGCAGGAGTTGGTGCCACCGATGACGCCCCTGCCGGGCGCGGACTGCCCGCAGATCAGCATCATCAGCAAGGTGTGGGGCCGCCAGCCGGTGCCTTTGACGGTGATCTCACCGCCCTTGCCGGCCTGCTGTTTCGAGAGAGTGACCGCGGGCTTTCCGTCCGCCGCGCGGGCCCCTGGTGCGGGGAGGAGCAGCAGGGCGGGCACCAGGGCCACGAGCAGCGCGGTGGCCCATCGGTGGCTGCCGCGCCCGAGGGATGCCGGTCCGGTCCGTCGACCCACGTGTCCGGTCTGTCGTCTCACCTGTCCGCTCCCGCCTTCACCAAGTGCCTTTCGTCCGACGTGGGTCGAGATACCGGGCCGTCGCCGTCCGGCGGCCGCCGCTGTCTGCGCCGCAGCCGGTACCCGGCCGCCGCGGCCGCGGCCAGGAACAGCAGTACGCCGACGGTCACCGGCACCCACGGGACGAGGACCGCCGAGCCCGTCGCCTCGCTGTGCGCGCCGCCCGCGGCAGTGACCCGCAGCCGGACGGTGACGGAGTCGAGGGCGGGGACGTCCCGCCACGCTTCGGTGAGCTTCGCCCGCTGTCCGGGCAGCAGCTCCACCGGCAGGGACCGGGCCTCACGCCGCAGCAGCGTGCCGAACACCCCGTCCGCGCTGACGGCAAGGTGCGGGGCGAGGGCCGCATTGCCACGGTTGACGAGGGTGTAGTGAATGGTCCGGCCGGACACGGTGACGTCCTCGACGGTCAGTGCGGCCAGGGTCGGCCCGCTGACCCGGAGATGGACGCGTACGCCGACCGAACGGCCGGCGCCCTCGGCGACTATCGCGCCGGGGTGGTCGCCCGGTGGTGCACTTGTCGGCACGGTGACGGAGAACGGCACTTCGGCACGGGTACGGGCGGGCACGGTCACCCGGTCCGCCGCGAGCCGCAGCCAGGCGCCGGTCCCGGTGGAGCCCTTTGATCCGCGTGCCGCGAATTCACCGTCCTCGGCGTTGTACGCGTCGGCCCCGCGCAGCCGCACGGTGACCGGGGTGCGGCCCGGGTTGGTGACGGCGAGCCGGTCCTGCAGGACGGTGCCGGGCACACCCTCCAGGTAGAAGTACCGTCTGCCGCCGTCCTCGCCGGTCCGGGTCGCGGGGCCGCTCGCGACGGGCCGGGCCGTCCAGTCCGTGGCACTGTCCGCCCGCTCGACGGCCGCCGCCGGGTTCATGGCGAAGGCGCACAGCAGGACGGCGAGAACGGCTCGGGCGGCGTGACCGGTCGACGACGGCATGGGCGGGGCTCCCTGGTGCGTACAGAGCTGGTGCGTACCGAGCTGGCGTGTACGCACGGTGCGCGGACGGGGACTGCGGCCGTATCGGCCATGGGGTGGCGCGGCTCGTGGCTCAGCCCGCGGCCCGCTGCCCTCGCCGGGTCAGCCACAGCACTCCGGCCGCACCGGTCAGCAGCACCGTGCCGCCGAGTGTCCCGAGCGCCATCGCGGAGTCCAGCGGACCGGTCTTCGGCAGCTGGCCGCCGTCGTCCGACGGGTTCTGCGCGCCGCCGGCCGCTGCCGTCACATCGAGCTCCAGCGACGGCTTGGGGCTGTTGCCCGGGGTGCAGGTCGTGGTCGTGCCGAGTGCCTTGATGGTGAGCACCCCCGCGGTGAAGCTGACCTTGCCGCTCTTCTTCGGGGTGTACGTACCCGTCAAGTCACTGATCTTGATGGGGGTGTTGGCCGGGATCGCCGCCGCGTTCGCCGGGCCCGAGACCTGCACCTGGCCGGATTCGGCGCCACCCAGCCGGATCACCGCGCTGGGCTTCATGGCGCCCTTGCCCAGTTCGACGGGGCTGGACGAGACGCCCTTCTGGAAGGACATCGTGAGCGTGTAACCGCTGCCGCTCTTGACGCCCTTGATGTCGATGGGCGATACGGCACTCTTGTCCCCGATCGGGGTCTTGCACTGGTAGTCGACGTCCACGACCGTGGCGTGTGCGGCGGGCGCGGCCAGCAGCACCACCGAGCCGGCCAGCGCGGACGTCAGGGCGAGAGCTGTTCGCTTCGGGTACGACACCTCGAGTTCCCCTCCTGCCGGTGGTCGCCGCACGCCGCATCACATCGACGCAAGTTACTGACGACACATCAGATTGGGCGCTCAAGGTACGCCTGAGGCCTTGTGGAGGGAAGACAAAGAGCGCGCCGATCCGGCGCGCTCCTCGGGGATACGAATTCAGGGGTACGGAGTCGGGGGCCGGCCCGTGACTACGCGGGGACGGCCAGCTCCGCCCAGACCGTCTTGCCGGGTTCACCCGGCACCCGCAGAACCCCCCAGTCCAGACAGAGCCGCTGGACGATGAACATGCCGTGCCCGCCGGGCCGGCCGGCACGGTGCGGGGTGCGGGGTGCGGGCTGTCCCGCTCCGCCGTCGAGAACTTCCACCCGCAGCACCTTCGAGGTGCAGCCGATGCGCAGCTCCTCGGGCCCCTCCGCGTGCAGGCAGGCGTTGGTGACCAGCTCGGAGACGACCAGCAGGACGTCCTCGGCAGCCGCTCGGCGGTCGGCGCTCGACGCAGGCAGCCAGCCCCAGTCGTGGAGTGCCTGGCGGGCGAAATCGCGGGCCGCCGGCACGATGCCGCTGACCTGCCGCAGCGGCAGCGTGCGCCACTGTCGCTCGACCGACTCGGCGGAGGGTGCGTCGGAGCTGTCGCCCGTGCCCTCCGGCTCGCGGCCGAGGTCGCCCGGCTGATGCTGCCGGGTGGTGCTCATCAGCGCTTCACCTCACCGATTCACCATGTCGCCATCGAACAGATACAGATACAGATTCGGGACCGCTGCGGGCGCCGACACAGGCTCGGTACAGGTACCGGCCAGCTACAGAGTGTGCAGGTCGTTCCGGGCTCGCGAGGTCTCTCCTGCCCGCCCGAATCGTGACAACACCCACTTCGCCTACGCGGATCGCGTGGCATCGGGCGACACACGTGACTCCCGATGCCACATGCCGCACCACGATCAGGTGTCCAGAGCCTCTTCAAGGGAGTCGTGGACGGTGAAGACCGCCTCGGCCCCGGTGATCTCGAAGACCCTCGCCACCACCGGCAGCATTCCGGCCAAATGGACCCCTCCCCCGGCCGCCTCCGCCTTGAGGCGGGCACCGAGCAGCACATTCAGCCCGGTGGAATCACAGAATTCGAGTCGCGAACAGTCGACCACCAGGCGCACCCGCCCTTGCTCGACCGCGCTCTCCAAGGGCTCGCGGAGCAGGTCCGCGGTGTGGTGATCCAGCTCACCCACCGGCGTCACGACCTCACTGCGCCCCTCGGTCCGGGCCTCGACCTGAAGTCGACCCCGGCTCGCACTGCCGACCGTCTGGCGGTCCATGCCCGTCCCTCTTCACCGTTCGCGGTTGCCTGTGTCACTACCTGCATCATCGCTCACGCGTCACCGACTGTCACCGTGCATGCGGTTGCGCGTGCAGCCGTCACCGGCTTTCGTAAAACAGTACGCGTTCCGTACGCCACGCGGTAGCCAAGGAACCCTACAAACCGGACATTTGACATCAATTGGCAGTTGTAACTCGCCGCCCGGACCGGGTAAGGGTAGGAGGACACCCGAAACACGGCCGGCTTGGAGGCGCCGCTTCACCGCAGGAACACGTAAGGGCATCGGCAGCCATATGCCGAGAACGATGGAGGAGACCATGTCGCCCCGGCTCGACGGAACGCGTACCCACAACGCAACGTCAGCATGTCCTCAGGGACTGACCGAATCAGACTCCCCTGCAACGGTTGCCGTACCCGGCCCGCGCAGCAGCAACACCAGCACCGCCCGCAACACCAGCACAACCAGCAGCATCGGCGACGGTCTCGACGACCTTCCCGAGATCCCGCCGTACTCCGAAGTGGGTCCGCTGGACGCCAGAGCGCTTTCCAAGACGCTCTTCGCGCGGCTCGAATCCCTCGAAGAGGGCACCCATGAGCACGCGTACGTACGCAACACGCTCGTCGAACTCAACCTGGCCCTGGTCAAGTTCGCCGCCTCCCGGTTCCGCTCCCGCAGCGAACCGATGGAGGACATCGTCCAGGTCGGCACCATCGGCCTGATCAAGGCGATCGACCGGTTCGAGCTCAGCCGGGGCGTCGAGTTCCCCACCTTCGCGATGCCCACCATCATCGGCGAGATCAAGCGTTTCTTCCGCGACACCAGTTGGTCCGTGCGCGTCCCGCGACGACTGCAGGAGTTGCGGATCGACCTGGCCAAGGCGGGCGACGAACTCGCCCAGCACCTGGACCGGGCGCCCACCGTGGGCGAACTCGCCGACCGCCTCGGACTCACCGACGACGAGGTCGTCGAGGGCATGGCCGCGAGCAACGCGTACACCGCGAGCTCACTCGACGCCAAGCCCATGGAGGACGACACCGAGGGTGCGCTGGCCGACCGGATCGGCTACGAGGACCACGGACTCGCAGGTGTCGAGTACATCGAGTCCCTGAAGCCGCTGATCGCCTCGCTGCCCGGCCGCGACCGGCAGATCCTCTCGCTCCGCTTCGTCGCCAACATGACGCAGTCGGAGATCGGCGAGGAGCTCGGCATCTCCCAGATGCACGTCTCGCGGCTGCTCTCCCGGACGCTGGTCAAGCTCAGGAAGGGCCTGACGCTGGAGGAATGATTCCCCGGCACGTTCCGCGCCGTTGCGCGGCCTCACCATGCAGAAGGACCTGACCCGGCAACGGGCAGGTCCTTCCGCATGACTGACGTGGTGTCGGAGCCTGCCGACGCGGTCAGAGCGCGCGTTCGCCGCGCTGCCAGACCGCCTGGGCCAGCGGGACACCCGGCCGGTAGGCGAGGTGGACATGGCTGGGGGCGTCGAGGAGGACCAGGTCGGCGCGGGCCCCGGGAGCGATGCGGCCGATGTCCGTGCGGCGCAGGGCCGCGGCGCCGCCCGCGGTGGCGGACCAGAGGGCCTCGTCCGGAGTCATGCCCATGTCGCGTACGGCGAGGGCGATGCAGAACGGCACGGAAGAGGTGAACGACGAGCCCGGGTTGCAGTCCGTGGAGAGCGCGACGGTGGCTCCCGCGTCGAGGATCCGACGGGCGTCGGGCCAGTCGGCCCTGGTGGAGAACTCGGCGCCGGGCAGGAGCGTGGCCACGGTGTCGCTCTGGGCCAAGGCGTCGACGTCGGCGTCGGTCAGGTGGGTGCAGTGGTCGGCCGACGCGGCGTCGAGCTCGACGGCGAGCTGGACACCGGGACCGTAGCCGAGCTGGTTGGCGTGGACGCGGGGGTGAAGGCCCTTGGCCATGCCGGCGGTCAGGATCGCGCGGGCCTGGTCGCCGTCGAACGCGCCCTTCTCGCAGAAGACGTCGACCCAACGGGCGTACGGCGCACAGGCGTCGAGCATCGGTCCGGTCACCAGGTCGACGTACCCGGCAGGATCGTCGGCGTAGTCGGGGGACACGACGTGGGCGCCGAGGTAGGTGACCTCGTCGGTGTGGCGGGCGGCGATACGCAGGGCGCGGGCCTCGTCCTCGACGGTGAGCCCGTAGCCGGACTTGGTCTCGAACGTGGTGGTGCCCTGGCGGAGTGCCTCGGTCAGATACCGGACGACGTTGGCGGACAGCTCGTCGTCGGTGGCGGCGCGGGTGGCGGCGACCGTGGTCCTGATGCCGCCCGCGGTGTAGGGACGGCCGGACATCCGGGCGTTGAACTCCTGGGTGCGGTCGCCCGCGAAGAGGAGATGCGAATGGGAGTCGACGAACCCCGGGATCACCGCGCGGCCGCTCGCGTCGACGGCGTCGTCAGCGGCGGGTGCTTTGCTCGACTCGCCGGTCCAGACGACGCGGTCGCCCTCGATGACGACGGCCGCGTCCAGGATCAGGCCCAGGGGGGAATTGTCACCGAGGGAGGGGTCGTTGGTGACCAGACTGGCGATGTTGGTGATGGCGGTCGTCGTCATCGGGTGACTGCTCTCCTTGCGAGGGTCCGGCGTCAGTCGTGCAGGACGGCGACGGCCGAGGCGAGTGCTGCGGGTACGTCCTCGACGAGCGCGTGCTGCCCGTCCCGGACGATGTGCCGGCCTGCCACGACCGTATGCCGCACATCGGCGGCGGAGGCGGCGAATACGGCTGCTTCGGCCGCCAGTCGGGGCGCCGGTCCCGCGGTTCTGACGGAGTCCAGGGCGACGGTGGTGAAGTCGGCGAAGGCGCCCGGTTCGAGGGTGCCCGCGTCGGGACGGCCGAGTGCGGCGTGCCCGTCGGCGGTGGCGGCGCGCAGCAGTGCGGCCGCGGTCCAGTGGCCGCGGGTCCGGGTGCGCAGCCGCTCGTTGAGCTCCATCGCGCGGGCCTCTTCGAAGAGGTCGATCACGGCGTGGCTGTCGCTGCCCAGGGAGAGCGGCGAGCCCGCGCGCTGGAGGGCTACGGCGGGGCCGATGCCGTCGGCGAGGTCGCGTTCGGTGGTGGGACACATGCAGGTGCCGGTGGCCGAGGAGCCGAGCAGCGTGATGTCCTCACCGCTGAGGTGGGTGTTGTGGACGCCGGTGGTGCGCGGGCCCAGGACCCCGTGGTCGGCGAGCAGCCGGGTGGGGGAACAGCCGTGGGCGGCCTGGCAGGCCTCGTTCTCCGCAACCTGTTCGGAGAGGTGGACATGGAGGGGGGCCCGCCGCCCCTCGGCCCACGCGGCCACGGTGGCGAGCTGCCCGGCGGGCACGGCGCGCACGGAGTGGACGGCCGCGCCGATCAGGGCGTGGTCGGTGTCCTTCAGGAGGGAAGCGCGTTCGGCCCAGGCCTCGGCCGTGGTGTCGGAGAACCGCAGCTGGTACTGGTTGGGCTGCTGCCCGAACCCGGCGGCGAGATAGGCGGTGTCCAGCAGCGTGATCCGGATACCGGCCGCGTCGGCGGCGGCGATCAGGGCCTCGCCCATCGCGTTCGGGTTGTTGTACGGCACTCCGCCCGGCGCGTGGTGCAGATAGTGGAACTCACCGACGGCGGTGATGCCGGCCAGCGCCATCTCGGCGTACACGGCGCGGGCGAGGTCGTAGTACGTCTCGGGGGTGAGCCTGGACGAGACCTGGTACATGAGCTCGCGCCAGGTCCAGAAGGTGCCGGAGCCGACCTGGACGGTGGAGCGCAGGGCGCGGTGGAAGGCGTGCGAGTGGGCGTTGGCGAGTCCGGGAAGAGTGAGCCCGCGCAGCACGGTGGCGCCCGGCGGCGGGGCGCCGACGCCGGTACGCACCCCGGCGATCCGCCCGTCCGCGACGTCCAGGGCGACGCCCGGCTCGACATGGGTGCCGAGCCAGGCGTGGGACAGCCAGAAGGTCGCGGTGTCGCGCTTTCCCGTCGGTGTCGTTGTCAGCTGCACGCGAGCCCTTCCAGTACATCGGCGAGTGCGATCACCCCGGCCACGCAGTCGTCCTCGGCGGCGTGTTCGGCCGGCGAGTGCGAGATCCCGGTGGGGTTCCGTACGAACAGCATGGCGGTAGGGACCGAAGCGGACAAAATACCCGCATCGTGCCCGGCGCCGGTGCCGAGGACGGGCACGGCGCGGCCCGAGTCGTCGCCGCCCCTGCCCGTCAGGATCTTGCCGAGTTCGTCGCGCAGGGCGTGCTGGAACTCCACGACGGGCGTGAAGGACTCCCGTACGACATCGAGATCGATGCCCGCGCGCTCGGCGTGTTCCCGGGCGGCCCGCTCGATGCCGGTGACGACGGCGTCGAGGGTGTCCTGGTCGGCGGCGCGCGAGTCGAGCCAGCCCCGGACGAGCGAGGGGATGGCGTTCACCCCGTTCGGCTCGACCGCGATCTTGCCGAAGGTGGCCAGGGCACCGGTGAGCTGCGCCTCGCGGCGGGCAGCCAGCACGGTCTCGGCGTACGTGAGCATCGGGTCGCGCCGGTCCACGAGCCGGGTGGTGCCCGCGTGGTTGGCCTCACCCCGGAAGTCGAACCGCCAGCGGCCGTGCGGCCAGATGGCGGAGGCGATGCCGACCGGGTCGCCGGTGAGGTCGAGGGAGCGCCCCTGTTCGACGTGGAGCTCGACGAACGCACCGATCCGGGCCAGCCGTTCGGGGTCCGGGCCGATCACCTCGGGGTCGTAGCCGGCGGCCTCCATGGCCTGCGGCAGTGTGATGCCGTCGCCGTCGCGGAGCTGGTGCGCCTTCTCGACGGTCAGCTGCCCGGCCGCGAGCCGGGACCCGACACACGCGAGCCCGAACCTGGCCCCTTCCTCGTCACCGAAGTTGGTGATGGCGAACGGACGGGTGAACTCCGCTCCCCTGCAGCGGAGTTCATCGAACGCGGCGAAGGAGGAGACCACACCGAGCGGCCCGTCGAAGGCGCCGCCGTCGGGCACGGAGTCGAGGTGCGACCCGGTGACGACGGCGTCGTCACCGAGCGGGTCCCCGAGCCAGGCCCACTGGTTCCCGTTCCGGTCGACCTCGTACTCGAGCCCACGGGCTTCGGCCTGCGCCCGGAACCAGACACGGCAGTCAGCGTCGGCGGCGGTCCAGGCGTAGCGGCGGTAGCCACCGCTCCCGGGATGCCGCCCGATGGGGGCAAGCTCCTTCCACATGCCCTGGAAGGAGACTTGCGAGCCTTCGTTCCGCGGGGCGGGGGCGGCGTCTCCCCCGCCTTCAGGGCCATGGCGGAGGGTGGGCGCAGGCGAACCCGCGCCCGACAGCGAACCCCCCACCGAGCCGGCCGCGCCGGACACCGTCACTGCCCGCCCTCGGTCATCGGCACCCGCACGCCCTTGTCCGCGGCGACGGACTCCGCGATGTCGTACCCGGCATCGACATGCCGGATGACGCCCATGCCCGGGTCGTTCGTCAGCACCCGGCGGATCTTCTCGCCCGCCAGCTTCGTGCCGTCGGCCACGGTCACCTGCCCCGCGTGGATGGAGCGCCCCATCCCGACGCCGCCACCATGGTGGATGGAGACCCAGGAGGCGCCGGACGCCACGTTGACCATGGCGTTCAGCAGCGGCCAGTCCGCGATCGCGTCGGACCCGTCGAGCATCGCCTCGGTCTCGCGGTACGGGGATGCCACCGACCCGCAGTCCAGGTGGTCACGGCCGATCGCCAGCGGCGCGGCCAGCTCACCGCTGGCCACCATGTCGTTGAACCGCTCGCCGGCACGGTCGCGCTCGCCGTAGCCGAGCCAGCAGATCCGGGCGGGCAGCCCCTGGAAGTGGACGCGTTCGCCGGCCATCTTGATCCACCGGTGCAGCGACTCGTTCTCGGGGAAGAGTTCGAGCATCGCCTTGTCGGTCTTGTGGATGTCCGAAGCCTCGCCGGACAGCGCCGCCCAGCGGAACGGGCCCTTGCCCTCGCAGAACAGCGGCCGGATGTACGCCGGGACGAACCCGGGGAAGTCGAATGCCCGGTCGTAGCCCGCCAGCTGGGCCTCGCCTCGGATCGAGTTGCCGTAGTCGAAGACCTCGGCCCCGGCGTCCATGAAGCCGACCATCGCCTCGACGTGCTTGGCCATCGCCTCGCGGGCCCGCTGCGTGAAGTCGGCGGGCTTCTCGGCGGCGTACGAGGCCATGTCGTCGAAGTCGACGCCGATCGGGAGGTATGCGAGCGGGTCGTGCGCGCTGGTCTGGTCGGTGACGATGTCGATCGGGGCGCCCTCGGCGAGCATCCGGGGCAGCAGCTCCGCCGCGTTGCCGAGCAGCCCGATGGAGAGCGGCTTGCGTGCGTCACGCGCCTCGACGGCGAGCTGGAGCGCGTGCTCCAGGGAGTCGGCGCGCACATCCAGGTAGCGGTGCTCGATGCGGCGCTCGATGGCGCGCGGGTCGCAGTCGATACAGATCGCGACGCCGTCGTTCATGGTGACCGCGAGCGGCTGGGCGCCGCCCATGCCGCCGAGTCCGGCGGTCAGGGTGATCGTCCCGGCCAGCGTCCCGTTGAACTTCTTCGCGGCGACGGCGGCGAACGTCTCGTACGTGCCCTGCAGGATGCCCTGCGTGCCGATGTAGATCCACGACCCGGCGGTCATCTGGCCGTACATGGTGAGCCCGAGCGCCTCCAGGCGGCGGAACTCCTCCCAGTTCGCCCAGTCGCCCACCAGGTTGGAGTTGGCGATCAGGACGCGCGGCGCCCACTCGTGGGTCTGCATGACGCCGACCGGCCGCCCGGACTGGACGAGCATCGTCTCGTCCTGCTTGAGCGTCTGCAGCGTGCGCACCATCGCGTCGAACGAGCGCCAGTCGCGGGCCGCCTTGCCCGTGCCGCCGTAGACGACGAGCTTGTCGGGGTGCTCGGCCACCTCGGGGTCGAGGTTGTTCTGCAGCATGCGGAGGGCGGCTTCCTGCTGCCATCCCAGGGCGCTCAGTTCCGTACCGCGCGGTGCCCGTACGGGGCGGGGTCCTGACATGGCAATGCCTCCTCGCTTCTGTGATGCTTCTATTCACATCCTGTCGCTCTGAATACTTGTAGTCAACAGGCGCGCCCGAAAGACCTGCCCGGAAGGCGGGAAGCGGCGCCGAAGACGGACAGAACGTGACAGGGGCGTCAACGGGTCCGACTGTTTCCGATCGTCTTCCGCATGTACCAATGGAAAATGCCAGAACTCCCACCCTGGGCGAGCACGTTGCGTAGCCTCAGGGTCACAGCCGTGCGTCCGGTCGGGGGAGGGAGTCCGCGTGTCCGGAATCGACGAGTGCCTGCTCGAAGTCATGAGGCTGCCCGGTGCCCGCGGCGCCGCGGTGGTCGACTGGACGAGTGGTCTCGCCCTGGGCACCATCGGCGACTCGCCCAACGGCGATCACGAGGCTACCGCCGCCGAGACGGCCGAGGTGGCGCGCATGGCGGCGGAGCAGCCCGCGTTCGCCCTCTCCGTCCCGGAACCCTCAACAGGCCCGGACGAGAACGCCGTCAAGGATACGGGTGCGGCGCCTCCGGTGGAGGACGTCATCATCACCACCCGCGCCGGCTACCACATCCTCCGATTCGTCGAGACGGCCTTCGACAGCAGCGTCTTCCTGCATCTGTGGCTCGACCGTTCCGACGGCAACCTGGCGCTCGCCCGGATACGGCTGAGCGAGATGGCGGAGCGGCTGGTCCTGGCATGAGAACCAGAACCACCGCGCCCGAGACAACACCCCCGGACAGAACCCACAGAACCTCACCCGAGGGAACCTCCCCCGTGAGAGCAGCCTCCGCCCTCTCCCCCATGCTCCAGCGCCTCGCCGCCGAGCGCGCCACCGGCGCCCTGATGCGCGACCGCGGCACGCTCTACCTCGCCGACGGCCAGGTCGTGCACGCCGAGAGTCCCGCGACACCCGGCATCGACATCCTGCTCACCGCCGGCGGCACCCTGCACCGCGACGGCTGGTGGGACGCGGTCTCCCAGGCGGGCGCGGGGCAGCGGGTCGGCCGCTACCTGGTGGACAGCGGACGGATACCCGGCGGCGCGCTTGAGCTCTGCCACCTGGGGGCGCTGTACGACGCCGCCTTCTTCGCCCTCGCCCCCACCCGGACCCCCGCCCGGTTCCGTTACGGGGTCTCGCACTGGATCGGTCCCGTACACCCGGTCCCCGTCGATGCCGTGCAGCGCGAGACGCTCCGGCGGCGGGAGCTGCTGGACCGAATCTGGCCCGACGCGATGACCGACACCGCCCCGCTCGTCCGGGCCGCCCATCCCGTCGACGCCCCCGTCCCGGCGCGCCGGCGCCGCGTACTCGACCTGGTGGACGGAGTGCGTACGGCATCCGACATCGCACAGCACCTGGGCCGCTCGGCGTTCCACATCCTCGTCGACCTGCGGCGGCTGACGGCCGCCGGACTGGTCGAAGCGGTCCGGCAGGCGGCGGCCCCGTCCGCCTCCGCGCCCGGCCGGATCGCGCTTCCCGAGGTCACGGCCGACCCCGACGTCGCCCTGCTGCGCCGGCTCAGAGACGCATTGGAGGCCCTGTGATACGCGCGCTCAGACAGCGTGCCGGGAGGAGACAACTGATGGTTCCCGAGGCCGAAGTCCAGGACGTCCTGGCCGAACTCCAGCGGCTTCGCGCCAGGGTTCCGCTCCTCGCGGGCGCGCTGGCGGCCAGCACCGACGGACTCGTCCTGGCCCAGGACACCCCGGGGGTGGAGGCGGAGGGCGTCGCCGCACTGACCGCGGCCTCGCTCGGCGTCGCGCTCCGGATGACGGAGGCGACCGGCCGGGGCGGCTTCCGCGAACTGCTCGTACGAGGCGAGACCGGCTACATCGCCACGTACGCGGCGGGCTCCTCAGCCGTCCTCACGCTCCTGGCCGAGGACCGGATCAACGTCGGCCGGCTCCACCTGGAAGGCCGCCGGGCGAGCACCCGGATCGGCGAACTGGTCGACACCGCTCTGCGACGCACCGCACCGCACGCGCCCTCGTCGCACGCCCCTCGCCCACGCACCCCGCCCACCGGCGGCCCCCTCCCGCACCGCACGTAATACCCGTCACATCCGCACCAGGAACACCAGATAACGGAGCCGGTCACCTCGGCCGGCAAGGAAAGGAAACGAGCACTCATGGCCAACACCGAAGCGTCGCTCAAGGAAGCGATGACCTCCATCGAGGGCACCCTCGGTGTCGCACTCGTCGACTACACCAGCGGCATGGCGCTGGGCACCCTCGGCGGCGGCAAGGACTTCAACCTGGACGTCGCGGCCGCGGGCAACACCGATGTCGTACGTGCCAAGCTCCGCACGATGGAACACCTCGGCATCAAGGACGAGATCGAAGACATCCTGATCACCCTCGGCGGCCAGTACCACCTGATCCGGCTGCTCAAGGCGCGCGGCACCAACGGTCTCTTCCTCTACCTGGTGCTGGACTCCGCCCGCGCCAACCTGGCGATGGCCCGCCACCAGCTGAAGCGGATCGAGGCCGAACTGGAGGTCTGACCTCCGCAGCACACCCTCAGCGACGCCGCGCCCCACCGGGCGCGGCGTCGCCCGCAACCGGCCCGGTCGTCCGGTACGCCGCGACCTGCCTGCCCGTCGGCCGCCCCTTCGCCACCCAGTCGGTCCGCACCCAGTACAGGATGTCGTTCTTCCGCTCCCGCTGTCCGATCCGGACCGCCTTGAGCCAGAGACCGGCCCCGGCACCCGCCAGTACCAGCCCACCGGCACCGGGCAGCAGGAACCCACTGGCGATCGCCACGAGGAAGCCGCCCAGCAGCCACCACCGGTGCCCGCGCCGCCAGTTGCGTATGGTCACGGCCCGGTCCTGGAGGAAGTCGGTCCGCCCGGCACGGGTGGCGGCGCCGGCCAGTTCCGCGTACCTGCCCCCGCGTACGAGCGCCACCACCACTGCGGTGACCAGGAAGAGCGCGGCTCCGGCCAGCAGGCCGATCCGCCGGCCGGTGAGCCCCGGGACGAGCGCGCCGACCGCGGCGGCGAGCAGTCCCGGCCACCACAGCGGTACGGCTCCGGCCCGTACGATCACGGCCACCCTTGCCAGCGACTGCGCTCCGCGCCCCACGTCCGTACCCCTCTCGACAGCCTTCGGTGCTGTTTCTGGGCGCAGATTAATGGCCGTGTCTGAGCAGTTTCTGAAAATTCGCAGTGATTCCGGGACTCCTGGCCGAGCATCCGTCAGGAGGCGTCCGCCCTTCCGTCCCCGCCCGGCAGGGCCGCTCCCCGCCCCGGCTCCGGCCACACGCTCACTCGGCGAACAGACCGCGCGCCGCCGCCCGCGCGTCGAACTCCTCCAGCCGCGCCTGCGCGTCGGGCAGGCCGTCGCACATCGCCTCCAGCAGCACCCGCCCCAGCAGCATCGGCGCACACGCCGTGTCGAAGGCGAGCCCGGTGCCGACGGCCGCCGGAATCAGCAGATCGCTGTGTCTGGCCACCGGGGCGAACGCCGAGTCGGCCACCGACACCACAGTCAGGCCCTGTTCCTGGGCATACGCGAGCGCGTCCACGACCTCCTTCGGGTGGCGTGGCAGCGCGAAGCAGACCAGCGCGCTCGCCCCCGCCCGCCGCGCGGCGTCGATGCGGTCGCGCAGCATGCTGCCGCCCTCGTCGAGCACCCGCACATCCGGGTGGACCTTGGCTGCGAAGTAGCCGAAGCCACGCGCCTGCGAGGAGGCGGCGCGCAACCCGAGCACGGGCAGCGGCCGTGACGCGGCGAGCAGACGCCCCGCCCGCTCGACGGGGGTGGGGTCGGCGAGCAGCTCGGCGAGGTGCCGCAGGTTCTCGATCTCCGCGTGTACGGCCTGCTGGTATTCGTTGTACGTGTCGTCGACGGCGCCCGCCGCCTCGCCGGGTCCGGGCGCGACCTCCCGCAGGTGCTTGCGCAGCGCCGGATACCCGTCGAACCCGAGCGCTACGGCGAAGCGGGTGACGGACGGCTGACTGACCCCGGCCAGCTCTGCCAGTTCCACGCTGGACAGGAACGGCACATCGGCGGCCCGCCGGACCATGGAGTGCGCGATGCGCCGCTGGGTGGGCGTGAGCCGGTGCCCCTCGAAGAGCTGCTGCAACCGCGCGGCCGGGCTGCTCCCGCTGCTCATGCTGTCCCCCTTGTACTGGCGAGTCCGGTGTCCCGGCTCGTTCCGGTGTTCCACAGATCCGTGCAGCGGTCGAGCAGTTCCCCGGCTGCCACCTTCACATCATCGGTGAGCGGCCGGTCCGCGAGCTCGGCGTCGAGCAACGAATCGGCCAGCGCGAACGCCCGGCCGACCGGCAGCTCAGGATCGGGCCGCAGGTCGCGCAGGCGCAACGCCCTTACGGCGGAGACGAGTTCGCAGGCGACGACCTGCCGGTAGGCGCTGCAGGCGCGCAGTGACTGACGGGCGGCCAGCGAGGCGAAGCTGGCCTGCTCCTCGACGCCGCGGGAGAGCACGGCATGCCCGAGCGAGGCGGGCGCGGAGAACGCCCGAAGATCTCCGAGGGCGGCCCCGGCCGCGTACTCCAGGATCATCACGCCCGAGGCGGCGGGCTCGCCGTCCGCGAGGAACGGCCGCAGCCGGGTGAAGGACGGCTCGTTGAGCGCCGAGAGCCGAGAGGTGGAGAGCCGGGCCACCTGGGTGATCGCGAGCCTGAAGTGATCGAGAGACAGGGCTAGTTGGGCCATGTAGAAGCCGCCGTGGTGATAGGCGGCGGGGCTGTCGTTGAGACCGGCGTCCGGGCAGATCAGCGGGTTCTCGGCGGCGGCGTTGATCTCGACGGCGAGGACACGTTCGAGCGCGTCGGCGGCGTCCTGCGCAGGGCCGTGGATCTGCGGCAGGCAGCGGAAGCCGTACGGGTCCTGGATCCGGCCGAGCGGCGGCCCCGGGCGGTCGGGGGCGCCGAGCAACTGCCGCATCCGCGCCGCGACCTGGTACGAGCCGGGGTGCGGGCGGGCGGCGTGGACCGGTTCGGCGTACGCCTCGTACGAACCGTCGACCGCGAGCAGCGAGAGCGCGGCGACCGCTTCGGTGGCGGTGACGAGCCGGCGCAGCTCGTCGAGCGCGAGCGCGGCCTGGCCGAGGGTGAGGGCATTGCTGCTGATCAGGGCGAGGGCGTCGTTGTTGTCGAGCGACTGGGGCTCGGGCGCGGCGCCGGGCCCCTGCCAGGGGTGCTCCCCGGCGAGCGCGAGGCCGACCTGGGCGAGGGCGGCGATGTCCCCGGTGCCGACCGAACCGAACTCGTTGACCACCGGGTGCGCGCCGGCCTCGAGTGCCTCGCAGAGACCCATGACGACGCCGGGCCGCAGTCCGGCACCGCCCGCAAGCAGCTGATTGGCGCGCACGGCGAGCATGGCACGGACCTCGCGGGCGGGCAGCGGGTCACCGATGGCCCCGGCGTGGCTGCGCAGCAGGCGCAGCCCGTGATCGGCGGCGGCCTCGGTGGGGACACCCTCGTTGCGATTGGCGCCGACCCCGGTGGAGCGCCCGTAGACTCGCCCGGTCGCGGCGAGCTCCCGGGCGGCGGACCAGGACCGGTCGACACGCTTCATCGCCTCGGTACCGGGCACGGGACGGGCGGTACCACGGGCGATTCGGACGACGTCGGCGACGGGAAGGGTCCGGCCGTCGAGCTCGACGACGGAGACGGCATGATCCGCGGCCCAGCCACCGAAGGGCGAGGAGTCCATCATGTGGGACGACATCATGCGCGAACCCTCCTCATTCAGACACAAAATCTCGCCGCTCGGGTTTCTGTAACCAGTGTTTTTCCCCGAGGCATTGACAACCTATTCAGTCAACGAGAACTCTGCATGACTATATGCAGCCGGGGCAAGGGACGACCGATGATCAAATTCGACGCAGTGAACAAGCGTTTCCCGAACGGCACGACAGCAGTTCATGAGCTCAGCCTCACCATGCCGGAGGGCGGCATCACCGTCCTGGTCGGTTCGTCCGGCTGCGGCAAGACCACCACTCTCCGGATGATCAACCGGATGGTCGATCCGAGCTCCGGCACGATCACGCTCGGCGGCCGGAACATCCTCGAAGCGGACGCCGCCGAGCTCCGCCGCGGCATCGGATACGTCATCCAGCAGGCCGGGCTCTTTCCGCACCGCACGATCCTCGACAACATCGCCACCGTCCCGCTGCTGCTGGGCCACGGACGCAAGCGCGCCCGGGCCCGCGCGGCCGAGCTGCTGGAGACGGTCGGACTTCCGGCCGACGCCGCCAAGCGCTACCCGCACCAGCTCTCCGGCGGGCAGCAGCAGCGCGTCGGTGTCGCACGCGCGCTCGCCGCGGATCCGCCGGTGCTGCTGATGGACGAGCCGTTCGGCGCGGTCGACCCCGTCGTCCGGACCCAGCTCCAGGACGAGCTGCTCCGCCTCCAGCAGGAGCTGAACAAGACCATCGTCTTCGTCACCCATGACATCGACGAGGCGGTACGGCTCGGCGACCGGATCGCCGTGTTCCGTACCGGCGGTCATCTGGTGCAGTGCGCACCGCCCGCCGAACTGCTCGCGCGTCCGGCCGACGACTTCGTCGCCGACTTCCTCGGCGCCGAACGCGGCCTGAAGCTGCTCTCGTTGAGCACGCTCGCGGATCTCCCCCGGCAGCCGGCGACGACGGTACGGGCCGACGAACCCGCCCCCGCCGGGCGCGCCGACTGGCAGCTGGTCGTCTCCGCCAAGGGCGAACCCCTCGGCTGGCTGGACCCGGCAGCCGCTCCGTCGGGTCCGGCGGGCGACGCCCCGCTCCTCCCCGTACGCCCGCTGCGCGACACCGATTCGCTGCTCTCCGCGCTGAACGAGTCGGTCGCCTCCCCGGCCGGCCTGATAGCCCGGGTCGACGACACGGGCGTACTGACCGGGGTCACCGCGCGCGAGGCCGTCCACGCGCGGGCGGGGGACGCCCACACCGCAGCGGTCGCGGCCCCGCTGCCCGCTACGGCTCCGGCCGGGAAGGGCAGCGCATGACCATCGACTGGTCGTGGATATCCGACCACGCGAGCGACCTCGTCACCCTCACCGTCTCCCACCTCCAGGCCGCCCTGACCGCCGTGCTCCTCGGCCTGCTGATCTCGCTCCCGCTGGCCGTCCTGGCCCACCGGGTACGGCCCCTGCGCGGGTTCCTCCTGGGCCTGTCGAACATCCTCTTCACGATCCCGTCCATCGCGGTTTTCGTCCTTCTCCTGCCGGTGTCCGGCCTCACCCGCACCACCACGGTGATCGGGCTGACCGTCTACACACTGGTCGTGCTCCTCCGCAACACGGTCGAGGGCCTGGACTCCGTCCCGGCACGCACCCGGGAGGCCGCCAAGGCGATGGGCACCCGCCCGCTGCGCATCCTGCTCACCGTCGAGCTCCCCCTCGCCCTCCCCGTGATCATGGCGGGCGTACGGATCGCCACGGTCATGTCGATCTCGCTGGTCAGTGTGGCCACGTACATCGGCGACGGCGGCCTCGGCCAGCTCTTCACCGACGGGTTCCAGCGCAACTTCCCGACCCCGGTGGTCGTCGGCATCGTCCTGACCCTGCTGCTCGCGCTGGTCGCGGACGCGGCGCTGGTGGCCGTGCAGTACGTGCTCACCCCCTGGAAGCGGAAGCAGAGGGCCTGACCGATGTACGAACTCTTCGCGAACCTCGGGACCTGGCTGACCGGTGCCGAACAGTGGCAGGGCCCGGACGGCATCGCGCACCGCCTTGCCGAGCACCTCCAGTACTCGCTCCTCGCCACCTTGATCGCCACGGCGATCGCGCTCCCGATCGGCCTGCTCATCGGCCACACGGGGCGCGGCGCGTTCCTCGCCATCAACCTCTCGTCGTTCGGCCGGGCGCTCCCCACGGTCGGCCTGGTGGTCCTGGTTTTCCTGGCCAGCGGCCTGTCGATGACCCCGGTGTACGTCGCGCTGGTCGCCCTCGCCGTCCCGTCGATCGTCACCAACACCTACGCCGGGATGACCGCCGTCGACCCGGAGGTGAAGGACGCCGCCCGCGGCCAGGGCATGCGTGGCCACCAGATCCTGTGGCAGGTGGAACTCCCCCTCGCCCTCCCTCTGATCATGACCGGGCTGCGCCTCGCCCTGATCCAGGTCGTCGCCACCGCCACGGTCGCCGCGTACGTCAGCTTCGGCGGCCTCGGCCGGTACGTCTTCGACGGCCTGGCCCAGCGCGACCTCGTCCAGGTTCTGGGCGGCGCGGTCCTGGTGGCGGTCGTGGCCGTCGCCCTGGACCTGGTCCTGTCCGGACTGCAGCGCATCCTCTTCCGCCACCGCACCGCCTGAGGAGACCACCCATGACCCACCAGCCCCGCAGCACCACCCGCCGCTCCCTGCTGGGCGGCCTCCTCGCCGCTGCTGCCGTCCCCGCACTCGCGGCCTGCAGCAGCGGCATCACCTCGCTCGACGGCCAGGGCGGAGGCAGCAACAGCGGCGCCGGTTCCAGCGCCGGCGGCATCACGATCGGCACGGCCAACTTCACCGAGAACCAGGTGCTCGGCTACCTGTACGCCGAAGCCCTGCAGGCCGCCGGAGTGAAGACGGAGGTCCGCGCCAACCTGGGCACCCGCGAGATCCTCATCCCCGCCCTCGAGGGCGGCGACATCGACCTCCTCCCCGAGTACCAGGGCGCCCTCCTGCACTACCTCGACCCGAAGGCGAAGGCCACCGAGGAGGGCGAGATGCAGAACGCCCTGGCCATCGCCCTCCCCAAGGGCCTCCAGATCCTCCCGTACGGCATGGCCGAGGACTCGGACGCCTTCGTCGTCACCCCGGGGACCGCCAGGAAATACGGCCTGACCTCCCTCGCCGACCTGGCGAAGCAGAACGGAAAGCTCGTCATCGGCGCGGCCCCCGAGGTGAAGAAGCGGACGGTCGGGGCGGTGGGCCTGAAGGACGTGTACGGAGTCGAGTTCAAGGAGTTCAAGTCGCTGGACTCCTCCGGCCCGCTGGTCAAGGGGGCCCTGAAGAAGGGCGACGTCGACGTCGCCAACCTCTTCACCACCGACACGGACATCGCCGCCGAGGGCTGGGTGGTCCTCACCGACCCCAAGAACCTGATCCCCGGCCAGCACGTGGTCCCCCTGATCGCGGACCGCGCGGCGGACTCCACGGTCCGCAAGGCACTGGCCCGCCTGGGCGCCACGCTCACGACGAAGGACCTCACCGAGCTGAACCGCCTGGTGGACAAGGACAAGAAGGACCCGGAGGACGTGGCGCACGAGTGGGCCGCGGCGCACGGCCTGACACAGAAGTAAGCGAAAAGGAGCACCCCCATGGCCGACTCTCTCGTCGAGCGCCGCTCGATCGACGTCGTACCGGACGACGAACGGCACGGAAACGCGTTCTCCCAGTTCACCCTCTGGCTCGGGGCGAACCTCCAGATCACCGCAGTGGTCAGCGGCGCGCTCGCGGTCATCTTCGGCGGCGGCGCCTTCTGGTCACTGATCGGCCTGCTGGTGGGCAATCTGCTCGGCGGAGCGGTGATGTCGCTGCACTCGGCGCAGGGCCCTCGTCTCGGCCTGCCCCAGATGATCTCCAGCCGGGCACAGTTCGGGGTGCGGGGCGCGGTCGTGCCGCTGCTCCTCGTCGTCGTGATGTACGTCGGCTTCTTCGCCAGCGGCAGCGTGCTGGCCGGTCAGGCGGTCGGCGAGCTCACCCACCTCGGGCAGACCCCCGGCATCCTCGTCTTCGCCGTGATCACCGCGTTGATGGCGGCGATCGGCTACCGGGTCGTCCACGTCCTCGGCCGGGTCGCCAGCGTGGTCTGCGCACTGGCCTTCGTCTATCTCGGCATCCGGCTGCTGGACCGGATCGATCTCGGCGCCGCCCTCGCCGACCGCGCCTTCGACCTGCCGATGTTCCTGCTCGCGGTGTCGATCGCGGCGTCCTGGCAGCTGGCGTTCGGGCCCTACGTCGCGGACTACTCGCGCTACCTGCCGCGCCGCACGAGCGCCCGCGCCACCTTCTGGTGGACCCTGGCCGGCACGACGCTCGGCTCCCAGTGGTCCATGGCCTTCGGCGTGCTGGTCGCGGCATCCGCGGGCGAGGCGTTCCTCGACGACCAGGTCAGCTACGTCGTCTCGCTGGGCGGCACCGGGCTGATCGCGTCGCTGCTCTACTTCGTGATCGCGCTCGGCAAACTGACCATCAACGTGCTGAACACCTATGGCGGGTTCATGTCGATGGTCACCGGCATCAGCGGTTTCCGCGGACAGCGGGCGCTCTCGCAGCGCGGCCGCTCCGTGTACATCGCCGTGATCATGGTCGCGGGCACGGCGGTCGCCCTGCTCGGCAAGGACACCTTCCTCACCTCGTTCAAGGACTTCCTGCTGTTCCTGCTGACCTTCTTCACCCCGTGGTCGGCGATCAACCTCGTCGACTACTACCTGATTTCGCGTGAGCGGTACGACATCCCCGCCCTGTCCGACCCCGACGGCCGTTACGGTGCCTGGCGCTGGGACGCACTGTCGGTGTACGCGGTGGGCATCGTCGCCCAACTCCCGTTCCTGGCGACGACCTTCTACACCGGCCCGCTGGTGGCGCCGCTGGGCGGCGCGGACATCTCCTGGGTGATCGGCCTGCTCGTACCCGCCCTGCTGTACTGGCTGCTCGCCCGCCGCGACACGACACACATCCCGACGGCGACGATCACCTCGCCGGACCGGGTCCCGGCCGGCTGAGCCCGGGCCCCACCGGGTCGCGGTCGTCCGCGACCCGGTGGGCCACGGCGCGACGGCCCACGGTGTCGGTAGCGAGGACGCCACCATCGCCGGGTGGACCGTCTCCCCCGCAGGCCTGCCCGGTACGCACCCGACCTCCAACAGGGGGGCTAGCCCCACTGTGCAGGGCTTGTCCGCTCCGTACGGTTGGACCATGGAAGCCCGTGACCCCGAGCTCGAGAAAGAGCTCAACGCCACCTTGCAGGCCCGCAGTGAACTGGGGCCCGAGTACGAGTCGGCGCTCATCGACTCGTTCCTGGAGAAGGTCGACCGGCGTCTCGACGAGACGCTCGACCGCCGCGTCCGGCGTCATCTCGCCGAGCAGCAGATCACGGTCGCCCGAGGGGCCAGGGCGCCCCAGGAGCCGATGGCGAACTTCGGTGAACGGTTCGGGCTCGGGATCATCTCGCTGGTGCTGGCCATCCCGCTGTCCGCGATCGGGGTCGCGAACGCCGGGATCGAGGGGCTCGTCGTGGCCTGGCTGGGGATCGTCGGGGTGAATGTCGCCCAGGTGGTCCGCAGCCGGCCGTTGTTCCGGCGCTCGGAGCAACGCACGAAGTCCGACTGGGAGGACTGAGCGGCCGCCGGTCACGCCTGGCGTGTGGGGAGCACGATCAGCTGGCGCAGGTTGACGTGGCGCGGGCGACTGGTGGTGTAGGCGACCAGGTCGGCGATGTCGTCCCCGGACAGGGAGCCCAGCGCGTCGAACATGCCGTCCAGCTGGCCGGACAGCTCCGCGTTGTCGATGTGGCTCCCCAGCTCCGTGTCGGTGAGGCCCGGCTCGATGTTCGTGACGCGGACGTCGCGCGGGCCGAACTCCGTGCGCAGGGATGCCGACAGGTAGCTGAGTGCCGCCTTCGTCGCCCCGTACACGGCGTAGTTGGGGAACGCGATGTGCGCGCCGATCGACGAGATGTTCACCAGGTCGGCGGTGCGGCCCTCGGCGGCGGCCGCCACCAGGTCGGGGGTGAAGGCACGGATGATCCGCAGCGCGCCGGCCACATTGGTGTCGAGCATCCGCTGCCACTCGTCCGTGCGGCCCTCGTCCACCGGGTTCGGCAGCATCACTCCGGCCGCGTTGACCACCAGGTCGACCCCGCCGAAGGCGTTGTGGACACGCTCGGCAGCCGCGTCGACGGACGTCTGGTCGGTGACGTCCGCCGCCACGACGAGGACTTCACCGCCCTCCGCGGTGGCCTTGGCGGCCACTTCTTCCAACCGGTCCGCCCGGCGGGCCAGCAGCGCCACCCTGGCTCCCTGGGCGGCGAGCAGGAGGGCGATGGCGGCGCCCATGCCGCTGGCGGCTCCGGTGACGACAGCGGTGCGGCCGGCGAGGGTCTCGTACGACATGGCGTGCTCCTTGCGCTCCGTGGTGTCCGCCGGGCTTCTCCCCGGTGGCGGGTTCCACTCTTCGCCGCCCGGCACCCGTTACCCAGGGATGCGTCTTTCCTGGGTCCCGCAGTACCAGGCTCCGGTCCGGCCCGTCTCCTAGGATCGAACGCATGGATGGGGACCTCGGAGATTTTCTCCGCTCGCGACGCGCACGGATTCAGCCCGAGGACGTAGGCCTGCAGGCATACGGCCGACGCCGGGTCCCCGGGCTGCGCCGCGAGGAGGTCGCACAGCTCGCGGGGGTGAGCGTCGACTACTACATCCGGCTGGAACAGGGGCGCGGCCCGAGCGTCTCGGACGCGGTGCTCGACGCGATCGCCCGGGTGCTGCGGCTGGACGAGACGGAGCTGGCGTATCTGCACACCGTGGCCCGGCCGAGCACGAAGGCACGCGGTGAGCGGCCGGCGGCCGCGCAGCGGGTACGGCCCGGGCTGCGGCTGTTGCTGGACACCATCGACCGGGCCCCCGCGTTCATCCTGGGCCGCCGCATGGACGTGCTGGCCTGGAACACCCTGGGCGACGCCGTCGTCGGTTTCTCCGGGATGCCCGCCGCCGCGCGCAACATGCCGCGCCAGGTGTTCCTGGAACCGGCGGCGCGCGAGCTGTACCCGGAGTGGGCGGCAGTGGCGGCGGAGACGGTCGCGCATCTGCGGCTGGATGCCGGGCTGCACCCGACGGACAGACAGCTCGCCACGCTGGTCGGCGAGCTGTCGTTGCGGAGTGAGGACTTCCGGCGGCTGTGGGCGGATCACCAGGTCAAGACGAAGACGTACGGGGTCAAGCGCATCCAGCATCCCGTGGCGGGCGAACTGACGCTGCCGTACGAGACGCTGGCGCTGCCCGGTGACCCCGACCAGTCGCTGGTCGTCTATACGCCGGAGCCGGACACCGAGACCGCCGAGCGGATCGCGCTCCTGGCGAGCTGGGCGGCCGCGCCCGCCGGATGAGCGGCCCTCGGCCGCTGGTGGTCGCGCGTGGAGGTATGTCGCAGGGACCGCCGCACCCCCGGTTTCCCAGGGGGCGGGACGACGGCGGTCCCCGCGAGGGACGCGGGTCCGGGTCAGGGCCGGCTGATCGCGTCCTGGCGACGGTGGAGGTCCGGGAGCCGCTCCGTAGTCCGTGTCGCCGTCTCGGGTGCCGGCGGGTTTCCCTGCCGACACCCATCAATGTGCCGGAGCCGTGTTAAGCCGGTGCTGCGGGTACGTGTCGTGCTCGTACCGTTTTCACGAAGCCCCGATTCCCGTTCTACTGCTTAGGACCGGCGACCTTCGCCAGGAACGACAGCAGGTCCTGCCTGCTCACGACGCCCTTCGGCTTGCCCTCCACCAGGACGATCGCCGCGTCCGCGGCATCCGGACCGCTGAGCACCGACATCAGGTCCTCGACCGGTTCACCCGAGCCGACCTGCGGGAGCGGCGGCGACATGTGCTTCTCCAGCGGGTCGGTGAGCGAAGCGCGCTGCGCGAACAGCGCGTTCAGCAGCTCCCGCTCCACCACCGAACCGATGACCTCCGCGGCCATCACGTCCGGGTGCCCGGCGCCCGGCTTCACGATCGGCATCTGCGAGACGCCGTACTCGCGCAGGACGTCGATCGCCTCGCCGACGGTCTCCTCCGGGTGCATGTGGACGAGCGTCGGGATCGGGCCCTCCTTGTGGGCGAGTACGTCCCCCACACGCGCCGACGGGCCGGTGTCCTCCAGGAAGCCGTAGTCGGCCATCCACTCGTCGTTGAAGATCTTGCTCAGGTAACCGCGGCCGCTGTCCGGCAGCAGTACGACGACCACGTCGTCCGGGCCGAGCCGCTGCGCGACCTCCAGGGCCGCCACGACCGCCATGCCGCAGGAGCCGCCGACGAGCAGGCCCTCCTCCTTGGCGAGCCGCCGGGTCATCTGGAAGGAGTCCTTGTCGGACACCGCGACGATCTCGTCCGTGACCGTGCTGTCGTACGCGCTCGGCCAGAAGTCCTCACCGACGCCCTCGACCAGATACGGACGGCCGGAACCGCCGGAGTAGACCGAGCCCTCCGGGTCCGCGCCGACGATCTTGACCGAGCCGCCGCTGACCTCCTTCAGATAGCGGCCGGTGCCGGTGATCGTGCCACCGGTGCCCACGCCCGCCACGAAGTGGGTGATCTTCCCGTCCGTCTGCTCCCACAGCTCGGGACCGGTGGTCTCGTAGTGCGAGCGCGGGTTGTTCGGGTTCGAGTACTGGTCGGGCTTCCAGGCGCCCGGCGTCTCACGGACCAGCCGGTCGGACACGTTGTAGTACGAGTCCGGGTGCTCGGGGTCGACGGCCGTCGGGCAGACGACGACCTCGGCACCGTATGCGCGCAGCACGTTGATCTTGTCCGTGGACACCTTGTCCGGGCAGACGAAGATGCACTTGTAGCCCTTCTGCTGCGCGACGATCGCCAGGCCGACGCCAGTGTTTCCGCTGGTCGGCTCGACGATCGTGCCGCCGGGTTGCAGCGCGCCGCTCTCCTCGGCCGCCTCGATCATGCGCAGGGCGATACGGTCCTTGACCGAACCGCCGGGGTTGAAGTACTCGACCTTGGCCAGCACCGTCGCCTCGATGCCGGCCGTCACACTGCGCAGCCTCACCAGCGGGGTGTTGCCAACGAGACTGATCATCGAATCGTGAAATTGCACCGTGGTTACTCCGGGGTCTCCGAGATGGTGCGGCCAGCGTATGCGTACGGGGATGAGATTGGGCGAAGCGATTGGGCGACGGTCGTTACGGGGCAGTTAGCTCTATGTACGACGGTACGGCGACGAGGAGGTGGACCGGACTGTGTCAAGAGCAAGGGTGGCACGGCGGATCGCGGCAGGGGCCGCCTACGGCGGCGGCAGTATCGGACTGCTCGGTGCGGCGGCGGTGGGCGTGGTGCTGGCGGAGGTCCAGCTGGCGAAGCGGCAGGTGGGTGGCGGTATCGCACCCGTCCCGCCGAGTGCCGACGGGCGGTACGGAGTGGCCTTCACCGGTCCGGCGGAGCCATTGCTGCTATGCCTGCTCGGCGACTCCACCGCGGCCGGCCAGGGCGTGCGCAGGGCCGGGCAGACCCCCGGGGCGCTGCTCGCCTCGGGGCTCGCGGCGGTTTCCGAGCGTCCGGTGGATCTGCGGAATGTCGCGCAGCCGGGGGCCCGGTCGGACGATCTGGAGCGGCAGGTGTCGGTGCTGCTGGCCGACACGTCCCGCACGCCCGACGTCTGCGTGATCATGATCGGGGCGAACGATGTGACACACCGGATGCCCGCCACCCATTCGGTGCGGTGCCTGACCACCGCCGTGCGCAGGCTGCGTACGACGGGCGCGGAGGTGGTTGTCGGCACGTGCCCTGATCTCGGCACGATCGAGCCGGTCTACCAGCCGCTGCGCTGGCTGGCCCGGCGGGCGAGCCGCCAGTTGGCCGCGGCCCAGACGATCGGTTCGGTGGAACAGGGCGGGCGCACGGTGTCGCTGGGCGACCTGCTGGGGCCGGAGTTCGAGGCGAACCCGCGCGAGCTGTTCGGCCCGGACAACTACCACCCGTCGGCCGAGGGGTACGCGACGGCGGCGATGGCGCTGCTGCCGACCCTGTGCGCCGTGCTGGGGCTGTGGCCGGAGTCCGACCGCCTCGACGGCTCGCGCCGCGAGGACATGCTGCCGGTGGCCAAGGCGGCGTCCCAGGCAGCCAGGGAGGCAGGCACGGAGGTCACGGGGGCGCGGGCGCCCTGGGCCCTGCTCAAGCACCGCAGGCGGCGGCGTCTGCCCGCGGCCACGGAGCCGCAGCCGGAGCCACAGCCGCAGTCGGAGCCCCTGGCGCGATCCCATCCGTACCCGAACGGGCAGCACCCCGACGGGCAGCACCCCGACGTACCGCTGCCGGACGGCCAGCACCCCGACGGGCAGCACCCCGACGGCAAACACCGCGACGTGCACCAGGACGGCGACCCCCGCGCGGGCCGGGACACGGGCACGGATCCCACGCCCCGGCACGCCTGAACATCCGCGCGCACGAGACCCCGTCCACCGACCCATCCATTCGACTGAGCGGTCGCTTAGAAAAGAGGTCCGCATCACATGGCCTGCCGGGTGACCTCAGCGATACGGCCGGGTAACTTCCAAGGCAGTCCTGCCCGTCAGGTCTGCCGGTCAGTCCCGCCGGACAGCCAGCCTTCCAGCCCTCATGGAGCCGCGTGATGCCTGAAGCCGTGATCGTCTCTGCTGCCCGTTCCCCCATCGGCCGGGCTTTCAAGGGTTCGCTGAAGGACCTGCGGGCGGACGACCTGACCGCCACGATCATCCAGACCGCGCTGGCCAAGGTCCCCGAGCTGGACCCGAAGGACATCGACGACCTGATGCTCGGCTGCGGCCTCCCCGGCGGCGAGCAGGGCAACAACCTGGGCCGCATCATCGCCGTGCAGATGGGGATGGACCACCTTCCCGGCTGTACGGTCACCCGCTACTGCTCGTCCTCCCTGCAGACGAGCCGCATGGCGCTGCACGCCATCAAGGCCGGCGAGGGCGACGTCTTCATCTCCGCCGGTGTCGAGATGGTGTCCCGCTTCGTGAAGGGCAACTCCGACAGCCTGCCGGACACGCACAACCCGCTCTTCGCCGAGGCCGAGGCCCGCACCGCCGCGCGCGCCGAGGAGACCGGTGCGAGCTGGCACGACCCGCGCGAGGACGGCCTCGTCCCGGACGCGTACATCGCGATGGGGCAGACCGCCGAGAACCTGGCCCGGCTCAAGGGCGTCACCCGTCAGGACATGGACGAGTTCGGCGTACGGTCGCAGAACCTCGCCGAGGAAGCCCTCAAGAACGGCTTCTGGGCGCGCGAGATCACCCCGGTCACGACCCCCGACGGCACGGTCGTCTCCCAGGACGACGGCCCGCGCGCGGGCGTCACGCTGGAGGGCGTGCAGGGCCTGAAGCCGGTCTTCCGCCCCGACGGCCTGGTCACCGCCGCCAACTGCTGCCCGCTCAACGACGGCGCCGCCGCACTCGTGATCATGTCCGACACGAAGGCACGCGAGCTGGGTCTGACCCCGCTGGCCCGGATCGTCTCGACCGGCGTCTCCGGCCTCTCCCCCGAGATCATGGGGTACGGACCGGTGGAAGCCAGCAAGCAGGCCCTGAAGCGCGCCGGACTCACCATCGACGACATCGACCTGGCCGAGATCAACGAGGCGTTCGCCGCCCAGGTGATCCCCTCCTACCGCGACCTCGGCCTGCCGCTGGAGAAGGTCAACGTCAACGGTGGCGCGATCGCCGTCGGCCACCCCTTCGGCATGACCGGCGCCCGGATCACCGGCACGCTGATCAACAGCCTGCAGTTCCACGACAAGCAGTTCGGTCTGGAGACCATGTGCGTGGGCGGCGGCCAGGGCATGGCGATGGTCATCGAGCGGCTGAGCTGAGCTGCAGCGGAGGGTAGGGGGCGCCTGAGGTACGAAGGCGGCACCTGCCCGCAGCGGAAGCGAAGCGAACGCGACCACAGGCCCGAGCGGCTGAGCTGAGCTGAGCTGAGTTCCGAGCCCCGACCGTGACCGAATCTCCCCCAGGATGTGACCTATCTCCTGGGGGAGAGGTGTTTTTGCAGGTCACACCCACATCAGAGGTAAACGTGAGCCCCAAAGAACTGTCCAATTCGTGACGTAATGCACTGACAACGGGCACAGGTGCAGGCCAAGCTGATGTAGGAAGTCGTGGGATCAATTGAAACCGGGAGTATGTCAGTGAGCATCATGCCTCTTGCCCTGTTGCTGACCACCGCCGCTGCGACGGCTGTGGGCGCTGCTGCGCTGCACGCTGCTCACGGGCTGCGCAAGCAGGTCACGGCCCTGCGCATCGAGCTGGCCGCGGGCCACGCCCGCACCGCCTCGGTGCCGCCGCAGAGCCGCGCCACGGCCACTCCAGCCGCCGAAATACGCGCTGCCGTGGCCGAAGCACTCGCCGAGGAGCGTGAACGCGAGCTCGCCGAGGCCCGTGCCTTCTGGGCCTCCCAGGAAGCACGCGACGCCGCCGACGCCCCGTCCCTGCTGGGCGGTCTCGCCGGGATCGGCGAGGATGCGCCGTACTTCCTGCCGCGTCAGGCCGACTTCGCGGGCCTGGAGGCCATGGACCTCGACGCCGCCGAGGCGCTCGAAGAGCTGACGGAACTGGCCGAGCTGGCGGAGATAACCGAGCTGCCCGAGACGGCGGAGTTCCCCGAGGACTCCCCCGAGCTGGCCGCGGCCCGTCGCCGCCACCCCTCGCACCCCGACTTCGTACCGGTGCAGACCCCGGTCGTCACCGATCACGAGCGCACCGTGAGCCGGCTGGAGGAACTCGCCGACCGCCGTACCGAGCTCGCCGACGTCCGCCCCGGCCCGCTCGGCACCCTCGATGTCTATGTCTTCGCCGACGGCACCACCCTCTGCATGACTCCCGGCCACCGCGAGACGGCCGAGCAGCTCGGCCGAGCGCTGCTGGCCGGTGAACACCCGGTGCTGCTGGGCGGCTCCGGCGTCTCCGGCGCGTACGCGCTGACGTTCTCCTGCGGCAAGGAGAACGTCTACATTCTCGCCGACCGCGTCATCGCCTCTTTCTGACCAACCGGAAGCACTCCCGGAACCCCTGGCGCCCCCCGGGAACCCTCCGGGAAGACCGGGTGCCCCGCAGCGGCTCTCGACGGCCGCTGCCCGAAGGCCGCTACGCGAATGCCCGGGCGGTCGCTGCCTCGACGAATCGCACGGCCTCGTCCAGCTCCACGGACGGGGCCGTTTCCAGTGCCACCGCCAAGTCCCGCCCCGCGACCGCGAGTTGGTCACCGATTACGAACATTCCGACGTCCGGCAGGATGCTTGGCTCACGGTCCGGCGCCTCGATGCGCTGAGCCCGTACGGCCAATTCCCTGGCCGTGGCGAGCCCTTCGGCGGCGGCTCCGCGCTGGAGCCTGCTCTGCGGAGCGGCACGCAGCCGGTCGGCAAATCGGTCCACGGCGGTGATCAGCGGGGTCGTATCGAGCACCCAGTGACCCTACGCGCCGGTCCGTGATGGTTGCCAACGGGCCAACGCTCAGGCACGGTGTCGGGAAGGACCAGCAACGCGCAATGCGTCGGAGGCGCCGATGAACCATGTCTTCTCCGAAGAGACCCATCGCAATCTGCTCTCCCGAATCCCCCGCTGCACCGGTCGTGAAATCTCCGACTGGCTCCGCACCGTCGACGAAGGCCCTGCCCTCCGGTTCGACGAGAAGGTCAGCTGGCTGCGGAGCGAACACGACCTCGCCTATGGACACGCGAAGGCACTCATCCACGAGTACGACCTGAGGCGGGCGGCGCGGAAGCTGCTTTAGGCGTACGAGATCCGGACAGACGGAACGGCCCGCAGGCGGTGTGCCTGCGGGCCGTTCCGTCGTGCGGGACCGTTCGGTCAGTCGTCGCCGCTGAGGATGGAGAACAGACGCAGCATCTCCAGGTAGATCCACACCAGGGTCATGGTGAGGCCGAAGGCCGCCAGCCAGGACTCCTCGCGCGGAGCGCCGTACGCGATGCCGTCCTCGACCTGCTTGAAGTCCAGGGCCAGGAAGCACGCACCGAGGATGATCCCGATGACGCCGAAGAGGATGCCGAGACCACCGCTGCGGAAGCCCAGGCCGTCGCCTCCGCCGAAGACGGCGAACAGCAGGTTGACCACCATCAGGAGCATGAAGCCCATGGCGGCGGCCATCACGAAGCCGTAGAAGCGGCGGGTGACGCGGATCCAGCGCATCTTGTACGCGAGAAGCACACCGGCGAAGACACACATGGTGCCGAGCACCGCCTGCATCACCACGCCGGGACCGATGTACGTGGAGACCGCGCTGGAGATCACCCCGAGGAAGACACCCTCGAAGGCCGCGTAGGAGACGATCAGCGCCGGGACGGGCTTGCGCTTGAACGACTGGATGAGCGACAGGACGAACGCCACCAGGGCAGCGCCGATCGCGATGCCGTAGGACTTGCCGAGGTTGGCCTCGTCGACCGGCAGCAGGGCCCAGGCGAGGGCCGCGCCGAGCACCACGGTGCCCAGCGTGATCGCGGTTCTCGTGACGACGTCGTCGATCGTCATCGCGCCGGTGCGCGCCGGTGCCTGCGGGGCGCCGTACCGGGTGTCCTGCTGGGCGTAGGGGTTGGTGGCGTACGGGTTCGCGGCGGCGCCCTGCGCGTACGGGTCGGCGCCCGTCACGGGGGCCCCGGCCTGCGGCGCCGCGTTGAAGCCCGCGTAGCCGTTGTCGCGGCTGAACCCCCGTCGCGAGAAGACCGGGTTGCTGCTCCTCATTGCTCTCCTCCATGGCCACCCTGCGTGGCCTTCCCACAAGAGTAATGGGTAGGCAAAAGAATCACCCTAGTGCCAGGGGAGGATCTTCATGAAGGTTGATCGCTGAAGTAAATGCCTGTCCGGACCGGAGCCCTCACCGAATGTCGCAGTGGTGCCCGGAGCCGGACTCGAACCGGCACGCCCCCGAGGGGCAGCGAGGTTTAAGCTCGCCGTGTCTGCATTCCACCATCCGGGCCTGGCGCGCGGCTCCGCGTTGGCACATGACCCTATCCGTGGACGTCCCCCGATCAGCGGAACAGTGGCTCGATGTTGTCTTATTTTATTGACCGTTTGAGGGACCGTCAGCATAGCTGAGAGGGCATCGGTACATGCCTGGCCGGGGTAGTGGGTACCAAGGCCCACAATCGGGATTGACGGAAACTCGCCGCACCCGGACGGCCCAGCCGCGCCATGGTTCGCCATGGGGCCGGACAGTCCTCAGGCAAGGGTGTCGTTGACGCACCTCAGCACCGGGCGGGTCCCCAGTGCCCCCGGGTCCTCGATCACCGCGCCGGTCACCCGGAAGACGGTGCTCTCCCCCGGCAGCAGGGTGACGAGCATCTCGTCCACCTCGGCCGCCGGATCGAGCCGGTCGGGGAAGAGCGCGAGATCCCGCAGCAGGGTCCGGGCGGTCACCTCGACACGGTATGCGGACGCGTCGCCCTCACTCCGGGTGATCCCCACGTCGTAGCGGGGGGGCGGCAGGGCCAGCCGGGTGTCGTCCTCGTAGAACTCGACCGTCCGCACCTCGCCCAGCCGGCGGGGCGAGACGCACCACGTTCTCGCGGGCCTCGGCCGCCACCTCACCCATCTGACCGCGCTGGGCCACCGGTCCGTCGCCCGGGTGGCAGGGCTCCCCGATCTGGTCCACACGCGGCTGCGCGACCGGGCCCAGCGCGAGATCTGCGCCGAACTGGGTCTGGGCGAACCGCTGATCGTCCACACCGACTACTCCGGTGACGACGGGGCACACGCCACGCGGCGGCTGATCAGCTCCGCCGCGCGGCCCACCGCCGTCATCTACGACAACGACATCATGGCCGTTGCCGGTCTCTCGGTAGCCCAGGAGATGGGGCTCGACGTCCCAGGCGACCTCTCCCTGGTCGCCTGGGACGACTCCCAGCTCTCCCGGGTGGTCCGGCCGCCGCTGACCGCGCTGAGCCGGGACATCCCGGCGTACGGAAGTCATGCGGCACGCACCCTGATGGCGCTGGTCACGGAGGGCAGCGCGACCGGATTCGAGGACTCTGCCGCCCGCCTCGTCCCGCGCGGCTCCACGGCGCCGCCACGCTGACCGCCGGGTCGGGGCGCCCGGCGCGACGTGCCGGAGGCGACGTCCCGGATGTGACGTGCGCGGTAGGTCCTCAGGGTCGCCGTCATACCGCAGGAGGACGCGCGTACCCCGCCGATGCGACTCAAGAGGGCCCCCGGAACGGGCACGGGGACTGACGACCGGCGGCGAACCGGCGGAGAGGATGAAGCGGTGCCTTGCAGAAGGCCCCGTACCTGAACCGAGCCCCGACCCAGGAGTCTCCCGTGACCACCATGTCCACCGCTCACCGCGCCACCGCGGTGGCCGCCCGCGCCACGGAACTGTCGAAGATCTACGGAGAGGGCGAGACCAAGGTGACCGCCCTGGACCGGGTCACCGTGGACTTCCCGCAGGGCGAGTTCACCGCGATCATGGGACCGTCGGGCTCCGGCAAGTCCACGCTGATGCACTGCGTGGCCGGCCTCGACAGCTTCAGCAGCGGTTCGGTGCGGCTCGGCGAGACGGAGCTCGGCTCCCTCAAGGACAAGCAGCTCACCCAGCTGCGCCGGGACAAGATCGGCTTCATCTTCCAGGCGTTCAACCTGCTGCCGACGCTGACCGCACTGGAGAACATCACCCTGCCGATGGACATCGCGGGCCGTAAGCCGGACGCCGACTGGCTGCGTGGGGTGATCGACATGGTGGGACTGTCCGACCGGCTGAAGCACCGGCCGACCGAACTCTCCGGCGGCCAGCAGCAGCGCGTCGCGGTGGCCCGCGCGCTGGCCTCACGGCCGGAGATCATCTTCGGTGACGAGCCGACCGGGAACCTGGACTCCCGCTCCGGCGCCGAAGTCCTGGGCTTCCTGCGCAACTCGGTGCGCGAACTGGGCCAGACCGTGGTGATGGTGACGCACGACCCGGTCGCCGCGTCCTACGCGGACCGGGTGATCTTCCTCGCGGACGGGGCGATCGTCGACCAGATGGTGCGTCCTACCGCCGACGGGGTGCTGGACCGGATGAAGGCGTTCGACTCCAAGGGCCGTACCAGCTGAGCACCGTCCAGCTGCGTACCGACCGCCTTCCCCGTTCCCGCTTCCGGACCCCATCCCAGGACTGACAGACATGTTCCGTACCGCCCTGCGCAATGTGCTCGCGCACAAGGCCAGGCTGCTGATGACCGTGCTCGCCGTGATGCTCGGCGTGGCCTTCGTCTCCGGCACCCTGGTCTTCACCGACACCCTCGGCAACGCCTTCCGCAACCAGTCGGCGAAGAGCTACGACGACGTCGCCGTCGCCGTCACCACCCACGCCGACCGACGCGACGAAAAGACGTCCGGCATCGACGCGGCCACACTGAAGAAGATCCAGTCCCTGGACGGGGTGGCCGCGGCCACCGGCCGGGTCTCCGGCTTCGCCGGGGTCGCCGACCCGGGCGGCAAGCTGATCGGCAACGGCTGGTCCAACACCGGTGGCAACTTCTCCCCCGGCACCAACGGGAAGGACGCCTCGTACACCTTCGTCGACGGCACGGGCCCGGCCGGCGACGGCCGGATCGCGCTCGACAAGGAGACCGCGAAGAAGGGCACGTACAAGGTCGGTGACCGGGTCAGGGTCGCCACGAACGGGCCGGTGAAGAAGTACACCCTCTCCGGGATCTTCACCACCGAGGACGGCGCGGTCAACGCGGGCGGCAGCCTGGTCCTCTTCGACACCCCGGTCGCCCAGCAGCTCTATCTGAAGCCCGGCTGGTTCCAGGACGTCACCGTCACCGCCGCGGCCGGCTCCTCCGACCAGAAACTGCTGGACGCGGTGGAGCCGCTGCTGCCCGAGGACGCCACCGCCAGGACCGGCAAGGCCCTCGCCGATGACCAGGCGAAGCAGATCGAGGACGGCCTGGACAACCTCAACACGATGCTGCTCGCGTTCGCGGCCATCGCCCTGTTCGTCGGCATCTTCCTGATCGCCAACACGTTCACCATGCTGGTCGCCCAGCGCACCAAGGAACTGGCGCTGCTGCGCGCCGTCGGCGCCTCCCGCCGCCAGGTCAAGCGGTCCGTGCTCCTCGAAGCGGCCGTGGTCGGCGCGCTCGCCTCGGTGATCGGCTTCCTGCTCGGTATCGGCCTCGCCACCGGACTGCGTTCGGCGATGAGCCTGATCGGCGGAAAGATCCCGGCCGGTCCGCTGGTGATCTCCCCCGTCGCGGTCGGTGCCGCGCTCGGCGTCGGCATCCTGATCACCGTGCTGGCCGCCTGGCTGCCCGCCCGCCGCGCCGCGAAGATCGCGCCGGTGGCCGCGATGAGCAGCGTCCACGCGGTGGCCACCACCAAGTCGCTGGTCGTACGGAACTCGATCGGCGGGGTGCTCACCCTGCTCGGTGCGGCCGGGATCGTCGCGGGTGCGGCGGCCGGTTCGGACGGCCGGACGATCATCGGGGCCGGTGCCTTCGTGGCACTGATCGGTGTCATCGTGCTGATCCCGCTGCTGTCGCGGCCGGTCATCGCGCTGGTGCGGCCGCTGCTGCAGAAGCTGTTCGGTGTCTCCGGCAAGCTGGCCGCGCAGAACGCGGTCCGCAACCCCCGGCGTACCGGGGCAACGGCCTCCGCGCTCGCGATCGGCCTCACCCTGGTCACCGGCATCTCGGTGCTCGGCGTCACGCTCGGCCAGGCCGTCGACCGGATGACGACGGACAACATCAAGGCCGACTACATGATCTCGATGGCGAGCGGCGACTCGCTCGACGAGTCGGCGCTCACCGCCCTGGAGAAGTCCGACGCGGTCTCCGCGGTCTCGCCCCAGCAGGCCGCCTCCATCAGGGTCGAGGGCACCTACCACGCGGCGTCCGGGGTGACACCGGGCGATGTGCAGAAGGTCTTCTCCGTGAAGACGGTCTCCGGTTCGCTGGATTCGCTCGCCGACGGCGAGATCGCCGTCGGCGACAAGACCGCCGAGTCCAACGGCTGGAAGCCCGGCACCTCGCTCCCGGTGACGTACGACGACGACAAGAAGGGCACCCTGAAGGTCGGCGCCGTCTACGAGGAGAACGAGTTCCTCTCGCCCGTCCTGATGCCGAAGAACGTCCTGGACGCGCACCAGAGCCGCCCGGACATCCGCGAGATCTGGCTGAAGACGGACGGCGGCGCCTCGAAGGCCAACGAGCAGGCCGTGGTCGACGCCCTGGGTGACAACCCGGCGATGTCCGTGATGGACCGTCAGGACATCCGGGACATGTTCGGCGGCTTCATCAGCACGGCGTTGAACATCATGTACGGGCTGTTGGCGATGGCCCTGATCATCGCGGTGCTCGGGGTCATCAACACCCTGGCGATGTCGGTCTTCGAGCGTCAGCAGGAGATCGGCATGCTGCGGGCGATCGGGCTGGACCGGCGCAAGGTCAAGCGCATGATCCGGCTGGAGGCCGTGGTCATCTCGGTCTTCGGCGCGGTGATCGGGGTCGCGCTCGGTACGTTCCTCGGCTGGGCGATCGGCCGGACGCTGGCCTCCGCCATCCCGGGCTACGCCCTTGTGATCCCGTGGGACCGGATCGCGGTCTTCCTGGTACTGGCAGCGCTGGTGGGCGTGCTGGCCTCGCTCTGGCCGGCCCGCAGCGCAGCGAAGCTGAACATGCTGACGGCGATCAAGACGGAGTAGCGAGTGAGCCACTGATGGCCGGCTCCTGATACGGAGGGCCGGTACCCGCAGGCTGGAGCTGCGGGTACCGGCCCTCTCCGCGTTCGGACGCGTTCAGTCGGCCGCGGAGGCCTTCCATTCGCGGGCGCGCAACGGCATCCGGGACGCCCCGCCGTCCATGGGACGCACCACGAGGATCTGGTTGACGCCGATCTTGTTGTGCTCGAAGGAGAGCGCGGAGGCCGCCATGTAGAGCCGCCAGACCCTGGCCCGGCCGGGCGTGGTCATGGTGACGGCGCGGTCCCAGTGCTTCTCCAGGTTCGCGACCCAGCGGCGCAGGGTCAGCGCGTAGTGTTCACGGATCGACTCGACGTCGCGGGCTTCGAAGCCCGCTTCCTCGAGCGTTGCGACGGTCCGGCCCACCGGCGCGAGTTCGCCGTCCGGGAAGACGTACGCGTCGATGAACTCGTCCACGTGGTACGCGGACTCGTCCTTCTCGGGACGGCGGGCGATCTGGTGGTTGAGCAGCCGGCCGCCGGGCCTGAGCAGTGCGTAGAGGCTGTCCGCGTACTCGCGATAGCGGACCGAACCGACGTGTTCGGCCATGCCGATCGACGAGATGGCGTCGTACGGCCCGTCCCTGACGTCCCGGTAGTCCTGGACCCGGATCTCGATCCGGTCCGTCAGCCCCTCTTCGGCGATGCGCTTGCGGGCGAACGCGGCCTGCTCGGTGGAGAGGGTCACTCCGGTGACCTGGGCGCCGTACTCGCGGGCCGCGTGCATGGCCATGGAGCCCCAGCCGCAGCCGACGTCGAGAAGACGGTCGCCCTCCTTCAGGGCGAGCTTGCGGCAGACCAGGTCGAGCTTGTCGCGCTGGGCGTCCTCCAGGCTGCCGTCGTCCTCCCAGTAGGCGCAGGAGTAGACCATGGAAGGGCCGAGGACCAGTTCGTAGAAGTCATTGCCCACGTCGTAGTGGTGGCTGATGGCCGCCTTGTCGCGGCGTCTGGTGTGGAGGGGGCCGGTGCGGCGGCGGACCTCCTCGGCGGGCGGGGGCGGGGGCGGCCAGGGCCCGGCCAGCTGGAGCAGGCCGCGGGCGGCGGACCGTACCTTGGGGTCCCGGATCGGGTGGACGGCGTCCTTCGCGTCCGCCCCGCGCTCCCAGAGCAGCCCTGCCATCCGGTCCAGGGCCTCGTACAGATCGCCTTCGATGTCGAGCTCGCCGGCCACCCAGGCGCGGGCCAGGCCCAGTTCGCCCGGCTTCCAGAGCAGCCGGCGCAGCGCGCGGCGGTTCCGGACGACGAGTACGGGGGCACCTGGCGGTCCGGATTCGCTGCCGTCCCAGGCCCGGATCCGGACCGGTACGGGTTCTCCCAGCAACTCCTCGGCGAGAGCGGTCAGCCGCAACGCGGCGTCTGCCATGGCGTACACCTCCGTGATGGTGTTTCCCAACGTGCCCGAACATGCCCAAACATGCCGTGAACCACGCCCTGCACACGTGGTGCCACGACGAGGTACACCCCCGTCAACACTCTCCGGCGCCAACGCCATCCCGCAGCGGCGCAACGGATCGGCAAAATACCTGTAGTTCACACGCACTTACCCGGGCCGGAGGGCCGACCCCTCCCGGGGCACGCCGAAGGGGCCGCCCGCACCACGGATGGCGGACGGCCCCTTCGGGGTCATGCACAAGCTGCGCGGACGCGAGCATCCGCGGTCGGGCTAGGAGGCGTTGGCCTTCTCGCCCTCGGCCTTGGCGGCGGCCGGAGCCGGAGCCGGCTTGGCGGCCTCGTAGAACTCCTCGCGCGGCGTCTCCATGGCGCCCAGCGAGACGACCTCGCGCTTGAGGAACATCGCAAGAGTCCAGTCGGCGAAGATCCGGATCTTACGGTTCCAGGTCGGCATCGCCATGCCGTGGTAGCCACGGTGCATGTACCAGGCGAGACGGCCCTTGAGCTTGATCTTCATCTTGCCCATGACGATCATCGCGACGCCCTTGTGCAGGCCGAGACCGGCGACCGCACCCTTGTTGGCGTGGCTGTAGTCCTTCTGCGGGAAGCCGCGCATCCCGGAGATGACGTTGTCGCCGAGGACCCTGGCCTGACGCAGTGCGTGCTGGGCGTTCGGCGGGCACCATGCGTTCGGGTTGCCGGCCTTGCGGCCGACCATGTCCGGAACCTGGGCGTTGTCGCCCGCGGCCCAGATGTAGTCGGTGCCCTGCACCTGAAGCTTCTCGGAGGTGTCCACGTGACCGCGCGGACCGAGCGGCAGGCCGAAGCGGGCCAGCGCCGGGTTCGGCTTCACGCCGGCCGTCCACACGATGGTGTTGGAGTCGACCTCGAGGCCGTTCTTCAGGACGACGTGGCCGTCGACGCAGGAGTCCATGGAGGTCGAGAGGAAGACCTCGACACCACGGGACTCCAGGTGCTCCCGGCCCCAGGTGCCCAGCTTCGGGCCGACCTCGGGAAGGATCTTGTCGGCGGCGTCGACGAGGATGAAGCGCATGTCCTCGCGCTTCACGCTCGTGTAGTACTTCGCCGCGTCGCGGGCCATGTCCTCGACCTCGCCGATGGTCTCCGCACCGGCGAAGCCGCCGCCCACGAAGACGAACGTCAACGCCCTGCGGCGGACGTCCTCATCGGTCGTCGAGTCGGCCTTGTCCAGCTGCTCGAGAACGTGGTTGCGCAGGCCGATGGCCTCCTCGATGCCCTTCATGCCGATGCCCTGTTCGGCCAGGCCGGGGATCGGGAAGGTGCGGGAGACCGCGCCCATCGCGATGACCAGGTAGTCGAAGGGCAGCTCGTAGGCCTCGCCGACGAGCGGCGCGACCGTGGCGACCTTGCGGTCCTGATCGATGGTCGTGACGCGGCCGGTGAGAACCTCGGCCTTCGGCAGTACGCGTCGCAGCGGGACGACGACATGCCGAGGCGAGATGCTGCCGGCGGCGGCTTCGGGGAGGAAGGGCTGGTAGGTCATGTACGACCGGGGGTCGACGACCGTGACGGTCGCCTCGCCGTAGCGCATCTTCTTCAGAATGCGCCGAGCTGCGTACAGGCCTACGTACCCACCGCCTACTACGAGGATCCTGGGACGCTCCGTGGTGCTCATGCCATCGAGTATCCACCCCACCCGGGGGGCACGCTCGTGAGCCCCTTCACAAGGTATCCCCCACCCTCTGCTACACTTCGCCGCCCACGTGACCGAGGTCATGGCAGCACGGGGGAACCACCGCGTCGCGGCGAACGTTGTTCACCGCTTGTGAGCAGGCCCTTGAGCCCCTCGAACACAGTGGACCACCCTCTTCCCCCACCCCCGCGAAACACACCCGAAACCGTCCCGCATGCGCGGCGGGCGGACCCGTCGGCGGCCGCGGAAGCCCGTTCGGAGCAGAAGTGTGGTCCGGAGCGCCGAATTCCTTGTGAAGAAGTTCACGAACTTCGTCGTGGCGTGTCTCCGTAGGGGGTCCGCGAAGGGTCCACGAGGAGCCGACGGAGGCTCAAAGGTGCAGGCGGGAGTGCGCATGAGCGCCTTGCCGGCCGCGCTCGTACGCACCCCCGCACAGTCGCCGCGACCAAAGGCTGTCCCGTAGTCCATGGCGGGCGCACGACGACAGCCACGACACCTCGCCGCGTTGCCGGAACGCCCGGATACGACCGGTACGAGGACGCCCCTCCGCCTTGCGATGCACCGCATCCGACACCGCGCGCCGATCCACCACGGATCGCGGGACAGGCCTCAGGCGATCGACCAGCCGATTCCGTCCAGGATGTCGTGTTCGCTGACGACGACCTCGCGGGCCCCGGTCCGCTTCATCACGGCCAGCAGGACCAGCGCCCCGGAGGTGATCACATCGACGCGTCCCGGGTGCATCGCGGGGATCGCGGCGCGCTCGGCGTGGGTCGAGGTGACGAGCCGCCCGGTGATCTCCTGGACCTGCTCGAAGGAGATCCGGGAGTGGTGGATCGCCTCGGAGTCGTACTCCTGCAGTCCCAGCGCGATCGCGGCCACGGTGGTGACGGTGCCGGCGAGGCCGACGAGCGTGGCCGCCTCGGTGAGCGGGACGCTCTCCTCGGCGAGGTCCAGGGCGGCGTCGATGTCCCCGCGGATCGCTGCGATCTGAGCCGGCGTGGGCGGGTCGGTGACGACACCGTCGCGTACGAGATGACGCTCCGTCATCCGTACGCAGCCGATGTCCACGGACCGCGCGGCCAGTACCCGGTCGTCGCCGACGACGAACTCGGTGGAGCCGCCGCCGATGTCGACCACCAGATACGGCTTGGCGAGATGGTCCCGGCCCGCGAGCTCCTTGGTGGCGCCTTCGAAGGAGAACTCCGCCTCCTGGTCGCCACTGATCACCTCGGGCTCGACGCCGAGGATGTCCAGCACGCCGCGGACGAACTCGTCCCTGTTCTCCGCGTCACGTGAGGCGGAGGTGGCGACGAAGCGGAGCTTCTCCGCGCCGTGCTCCTTGATGACGGCCGCGTACCGGCGGCAGGCGGCGAAGGTCCGCTCCAGCGCGTCCGGGGCGAGCCTGCCGGTGCGGTCCACGCCCTGCCCGAGCCGGACGATCTCCATCCGCCGGTCGAGCTCGGTGAGCTCACCGGTGGCGGGGTCGGCGTCGGCGACGAGCAGCCGGATGGAGTTGGTTCCGCAGTCGATGGCCGCGACGCGTGTCATGGGCGCTCCTGTCGTGATGTCTGGGGATCCGCCCCGGCCCCCGGTCCGGGGTCACCGGACGGGGTTGACATGCCGGACCCGGCCGCGGGTTCGCACGGGGTCACGCACGGCCCCTTGCGCCACCACTCCGGCAGCATCGCAATCGCCTCGTCCCCGAGCGGATTCACGCCCGGCCCCGCCGCCAGCGAGTGCCCGACCAGCACATGCAGGCACTTCACCCGGTCCGGCATGCCTCCCGCGCTGGGGAAGCCCTCCAGCATTTCGATCGCGTCACGCCGGGCGATGTAGTCCTCGTGTGCATTGCGGTACGCCGCGGCCAGCTCCGGGTCCGTGGCCAGACGCTCCGTCATCTCCTTCATGACGCCGTTCGCCTCCAGCGTTCCGATCGCGGACGCCGCGCGCGGGCACGTCAGGTAGTACGTCGTCGGGAACGGCGTACCGTCCTCCAGCCGGGGCTGCGTCTCGACCACGTCCGGGTTGCCGCACGGGCAGCGGTGCGCGATCGCACGCAGTCCGCGCGGCGGACGGCCGAGCTGCTGCTGGAACGCGGCGATGTCCGCCTCGGTGGGCGTGGTGGATTCGGTCTGGGGAGGGGGCGTTTCCATGCCTGCCTTGGTTCTACTCGGGATGCTTGAACTGCGGTTCCGCAGTGGATCGAGAAAAGGGGAAGAGGTCAGTCGCGGTCGGCGGAGTCCACGCCGTCCCACAGGTTGGAGTGCCACGGCCGGTCGGTCTCCTCCGCCCCTCCGCTGCGCGCCTTGGCCGCATCCGGGTCGACCACGGTGTAACCGGTCTCCCCGGGAAGGACGTAGTGCAGATGCTCCCGGGCCAGCCGCCGGATGTACGCGTCGTCCTGGAGGCGCGCCTTCTCGTCGCGGAGCTCCTCGGTGCGCGCCTCCGCGTCCTGCGCCAGCCGTTCCTGGTCGGCGATCTCGTCGCGCTGCGACACGTACTGCCGCATCGGGTACGCGAGCGCCACCACCAGGGAGCAGACGACAAGGGCAAGGAAGGCGGCCCGGCCGGTGAGCCGGGAGCGACGGGCCTGACGACGGTTCTGGGACCGGTAGACGCGGGCGGCGGTCTGCTCTCCGAGCAGCCGCAGCCGGGTCGCGGTGGAGAACCGGTCCCGGTCCTTCGCGGCCATGTCTCCGCCTCCCCACTACGCACGTCCGTCCCCGCACACGGTACGGGACCGAGTGCGGGGACGGACGGAGGCCGGTGCCTTTGCCCTGTGACGGGCCCGCGATCAGCCCTTGAAGCGCGGGAACGCGGAGCGGCCCGCGTACACCGCCGCGTCGTCGAGGATCTCCTCGATGCGCAACAGCTGGTTGTACTTGGCGACGCGGTCCGAGCGGGCCGGGGCGCCGGTCTTGATCTGACCGCAGTTCACCGCGACGGCGAGGTCGGCGATGGTGACGTCCTCGGTCTCACCGGAGCGGTGGGACATCATGCACTTGAAGCCGTTGCGCTGGGCCAGCTCGACGGCGTCCAGGGTCTCGGTCAGCGAACCGATCTGGTTGACCTTGACGAGCAGGGCGTTGGCGGAGCCCTCCTCGATGCCACGGGCCAGACGCTCCGGGTTGGTGACGAACAGGTCGTCGCCGACGATCTGCACCTTGGCGCCGAGCTTCTGGGTGATGACGTTCCAGCCGGCCCAGTCGTCCTCGTACAGCGGGTCCTCGATGGAGACCAGCGGGTACGCGGAGACGAGCTCCTCGTAGTACTCGGTCATCTCGGCGGCCGAGCGGGACTTGCCCTCGAACTCGTACTTGCCGTCCTTGTAGAACTCCGAGGCGGCGACGTCGAGCGCGAGCGCGATGTCCTTGCCCGGGGCGTAACCGGCCTCCTTGATGGCCTCGAGGATGAGGTCCAGGGCGGCGCGGTTCGACTCCAGGTTCGGCGCGAAGCCGCCCTCGTCGCCGAGACCGGTCGACAGGCCCTTCGTCTTCAGGACCTTCTTCAGCGTGTGGTAGACCTCGGCACCCCAGCGCAGGGCCTCGGAGAAGGACTCCGCGCCGATCGGGGCGATCATGAACTCCTGGATGTCCACGTTGGAGTCGGCGTGCGACCCACCGTTGAGGATGTTCATCATCGGGACGGGCAGCAGGTGCGCGTTCGGGCCACCGAGGTAGCGGAACAGCGGCAGGTCCGAGGCCTCGGAGGCGGCGTGCGCGACGGCCAGCGAGACGCCGAGGATGGCGTTGGCGCCGAGCGAGCCCTTGTTCTCGGTGGCGTCCAGGTCGAACATCGCCTGGTCGATCAGCCGCTGCTCGGTCGCGTCGTAGCCGACGAGCTCCGGGCCGATCTGCTCGATCACGGCGAGGACGGCCTTCTCGACGCCCTTGCCCTGGTAGCGGTTGGGGTCACCGTCGCGAAGCTCAATGGCCTCGAACGCACCGGTGGAGGCGCCGGACGGAACAGCAGCACGGCCGGTGCTGCCGTCGTCGAGGCCAACCTCGACCTCGACCGTGGGGTTTCCGCGGGAGTCGAGGATTTCCCGGGCTACGACGACGTCGATGGACGGCACGAGGCATCTCCTTCTGGGATATGACGCTGGTTGTGCAGGGTCGCTTTGGCCTTGCGCCAAGAGCCTAACCGCCTTGGCCCACTGCGTTCGGCGACCGCCCGCCTCCTGGGACGAAAAAGGACCCAAGGACACCCGTAGACGGGCAAATGTTCAAAAATCTACTGAGCGGTAACCACAACAGTTGAACGCCGAGCGCAGAAACCCCGACCCGGCGCGTACGGGGGAATCCGCGCCGGGTCGGGGTGCTCAGGGAGGAGAGAGAGCGCTTTTCTGCTGAGGCTCGTACTACTTCGTCAGGTGGAGCTGCTGACCCGGGAAGATCAGGTCGGCGTCCTTGACGATGTCCTTGTTCAGCTTGAACAGCTGGTGCCAGCCGCCCTTCACCTTGTGCGCCTCGGCGATCTTGCTGAGCGAGTCACCGGCCTTCACCTTGTACTCGCCATCACCCTTCGCGACCTTCTGGCCGGTCGGCGTGGTGACGGTCTTCGCGGCCTCGGGGGCGGTGCCGCGGTCCGAGCGGGAGGCGGTGGGGGCCTCGGTGTGCTCGGCAGGCTTCGGCGCGGCCGGCTTCGCGGCGGCGGAGCCGGTGTCGACGCCCGGGTCGACACCGTCGTTGGACAGGTTGCCGGCGCCGGCGCAGCCCCAGGCACCCGGACCCTGCATGTCGAGGAGCTTCTCGGCGGTGGCGATCTGCTGGGCCTTGGTGGCCAGGTCGGCCCGCGGGGCGTACTGCGTGCCGCCGGCGGCAGCCCAGCTGGACTGCGAGAACTGCAGGCCGCCGTAGTAGCCGTTGCCGGTGTTGATGGACCAGTTGCCACCGGACTCGCACTGGGCGACGGCGTCCCACGTGGCGACGGAGGCCGCGGAGGCGCCCGTGGCACCCATCAGGGGAACGGCGATGGCGGCACCGGCGACACCGGCGAGCGTGGCCACACGGACGGCCTTGGAGGGGCGACGGTGCTTGCCCTTGCTGTTCAGCAGCATGCAATTTCTCCTCACCGACGCCTACGAGGTGAGCTGTCGGATTCGGGCCAAGTGAGTTGCCCGGTCGCATGTCCTAGCACGCGACTTCACCCCAAGCCGGTCCTGACGGTCTTTCGGCCATCGGTCCCGGCGCTTACCTGGGTCCCCCGCTCCTGCCTACGGCGCTTTACGCGTCTGTTCCCTTCGACCGACGGCAGGATTCGGCGTGACGGTCGACGGGGCCCGCGGTGCGAGCGGTTCCGACCGTAAACGCACGCAACCCCCATATTCAAAGACGGACATAACTGACAATCATCCCCTACTCACGCCCAGCTGATTACCGTTTTCGCAGGTGGGGGGCGATGCGGACAGGCCTGGCGGACAAGACACGCCGATTAACGCAAAGAGACCCATGTCTCACTTACGCATAAGTGGACATAGGCCTCTGAACTACCCCTACTTTTGGGGTGATTTAAGCTGTTGATCAGACTGGTCTCACTCCGCCTTCACACCGAGATCGAGGCTCTGGCCAGGAAGAATGAGATCCGGGTCGTCGCCGACAGCACTCTTGTTGGCCTCATAGAGCGCCGGCCATCCGCCATGAACCTTCTGTGCATCAGCAATCGCCCAGAGGTTGTCGCCCGGCCGAACGGTGTATGTGCCGTCGGCGGCCGAGTCGCGCGTGTCGCGTCCGTCGCTGTTACCGCGGGAAGCATGGCGGCCCGAGTCGCGGTCACCGCCCGTCCCCATGCCCTGGCTCACCTCGGGGGCCGGCGCACCACGGTGCTTACCGCCCGCCTCACTGCCCGAAGATCCTGAAGAGCGGGACGAGTCGGATGAACCGGATGTATCCGACACATCGGCCGACGGCTCACTCGACGCCTGACCCGACGTCCCGCCCGCCTTCTCGCCGGACGACTTCTCCGACGACGATTTCGATCCGCCCTCGGCGCTCGCCTTGTCCGACGCCTCGTCCGAGGCCTCGTCGGACGGATCCGCGCTCTCCGTCGGGTCGGCCGACAGCAGGCTCCCCGGGTCGACACCCGGAAGCGTCCCGTCCACCGTGAGCCCGGAGATCACCGCGCAGCTGGGCCATGCCCGTGGCCCCTGGTCGTCGAGGACCTTCTCGGCGACCGCTATCTGCTGGGAGCGGCTGGCGAGGTCGGCACGCGAGGCGTACGCCTCGCCGCCGTACGACTTCCAGGTGTCCTGCGAGAACTGGAGACCGCCGTAGAAGCCGTTGCCGAGATCGGCACTCCACATTCCGCCGCTCTCGCACTCGGCGACCCGGTCCCAGGTCGTGGCGTCGGCCGCGTGCGCACCGGCCGCGCCGAGCAGCGGGATGGCGATGGCCGAACCGGTGACGCCTGCGGCGACGACGATGGCGGGTGCCTGACGAGGGCGACGGTGTCTGCCGTTCGCGGAGCCCATGGGGTTGCCTTCCGTGTGACTGACAAGTGACTGGTGAGTCGAACGGTGAACGTAGCGGCAGTCGAACGCTTGTCACAAGTCGATGCAGCGCAGATCACGTGAAAGTCACGGAGTTGACAGAGTGTCACCTTCACCGGAGCGATGTCCGGGATGGAACTCCACGGGAAGAGTGCGCAGTCCGCGCATGATGAGCCCCCCACGCCACCGCAAATCGGCAGGTTCCACCGCAAGACGCAGGTCCGGGAGGCGCCTCAGAAGCGTGGCCAGCGCGGCCTGCCCCTCCAGTCGGGCGAGCGGCGCCCCCAGGCAGTAGTGGATGCCGTGACCGTAGCCGAGGTGCTGATTGTCACGCCGCGAGAGGTCGAGTGTGTCGGGGTCGGCGAACCTTTCCGGATCCCGGTCCGCGGCGGCGAGCACCACCAGCACGGGGTCGCCCGCCGCGATCCGCTGCCCGCCGAGCACCAGCGGTTCGGTGGCGAACCGCCAGGTCGCCAGCTCCACCGGACCGTCGTACCGCAGCAGTTCCTCGATGCCGGTCTCCAGCAGCCCCGTCGCCCCCGCGTCGAGCGAGCGCTGCAGCCGCTCCCGCTGCCCGGGGTTGCGCAGCAGGGCGTACACCCCGTTGCCGATCAGGTTGACCGTCGTCTCGAAGCCGGCGAAGAGGAGGATGAAGGCCATCGCGGCGGCCTCGTTCTCGGTGAGGTGCTCGCCGTGGTCGCTGGCCCGGATCAGCCCCGAGATCAGATCGCCCCCGGGGTTCTCCCGCTTCCGGTGGATGAGTTCGGCGAGATAGCCGCGCATCTTCTTCACCGACCGCGCCACCCCGCCGCGCGGCCCGCCGCCGTGGCGGATCATCATGCCCGCCCAGTCCCGGAAGTCGTCCTGGTCCTCGCGCGGAACGCCGAGCAGATCGCAGATCGCGTAGATGGGGAGCGGGAACGCGAAGTCGTGGATGAGGTCCGCACTCCCCTCCTCGATGAAGTTGTCGATGAGGCGGTCCGTCAGCTCCTGCACGCGCGGCGCGAACTCCGCGACCCGGCGCGGCGTGAACGCCTTCGACACGAGGCGGCGCAGCCGCGTGTGGTCGGGCGGGTCGATGTTCAGCAGATGCGTCATCAGCTCCGCCTTGCGCTCGCCCGGGATACCGGTCTTCCCCTTGGCGTGCGCCGGCTCGTCGTGGTGCGCCGGGTTCTTGGAGAGCCGGGTGTCGGCGAGGGCCTGCCGGGCGTCCGCGTACCGCGTCACGAGCCATGCCTCGACCCCGCTGGGCAGCGCGGTGCGGTGCACGGGGCTGTGCTCACGCAGCCAGGCGTAGGCCGGGTACGGGTCGGTGGCGAACTCCCATGTGAAGAGTTCGGGGGCGTCCGCAGGAGCGTCGGCGGGGCATTCGGCTGGGGCGTCGGCGGGGCTGTCGTTCACCCCCTGACGTTATCCGTTGCCCTCCGCCTCGAGGATCGCGTCCCGGTAGGCTCGGCCGGCGGCGCGCAGTGCGGCCTCGGGGTCGGTGCCGTCCTGCTCCGCGCGTACGGCGAGGGCGAGGAGCTCGTACCCGATGCCGTCCCCCGCGGGGAGCGTCACATCGAGTCCGGCGGTACGGACCCGGCCGGCCAGCTTCGCCGCCAGCGCCAGGCCGGGCTGGCCGAGCGGAACCCCGTCGGTGACCGAGTCGCGCTGCTTCTCGATGGCCTTGGTGCGCAGCCAGTGCGCGTGCACGTCCTCCGGGGTCTCGGCGGTCTCGTCGCCGAAGACGTGCGGATGGCGGTGGATCAGCTTCTCCACGAGGTTGGCCGCGACATCGTCGACGGAGAACGGCTGGTCCTCGTCCTCCTCCGCGATCCTGGCGTGGAAGACGACCTGAAGAAGTACGTCCCCGAGTTCCTCGCGCAACTCGTCGCGGTCGCCGTCCTCGATCGCCTCGACCAGTTCGTACGCCTCCTCGATGGCGTACTTGGCGAGCCCCTGGTGGGTCTTCTGCGACGTCCAGGGGCACTCGGCCCTGATCCGGTCCATGACCTGGACGAGATCGAGGAGGCGGGCGCCCGGCAGATCGTACGAGCCGGGCAGCAGCTCCAGGTTCGGCATCTGCACCCGGCCCGATCCGGCGAGACGGGCCAGCCCGTCCGTCAGCGGCTGGTTGCCCTCGCCGCCGGTGACGACCACGACGGTCCGGCCGCCCACGCAGGCGTCGACGAGCTCCTGCGCGGTGGGCGCGGTGTGCTCGACGGTGACGCCCGCCTCGCGCAGATACGGCAGCTGGGGGTGGTCCTGCTCGGCACAGAGCACCCGGTCGGCGGCGTGCAGCGTCTGCCAGGCCGGCCAGGACAGCAGTCCGGGCGCGACCCGGTGGCTGGCAGTGAGCAGGACGATACGACCGGGATCTTCAGCGTTCACCCCACCAACCTACCCAGCGGGTGTCCGTTCGGTCAGGCCGGATCAGGGGGCGGGGTCTGGTGCGTGCCCAGGGCACGCGAGCCCGGCCTGACCGACCGGGCACCCCCCTAAGCGCCCGCTGCGGCTTCCTGCTGGGCGGGCTTGGTGACCTGGGTGATCCACGGGGCCTTGTAGTTGGCGAGCTGGGTCTGCTTGTCGTCCCAGGTGCCGAAGCGCGGGTTGACGTCGATGTGCAGCGACTTCGACGCCGCGGTGAGTGCGTCGCCGACGGCCTTCTGCCCGGCGGGCTGCTGCAGGTCGGCGCCGAGCGCCTGGGCCAGCTTCGTCAGCTGGACCTGCTCACGCAGGACGGCCTCGATCTGGTCCGGGGCGACCCAGCTCTGCTGGAGCATCGTCGTCCGCAGCTGTACCTCTCCCCCGGACTGGGTGGCCGCCGACTGCCGCATCTCCTGGATCTCCTTGCGGCTGACCGTCACGCCCGCGTCCGCGGCGGCCTTGTCCAGGATGCGGTCGAAGATCAGCCCGTGCAGCTTGGCCCGGCCGAGCTGCCCCGACTTGTTGATGAGCTGGACGGACTGGTCGGACTTGCGCTGCGCGGAGCGTACCTGCGCCACCTGGGCCTGCACGGTGGACACCTCGATCCGGTCCCCTCCGACCACGGCTGCGGCACCTGGGTGGGCCTGGTTCCCGCAGGCGGAGAGCAGCGGCGCCGCGACGAGCATGGCGGCGGAGACGACGAGCGCGGTGCGACGGCGGCGGTGCAAAGGAGCCTCCCGGGGAGAGATTGTGCGGCGGTGCACAAGACCCTGCGGTGATCGATGTTAGGCAGTGGGCGTGATCCGGGCCACTGGTTCGACCAACGATTCGGAAGGAGTTGGGGATGTGGGCCGGATCCGGTGTGCTCAGCGCACGCGTTCGACCGGTTTCGGCCTCACGTCCGGCCGCAGCATGATCGCGCGGGAGACCACAAAGGTGATCGGGATGGCCGCCACCGCCGCGACCAGCGGTGCGTAGCGGCTGCTGAAGCCGGCCCGGTCGACCAGCAGCCAGACACCACCGGTCGTGATGACGAAGTTGGCGGCATTGGTGAGCGGGAAGAGCAGGAACTTCCGCCAGGTGGGCCGGGTCCGGTACGTGAAGTACGAGTTCAGCAGGAACGAGCCGGTCATGCTCAACGCGAACGCGATCACATGCGCGGCAAGGTACGGCAGCACTGTCAGCAGGGCCAGGTAGCAGCCGTAGTACGTACCGGTGTTCACGACACCGACGAGGGAGAAGCGGGCCATCTGGGCCGTGACCGTCATCGGCGTACGAACTCCCGCGGCCGCTGCTGATTCGGTACGCCGGTATTGGATGCCTTCACCAAGAAGTGCGGGCGCCGCTTCACCTCGTAATAGATACGGCCGACATACTCGCCGACCACGCCCACTATCACCATCTGGACCCCGGCGAGGGCCGTGACCACGACGATCAGCGTGACGTAGCCGGGTGTTTCCACTCCCTTCACCAGGGCGACACCGACGATCCAGGCGGCGTAGGCGAAGGCGACGGACATCAGCACCATCCCCAGGTACAGGGCGGCGCGCAGCGGCTTGTTGTTGAAGGAAAGCAGCCCGTCGAGCCCGTAGTTGAGAAGCTTTCCGATCGTCCAGGCGGAACTTCCCTTCTCACGGACCGCGTTCTCGTACTCGAAGGTCGTCGTCCGGAATCCGACCCAGGCGAACAGGCCCTTGGAGAAGCGGTTGTACTCGGTGAGTTCGAGGACGGCGTCGACGGTACGCCGGGACAGCAACCGGAAGTCACCGACTCCGTCGACCAGCTCCACATCCACCAGGCGGTTGATCAGCGAGTAGTAGGCGCGGGCACTGAGGGTGCGGGTGACCCGGTCGCCCTTGCGGTTGCGGCGGGCGATCACCTGGTCGTAGCCGTGGGCGTGCTCCTCCAGCATGCGACCGACGAGCTCGGGCGGGTGCTGGAGGTCCGCGTCCATGATGACGACCGCATCGCCGTCGGCGTTCTGGAGGCCGGCGAGCATGGCGGCTTCCTTGCCGAAGTTGCGGCTGAAGGAGAGATAGCGGATCCGCGGGTCGGCCGCGGCCAGCTCCTCCAGGATCGACAGCGTGCGGTCCGCACTGCCGTCGTCGATGTAGACGATCTGGAAATCATGCCCCAGCCGGCCCATTTCGTCCGAGGCACGCGCATGGAAGCGTTCGAGGATCTCCTCCTCGTTGAAACAAGGTACTACCAACGAGATCAGCACAGGATCATCTCACCCTGTCGGTGCGTCAGGCGTGGAGGGTAAACATGGACGATGGACAACCATTAAGTGAATTGAACTATTGAATGAGTGGTTCACCCTGCTCATTACTTTCACAGGTGCGATATTCGTCCGTATGCCGACTTTCCATCCCCGCACGGCCGCGGTCACGCTCGCCGCATTGATCACCACGGCCACTGTGTGCACGGGCGATGCCATGGCACGCAGCTTCCCGTTCGGGGCGCGCACCCGGAGCGTCAATGATCTCGGCAATCAGTTCGTGCCGTTCCACGCCCGGCTCTGGGACCTGCTGCACGGACGCGGCGACGGCGGGCTGTTCCTGAACTGGTCGTCCGGATACGGCACCAGCTTCCTGCCTGATCTCGGCACCTACCTGACCAGCCCGTTCGCACTGCTCGTCGGGGTCTTCCCGCGGGACCGCATCGACCTCGCGGTGTACGTGGTGACCGTGGTGAAGATGGCGTCCGCCGCGGCAGCGATGGCGTTCCTGCTGCTGACACTGCGGGGCGGGCGCTGGTGGGCGGCCGGGGTGCTCGGCGGCGCCTACGCGTTGTGCGGCTGGTCGGTCGCCGAGGCGTCGTACAACCCGATGTGGCTGGACGGTCTGATCGCCCTGCCGCTGCTCTGCCTGGTCGGTGAGTGGGCCCGCACCGGGCGCCATCGCATGGTGGCTCCGCTGCTTGTCGCGTTGGTGTGGGTCGCCAACTTCTACACGGCGTACATGGCGACCCTGGGGGCCGCCCTGGTGCTGGTGGTACGTCTGCTGACGGAGGGCGAGAACGGGAGGGGGAGGGCGAAGGCCGCGATACGGGGGCTGACGCGGGCGGCCGGGAGCGTGCTGGTGGGGATCGGGCTCTCGGCGCCCGTCCTGATTCCCGTCTACCTGGGCACGAAGCACGCCTACCCCGGCTGGGACGGGACGTTCCGGCCCGCGGCCTGGCCCGATGTGCTCGCCCGGCTGTTCCCCGGCACCTACGGCTTCTTCACCCCCGCCCTCTTCCTGAGCGCCGTCGCACTGCTCCCCGCCTGCGCACTCGCCTTCCAGCGGGGTGTACCGCGGCGCGAACGGTGGGCGTGGGCAGGGCTGGTGGCGGGGGTCGGGCTGTCGCTGCAGTGGGGGCCGACCCATCTCCTCTGGCACGCGTTCGCGACGCCCAACGGCAGTCCGTACCGGCAGACGTTCGTGCTCGCCGGTCTGGTGGTGATCGCTGCCTGGATCTCGCTCTCGTACGGACGCCCGGGGCCCCGGGCCTTGCTCGGCGGAGCCGCCGTACTGGCGCTGGTCGCGACGGGGGCGGCCTTCAGCGACCTGGCAACCCACCGGTCGTACCTGCTGTTCGCGGCCGGTCTGGTGGCGACGGCCGCCGCGCTCGCCCTGCCCGCCCGGGGCCGTCGGGCGGGGCTCGTCGCCGTGCTGCTGACCGGTGCGCTGGTGGGACAGGCCGCGGCGACCACTGCGCTCGCCGACCGGCAGCGCCTGGCGCAGCTCGATCACTACGCGCCCTGGGGCGAGCGGCAACGCGTACAGGCCGACGCGGTGGACGGCGCCGACGGCTGGCCGCGCTACCGCACCGACCCCGGCGGGGAGCGGACCACCGCCAACGATCCGCTGCTCGTGGGCGGTCAGGGCGGCGCGTACTACAGCAGCCATACGCCGGCCGTGCTGACCCGCACGCTCGCCGCCCTCGGCGCCGGCTGGACGTCCCACGGCCGGGCCATGCAGAGCCTGGACAACCCCGTCACCGACGCGATCTTCTCGGTCGGTGCTCGGGTCCACGGGCCGCGTGACCCGGACCAGCGTTGGGACGCACCGGACGACCGGCCGGTGACGGTGACGCGGCAGCAGGTGCCGCCGCTGGTGACGGTGCGACAACCGGGCGCGGCGCCGTCCTTCGGCCCGTCGCCGTTCCGGAACCAGGAGGCGCTGCTCGGTTCACGGGTCTATACCGTGCCGCGGACGGCGCTCCGGACGGTGAGCGGTGCTCCGGTCGTGGAACAGGGCGACCGCACCCTCCGGGTGGGGCGCGGCACATACCGGCTGACCGCCCTCTGTCCGGCAGGCAGTGAGGTGTATCTGTGGGCGCCCGGAGTGTTCGGCTCGGCTCGGGTGAGCGATCAGCCGGGGGCGGGCGAGCAGACCGAGCTCCGGGGCCTGCTGCCGGCCCGCCGCGCGGCGATGGAACCACTCGGACGGATCGTGGGCCCCGACGGGCAGGTCGCGGTCACGCTGCGGTCCGTCCGCGCCGGGAGCCTGCCGCACGAGGCCCTCGGCTGTCTGGACCGGGACCGGCTGGCCGCGGCCACGACCGGACTGCGGCGCACAGGAGCGACGTCCGTCCGCGTCACCGATGACGGCTTCCGGGCCGAACTGCCGCCCGGAAGCAGCGGAACCGTCGTGCTCGCCGCGCCCCGGATCGCGGGCTGGAGCTGCGAGGGGCGGCCCGCCGACTCGTATCTGGGACTGGTCGCGGTGCCGGTCCCCGCCCACGCGTCCTCCGTGGACTGCACGTTCCGGCCGCCCGGGCTGCGGGCCGGTTCGACGGTCGGAGCAGGCGCGCTGCTCGTGCTGGCCGGGGCGGCGGTGTGGGGTGCGCTGGCGCGACGACGCGCCGGACGACGGGAACTTGTGCTGGCGGGACCGGACTGACCCGGCCCCCGCCGGTGCCTGGCCGGTCCGACGGCGCGTCCCGTCGGACCGGCCTGCCGGGCGGGAGCGACGGCGCGGAGTCCGGGGTGGTCGCTCGGTCAGCCATGACCGGCGGCCTCAGCTCCCCACGATCGCGACCGGGGCGTCCCAGGCGTTCCGGTCGATCGTGAGCGTGCCACCGGTGTGCGTCACCTTCTTGTTGACGGCGTACTGGTGACCGCGTCGGTGCCCGGTGTACAGCGTCGAGGCGTACGGGAAGCCCGTGGTGGTGGAGTACACGTCGTCGTAACGGGCGTACCAGAGGATCTCCGGCAGATCCGTGCGGTTAGTGGCGTTGGCCACGACGGCGGCACTGGAGTTGCTGAAGCCGTAGAAGCCGGACCAGTACCCCTTGGCCTTGACCGTCTTGTCGAACGACCGGATGTACGAGAGCACCGTGTTCACACAGGAGGTGTTCTTCGGGTCGAAGTACTCCATGTCGAGGTAGACCGGGCTGCCCGCCTTCATGCCGAGCGCGGCCTCCCTCGCCACGGCGTCGCCGGCGTCGGTGACGGCCAGTGAGGTGGCGTTGGCGGCGGTCATCTTCTCGGGGTTCGCGCTCGTCTGGCACGGCGGTTGCGCGCCGACGTACAGCGGGACGAGCTTCCAGCCGGTGGCGCTGACGGCCTTCACCCAGGAGGCGGTGAGGTTCGGCTGCGCGCAACCGCGGTTCCTACCGCCGACGTACACGGCGGCACCGTGGTAGACGGAGGAGCCGTACCAGCCCTTCATGGTGGTCAGCGACGGCGCGGTGCAGGTGTCGAAGACGTGCCCGGTGTAGATCTTCGGCGCGGGCCTGGCGACCGTGGTGGCGGTGGCCGCCTCGGCGGCGAACGCACCACCGGCGAGAACAGCGACGCCCGCCACGGCCATGGAGATGCGGCGACGCTTCTTGGATATGCGGTGAGAAGGCACAGAGACCTCGACAGTGCTCGGGAGAAGGATCGAAAGAAGTGAGAGGCCGTCAGGGCAGGCGAGTCGTCAGCCTCCCCGGCGGCAGATCACGGTCTCACGCCTTGATCGACGGCTCACCGACGAATGGGGCATTCCGCTCAGTCGTTGCCGAAATTTGGCGTGCTCATTGCTTTCATGGACCGCGCCGGAGCCCGCACCGGCCGCGTCCCGTCGCCCTGCGCGGTCCATGACCAGGGGCTGCCGGAATGCGTGCCGTTCCCGCCCACGCGTCCTCCGTGCTGCTGCGCCGACGCCCCGGCCAAGAGGCTGTCCCGTAATCCCTGGTGGGACCGGACCTGCCGGCCCCGGCCGGTCCGGTCAGCCGCCGCGGACCTGCATCTGCCGGTCCAGCTGGCGGCGCAGCTCCACCGGCAGCGGGTGGTGCGGCCCGTACATCCGCTCGGTGTCGTACAGCAGTGCCTGGAGCTGTCCGCGCGCCGCCGCGTGGTCGCCGACCGCGAGCAGCAGATACCCGATGCGCTGACGGATCTCGAAGGAACGGGCCGGGTCGTTGCCCGTCGCGTACTGATTCTCGTAATACGGCAGGACCGCGCGGTACTCCGCGAGCGCGGCGGCCGGTTCGCCCAGCTGCTCCAGGCACTGCGCCGCGTCGTAGCGGTACTGCAGCGTCTGGGTGTCGGCCGGGCCGGCCTCCGCCGCGCGGTCGTCGGCGAGGCGGCGCAGTTCGGGCAGGGCACGACGGTACTGCCCGTCGTCCATGAGCGTCGCGGCGTACTGCTTGCGCAGGATGCGGACCACCGGCGAACCCTCACCGTGCTGCTCTGCCGCGGCCGGGAGGATGCCACCGAGAATGTCCACGGCCTGGGTGATCCGGCCCTGCCCGAGCAGCTGCTTCACCTCGTCGACGGCGGCCGCGACATCCGGTTTGGCCGCCACCGGCGCCGGCTGCGCGGCGGGCGGGGTGGTGACGAGGTCGGGCCACGGGGCGTGCGGCCGCAGAAAGGGGCGGGTCGGGTCGAGCGGGCCGGACGGCAGCCCTGTGGAGCGGGACGGGATGAGCGGGGTGAGGTGTTCGTACACCTCCTGGGCGCTCGCCGGACGGTGCTGCGGGTCCTTGGCGAGCAGCCGCAGCACGAGCGCTTCGAGGGCCTCGGGGATCTCGGGCCGGATCTGCCGCACCGGGAGCGGCGGCTCGTAGAGGTGGCGGTGCAGCACACCGAGGGCGGTGGACCCGGCGAACGGCACGTCCCCGCTGAGCAGTTCGTGGAGCAGCACCCCGAGCGCGTAGAGGTCGGTGTACGGGCCGACGGCGCCGCCCATCGCCTGCTCGGGCGCCATGTAGGCCGGGGAACCGATCGGCGTACCGGTGTGGGTGAGCCGGGTGGTGTCGTTGTCCAGGACGGAGGCGACACCCAGGTCGAGCACGGTGATCGTGCCGTCCGGGCGCACCATCAGATTGCGGGGCTTGAGGTCGCGGTGGACGATCGGCACGGCGTGCACGGCGGAGAGCGCGGCGCAGAGCTGGGCGGCCACAGCGACGGCCCACTGCCAGGGATACGGGTCGTGCTCGGCGAGATGGTCGGCGAGGTCGGAGCCCTCGACGTACTGCATGACGAGGAACAGGTCGTCGCCGTCATTGCCCGCGTCGTGGACGGTGACCAGGCCCGGATGGTCCACCTGGGCGGTGACCCGGCACTCGCGCACGAACCGGCGCCGCAGCTCGTCGGCGGCACCGCTGCCGCCGGGACCGGCTACCCGGTCGGGCCGGAGCAGCTTCACCGCGACCCTGCGGTCCAGGCGTTGGTCGTACGCCGTCCAGACCTGGCCCATGCCGCCCTGGCCCAGGATGGTCGCCAGCTCGTACCGCCCGGCGATGACACGCCCGCTCAACGGTCCTCCTCCTTACGGAGGTAGTCGCTCAGCTCGTCGAGCTCGGCGCGGACCTGGTCGATGCGGTGGGGCGGGGTGGGGGCGGACTGCGCAGGCCGGGCCTGCGAGCTCTGGGGATGCGCATCCTGGGAGTGGGGCTGGTATCGGGGCGGCTGTGGCTGCTGGTACTGCTGTGGCTGCTGCTGGTACTGCTGCGACTGAGCGGGCCGCGGCTGCTGTACGGGCACGGTCGTGTACCCGTATCCCGGCACCGGCGGCAGGTACCCGCCGGCGAAGGGCTGCTTTTCGAGCTGCTCGTAGTGACGGATGTCCGCGACCAGGTAGTACACGGGGGCGCCCAGCATCGCCAGGAACAGCATCGGTATGAGAACGAAGTCGATGCCGTTGGCGTCGGCGTTGCTGCCGTCCCTGCCGATGATCGGCAGGAGGACACAGATGAAAACGAAGCCGGCCCCGGTCAGCCACCAGTCGGACGTCCTGCGGCGCACGATCGCGAGGCGCAGCAGCGGAGCCCACAGCAGCAGACCGATCGAGCCCACCGAGAGCACCACGAACAGCACGCGCATCGAGACGATCCAGGCCCGGCTGGGCAGCCGACGCGGCGGCATAGGCGTCGGCTGCGGCGGATGACCCGGGCCGTACATGGCTGCTCCTGGTACCTGGTCGGGGAAGTGCTGAACGCACCTGTCAGCGCGCGCAGATCTGGCAGACCTGAGCGTAAAGGGCGACACCGACAACGGTCCCGGGGTTGTACGGAACCGTTGTGGTTCAGCTCACTTCGGCGTGACCGTACCGTCCGTCAGGCCGTCGTACATCCCCTGGACCAGCTGTCCGCCGAGCCGGCCGGTCAGCCGGAGCGCGTCCTCGAACGCGGCAAGGGCCCGGAACTGCGCCCCGTACCGCTGCTGTTCGACGAGTGGCAGGCGCGGCAGCTGGAGGCGGCGGGCGTCGAGCCGGGACGCGGTCGACGCGTAACTGCTGGCCTGCCGGTTGTTGGCGGTGCCGCGCAGGAAACCGGCGAGGAACCACGGGTCGAGGGCGGCCGGTTCGGGGCGCAGCAGCTGAAGGTTGCGGCCGAGTGCGGCGCCCGCGGTGGCCTCGTCGATCACCCGGGCGACGGTGCCGCCGCCGAGTACAGGGACGACGACGTCACCCGGCTCGACGAGGACCGGCTCCTCGGGCGGCCCGTCGGCGCTCGCGGGGGTGGCGGGAAGTGTTCCGGAGGGGGCGGTGGAGCCCAGGACGTCGTATTCGGTGAGGACGGGCCCGGGTCCGGTGCCGGAGCCGCCGGTGCGGAGCTGGAGTGCGCCGGCACGGGCGAGTTCACCGACGGTGGTGAGAGGCCAGTGGGCCGGGTCGGAGACGTCCGCGAGCGGCGGGGTGAGAGTGGCGGTCAGCCGCAGCGTCTCGGTCAGCCGGTCCCGTACGCGGGTGAGTCCGGCGGCCCCGCCACCGGCCGCCGGCGGGGGCAGATGGCGGGCGGGGGCCAGGTCCACGTCGTCGTCGAGGAGTTCGATGACGGGGACGATCCGGCTGACACCCGGCCGGTCCTGGCCGGTTCGGCCGAGGGAGGCGTCCGGCTCGGGACCGGTCCGCTCCGCCCGGTCGAACGGCTCCCAGGCGTCCAGCACGGCGCTGCGCACCGTCTGCCAGTCGAGCCGGTCGCGCCCGCCCGACGCGGGGGCGGCAGTGGTCGCCGCAGCCGGTTCGGCGGGCTCGGCGGTGTCCACGAGCAGCAGCTCGGGCGAGGGCCGGACACCGGCGCCGGGCTTGCGCAGCACCCAGAGGTGGAGCGGAATGCCGTACGGGGGTGCGGCGCCGGCCGGGAGGGCGACGACGGCACGAAGGGCGCCGCGGCGCAGCAGATCGGCACGGATCCGACGGCCGGAACGGCGCGACGCGGCGGCCGGGGGCATCAGCAGGACGGCGGTACCGCCCTCACGCAGATGCGCCAGCGCGTGCTGGACCCAGGCGAGTTCGGACTCCGTACGGGCAGGGAAGCCGTACTCCCAGCGGGGGTCGTAGGCGAGCTGGTCGTGCCCCCAGTTGCGCTCGTTGAACGGCGGGTGGCAGAGCACGGCGTCGACGGCGAGCTGCGGGAACGCGTCGGCACGCAGGGTGTCGCCGGTCCGCACGGCGACCGTGCAGCTCTCGATGGTGGAGTTCAGGGCGAGGCGGAGCGCGGTGAGCGCAGCGAGGTCGGGGTCGGCGTCCTGCGCGTACAAGGCGGTCGGACGGCTGAGGGCGCGCAGCAGGGCGCCTGTTCCCGTCGCCGGGTCGAGGACCGTACGGGCAGGCCGGCTGCCCGTCTCCACGAGGGCGGCCATCAGCTCGGCGAGGCCCGGAGGGGTGAGGGTGAACTGGCGCGGGTTGGCGTCGAGCTGGCGGCCGAGGAGGAACTCGAAGGCCTGGCGGGCGCCGGTCCCGGCGGCGAGTTCGCCGGCGGCGCGCAGCAGAGGAACGGACGGAAGGAGTTCGTCGGCGGTCGGCGTGTGAACAGCGCGTGCGCATCCGTTCGTTCCGCCTCCGCTTCCGTCGCCCGCTTCGGTGGCCGGGCCGAAGCGTGCGGTGAGCAGGTCGTCCAGGGCGAGGTGCAGCACCTTGGCCATCCGCTCGTCCGACACGGCGGTGATCTCCAGCCAGGCGGTGGGCCTGTCCCGGACGAGCAGCAGGGCGCAGCCCGTGTGGACGAGGGCGGGAACGGCGCCGGCCGGGTACCCGGCCAGCTGCTGCCAGACCCGTTCACGGAGCGGGACCTCGGCAAGCTTTCCCTGGTCGCGCAGCCACTGTTCGACTTCGGGCAGGGCGAAGGACGGGCTGGTCTCCGTGCCGCCGACCGGCTTGGGGAAGTCGGCGTGGCGGCGTCGCCAGTTGCTGACGGCGGCGCGTCCCACCCCCGCGAGCCGGGCGATCCCGGCCGCGGTCACCTCTGTCGAGTTCTCCGGCACTGACTGTCTCCCTGGTCCTGGGCGTCCTGGTCCTGATCCGTCCGCGCTGTCTGCTCTGTGTAGGCGAGCATAGCGAGCCGTTCACACGACATCGATTCACACCGTGCATGAATCTGTTTCACGTGAACAGTGTTGACTCGGTTCACACGCTCTGCTGTTATTGACCTGTCGCTACACCAGGCGGCGAAGCATTCCGCTCACCACTCATCCCTGCACTTGCCGGAGGGCACAGCCATGTCCCAGTTCACGCAGCCGCCGCAGTCCCCGCAGCCCCAGCAGCCGTACGCCCCGGCCCAGACGCCGGGCCTGCGCCCGGCCCGCAACGGCCTCGGCATCTCGGCGCTGATCCTCGGCATCATCGGCGCCGTCTCCGGCCTGATCCCGTTCCTCTTCTGGCTGGCGGGCATCCTCGGCGTCATCGCCCTGATCCTCGGCCTGGTCGGCCGGGGCCGGGTCAAGCGCGGCGAGGCCACCAACAAGGGCGCGACCACGTTCGGCGCCGTACTCGGCCTGATCGCGCTGATCCTCTCGGTGGTCGGGGCGGTGATCACGTTCAAGGCGGTGGGCGACGCGGTGGACGACCTCGACAGGGCGGTCTCGGACACCACGGCCACCGCCGGGGCGAAGGCCGGCGACGCGGGCTCCGGAAAGAACAAGGGCAAGGACTCCGGCAGCGAGAAGCCGGACGCCGGGAAGGCGCTGGATGCCGGTGACTCGGCCGTCTACGACGACGATCTGACGGTGACGGTCGGCGACGCGACCTCGTACACCCCCGACTCGTTCGCCGCCGGTCACACGAAGGGCAACAAGGCGTACCGGATCGCCGTCGTCATCGAGAACGCGGGCAAGGAGAAGTTCGACTCGGCGCTCGTCAACGTCGAGGCGCGGGCCGGCAAGGACGGTGTGAACGCCGAGCAGATCTTCGACGGCAAGGTCGGCGAGGGCTTCAGCGGCACGGTCCTGCCGGGCAAGAAGGTCACCGTCCAGTTCGCCTTCGACGCCCCGGCGGACGCCAAGGACCTGACCGTCGAGGTCAACCCCGGCTTCACGTACGACGCCACCCAGTGGGACCTGAAGCTCTAGAGCGCCCCGCCCTTCGCCACCCCGACGGGAACCCGACCATGCCCCTCCTCCCCCGCATCGCCGCAACCGCTCTGCGCACCGCGACAGCGACGCTCTGCGCCGTCACGGCCCTGGCTCTCACGGCCTGCAACCCGGTATTCGCGCAGCAGCCTGACACCGCGCCGTTCGACCGGCTGACGGGACCCGAAGTCGCCGACAAGGCCCTGACGGCGACCCGGGCCGCCAAGTCGGTACGTATGACCGTGGGAACGAAGTCGCCCGACGGCACCCCGGTCGAGGCGTACGTGGCCACCGACATCAGGGGCGAGTGCACGGTGACCCTGTCCATGGGCGCGGCAGGCACGATGGACCTGGTCAGGACCGGCGGCACGGTCTACACCCAGTCCGACGAGGCGATGCTGCGGGCGTCGTCCGCGGACCGGCCGCGGCACACCGGCACGGACGCCGGGGTCAAGAAGCTGACGGGCCGCTGGGTGAAGGCGGATGACACCGACAGGTTCACGGCCCGGACCCTGGGCTACTGCGACCGGAAGGGTTTCCTCGACCGCCTGGCGGAGAACAGCGATACCGCGCACAAGGGGAGGGTGACCACCGTCGGTTCCCTGCCCGCCCTGTCCCTCACCGGCCGGGCGGGCAGGGGGACATGGCAGGCGGCGGTCGCCGCGGAGGGCAGGCCCCACCTCCTGAAGCTGCGCTTCAGGACCGGGACCCCGCTCACCGTCGAGTTCACCGAGTTCGACAAGCCGTTCACGGTGAAGAGACCGGCCGTCTGACCCACGGACCCGCCTGTACACACACGTACAGGCGGGTCGTTCGTCCTCACACCCGGTGCCGCACCCACACATTGGGCTCCACATACACCGCGTATCCGTGTGCCACCGAACAGTGCACCGGCACCAACGCGCCCGGAACCTCCACCGGACCGTCCTCGTCGAACGGCAGCCCGGTCCAGGACCGCCACCGCTCGAGGGAACCCGACACCGTCATGGACACCGGCGCCACCGCCTCGATCACACCGCCCGCCCGCACATGGACGCGCAGCCACGGGTCGTACGGAAGCCCGTCCTCCACCCGGGTCCGGCGGGCGTACTCCGCCATCGGGGCCGAGGCGTCCAGGTGCTTGGCGCTCGGCCGCACCGGGGCGACGAGTTCCCGGAACCCGAGCCGCCCGGCGTTCTCCCGCATCGCGGCGACCATCCGCCCCGAAATCCCCTCCCCCTGCCGCCCCTTGGCGACGGCGATCTCGACCGCGCCAACCGTGTCCGGCGTACGCCCACGCCGCAGGTCGGAGAAGGCCCACAGCAGCGACTGGTCCCAGCCACCCTCGGGCAACTCCCCGCGCCCCGGGGCATGCAGCGCGAACGGAACGCTGTACGCCCGCGCGGCGACGCCACCGTCGGGGTCCGTCGCGACGAGCGCGTACTCCGGGAAATCGACAGCGAGCCTGGGGTAGTTGGCCCACCCGACGAGGTCCTCCAGGACGAACTCCGGCCAGGTCTCGGGCATCTCCTGCATGGGCCCGGCGAGCTCGGGGCGCGCGGCGAGGGTGGTGATCTCCAGCTCCATCCACCACACGCTAGGCAGCGGAACCCCCCGAAGCCAACCTATTTGCCGATGCCCCCCGCTGCACGACCGCGGCCGCGTGACCGTGCGTACGCCCGGCATCGTCACCGCCGGGGCCACCTGGAAGGACGGCTGCCTCCAGAGCTGGTGCGTGTGCCCTTCTCAGCGGCCCGACGCCGTCAGCCGCCGCACTGCGCCAGCATCGCCCGCTTGTCGGCGGTGGTCACCGGCAGCGCGTACTTCAGCGAGACCTGCGCGAACCGCACCGCGTACGAGCAGCGGATCCGCTTGTACGGCGGCAGCCAGGAGGCCGGGCCGGAGTCACGCTTGGCGTTGTTGGCCGGCCCGTCGACCGGGATGAGGTTGAGCGGGTCGTTGGCGATCTGCTGGCGCTTGGCCTCGGGCCAGCGGGAGGCGCCCATCTGCCAGTCGTACGAGAGCGGCATCACGTGGTCGATCTGGACCTTCGTCGCCTGCTGCTTGCTCCACTCGATGGTCGAGCCGGTGTACGGGTCCTCGAGGGTCATGGAGACGACGACGCAGTCCGACCCCGACCGGAGTTCGACGTCCTTTCCGTCCCTGGCCAACAGGTCGTTGCGGGTTATCTCTATCTCCCTCCTGACCTCGATGCACATGAGGCACAGCCGTAACCCCTTCTTGTCCCTCGCAGTTATCAGTCATGCCATGAGGCACATGAGTGACATCGGAGACAGGAAGCAGATCCCGTGACGTTACGTGCAGAGAAGGCCGTGTCGCCTGCCACCGGCGAGATCACCTGGCTCCTGGTCGACGAGGAGACGTACGCGCCCCACCCCGAAGCCCGTGAGTTCTCCCTGTACCTGCGCGGAGCCGGGCGGTCGCCGCAGACACAGCGCGCGTACATCCCCAGAATCGGCCGCTTCCTCAATTGGTGCGCAGAGCGGGGTACCGACTGGAGGACCGTCCGGCTCGGGGACATGAGTCTGTTCAAGTACCACGTCGAGCGGACACCGACCCAGTACGGGCGGCCTCCGTCCGGCAAGACGGTCAACGCCACGCTCACTGCGGTGTGTGAGTTCCTCCGCTTCTGCGCGGTTCAGGGACATGTGGGTCACGAAGTCGCCGCGCGTCTCAGCGAGCCGCGCTTCCTCGCCCACGCCCCGGCCGGCTTCGATCCCGGCGAGGGCGGCCAACACCTGATGGTCAAAGCCCGCGTCCTGAAGGCGCCTGAAATCGAGCGGGCACCGCAGACGCTCACCCGAGCCCAGACGGATCAGATCCTCAACGCCGCTCGCACCGCGCGTGACCGGCTGCTGCTGACCGTCCTCCTGGAAGCCGGTCTCCGCATCGGCGAAGCCCTCGGACTGCGGCGCGAGGACATGCATCTACTCCCCGATTCCAGCCATCTCGGCTGCCGGATTGGTGGCGCGCACCTGCACGTCAGGCCTCGGCAGGACAACGTCAACGGGGCACGGGCCAAGGCCGGGCGCCCTCGCATGGTTCCGCTGACGCCAGAGGTGGTGCGTCGGTATCGCGATCATCTCGCCGAGCGTGAACAGGTGGCCGGCTCCGCCGCCTGTGACTACGTCTTCGTCAATCTCGTCGGCGGGCACGCCGGACGGCCCCTGTCGTACTCCAACGCCAAGCAAGTGGTCGAACGGATCGGGAGACGCTGCGGTCTGACCGCCCGGCCGCACATGATGCGGCACACGGCCGCCACCCGCTGGATTCGCAACGGGGTCGCTCCGGACGTGGTGCAGACACTCCTGGGCCATGCCTCGTCGGCGAGCACAGCCGTGTACGTGCACGCCCAGGACGAGGATCTCCGAGCGGCCGTCGCAGCCGTCGGCAGTCTCGCCTCGGAGCTGCTGCGATGACCGTTACACCTCTCCGCTCGGCTGTCGTTGCCTCCGTCTCCGTTGAACCGGAGTGGGCGTCATGGCTCGCGGCGCGCCTCCCGTCGGGCTGGCGAGCAGATGAGTGGGACCCCGTTCAGGCACTGTCCTCGCCATGGCTGACATGAACGCCGTGGTGGACATGTTCCGAATCACCAAGCGTCCCGAGGACGGTCACGACTACTCCACCAGCCACCGCAGAGCCCTGCTCGGCCACTGGCGCACGTTCCTGGAATACGCCCGTCAGGCCGGGATGATGGACCACGTGCCCGGCGGGTTCGCGCTCAACCCCCGCTTCCACAGCATCGCCGCCGTGGAAGTGACCGAGGACGATCTCGGACGCGCGATCCCCGAGCACGTCATCGCCCAGCTCGACGCGCACCTCGGCCTGCTGGGCACCTCTACGGGGTACGCGAGCGGCGGCTGGACGGCCGCCGACTTCGCGCGGATGTACCAGGTGGTCTACGCGGTCCTCCGGGACACCGGCCGACGTCCAGGCGAAGTCACCAGCCTGCACCGCGACTGCCTGGAGCGGGTCGACGGCAAACCGACGCTGATCTACGACAACCACAAACGGCGACGCCACGGCCGTCGGCTGCCGATCTCGGAGAGCACCGCCCAGCTGGTCGAAACCTGGCAGCAGGAGCTCGATGCGCTACCGGCCGTACCGGCCTGCGCCCAGTGGCTGTTTCCCTCGCCCGGACAGCGCAACCGTCCGCGCCGCGGGCATCTGAACACTTCGCACTTCTGCAACCGGATCTTCCGGAACTGGGTCGACGAACTGATCCCAGACCTTGTGGACGACCGGCTCGACGCGGACGGCGCCCCGCTCGCTTGCGACCGGACCCAGGTCGTCCCGTACGGCTTCCGCCACGCTTACGCCCAGCGCCATGCGGACGCGGGCACTCGCCCCGACGTCCTGCGGGAACTCATGGACCACCGTTCACTGGACGTGACCATGGGGTACTACAAAGTCTCCCTCAGCCGAAAGCATGAGGCCGTGCGCACGGTCGGGGCACTCGCCGTCGACCGGCACGGAGCAGCCCGCGGATTCGGCGATCCCCTCGCCTACGAGGTGGAAAGCGTCGGGGTTCCCTACGGCGGCTGCACCGAGCCGAGCAACGTCAAGGCCGGCGGCGGGCACTGCCGCATCCGCTTCCAGTGCGCCGGATGCGACTTCTACCGCCCCGATCCCTCCTACCTCCCCGCCCTGGAACAGCAGGTCGCGGACCTGCGAGCCGACAAGGAGGCCGCCCTCGCGATGGAGGCCGCCGACTGGGTCGTACGCAATCTCGATGACCAGATCCGCGCCTACTCGAAGTCGGCCGACGAGATGCGGCGCAAACTCGACGCGCTGCCCGCCGAGGAGCGGGCCGCCGTCGAATCCGCCTCACGCGAGCTGCGCAAGGCACGTTCGGCAGCGGCCTTCATCCCTCTGCAGGCGCTGACAACACGGAGCTCCGAATGAAAATCCCTGCTGCTTCCGGCGGCAACGACCGGAACGCCCGGGTCGAGCGCCTGCGCGTCAGCCGCGCCAAGGACAGCGAAGACAAGACCAGGCGTGCACTCGAGGCCGTGGACGGCCTCCTCCGCTCGGGACGACGGATCACCGTCGCCCAAGTGGCACGGGACGCCTCGGTATCCACGTGGTTCGTCTACAACCAGCCTCAGGTGCACCAAGCCGTTCAGGACGGCATCACCGCCCAGCGAGCGCGGGGGCGCCAGAACTCCCTTGCTCCGGAGGCATCTCAGGTGTCTCCCGCCGGGTTGCGGACGGATCTTGCACTGGCCCGCGAAGAGATCAAGGACCTCAAGAAGGAGCGCGATCGGCTCCGTAGCCGGGTCAGGCTGTCTCTCGGCGCCGAGCTGGAGGGCGTGAACCGGAATGAGCTGATCGAGCGGGTACAGCAGATCGAGCAGCGGAATACCGCGCTGGAGCAAGCGGTGTCAGAGGCCAGGGATCAGATCGTCGCTCTGGAGGGCCAGCTGCGTGAGGCGGAGGACGACCTCACCGCCGCGCGAGCCAGTCTCCGCCGTGCTATGCGGTCCGTTCCGACCCCGTAACCCGTGATGCATGGCCACACTTTGTGGTTGTCCGGTTCTCACCCCGTCAACCGGACAGCCACAAAGCACGTCGTCCCTACGGTCAGGACTTCACCGAAGCGGGTTCCGGGCATGCTCAGTCGGTGTCCGTCGCGGCCAACACTGCCAGTCGTCGGCGTCCTGGAGAGACCGAGGTCAGGCCGATGTCCCACGCCACGCGCTCGAACCACTTGGTGTCGGCGCCGAAGCCGTACCAGGCGCACTTCCTTGCACATGCCTCTACGTCCTCCGCGGGGGTGCCCTCGGCTGTACCGGAGAGGCCGGCCAGGGACTGCCACGCGGCCAGCCGTCCGTAAGCACCGCGTGCGCCGGAGTTATAGGCACCTCCCGTGGACGCGGCGGCGAAGAGGACCCTCCATACCTGGTCCGGCGGGCAGGCCGCGACTGAGAAGGTGGTTTTCTTCCCTGCACCCTTCAGGCACTCCAGGCCCAGTCCCAGCAACATGCTCGGTACCGACTCGGTTACCAGAGGAGCTGCCAGGTCGAAGACTCGCGCCTCGATCCGGCCGTTCGACTCGTCAGCCCAGTTCGCCACAGCAGTGCCGATGCCCTTGGTGGCAGCTTCGGTCGTCGTTTCCTCGACCGACGGCACGAGCGCACCGGCATCAGCCCACGTCTCACGATTCGCCGGCGAGCCGAACGGCATCGAGTGGCTGCCACCGCGAGCGCTGTAGCTCGGCAGATCCGGCTGCCCTTCCATGTCGGACAGCGCCAATGGCAGCCATCCCAGCGGGTGGTGTCTCCAGTGCGGCGACGTCGACCACCCTGCGATCCCTGGAGTCTCCGTGACGTCAGCACCCCTGAGTACCAGTTCGTGGACGAGGCAGGCGCGGAGTTCCTCCGAGGCGTGTCCGGTGAACGCCACGGCCAGTTCCTCCACCGGGTGGCTTGGGGCCAGCAGGGAGGCCGCATAACGGTCCAGCTTCCTGTCGGCAGCCTCCGACGAGGAGACCAGCCGCAGCGCCGCGGCGACATTCCCGGGACCGGGCGTGGTGGACAGCAACCGGAGCAGGTAGTCGAAGACGCTCCGGTACTGCCACATCCGCCCGGCGTCGGAGGCGTAAGCCCCGGCCAGTGCTATGCCGAGATCTGCGAGGAAGGCAGCATCGCCCCGCGCCAGGCTGCGGTCAGCCGTCTTCCATATGCCGGTGACGCTCTTGAGTCCCGGCAGCTTCGTCACGATCTTCTGTACGCCGTCAGCCACAGTAGGGAGCGTATGTGTCCCACAGTCCGAAAGCGATGGCGTTTTCCCAGGTCACTGCGGCTCGATCAGCTTCGGCACTGCTTCAGCATCATCGCCTTGTCCGCCGTCGTCACCGGGAGCTCGTACTTGTCGGCGACCTGCGCGAAGCGCACCACGTACGAGCACCGGATCTTCTTGTTCGGCGGCAACCAGGACGCGGGCCCCGAGTCCCGCTTCGCCGAGTTGGCGCGCCCTTCGACGGGAAGCAAATTGAGCACATCGTTCGCCAGCTGCTTGCGCTTGCTCTCCGGCCATCGGGCGGCGCCCATCTGCCAGCTGTAGGAGAGCGGGACCACGTGGTCTATCTGCACCTCGGTGGCTTTCGCCTTCTTCCAAGCGATGTCCTTGCCGGTGTACGGGTCGTACAGGTCCATCGCAACGACCACGCAGTCGGAACCTGAACGGAACTCCACGTGCCTCCCATGGAGTTTCAACAAGTCGTTCCGCGTGTCACAACCATTCCTCGCCAGCGGCACCCCGTCCGCCGTATCCATCCACGCGTAGCCGAACTCATCCCGTTCGTAGCCCGTCTTCGGCCCACGCCCCTTTGTGGTGAGTCCTTGGATGATCTTGCGTGCGTTGGCCTTGTCCGCTTCCGACGTGAGCGCGGCGAGCCCCGGCTTCGTCCCGTCGGGATTCGTCAACGGGCTCACCGCCTGGCCGGCAGCTGCGTCCGGTCCGGATCCTGCGGAACTTCCGCCCGGCTCCAAGCCATCACAGCCTGCGACGAACGCGGCGACAACGACGGCCGAAAGCGCGGCCTTCTTCCCGCGAATCCGCAGGAGCCCGTGACTCACATGCCTCTCACTACGCACAGCCGACCACACCCTGCATACGCTGCGAGAACAGATCCATCACGGCGCGAAGCATAGAGATAATGCGGGTGTCGCAGCCGTTGCGGGACAGCGGGATCCCGTCAACCGAATCCTTCCAGGCGTAGCCGAACTTGTCCCGCTCGTAACCGGTCTTCGGTCCGCGGCCCTTCGTGCTCACCTTCTCGATGAGCTTCCGGGCGGCCGCCCGGTCCGCGTCGGAGGTGAGAGGTGCGAGGCCGGGCTTCGTACCGTCGGGGTTGCTCAGCGGGCCGGCGCCGAAGCCGTCCGCCGACTGCCCGCCGCCCGCCGATCCGCTGCCACCGGCGGTCACGTCATCGGGGTCGCAGCCCGCCAGGGCCAGAACCGCCGCCACGCCCAGGGCTGGCAGCATCACTCGGTACGCGTGGGGAGATATCACTCGAAGCCGTCCTGACGGGGGGAAGTCGAACCCGCGAATCCTACGGACGTCTTCCCCGCTGACGGACGTTCATGGCCGCGATACCCGAGGGATGCGGCCCGAATCACACTCCCCCTCGCCCGACACCCTCCTCCTCACACCTTCCCGATGCCGAGCGTCGTCTCGGACGGCAGCAGCCCGGACCCGATCGCCGCCACCCACAACGGCCCCAGCAGCTCCACGAGTCGCTCCCGCTCCCCCGCACCGAGCACCCGCCAGGGTGCGGCCGCCTGTTCGTCGGTGCGCCGCTCGACTTCGGTACGCAGCGCCCGGCCCGCCTCCGTCGCCGTACCGTCCTCCTCCGACAGCCCGCGCTTCACCAGCCGTCCACGGGCCGCGTCCCACTCCTCGCCGCTCCAGGCCCGGCTCTCGAACACCTCCGGGCGTGCGGCACCGATGCCGGCGAACGAGACCAGCGACTCGACCGGGTCGAGCCCCGCCTCGGCGAGCGCGGCGATGTGCCCGTCCCCGCGGTGTTCACGCAGAACCGTCGCCGCGTGCCAGAGCGCCGAATGCGGTTCGTCCGGCCACGGCAGGGCGGCGTTGGCCTCGGCCAGCGGACGGCCGGTCACGTCCGCGGCCTCCGCGACGCGCCGGGCCAGCGCGGCGGCCCCGGTGATCTCCGGGCCGGCGGCCTTTTCCCCGAACAGCGCCTGGTACGCACGGTCCACCGCCTTCGTGCGGGCCGCGACCACCGCATCGGGAGAGGCGACGGACCAGGCGGCCGGAATGTGCTCCCGCACCATCTGGGGACTGAAGCTGTAGAAGGTTTCGGTGACCCGCTCCGCGTCGGCCGCTCCCAGCGGCGCCGCGCGCCAGGCGAAGTAGCTGGGCCAGCGCTCGTCGGTGCGGTAGCCGAGCACGGCCGCCTCCTCGAACGCCTCCGGCGCGTAATAGAGCACCGCGTGCAGAGGTTCCAGCAGGTGCCACATCTGACGTACGCGACCCAACTCCTCGGACATGTCTCCACCCTCCGGTCGATCCATCATCTTGTCGCTGACCAGTTCTAGAGAATCCTCGCCCCACCCGAACTTGTCAATGACTAGATTCCGCGTAATGTGCTGCCCATGAGCAGCGATCGCACCTACCACCACGGCGACCTGCGACGGGCCGTCCTCACCGCCGCACTCGACGTCATCCGCACCGAGGGCCCCGGCGCCCTGAGCCTGCGCGACCTGGCCCGCCGGGCCGGCGTCTCCCACGCCGCCCCCGCCCACCACTTCAAGGACCGCACGGGCCTGCTCACCGCCATCGCCGCCGAGGGGTACGGGCTCTTCGCCGACGCGCTCGCCGACGCACCGGACCTACGCGAGCGGGGTGTGCGGTACGTACGGTTCGCGACCGGCCACCCCGCGCACTTCCAGGTGATGTTCCAGCCGGAGCTCCACCGCCCGGGCGACCCGGAACTCCTCGCCGCGAAGGCCCGCGCGGCACAGGCGCTGCGCACAGGGGTCACCGGCCTCCCCGCCGAGGGACGCGGTGACGATCCGCGGCTCGCCGGCATCGCCGCCTGGTCCCTGGCCCACGGCTACGCCACCCTGCTCCTGAGCGGCAATCTGAACGACTCGCTGGGCGACCGGAACGCCGAGGAGGTGTTCCGGTCGCTCACCGGGCTGTTCTTCAAGACCCCAGAATCGTCGTGAGGAACTCACCGGTCCAGGCCAGCAGTTCGCGGCCGACGACCGGCTTGCCGCCGACCTTTCCGGTGGTCGGGCGCGGGACCAGGATCTGGTGGAGGGCCGGCTTGATCACCGTCTTCGGGTAGAGCCGCTTCAGGCGCAGTTCCTGCGACTCGCGCAGTTCCACCGGGGCGAACCGGATGTTCGGGCCCTGGAGCACGATGTCGCCGACGCCGCAGGCACGGGCGAGCATCCGCAGGCCCGCGACCAGCAGCAGGTTCTCGACCGGCTCCGGGAGCTTGCCGTAGCGGTCGTTGAGCTCCTCGCGGACCGCCTTGATGTCGTCCTCCGTGGTGGCGGACGCGATCGCGCGGTACGCCTGGAGACGCAGCCGCTCGCCGGGGGCGTAGTCGTGCGGGACGTGCGCGTCGACCGGGAGCTCGATCTTGACCTCCAGCGGCGGCTCCTCCTCGACGCCGCCTTCGAGCGAGGCCCGGTAGTCGGCGACCGCCTCGCCGACCATGCGTACGTACAGGTCGAAGCCGACGCCCGCGATGTGGCCGGACTGTTCGCCGCCCAGAAGGTTTCCGGCGCCGCGGATCTCCAGGTCCTTCATGGCCACGTACATGCCCGCGCCCATCTCCGTGTGCTGGGCGATCGTGGCCAGGCGCTCGTGGGCGGTCTCGGTGAGCGGCTTCTCCGGCGGGTACAGGAAGTACGCGTAACCGCGCTCCCGGCCACGGCCGACGCGGCCGCGCAGCTGGTGCAGCTGGGAGAGGCCGAAGTTGTCGCCGCGCTCCACGATCAGCGTGTTGGCGTTGGAGATGTCGATGCCCGACTCGACGATCGTCGTGGAGACCAGGACGTCGAACTTCTTCTCCCAGAAGTCGACGACGACCTGCTCCAGGGCCTGTTCCGACATCTGCCCGTGCGCGGTCGCGATCCGGGCCTCGGGGACGATCTGGCGGAGGCGGGCAGCCGCGCGGTCGATGGACTCGACACGGTTGTGGATGTAGAACGCCTGCCCCTCACGCAGCAGTTCACGACGGATCGCCGCGCCGATCTGCTTCTCCTCGTACGGGCCGACGAAGGTCAGGACCGGGTGGCGCTCCTCGGGAGGCGTGGTGATCGTCGACATCTCGCGGATGCCGGTGACAGCCATCTCGAGCGTGCGGGGGATCGGCGTCGCGGACATGGTGAGCACGTCGACGTTGGCCCGGAGCTTCTTCAGCTGCTCCTTGTGCTCGACGCCGAAGCGCTGCTCCTCGTCGACGATGACCAGCCCCAGGTCCTTGAACTTCGTCTCCGAGGAGAACAGCCGGTGCGTGCCGATGACCAGGTCGACGGAGCCCTCACGCAGACCCTGAAGGGTCGCCTTCGACTCGGTATCGGACTGGAAGCGGCTCAGCGCCCGTACGCTGACCGGGAATTGGGAGTAGCGCTCGGTGAACGTGCCGTAGTGCTGCTGGACCAGGAGCGTCGTGGGGACGAGAACGGCCACCTGCTTGCCGTCCTGCACCGCCTTGAACGCGGCGCGCACCGCGATCTCCGTCTTGCCGTACCCGACGTCGCCGCAGATCAGCCGGTCCATCGGGACCGACTTCTCCATGTCCTCCTTGACCTCGGCGATCGTGGTGAGCTGGTCCGGCGTCTCCGCGTACGGGAAGGCGTCCTCCAGCTCGCGCTGCCACGGGGTGTCGGGGCCGAAGACATGGCCGGGCGCCGCCATCCGCGCCGAGTACAGCTTGATGAGGTCGGCGGCGATCTCCTTGACGGCCTTCTTGGCGCGCGCCTTGGTCTTCGTCCAGTCGGCGCCGCCGAGCCGGTGCAGGGTGGGGGCCTCGCCGCCGACGTACTTGGTGACCTGCTCCAGCTGGTCGGTCGGGATGTAGAGGCGGTCGCCGGGCTGGCCGCGCTTGGCGGGGGCGTACTCGACGAGGAGGTACTCGCGGGTGGCGCCCTGCACCGTCCGCTGCACCATCTCGATGTAGCGGCCCACACCGTGCTGCTCGTGGACGATGTAGTCGCCCGCCTCCAGCGTCAGCGGGTCGATGGTCTTGCGGCGGCGGGCCGGCATCCGGCCCAGGTCCTTGGTGGCGGTGCGCTGACCGGTCAGGTCCGTCTCGGTGAGAACGGCGAGCTTCAGCGCCGAGTCGACGAAGCCGTGGTCGATCGCACCGCACGAGACGTGGACGACGGACGGCGAGATCTCCGCCAGGTCCGCGTCGAGGCGGGCCGGGATGCCTTCGCCGCCGAGCACCTCGACGGTACGGGCGGCGAGCCCCTGCCCCTCGGTGACGTACACAGTGCGCCAGCCTTCGGCGAGCCAGCCCTTGGTGTCGGCGAGCGCCCGGGCGGTGTCGCCGCGGTACGACTCCGGGGCGTGCATCGAGAGTTTCAGCGTGTCTTCGTCGAGCTCGGCGTCGGCGGCGAACGGGGAGACCGACCACCACATCATGTTCAGCTCGCGGGCCCGGTCGCGGACGTCCGCGATGCCCCACAGGGAGGCGGCGTCGACATCGATCGGGGCCTCACCGCCACCGGCCGTCGCCGCCCAGGACGCCTGGAGGAACTCCTGGCTGGTGGCGACCAGGTCCGCGGCCCGGGTGCGGACCCGCTCAGGGTCGCAGACCAGCGCCATCGAGCCCTTGGGCAGCACGTCGAGCAGCAGCTCCATGTCGTCGACGAGGACCGGGGCGAGGGACTCCATGCCCTCCACCGCGATCCCCTCGGCGATCTTGCCGAGCAGCTCGCCCAGCTCCGGGTGGCGTTCGGCGAGGGCGGCGGCCCGTTCGCGTACCTCGTCGGTGAGCAGCAGCTCACGGCAGGGCGGCGCCCACAGCCCGTGCTCAGCGATCTCCAGCGACCGCTGGTCGGCGATCTTGAAGTAGCGGATCTCCTCGACGTCGTCGCCCCAGAACTCCACCCGCAGGGGGTGCTCCTCGGTCGGCGGGAAAACGTCCAGAATGCCGCCACGGACGGCGAACTCACCGCGCTTCTCGACCAGTTCGACCCGGGAGTACGCGGCTGCCGCGAGCGCCTCGACGGTCTTGCCGAGATCGGCGCTCTGACCGATGCGCAACGCCACGGGCTCCAGGTCGCCCAGCCCCTTGACCTGCGGCTGCAGTACGGAACGCACCGGTGCGACGACGACGCTGACCGGGCCGGTCTCCGGGTCGTCGGCCCTCGGGTGCGCCAGCCGGCGCAGCACCGCGAGACGGCGGCCCACCGTGTCGGAGCGCGGTGAGAGCCGCTCGTGCGGCAGGGTCTCCCAGGACGGGAACTCGGCGATGCTGTCCGGCGGCAGCAGCGTCCGCAGGGCGGCGGCCAGATCCTCCGCCTCCCGTCCGGTCGCGGTGACGGCGAGCACCGTCCTCCCGGCCTCGCGGGCCAGTGCGGCCACGGCGAAGGGGCGGGCAGCGGCAGGGCCGACGAGGTCGACATGCATCCGGTGGCCGTCGGTGGCGGCCTTCACCGCTTCGGCGAGTGCCGGGTCACGTACGACGACATCCAGCAGACCGTGCAGGCTCATGAAGGGCTTCCGTCCGGGTTCCGAGGGCGAGGTTCCGGCAGCCGGCTGCTGCCAGGGGGGCAACGCGAAGGGCCCGACACGTATCACGGGCCGGGGGTTCCCAGCGTACGACTCCCCTGTGACACCCGCGCCCGCAATCCGGTTCGGCGGGCCGGATCCGGTCCCCCTCCGGCCGACGCGCCGCCGTCCGGCGGCGCGTCGTCCCCCGGCTGCGCGGGGGCACCGCCCGGGAACAGCGCAACGCATCCGGCTCCGGGGTGTTTGGAGGAACACCCCGGAGCCGGACCAGTCATCCTACGTGGATCTCCGCGGCCGCTACTCGGTGGCGATCGCGTTCAGCACATTCATCCGGCCCGCCCGGAACGCCGGGACCAGGGCCGCGAACAGTCCGACGAAGGCCGAGCCGACGAAGACAGTGAGGATCGTCGGCCACGGAATCTCCAGCACGCCGAGGCCTTCCAGGGCCAGCAGCTTCTGCGCGGCCGTGCCCCAGCCCATGCCCAGGCCGAGGCCGAGCAGGGCACCGAAGAGGGCGATGACCACCGACTCCAGGCGGATCATGCGGCGCAGCTGGCGGCGGGAGAGGCCGATGGCACGCATCAGGCCGATCTCCCGGGTCCGCTCGACCACCGACAGGGCCAGGGTGTTCACCACACCGAGCACCGCGACGATGATCGCGAGCGCCAGCAGGCCGTAGACGATGTTCAGCAGCTGGCCGATCTGGTCCTTCAGGTCCTGCTTGAAGTCGGCCTGGTTCTGCACGGTGTACTGCGGGTAGGCGGCGAGGGCGTCCTTGAGGGCGGCGTACGCCTCCTTCTGCTTGCCGTCCTGCGCCTTGGCGAACATGATCATGTTCTTCGGCATCTTGTCGGCGGGGACGTACTTCTCGGCGGTCGTGATGTTGGTGTACATCGCGCCCTTGTCGACGTTCGTGTCGTCCGAGGTGATCGCGGCGACCCTCAGCTTCGCCGTTTCGCCGTCCTTGAACGCGACGGTGATCCGGTCGCCGACCTCCACCTCGTGCCGGGTGGCGTACGCGTCACCGACCGACATGGCGTCCTTGCCGTAGGCGTCGGCCAGGTTCCCGGAGACCGTCTCGCGACGCAGGTCGTCCTGGTATGTCGGGTCCGCGGCGACGACACCCTCGTCCTCGACCGCACCGTCGGGGGCGGTCAGCTCGGCACCGACCGACTTGTAGTTGGTGATGTGCTCGATACCCGGGACGGCCTCCAGGGCCTTCGCGGCCTGCGGCACGATCGGCTGGGGCGGGTTACCGCTCGGCTGGACGATGAAGTCCGCGCCGACCGACCTGTCGAGTTCCTCGGTCGCCGAGGCGACCATCGAAGAGCCGACGACGGAGAGGCAGGCGACCAGCGCGAGGCCGATCATCAGGGCCGCTCCGGTCGCTCCGGTACGCCGCGGGTTGCGCAGTGCGTTGCGCTCCGCCATCCGCCCGACCGGGCCGAACATCCGCAGCACCACCGTGCTGAGCACCCGGACCACGAAGCCGGCCAGCAGCGGGCCGATCACGATGAAGCCGATCAGGGTGAGGACCACACCGAGACCGAGGAAGAGCGATCCGTCGCTCGCCTTGTCGGCCTGCGCCACGGTGTACAGGGCGGCGCCACCGGCGGCCGTGAGGACCAGACCGATCAGGGCCCGTACCCGGCCGGCGCGGCCGTCCGCCGGGGTGCCGACTTCGCGCAGGGCGGCCATCGGGGAGATCTTCCCGGCCCGGCGGGCCGGGACGTACGCGGCGACGACGGTGACGATGACGCCGAGCGCCAGCCCGAGCACCGGAGTGGTCCAGGCGATCGTGAGGTCCTCGGTGGACAGGTTCATACCCATGGCGGTCATGAGCTTCATCAGGCCGACGGCGACACCGATTCCGGCACCGACGCCGAGGACGGAGCCGACGAAGCCGAGGAACAGCGCCTCGACCAGCACGGACCGGTTGACCTGCCTGCGGCTGGAGCCGATGGCCCGCATCAGGCCGATCTCGCGGGTGCGCTGGGCCACCAGCATCGAGAAGGTGTTGACGATGAGGAAGATGCCGACGAGGAAGGCGATCCCGGCGAAGCCGAGCATCGCGTACTTCATCACGTCGAGGAAGGAGCCCATCGAGTCCTTGTTGGCGTCCGCGGCCTCCTGCTGGGTCTGGAGCTTGTACGCGGCGCTGTCACCGAGGGCGGTGGCGACGTTCTTCTTCAACTGGGTGTCACTGACACCGGGTTCGGCGGTGACGGAGATGTGGGTGAAGACACCCGGCTTGCCGAGCAGTTCGGCCTGCGCGGTGGCGGTGTCGAGGTAGACGACGGCCGCGCCCGGGTTGGTGACCTTGAAGGAGGCGATACCGCTGATCGTCGCCCTGATGTCGCCGGTGACGGCGATGGTGCGCAGCTCGTCACCGATCTTCAGGTGGTGTTTGTCCGCGGTGTCGGCGTCGACCATGACCTCGGTCGGTCCGCGCGGCGCGTGTCCGGAGGTGATCTCCATCGAACGCAGGTCGTTCTGCGTCCAGTTGCCCGCGATCGTCGGGGCGCCGGTCGAGGAGCCCATGTTCTTGTTGTGACTGTCGACGACGGTGACGGACATGCTGGTGACCGCGCCCTCGGCGGTCTTCACCCCGTCCGCCTTCCTGGCCTGCTCGACGGCTGCGGCGGGCAGCGAAACGGGCCTGCCGTTCTGCGGCATTTCGTCGGCACCCTGCGCGTTCCTGGGGCTGACGGTGACATCGGCCGAGGTCGCCGCGAACAGCTTGTCGAACGTGGTGTTCATCGTGTCGGTGAAGACGAGCGTGCCGCACACGAACGCCACCGAAAGCAGGACCGCCACGGCGGAGAGCGCCATCCGTCCCTTGTGCGCGAAGAAGTTGCGCATCGAGGTCTTCCAGACGGTCATGACGTCCGCCCGCGCGCGTCGAAGTCCTTCATGCGGTCGAGGACCTGGTCGGCCGTCGGGTTGTGCATCTCGTCGACGATGCGACCGTCCGCGAGGTACAGCACCCGGTCCGCGTAGGAGGCGGCCACCGGGTCGTGGGTGACCATGACGATGGTCTGGTTCAGCTCGTCGACCGACTTGCGCAGGAAGGTCAGCACCTCGGCGCCGGCCCGCGAGTCCAGGTTCCCGGTGGGCTCGTCACCGAAGATGATCTCCGGGCGGGCGGCGAGCGCCCGGGCCACCGCGACGCGCTGCTGCTGGCCGCCGGAGAGCTCGGTGGGGCGGTGCTTCAGCCGCTCGGCGAGACCGACCGTGTCCACGACCTGCCGCAGCCATTCGGCGTCGGGCCTGCGGCCGGCGATGTCCATCGGCAGCGTGATGTTCTCCAGCGCATTGAGCGTCGGGAGCAGGTTGAACGCCTGGAAGATGAAGCCGATCCGGTCCCGGCGGAGCTGGGTGAGCTTCTTGTCCTTGAGCTTCGTGATCTCGGTCTCGTCCAGGTGGATCTCGCCCGAGGTCACCGTGTCCAGACCGGCCAGGCAGTGCATCAGCGTCGACTTTCCGGAGCCGGACGGGCCCATGATCGCCGTGAACTGCCCGCGGGCGATGTCCACATCGACATGGTCGAGCGCGACGACCCGGGTCTCCCCCGCTCCGTACGCCTTGACGACCTGGCGCGCTCGCGCAGCGACGGCCGTACGTCCTCCAGTGCCCCCGTGCCTGGGAATGGTTACAGCCGTTGTCACGGTAATTCTCCTATGTCGGTCGATACCTGGACGTCGTGGTGTACGTACTGAGTGCGTTGTTGTGTACGTACTGAGTCTGGGGCCTGACGGCTGTCGGCGCGCTGGTGCCCAGCGCAGTCTTCGGGTGGGGTTTTCCCCACCCCGCCCCCTGCGGTCAGCCGCAATCGCGGTGTAAGAACACGCTAAGGAACGGGGGCCCTCCACCACGTCCTCCGCCGGGAGGAACCGCCCCTGGCCGGATGTAAGGAGCTACCCCTAGGGGTCTCCGCCCATGGGTGGAGCCGGATCTCAGGGGGCTCCACCTCTGGGCGGTGCCGGGCAGCCATGCCCGTTCCGGTGTCCTGGCACGGCAGCGGGTGAGACAGTGTCCCCGGGAAAGTACGTGCATAGGGAAGGGATCTTTGTGAGCGGCGCGGGCGGCGGTACCGAAGCGATGACCGGGTCCGGACCGGCCCCCGCACCCTCCCCCACCGCACACCACGGCCGTGGCCGCGTCGTGGCCGCGCTGATGCTCGGCATGGCCCTGACCGCGATCGACGGCACCATCGTCTCCACCGCGGTCCCCCAGATCGTCGGCGATCTCGGCGGGTTCGCCGTCTTCTCCTGGCTCTTCTCCGGCTATCTGCTGGCCGTGACGGTCACCCTCCCGGTCTACGGCAAGCTCTCCGACACCTTCGGCCGCAAGCCGGTGCTGATCGCCGGCATCATCCCCTTCCTCGCCGGATCGGTCCTCTGCGCCGCAGCCTGGAACATGGCCGCCCTGATCGCCTTCCGCGTCGTCCAGGGGCTCGGCGGCGGCGCGCTGCAGGGCACGGTGCAGACCATTGCCGCCGACCTCTACCCGCTCAAGGAACGCCCGAGGATCCAGGCCAGGCTGTCCACCGTCTGGGCCACGTCCGCCGTCGCGGGGCCGGTGGTCGGCGGCCTGCTCGCGTCCTACGCCGACTGGCGCTGGATCTTCCTGATCAATCTGCCGATCGGTGCGCTCGCGCTCTGGCTGGTCGTACGCCACCTCCAGGAACCGTTCCGAGCCCGCCGCACCGCGGGCGCATCCCGGCTCCGCGTCGACTGGGCGGGCGCCCTCGCCGTCTTCGTGACCGGCGCCCTGCTGCTGACCGCGCTCGTGCAGGGCGGCGTCGCCTGGCCCTGGCTGTCGGCGCCGTCGCTCGGCCTGCTGGGCGCGAGCGCCGTTCTGGCCGCTCTGACCGTCGTCATCGAGCGACGCGCCGCCGACCCGATCATCCCCGGCTGGGTGTGGCGGCGGCGGACCATCGCCTCGGTCAATCTTGCCCTGGGTGCGATGGGGCTGCTGATGGTCGCCCCGACCGTCTTCCTGCCGACGTACGCCCAGTCGGTCCTCGGCCTCGGGCCGATCGCCGCCGGTTTCGTGCTCTCCGTGATGACGCTGAGCTGGCCGGTGTCGGCGGCCCTGTCCAACCGGGTCTACAACCGCATCGGCTTCCGCCGCACCGCGATCATCGGCATGAGCGGCGCCCTGCTGATCCTGCTGTCCTTCCCGCTGCTGCCGTATCCCGGTGAGCCGTGGCAGCCGGCCCTGATCATGCTGCTGCTGGGTGCGGCGCTGGGGTTGTTCCAGCTCCCGTTGATCGTGGGGGTCCAGTCGACAGTCGGCTGGTCCGAACGCGGTACGACGACCGCCTCCGTGCTCTTCTGCCGTCAGGTCGGCCAGAGTCTGGGCGCCGCACTCTTCGGGGCCGTCGCCAACGGCGTACTCGCGTCCCGGCTCGCCCGTGCACCCGTCCCCGGGCTGCCCGGCGACCTGGATGCGATCTCGCACGCACTGGACGACCCGGGTGCGCTCTCCGCCGCCGGGGCGGACTACCTGCGGCGGGCCGTCGACGCGGCCGTCGACCAGGTCTACCTCGGGGCCGCGGCGGCCGCGGCGGTGGCTCTGCTGGTGCTGGTCTTCGTTGCGCCACGCCGTTTCCCGATCCTCACGGAGGGCGCCGAGGAGTCCGGTGGCGATACCGGAAACCGGGTCCTGGAGACCCCAGGAACCGACAGAGGACTGGACAACTGAAGGGTTACCGTAGGTAGTTCGGACCAACCCCTCCCCAGCCGCTTTACTCACGAGTAACGTACGCGCATCCAGCAGCGCACCCGCGCCTCTCCCTTGCAGCCCGTCCCCGGGCCCGAAGCCGTGCAAGGAGCAGCATCCAGATGTCGTACGAACCTGCACAGCCCTCCCCTGAGCGCCAGCCTCCCCAACCGCCGCACCGTCCCCCGTACCGGCCCCGCCACCAACGGCCGCAGCCGACCCACCGGCCCCGGTACGAACCTCCGAACGACCCCGCGTTCCTCCTCCCCTGGCAGAGCTCCACACCCGCGGCCACGCCCCGCTGGCCGAGCCCGCCCACCACGCCCGTCCCCGCACCCGGCCACCACAGCGACCTGCGCCGGCTGCGCGGCGCCTACCGCATCCTGCGGCGCGGGGCGACGCTGACCGCACTCGGCTTCTTCACGCTCTTCCTCCTGCTGTCCGGCTTCGCCCCGGGGCTGATGACCCACCCCCTCGGCGGCGGCCTCACCACCGGCCTCGCACTCGGCCTGTGCCAACTCCCGGTGACCCTGCTCGCGATCGCCCTCTACGAGCGGACCGCCCGGCGCACGGTCGACCCGCTCGCCGCCGAACTCCGCAGAACAGGAGGGACCCGATGAACGGATTCGACGAGTCCGCCCAGACGATGTCCCTCGTGGCGTTCATCGCCGTGGCCACCGTCACCCTGCTGCTCTGCGTGATGACCGGCCCGGACCGCGACGACCTCGACGAGTTCTACACCGGCTACCGCTCGCTCTCCCCGGTACGCAACGGCCTCGCCATCGCCGGCGACTACCTCTCCGCCGCAACGCTTCTCGGCACCACCGGAGTCATCGCCCTCACCGGCTACGACGGGCTCGTCCTCGCCCTGAGCACCGCTCTCTCCCTGGTCCTGCTGATGTTCCTGCTGGCCGAACCGCTGCGCAACGCAGGGCGGTTCACCATGGGCGACATGCTCACCCGCCGCGCGCCCGGCCGTAAGGTCCGCATCGCCGCCTGCGGGGTCACCCTGACCGCGCTCGTCCCGATGATGGTCGTCCAGCTGGCAGGCAGTGGCGATCTGCTCGCGTTCATCCTCGGCTTCGACAGCTCCGGATTCCGTACCGGCTCGATCATCGTCCTCGGCATCGTGATGATCAGCTACGCGGCGATCGGCGGGATGAAGGGCACCGCCCTGATCCAGATCGTCAAGACGGTCGTCCTCGTGGCCGCCTGCCTCACCATCTCCGCACTCGTCATGAACCGCTTCGACTGGTCCAGCGACGCCCTGCTCGCAGCCGCCCAGCAGGGCAGCGGCGCCGGGGCGGCATATCTCCGCTCCGGCCTGCAGTTCGGCGGCAGCGGGCTCGACATGGTCAGCTCCCAGCTGACCGTGGTGCTCGGCGCCGCCTGCCTGCCGCACATCACCATGCGCATGTCGAGCGCCCGCAGCGCACAGGCCGTCCGCCGCTCACTGTCCTGGGCGGTCTCGGTGGTCGTGGGTCTCTGTCTGCTGCTCACCGTGATCGGCTTCGGTGCGGCGGCACTGGTCGGCCACAACCTCATCGTGGCCGCCGGAGCGCAAGGAAACGGTTCGATCCTGCAGGTCAGCGGCGCGGTCGCGGGCAGCGGCGAGCTCGGTGCGCTGGTTGTCACCCTGATGACGACAGCCATCTTCCTGACGCTGCTCGCCTCGGTCGCCGGAATGATCCTGGCCTGCGCGAACTCTCTCGCCCACGACCTGTTCGCGCACGGGCTGCGCGGGATCCGCGACCGCGGCAAGGAGCCGGTCGAGGACCGCATCGAGATGGGTACGGCGCAGGCTGCCGCGGTCGGTGTCGGCCTGGTCGCCATCACGCTCGCCGTGCTGGCCCGGCACTGGAACGTCCAGGCGCTGGTGACGCTCTCCTTCTGCATCGGCGCGTCGGCGCTGGCCCCGGCGCTCGTCTACAGCATGTTCTGGCGGCGCTTCACCCGCATGGGGCTGCTGTGCACCCTCATCGGCGGCACCGTTGCCGTACTGGTGCTGATCACCGGCAGCAATCTGGTCTCGGGCTCGCCCGGGTCGGTCTTCCCCGGACGCGACTTCAACTGGTTCCCGTTCACCACGACCGGGCTCGTGTCGATCCCGGTCGGTTTCCTGGCGGGCTGGCTGGGAACGGTGCTCGGCGGGCGCACGGCCGCCGAGGAACGCAGGCTGTACGAGGCCGAGGAGTCGTGGATCCTGGCGGGCGCACCCCCGGCAACGGCGCGCCGGGCGAGGTAGGACCGGCCCGCACCCGCTCAAGGGCACGGACCACCTATGCGCCCGTTGCCGCCCGGTCCCGCGACGCCCGGCCCCGCGAGGCTCAGCCCTCCGCCGTAGCCCCACGCCCGGTGAGAGCCGCGAGCGAGTTCCGTACGTGCGCCATGTGCGCCTGGACCTCCTCGCGGCCCTCCTCGTGCTCCCGCAGGATCCGCTCCGTCTCCCGGACCAACCGCTCCTCGCGCACCCGCGCCGCCGCGATCAGCTCCGCGGCCTGCGCCTCCGCGTCCTCCTGGCCGTGCCGCGCAGCCTCCTCCTCCTCGGCCAGCGCCCGCCGCGCCTCGGCCAGGCGGTTCTCCGCCTGCTCGGTCAGCGCATCGTGGTGCGCGGCCTGCGCCGCTTCGGCCTCGGCCAGCTCCCGCTCGGCCGCCTTCCACCGCTCGGTGTGCTCCTGCTCCTGGTTCGCCAGCACGGCCGCCGTGCGACGGCGCGTCTCGGCCACCGCGGCCAGCGCCGCGTCACGTACCTCTCCGGCGTCCTTGAGAGCCGCGGCAAGCGTGTCGTCGGCGCTCCGCTGCGCCGTGGACACCGTCTCGTCGGCGTGCGCCCCGGCGGCCGCCCGCATGGCCTCGGAGTCCGCGCGGGCCGTGCTGCGGAACGCGCGGGCCGCCGCGTCCGCCGCGTCCCGCAGCGCCTGCGCCTCCTCCAGCGCGGCACCGCGCACGGCCTCCGCCTCCGCCCCGGCGAGCGCCAGCATCTCCTGCGCCCGCTCGCCGAGCGAGACGTACGTCTGCGGGGCGAGCGTGGCGACGACCTCGGCAAGCCGGGCGGACTCGGCCTCCAGCTCCTCGGCCAGCGCGGTCAGCCGGGCCAGCAGCTCCCAGGCCTCGTCCCGCTCCGCCGACAGGGCGGTCACCGTCCCGTCCACCTGCTCCGGGCGGTAGCCACGCCCGCGCATCACGACGAAGCCGTGCGCGGACACCGGTGCAGCACTCATCTGAAGCCTTTCTCCGACTCTCCGGACACCAAGCAATACGTCAAGGATGCGGCAATTGGCAGAGAAGTCGGAATCGTTTCGGTACTTTTCGGACGGAAGCGACGGGTGTCACAAGACGGTCGATCGCAGACGCAGAGGCGCCCGGACCCCTGTCGGAGTCCGGGCGCCTCGTACGCGGCAGATCGGATCAGGTCAGATCAGCCCGTCCCACATCTGCTCGAGCAGCACCGACCACCAGCTCTCCGGCGACGCCAGCGCCGCCGGGTCCAGCGCCACCAGCTGCGCCTGGAAGTCGACCGTCCAGCGGCCCGCCTGCTCCGGATTGAGGCCGAAGCGGAGCCGCCACATCCGGCCCAGGAGTGCCATCGAACGGGTGAACTCCGGCAGCCCGGTGTTCACGAACTGCGGGGGCACCGGCTGCCCGCCCGGACCGGCCTCGACCGGCACGGCGACGATGTTCGCCGTGCCGTACTGGACACAGATCGCCCGCCCGAAGTCGGACCCCATGACGAGGTACGCCCCCGCGTCGGCAGCCGGCTGCACCTGCCGCTGCGCGGCCAGCTCAGCCAGCGTCGGCACCACCGGCTGACCCGGCTGCGCCCAGAAGAACGGCCCGAAATCGGCCGGCAGTCCCGCCCACACCAGCGTCCGCGCCACGACCTCGGGCACCCCCTGCCGGGACACCGCGCGCTGGTCGAAACGGAGCACGCCCTGCGGTCCGAAGGACTGCAGCAGCTCCTCCGCGACGGCCTCCGGCGGGATCGGCATCGCGGGCGGTATCTGCGGCAGCGGGGCTCGTACCGGAGCCGGACGCGCCGGACCGTCCGCGACCTGGTGCAACTCGCCCTGGTGCGTGAGCAGATGCTGCATGCCCTGCTGACGGCTGGCGTGATCGGTGCCGTACGGGGCGACGCTGGTGATCCGCACCTGCGGCCAGGTCTCCCGGATCATGCGCGCGCAGTAACCACCGGGCAGCTCGCACGACTCCAGCTCGGTGTGCAGCTCGATGACCTGCTGCGGCGGCACGTTCATGGCCCGCAGCTCGTGCAGCATCTGCCACTCGGGGTGCGGGGTGCCGGGCGCCGAGCGGCGGATCAGCTGCTGCTCGCTGCCATCGGGCGCACGGAAGCGCAGGACCGCCTGGTAGCCGGGGCCGACGGTCGGCTGACCGGCCGGCGCCTGCGGATAGCCGTACGCCGGGGGCGGCGGGGTGTGCGGATTCGGCGGTACGGGACCGGGGGCCCCACCCGGCGGCATACCGGGAGCTCCGGGCGGACCGGGCTGCTGCGGAGCGGACGGCCCGGCCTGGCCGGGGCCCGCGAGCATCGTGGCGGCGTGGTGTGCACCGCCACCGGGCGGCGGCGTCGAACCAGGAGGACCGGGAGGCGCGGGCGGACCAGGCGGCTGCGGCACACCAGGCGTGCCAGGCGCACCGGGCGGCCCCGGCGGCCGAGGCGCGGTCGGGCCGCCCGTGCCGCTCGGGTCGGCGAACATCGTCTCGGCCTGATGCACCCCGCCACCGGGCGGCGGCGTCGAACCAGGCGGACCGGGAGGACCGGGAGGCGCGGGCGGACCAGGCGGCTGCGGCGCACCGGGCGGGCCGGGCGGCCGAGGCGCACCGGGGCCACCCATGCCGCTCGGGTCGGCCAGCATGGTCGCGGCGTGGTCGAAACCGCCACCGGGCGGCGTCGTCGAACCAGGAGGACCGGGAGGCGCAGGGGGACCAGGCGGACCGGGAGGCTGCGGCGCACCGGGCGGGCCGGCCTGCGGGACGAGCTGCGTCGGCAGGTAACCGCCCGCCGGAACGCCGGGCGTACCCGGGCCAGACGGCGGCGGCACCGGCGCACCCGGCCTCACACCCGGCGTACCGGGTGCGCCGGGCGGCGGCGGAGTCGTCGAACCGCCTCCGCGCGCACCGCGCGGAGGCATCACGGCCTTACTGGTGGCCGCGTCCGCGATGTCACCGCTCCCCGGACCACCAGGAACCGGAGCTCCAGGGCCGGGCGCGCCCGGCCCCTGCGGATTCAACCCCGGAGCGACCGCCGTCCGCGGCAACCCGCTGCCACCGGACATCAGCGCGGTCGGCGCATCCGCCGACACCGCCGGCGGCGGGGTGCCGTCGTCATCGGCACCCGACAGCGGCGGCGAGAACACGGTGGCCGGCAGCGCGACCGCACCGTCGTCGGAATCCGCGTTCGTGTCGGTACCGGCCCACGGGGCGGCCCCCGTCGGCACATTCGGCGCAGCGGCCGGAACACCGTCCTGAGCGGTGGGCTCGTACGCGGCCTGCGCCCCGGCACCGGACCACGGCGTCCCGCCGGACGGCAGCCCGGGCCCGCCAACGGCCTCAGGAGCAGCGGAAGAAGGAAAGGGGGAAGGAACGGAGGGAGAAGCAGGGAGCGCGTCCCCGGACCGCTCCGCCCGCCGGTCCGGAATCCCGAGCTTGTCCGCCGCCTCCTGAAGCCACTCCGGGGGACTCAGCAGGAACGACGTCTGGTTCAGATCGATACGCTGCGGCGGCTCCGGAGCGGCCGGGGCCGTGTCGAGTGCGCCGTACTCCTCCTCGTACCGCCGGATCACCTCACCCACCGGCAGCGCGGGCCACAGCGTGGCCTCACCGCTGTCCCGGGCGATCACCAGCCGCTGACGGCCGCCGTCCGAGACCGGACCCTCCGCACGGTCCTCGGCCCACACCACGAAGCCCAGCTCGAACTCGCGGACCCGCACCTCACGATGCTGATACGCGGGCACCTCACCGTTGACCCACTCTTCCGCGCGCTCCTGCGCCTGCGCGAAGGTCACCATCGCGCTCACCCCTCCACCGGGACGGCGTACGCGAAGCCGCCGTCCACCATCAGGTTCGCCACGGTCTCCAGCTCCGGTGGATTGCCCGCCAGCCGCTGCAGAAAGGCGTCGAAGTCCGCACCGCACGGCAGCAGCAGCCGGTCCACGCGCTCCTGCACACTCCACCCGTCCCGGTCCCTGGCATCGTCGTACGCGCAGAACCAGACCGAGCCGACACCGTCGCCCCGGACCTTCACCGCGAGGATGCCGCCCTGGACGAAGCCGACGCCCAGGTAGTCCTTGGTGAGATGGTCCCGCAGGCACTTGTTGACGTACACCAGATCGTTCACGGCGGCCTCCTCGCGCACCGTGAAGAACGGCTGGTCGACCAGGAGACCCAGCTCCGCGTCGAGCGCCGCACCCACCGGGGCCGAACCACCCGCCGCCTTCAGGAACGAGCGGTACGCGCCCGGCAGCCGGTAACCGAGGTCCTCCTCGACGCCCAGGATCTGCTGCTCACCGACCGCCACCTCCCCCTTCGGGAGCCGGAAATGCGCGGGCCGGGTCTCCTGCAGCGGACGCGTGCCCCGCTTGTTCTGGTCGACCGGAGTGGTGGCCAGACCACCGTGGTGCCTCAGCAGCGCCTTGACCTCGACCGGGACGAGCTCCATCCGGCGGCCGCCCGGCACGTGGTGCCAGGTCCAGCCGTGCGGAGTGGCAACCGCCGGAATCGTGTCCCACAGCTCATGGCCGGTCGCCGCCAACGCCGCGTTCGCCGAGACATAGTCGGTGAGCCGCAGCTCATCGACGCCGAAGCCCTGCGGAGGCTCCGCGATCTCGGCGGCGGCCCGTGCGTACGGCGTGAATACCGGACAGCCGTTCTCGTCCACGCGCACACCCCTGGGGTGGCGGGACGCCCGGACCGGATCCGGGAAGTGCACGACCTGCCCGGCGTAGGCCGCGTTCGGTGGCGCGGCTTGCTGCCCGAGCCGACCTGTCGTCATGGCGGTTGCCCCCTGCTGCGTCTGTCTGATGAGGACCGACCTGCCCATGAAGGCGGTCCAGGCACAGCCTATGCGGTGACGCAACAGGCGGTCTCGCCACTCCACTTCACCTCCGCTTCACCCTCCGCTTCGATCACGAACCGTCACAACTGAGTGACGGACGAGCGTCGGTCAGGCCACCTTCCGCGACACGCAGACACGTTTCACCGACCCAGCTTCCCCACCACCTGGCACATTTGGCAGGCTGTCACCGCAACTCGGGGGATTGCACGGGAGGGACATTCGCACCATGCACACAGCACAAACAGTCACATCCGGGGATCCACGCCTCAGCTGGAGCAGCACCGAGACCAGCCGCACACCTCGCCTGCTCCACCGCCGCGACGGCATCCTGCCGGCCGTGGCCGCAGCGCTGTCCGTCCGCGGCGAGACACTCACCTGCACAGCCGGCAAGGGCGACCAGCCACCCGTACTGCACCCACTGGTACAGGACTTCCTCGACACCCTCACCAGCGGCCAGCGCGAACGCTTCACCGGCCGCTGCCCCGAAGCGATACTGCTCTCCCGCCAACTCACCGCCGCCGAGGCCGACCGATCCAAACGAGCCCAGCGCAAGCCGCTGACCAGCAGCGAGGCCCGGCGCGCACTGAAACACTCACGGCTCACCGCACGGCGGATCCGCGAGGACGGCGACCCCATGCACGGCAGTTACGCACCGCCCTGCCGCTCCTGCACGGCGATGCTCGCCCATTTCGGCGTACGACCCGTCGACCTCACCACCACCAGCGCGGCGACCACCGCCGAGAAGGGCTGACCGCGCGCCGATGCACGACCGAACCGACGACCACCCCGTTCCCGGCCTTCCCGGACAGACCGACCGAACGGCCCAGGCGGACCGCACCGCCACCCCCCGCTTCCCCGTCGCCGTCGATGCCGCCCTGCGCTCCGCGGGCTGGCAACCGGGCCGCTGGGACATCCGGCAGGCGGAAGAATGGGCCGACGCACTGCGCGCCCACACCTCACCCGCCGGACATCAGCACGCGGTCTTCCCGGCAGCCGTCGAGGCATGGGCGGAATTCGGCGGACTGCACATCACCGCGTCCGCGCCGGGCCGGCAGATCGCACCCGCATCCGTGCGCATCGACCCACTGAGCGGACTCCACCTGGCCCGCACACTCGGAGACCTGGGGCGGGCACTGGAAACCGAGGTCAGCCCACTCGGCGAGGAAGACAACGGGCAGGCCGTCCTCGCGATCGACACCGAAGGACGGGTGTACAGCATCGACCACACCGGGGACTGGTACCTCGGCGCGAGCATCGACCAGGCGCTGGCCATGCTCATCGCGGGAATCCAGCCGGAGCGGCTGACTTCGGGCTGAGCGACTCCCGCACGCTCGGCCCCGCCCTGCGACCGGGAACGGCCCTCAGGAGCCGAGCCGGCCAAGTCACACGGCGCGCTGGGCCGGCAGCACCGCCGAAACCCGGAAGCCCCCCGCATCCGTCGGGCCCGACACGAACACGCCCCCCAGACCGAGCACCCGCTCCCGCATCCCCACCAGACCGTTGCCACCGCTCGGCAACCCCGCGTCCGCCGTCACCCCGTCCGTCGGCCCGTTCTCCACCTGCATCGCGACCTCCGAACCGCGGTGCGCCAACCGCACCCACGTCTTCGCACCCGCCGCATGCTTGTGGACATTCGTCAGGGCCTCCTGCACCACCCGGTACGCCGTCTGTTCCACCTCGGGGGCATACGGACGCGCCTCACCGTCCACCGACAGCTCCACCGTCATCCCGGCCGCCCGGGACTGCCCGACCAGCGCCTCCACCTCATGCAGCCGAGGCCCGTCCTCCGCAGCCGCCGCAGCAGCCGCGGCCGCCGCCTCGCCCACCGCGGCCAGCGGAACCCTCGCGACCCGGGCCGTCATCGGATCACCCGTACGCAGCACGCCCAGCATCTCCCGCAGCTCGGTCAGCGCCTGCCGGCCCATGTCACCGACCAACGCCGCGTTCCGTACCGCCTTCGCCGGATCCTTCGGAGCGACGGCCTGCAGAGCCGCGGCATGCACCACCATCAGACTGACCCGGTGCGCGACCACGTCATGCATCTCCCGGGCGATCCGGGTCCGCTCCTCCGTACGCGCCCACTCGGCCCGCTCCTCCGCCCGGTCGGCAAGCAGCGACAGCTCCCGCTCCAGCGAGTCCGCCCGCTCCCGCAAGCTCTCCATCAACCGGCGGCGCGCCCCTATGTAAAGGCCGAACAGCACAGGCGGGGCAGTCAGCCCCAGCGACATGAAGAGGGACAGCACCGGCACGTACCAGTCGCCGGGACCGAAGTCCCCCGCGTGCACCGAAACGCTCTGCCGCAGCCGCACATAGGTGACGATGAACGTCCCCACCAGAGACATCCCCATCAGCACCGCGGTGATCCTGCGCGGTACGTCGGACGCGGCCAGCGTGTAGAGGCCCACCAGGCCCATCAGGAAGCCCATCTCGGCGGGCGTCGTCGCGATCGAGACCAGCACCACGGCGATCGGCCAGCGCCGCCGCACCACCAGCACGGAGCCCGCGAACAGCCCGAAGACGACCCCGAGCGGCACCGGCAGCCCGGCGTCCCCCGCGAACTCGACCCCCTCCAACGCGCACTCCAGCGCGGACAGGAGCGCCAGCACCACGTCCAGCGCGACACTGCGCCGTCGTTCCCACCACCAATAGCCGCGAGTGGTCGATCCCGCGCCTTCCCGGTGTTCCCCCGTTGCGGTCATGGCATCCAGCCTACGGGCGGACGCATCTCATTTTCGGGCGACCTGGACAGCACGCCCCTCGTTCGAACAGGGCCGAAATGATGGACGATCGCCCGAAATAGCGAATCGGCCACTCTTTCGAGTCGGACGTCCGCATTCCGGACAACGCTTGACCCGTGACGGAAATCACCAGCAAATACACCGACTTCGAAGGCCTCCGGAAGCAGGCGATCACCCTGCGGCGCGACGGCTTGAGCCGCCGCCAGATCCGCGACCGGCTGTCCGTGGACAACAACGACATCCTCAACCGCCTCCTGGAGGGCGAGCCCGCCCCGGAGTGGACGAAGCGCCCCAACGCCAAGGACGACCTGCGTGAGAAGGCCCGGGAGCTGAGGCGCCAGGGCCTGACGTACGACCGGATACAGGTGGAACTGGGGTGCTCGAAGAGTTCGATCTCGCTGTGGGTGCGGGATCTGCCGAAGCCGGAGCCTCACTACACACCCACGGAACACCTTGCCCTCATGAACGCCGGCCTGGCCGACCTGCGCGCCTCACGGGAGAAGGAGCGGGCGGAAGCCAAACTCCTCGCACGCGACGCCGTGGGTGAACTGTCGGACCGGGAACTCTTCCTTGTCGGCGTGACCCTCTACTGGGCCGAAGGCTCCAAGGACAAGACGTACAGCCGACGAGAGTGTCTCCAGTTCATCAACAGCGATCCGAACGTGATCAAGCTGCACCTGCGGTGGCTCGAGCTGCTGGGAGTCACGCGGGACCGCATGCGCATGCGGGTGAGCATCCATGAGTCGGCGGACATTGCCGGAGCAGAGCGCTTCTGGGCGGAGTTGGCAGGGATCCCCGTTTCCGCACTCAAGAAGACGACCCTGAAGAAACACAACCCGAGGACGACCCGGAAGAACACCGCAGAGAGCTACCGAGGCTGCCTGGTCATCTACGTATCCAAGAGCGCCGACCTCTACCGTCGCATGGAAGGGGCTTGGTACGGCATAGTGTTGGCGTGCCGTACCAGCAGTCGGACGGGAATGTCTGATTAGCTGGCTTTATTCCCCCGTGGTGTAATTGGCAGCACAGTAGCTTTTGGTGCTATTTGTCCGGGTTCGAGTCCTGGCGGGGGAGCCTTGACGAACGGGCCCTGACCATCACGGTCAGGGCCCGCACTCATGTCCACCCCGTACGCCCCCGGTATCCTGCGGATGTCCACCACCCGAAGCCGAAGGGCATATCTGTGAGCGTCAACAGCCCGGCAGCCGTCGTCGTCCTCGCAGCGGGTGAGGGCACCCGCATGAAGTCGAAGACTCCCAAGGTTCTGCACGAGATCTCCGGGCGCTCGCTCGTCGGACATGTCGTCACCGCCGCCCGCGAGCTGACCCCCGAGCACCTCGTCGTGGTCGTGGGTCATGCCAGCGAGCAGGTCACCGCGCATCTCGCCACCGTCGACAGCCAGGTGCGAACCGCCTACCAGGCCGTCCAGGGCGGCACCGGCCACGCCGTGCGCGTCGGTCTCGAAGAGCTCGGCGGCGCCGTCGAGGGCACCGTGATCGTCGTCTGCGGCGATACGCCGCTGCTCTCCGGTCAGACGCTCACCGCGCTCGCCGCCACCCACACGGCCGACGGCAACGCCGTCACCGTGCTGACGGCCGAGGTCCCGGACGCCACGGGCTACGGCCGGATCGTCCGGGATGCTGCCAGCGGGGCGGTCACCGAGATCGTCGAGCACAAGGACGCCACCGACGACCAGCGTTCGATCCGTGAGATCAACTCCGGCGTCTTCGCCTTCGACGGGCGGCTGCTCGCGGACGCCCTCGGCAAGGTCCGTACCGACAACAGCCAGGGCGAGGAGTACCTCACCGATGTGCTGTCGATCCTGCGCGAGGCCGGGCACCGCGTCGGCGCCTCGGTCGCGGCCGACCACCGCGAGATCCTCGGGATCAACAACCGGGTGCAGCTGGCCCAGGCCCGCGCCCTGCTGAACCAGCGGCTGCTGGAGCGGGCGATGCTGGCCGGCGTGACCGTCGTGGACCCGGCGACGACGGTGATCGACGCGACGGTGACGTACGAGCCGGACGCGATCGTGCACCCCGGTACTCAGCTGCTCGGTACCACGCACCTCGCCGAGGACGCCGAGGTCGGCCCGAACACCCGACTGACGGACACCACCGTCCACGCGGGCGCGCGCGTCGACAACTCGGTCGCGGACCGGGCGGAGATCGGCCCGGGCTCGACGGTCGGCCCGTACGCGTATCTGCGCCCCGGCACCAACCTCGGCGCGAAGGCCAAGGCCGGTACGTACGTGGAGATGAAGAACGCCACGATCGGCGAAGGCACGAAGGTGCCGCACCTGAGCTATGTCGGCGACGCGACGATCGGCGATCACACGAACATCGGTGCCGCGAGCGTCTTCGTGAACTACGACGGTGTGGCGAAGCACCACACGACGATCGGCTCACATTGCCGGACCGGTTCGGACAATATGTTTGTGGCACCCGTCACGATCGGGGACGGTGTGTACACCGCCGCCGGCTCGGTGATCACCAAGGATGTGCCGCCCGGTTCGCTGGCCGTCGCCCGCGGTCAGCAAAGGAATATCGCGGGTTGGGTGGCCCGTAAGCGTCCGGGCAGCGCTGCCGCACAGGCGGCTCAGGCCGCTGCGCAGGAGACCGACAGCGAAAGCTGACCGGAAACGGGTGCGCCGCGCACGGCGTACCGTGATAGATGCTCACCCCATTTCGGCTGGCTCGTTGCACATCGGACACAAGCGTGCAGCGCCAGGAACACGTCTGAGGAGACTGTGCTGTGACCGGGATCAAGACGACCGGCGAGAAGAAACTGATGCTCTTCTCCGGCCGCGCCCACCCCGAGCTGGCCGAGGAGGTTGCGCACCAACTGGGTGTCGGCCTCGTGCCGACGAAGGCCTTCGATTTCGCCAACGGTGAGATCTATGTCCGCTTCCAGGAGTCCGCACGCGGCGCCGACTGCTTCCTGATCCAGAGCCACACGGCTCCGATCAACAAGTGGATCATGGAGCAGCTGATCATGCTGGACGCGCTGAAGCGCGCGTCGGCCCGTTCGATCACGGTGATCGTGCCGTTCTACGGTTATGCCCGTCAGGACAAGAAGCACCGTGGCCGCGAGCCGATCTCGGCCCGTTTGGTCGCCGATCTGATGAAGACGGCGGGTGCCGACCGTATCCTCACCGTCGACCTGCACACCGACCAGATCCAGGGCTTCTTCGACGGCCCGGTCGACCACCTCTTCGCGCTGCCGATCCTCGCCGACTACGTCGGTGCCAAGGTCGACCGGACGAAGCTGACGATCGTCTCCCCGGACGCCGGCCGTGTGCGGGTCGCCGACCGTTGGTGCGACCGTCTGGACGCCCCGCTGGCGATTGTCCACAAGCGCCGTGACAAGGACGTCGCGAACCAGGTGACGGTCCACGAGGTCGTCGGTAACGTCAAGGGCCGGGTCTGCGTCCTGGTCGACGACATGATCGACACCGGTGGCACCATCTGTGCCGCTGCCGACGCGCTGTTCGCGCACGGGGCCGAGGACGTCATAGTGACGGCGACGCACGGTGTGCTCTCCGGCCCGGCTGCGGACCGGCTGAAGAACTCCAAGGTCAGCGAGTTCGTCTTCACGGACACGCTGCCGACCCCGGGTGAGCTGGAGCTCGACAAGATCACGGTGCTCTCGATCGCGCCGACGATCGCGCGTGCGGTGCGTGAGGTCTTCGAGGACGGTTCGGTCACGAGCCTCTTCGAGGAGCAGTAAGCAGCACCGCGGAAAAGATCCACTTTGGGTGCGGCCTCCCCGCCGGGTAGACTCAGCGAGTTGCTCGGCGAGGGAGGCCGTACTCATGGGTACGGCGGTCCGTTATCGACGCGCTCTTCGTAGCAGGCCTGTCGTGGGCCGGGTGACCTTCCAGTTTTCGTCACCCCACGAGGAGTGCAGTCATGGCCGAGATCAAGCTCGCCACCCAGCCCCGTTCCGAGTTCGGCAAGGGTGCCGCTCGTCGCGCCCGTCGTGACAACCAGGTCCCCGCGGTCGTCTACGGCCACGGCGCCGAGCCGGTCCACGTCACGCTGCCGGCCCACGAGCTGCTCCTTGCGCTCCGTACCGCCAACGTCCTGATCGGCCTGGAGATCGAGGGCAAGGACACGCTGGTCATCCCGAAGGCCGTGCAGCGCAACCCGCTCAAGGGTGACATCGAGCACGTCGACCTGCTGACCGTCAAGCGCGGCGAGAAGGTCAACGTCGAGGTCGCCGTGCACGTCGAGGGCGAGCTGGCCCCGGGCGGCAACCTGCTCGAGTACGTGCAGAACACCCTGCTCGTCGAGGCCGAGGCCACCCACATCCCGGAGTCCGTCACGGTCTCCATCGCGGGCCTCGACGCCGGTGACTCCATCCTCGCCAAGGACATCCCGCTGCCCTCCGGCTCCGTGCTGGCCGGCGACGAGGACGCTGTCGTGCTGCAGGTCGTCGCCGCGCAGGCCGAGGAGCCGGCTGCCGAGACGGCCGAGGCGGCCGAGGGCACCGAGGCCTGAGCCTCGCCCTCCACGCTTCACCTGCTTCACTGACGGGGCGGCGGTTCCTTCTTCGGGGACCCGCCGCCCCGTCCGCCTGTATCCGGGCCATCCGGAACCATCCGTACGCGAAGGAGACCGAGCGCAGATGTCCGAAGCCACCGACCCCTGGCTCATCGTGGGCCTCGGCAATCCCGGTCCTGAGTACGCGGCGAACCGGCACAATGTCGGTTTCATGGTCGCCGACCTTCTCGCGGAGCGGATCGGAGGGAAGTTCAAGCGGGCGCAGAAGGCCCAGGCGCAGGTCGTCGAGGGCCGCATCGGCTCGCCCGGACCGGCGAACCGCCGCGTGATCCTGGCCAAGCCGATGTCGTACATGAATCTTTCCGGTGGCCCTGTGGCGGCGCTGCGCGACTTCTACAAGGTGCCGACCGACCACGTCGTGGCGATCCATGACGAGCTGGACATCGATTACGGGATGCTGCGGCTGAAGCTGGGTGGCGGCGACAACGGGCACAACGGGCTGAAGTCGATGACGAAGTCGATGGGCTCCGACTATCACCGGATCAGGTTCGGGATCGGCCGGCCGCCGGGCCGGATGCAGGTTGCGGATTTTGTGCTGAAGGACTTCTCGTCCACCGAGCGCAAGGAGCTCGGGTATCTGGTGGACCGGGCGGCGGATTCGGTGGAGTGCCTGCTCGCGGAGGGGTTGGAGCGCGCGCAGAGCGCGTACAACTCGTGAGTTAGCCGTGCAATTCGGGGTCTTTTCTGGCCATGGGCTGACTCAGAGTTGACCGAAAGCGTTCGCTTGGCCAAGGATCGCTCCCCATGAAGCGGAGCCCCTCCCACCGCGCCGTCCTGTACGGCCGCAGCGCAGCCATGGGCTGTATCGCGCTGCTGCTGCTCGTCGCGGGCGTCGTGTCGTCCTGGGACTCGGCGCAGCACATCGTCCTCGCCAAGGGCCGTGAGCACGGCACGATGACCGTCACCGGCTGCGGTGCCGATGTCTGTACGGGTCCGTTCGCTCCGGCCGACGGTGCCACCGCCCGCCCGCGCGTGACGGCGGAGAAGTCCGTCGCGGTGCGGAAGGGCGACAGGTTCCCGGTCGTCGTGAAGCCCGGCACGGACGTGGTCGTACGCACGGGGCTTCCGGGTTTTCTGCATGCCTGGACACCGCTGGGCGGTGCGCTGCTGCTGGCTGCCCTGGTCATCGGTGGTGGTCTGCGGCTGACCCGGATCGCCTGGTCCACCGGGATCGCGGGCGCGGCTCTGCTGGTGGCGACTTTCATCGCCCTGTGACAGAACCGCGCCCGCGCACTGCCCGGCGGGTCAGCCGGTGTTGCGAAGGCCCGCGGCGACACCGTTCACGGTGAGCAGCAGGGCCCGGGCGAGCAGCGGGTCGGCTTCCTCGCCGCGCTCTGCGGCCGCGCGCTGGCGGGCCAGGAGCGAGACCTGGAGGTAGGAGATCGGGTCCAGGTAGGCGTCGCGGATGGCGAAGGTCTGCTGGAGCACCGGGCTGGTGCCGAGCAGTTCGGTCCCGCCGGTGACCTTCAGGACTTCCTTGACCGTGAGTGCGTGCTCGGCCTCGATGCCGGCGAAGACGTGCTTCAGCTCGTCGGGGACGAGTGTGTCGACGTAGTGGCGGGCGATCCGCAGGTCGGTCTTGGCGAGCGTCATCTCCACGTTCGAGATGAAGTTCCGGAAGAAGTGCCACTGCTCGTGCATCTCTTCCAGAACGGTGTCCAGGCCGGCTTCGCGCAGTGCCTTGAGCCCGGAGCCGACGCCGTACCAGCCGGGCACGATCTGCCGGGACTGGGTCCAGCCGAAGACCCACGGGATGGCCCGCAGGCCGTCGAGTCCGGCGCCGGAGTCCGGGCGGCGCGAGGGGCGCGAGCCGAGGTGGAGTTCGGCGAGCTGGTCGACGGGGGTGGATGCGAAGAAGTACGCGGGCAGGTCGGGGTCCTCGACCAGCTTGCGGTACGCGTCGTGCGCGGCGTCGGAGACGGTGTCCATCGCCGCGTCCCAGCGTGCGAGGGCCTCGTCGGACTGGCGGGGCGCGGTGTGCAGCGCGGACGCCTGGAGGGTGGCCGCGACGGTCAGCTCCAGGTTCTCCCGGGCGAGCGCGGGGATGAGGTACTTGTCGGAGATGACCTCGCCCTGTTCGGTCACCTTGATCTCGCCCTCCAGCGTGCCCCACGGCTGCGCGAGGATCGCGTCGTGCGAGGGGCCGCCGCCGCGGCCGACGGTGCCGCCGCGGCCGTGGAAGAGCCGCAGCCGTACGCCGTAGCGGTGGGCGACGTCGCGGAGCCGGCGCTGCGCGCGGTGGATCTCCCACTGGGAGGTGGTGATGCCGCCGAACTTGGAGGAGTCGGAGTATCCGAGCATGACCTCCTGGACGTCGCCGCGGAGGGAGACGAGCCGCCGGTAGGACGGGTCGGCGAGCATTTCGTCGAGGATCACGTCGGCGGCGCGCAGCTCGTCGGTGGTCTCCAGGAGCGGCACGATGCCGATCTTGGCCCAGCCGCCGTGCAGGTCGAGCAGTCCGGCCTCGCGGGCGAGCACGGCGGCGGCGAAGACGTCGTCGGCGCCCTGGCACATCGAGATGATGTACGACTCGATGACTTCGGGGCCGAAGCGTTCGAAGGCTTCCTTGATGGTGTGGAAGACGCCGAGGGTCTTCTCGCCCGCGGCGTCCAGCGGGGCGGGGGTCGGGGCGAGCGGGCGGCGTGAGCGGAGTTCCTTGGCGAGGAGCTTCTGCCGGTAGTCGCGCGGCATGTCGGCGTAGCGCCAGGATTCCTCGCCGAGCCGGTCGAAGAGCTGTCCGAGGGTGTGGTGGTGGGCGTCGGCGTGTTCGCGTACGTCCATGGTGGCGAGCTGCAGGCCGAAGGCGGCGAGGGTGCGGATGGTGCGGTTCATCCGGCCGTCGGCGAAGAGGCCGCAGCGGTGTTCGCGCAGGGAGGTCTGGATGAGTTCCAGGTCGGCGAGGAGTTCGGCGGTGCCGAGGTAGTCGCAGCCGGGGCGGTGCGGGGTGCCGCCGGCGAGGCGCTCGCGGGTGTTGACGAGCTTCTGCCGGATGCAGGTGGCCTTGAGGCGGTACGGCTCCTCGGCGTTCAGCCGCTTGTAGCGCGGGCTGATCTCGGGGAGGCGTTCCAGGTCGGCCTGCAGGGACGTCAGCAGCTCGTCGGTGGCGCCGGTGTAGCGGATGGAGTTGGAGAGCTGACCGCGCAGGTAGTCGACGAGTTCCAGTGCGTCGGTGATGCCGTGTTCGTGCTGGAGGATCAGCACGTCCCAGGTGACGGCGGGCGTCACGTTGGGGTTGCCGTCGCGGTCGCCGCCGATCCAGGTGCCGAAGGTCAGCGGGCGGGTTCCGGCGGGCAGCTCGACGCCGACGCGCTCCAGCTCGGCCGCGAGGTCCTCGAGTACGTCCCCGACGGCGTTGGCGTGCAGTTCGTCGAGGTAGTAGATGGCGTTGCGGGCCTCGTCGGCCGGCTCGGGGCGGACCACGCGCAGTTCGTCGGTCTGCCAGATGAGGTCGATGTTCTCGGCGAGCCGCAGGTCGTGGCGGCGCCGGTCGGCCTCGATGACGGGGGTGTCGAGCAGTTCGGCGATGCGGCGGAGCTTGTTCAGTACGGAGCGCCGCGCGGCCTCGGTGGGGTGTGCGGTGAAGACGGGCCGTACGTTGAGGTTCTTGACGGTCTCGCGCAGGTGCTCGGGGTCCGCGTCCTTCAGCCGGTCGGCGGTACGGGCCAGCAGCCCGCCCTCCGCGGCGCGCCGGTCGCGCATCTCGTGGGCGCGGTGGACCTGCTCGGTCACGTTGGCCAGGTGGAAGTAGGTGGAGAAGGCGCGCACGAGCTGTGCGGCGGTCTCCAGGTCGGTGTCGCCGAGGAGTTCGGCGGCGGCCTCGCCGTCGGTACGGGTCAGGGCGCGGACACGCTCGACGAGGTCGAGGAGTTCCTGGCCCTCCTGGCGTACGAGGGTCTCGCCCAGCAGGTCGCCGAGGCGGCGGATGTCGGCGCGCAGCTCGGCGTTGGCGGCGGGTGTCTGGTCGGCACTGCTCACAGTGTGCGGCTCCTTGCAGTGGTTGAGCACCGGATCCGGGGCCGGCGGCCGGCACGGGCCCCGGGAAAGCAGAGTGCGGACCGCGCTGTCCGACGCTTCCAGGATAGGTGTCCGCGCCGTCGGCGCTGCTCCCGGCCCGACCGCGGTTCCCCTTCATGGCGGAGGCCCGCAGCTCTCGTGCTGCGGGCCTCGGCGCTGCCATACTTACGAAGCCGTAGGTTACGGATGCGTAGCCAGAGCTGTCTCCGTCGTACTTCTCACCCCCCAGGGGCTCCCCATGAACACCACCCCCGACGTGATCGACGACGCCCGGAAGCCGGGGGCCGACGGTCCGGTTCCCCCCTCCGCCACGCTCGGCGGCGACAACAAGCGTTCGATCGAGCAGATCGCGCTGCTGCTCTTCATCGTGGTGCCGTTCGTGGCGCTGGTCGCGGCGGTGCCGCTGGCCTGGGGCCGCGGTGTGAGCTGGCTCGATCTGGGTCTGCTGGTCGCCATGTACTTCACCGGCGTCCACGGCATCACGATCGGTTTCCACCGCTACTTCACCCACGGTTCCTTCAAGGCGAAACGCCCGCTCCGGATCGCTCTGGCCGTCGCCGGGTCGCTCGCCGTGGAGGGCCCGCTGGTGCGCTGGGTGGCCGACCACCGCAAGCACCACCGCTTCTCCGACGCCGAGGGCGACCCGCATTCGCCGTGGCGGTTTGGCGAGACGCTCCCGGCCCTGATGAAGGGCCTGTGGTGGGCGCACATCGGCTGGATGTTCGACGAGGAGCAGACGCCGCAGCACAAGTACGCCCCGGACCTGGTCAAGGACCCTGCGCTCCGTGGGATCTCCCGCCACTTCCTCACGTTCACGATCGTCTCGCTGGGGATCCCGCCGCTGGTCGGCGGTCTGGTGACGATGTCGTGGTGGGGTGCGGCGACGGCGTTCTTCTGGGGTTCTCTGGTACGGGTGGCTCTCCTGCACCACGTCACGTGGTCGATCAACTCCATCTGCCACGCGGTCGGCAAGCGTCCCTTCAAGTCCCGTGACCGGTCCGGCAATGTCTGGTGGCTGGCGGTTCTGTCCTGCGGCGAGTCCTGGCACAACCTGCACCACGCGGACCCGACGAGCGCCCGGCACGGGGTCATGAGGGGCCAGGTCGATTCCAGCGCCCGGCTGATCCGCTGGTTCGAGAAGCTCGGCTGGGCGTACGACGTGCGCTGGCCGGACGCGTCCCGGATCGACTCCCGGCGTATCGACTCCCGGCGCGAGTCCGCGCGCGCCGACGCGGCATGATTGACGACGTGGCGACCGACGGCAGCACGAGCAGCGAGAAGAACCGTCCCTCCTCCACCCGGCGGACCCGCCGCGTGAGGATGACGGGCAAGGAACGCCGCGAGCAGCTGCTGGACATCGGCCGCATCCTCTTCGCCGACAAGGGATTCGAAGGCACCTCGGTCGAGGAGATCGCGGCCCGGGCCGGCGTCTCCAAGCCGGTCGTCTACGAACACTTCGGCGGCAAGGAGGGCCTGTACGCCGTCGTGGTGGACCGCGAGATGCGCCAGCTCCTCGACATGGTGACCAGCGCCCTGACGGCGGGCCACCCGCGTGAGCTCCTGGAACAGGCCGCGTTCGCACTGCTCGACTACATCGAGACGTACACGGACGGCTTCCGCATCCTGGTCCGCGACTCCCCCGTCGCCCAGTCGACGGGCACCTTCGCGTCGCTGATCAGTGACATCGCCACCCAGGTGGAGGACATCCTGGGCCTGGAGTTCAAGGCCCGCGGCTTCGACCCGAAGCTGGCCCCCCTGTACGCGCAGGCGCTGGTCGGCATGGTGGCGCTGACGGGTCAGTGGTGGCTGAACGTACGCAAGCCGAAGAAGGCCGAGGTGGCGGCGCATCTGGTGAACCTGGCCTGGCACGGCCTGGAGAATCTGGAGTCGAAGCCGCGGCTGATCGGCCACCGGAAGAACTGACCGGCCACCGGAGGAACCGGCGTGCCGACACGGTGCGTGAGCGGGCCCGCCCTGTCGTCAGGGGCTGGGCCTTGCCGGCCGTTACCGGCGTCCCGTCCCGAACGGGCTCCGACGCTCAGCCGTCCACCGGTTCCAGGAACTCCAGGCGGTTGCCGACCGGGTCGTGGCTGAAGAACCGGCGGTGTCCCGGCAGGTCGCCGTCCCACCGCACCGGTGCGCCGTGCGCCTCCAGCCGCGCCGCGAACGCCTCGATGTCCGTGACCCGCAGCCCGGGGTGGGCCTTCTTCGCCGGGCGGAACTCTGCTTCGACGCCCAGGTGCAGCTGGACGGGTCCCGTCCGGAACCAGCAGCCGCCGCGAGCTGCGAGGACCGGGGGCTTGGGGATCTCCGTCATACCGAGGGCGTCCACGTAGAAGGCGCGTAGCGCGTCCTCCGAGCCTGCCGGGGCGGCCAGTTGGACGTGGTCCATTGCGGCGATCATCACTTCTCCTTGTGGGCCACGGCGAAGATGCGGCGGAACGGGAAGACCGTGCCGTGCGGACCCTTCGGGTAGGCGGTGCGCAGCGCGTCGCGGTATTCGGTGAGGAAGGCGTCCTCGGCCTGCGGGTCGTCCGCGAGCGCCGTCAGGATCGGGCGCAGGCCGGTGCCCTTGACCCAGTCCAGGGCGGCGTCCTCGCCCTGGAGGAGGTGGAGGTAGGTGGTCTCCCAGACGTCCGCCGTGATGCCGGGGGCTGTGAGCGCGTCCAGGTAGGCGGTGGGTGTCAGGACGGCGTCGGCGTGGCGCAGGATGCCGGTCAGGCGGGAGCGCCAGCGCGGGGACTCGGCCAGTTCGCGCATCAGGACGTGTGTGGGCTGGTCGAAGTTGCCCGGGACCTGGAAGGCGAACGTACCGCCGGGGGTGATGGCGTCCAGCCAGGCCGGGAAGCGGTCGGTGTGGCCGGGGACCCACTGGAGCAGGGCGTTGGAGACGATCAGGTCGTACGGTTCGTCCGGCGTCCAGGTGGTGGCGTCCGCCTCGGCGAAGTCCAGGAAGGGTGTGGCGTGGGCGCGGGCCTGTTCCAGCATCTGGGGGGAGTTGTCGTAGCCGGTGATGCGGCCCTCGGGCCAGCGGTCGGCGAGGAGGGCCGTCACGTTGCCCGCTCCGCAGCCGAGGTCCGCGATGCGGGGTGCGGGTGCGGCCGGGAGCTCGGGGACGCGGGCCAGGAGGTCGCGGAACGGGCGGGTGCGGTGGTCGGCGTGACGCAGGTACTGCTGCGGGTCCCAGGAGGGTGTCGTCATGCAGTAAGGATCACCATCGGTGTATCTTGATGTCAAGACACTTGAATTCAAGAGACTTCATGTCGACAGACCCTTTACACTGATCCACATGGAGGACGAGGTCGACCGTCTGGTCGCTGCATGGCGCCGCGAGCGCCCCGACCTCGACGTGGAACCGCTCGAGGTGCTCAGCCGCGTCTCACGCCTCGCCCGTCACCTCGACCGGGCCCGCCGGATCGCGTTCTCCGAACACAATCTTGAGCCGTGGGAGTTCGACGTACTGACGTCGCTGCGCCGCGCAGGTGCCCCTTATCAGCTCTCCCCCGGCCAGCTGCTGACCCAGACGCTGGTCACTTCGGGCACGATGACCAACCGCATCGACCGGCTGACCAAGAAGAACCTCGTCGAGCGGCTCCCCGACCCCAGCGACCGGCGGGGCGTGCTGGTCCGGCTCACCCCTGAGGGGCGCGACAAGGCCGACCAGTCACTGGCCGGCCTGCTCGCCCAGGAGCGCGCCATCCTGGGCGAACTCTCCCGCCATCAGCGGGGTGAACTGGCGTCGTTGCTACGCCAGCTGACCGCCCCGTTCGACAACATCCCCGGCTAGCTCGGCCGGTCCGACGCCCGCCCGCCGGGCCAGCGCGACGGCGGCCAGGGTCGAGTGCACACCCAGCTTCCCCAGCACGTTCTGCATATGCGTACGCACCGTGTGCGGGGAGAGGAAGAGCCGTTCCGCCACCGCCTTGCGGCCCAGCCCCGCGACCATGCAGCGCAGCACCTCGCGCTCGCGCGGGGTCAGCGACTCGACCAGCCGCTCACTCTCGGTGCGGTGCTTGCGGGCCGCCGTCATCTCCCGCAGCACACCGGTGAGCAGCGCGGGAGGAAGGTGCGTCTCGTCGCGGAGCACCCCCCGGATGACCGTGAGCAGCCGTTGCAGCGAGCAGTCCTTGGCGACCCAGCCCGACGCCCCGGCCTGCAGCGCGAGCGCAGCCCGGCGCGGGTCGTCCTTCTCGGCGAGCACCACCGTACGGGCGGACGGCTGGCCCGAACGGACGCCGGCGACCAGCGAGAGCCCGTCGAGGGGCACGCTCTCGCCGCTGTTCGGCGCGGGGACCGGGACCGGCCCCGAGGCCATGCGTCCACCGCCCGGCGACAGGGTGCCGAGTTCGGCGTCGACGAGTATCACGTCGTACCTACGGCCTTCGGCGGCCGCCCGCTCCAGACATCGCAGCGCGGCGGGGCCACTGCTGGCCGCCGCCACGTCGACGTCCGGCTCGGCCGCGAGGGCCGCCGCGAGCGACTCGGCGAAAATGCGGTGGTCGTCCACCACGAGAACCCGGATACGAACCACAGGCACCCCCATGCTGCGTCTGGTGCGGGGCCACCCCCTGGCCCCCCGACGGGGACGGACCGGTGCGGGCACGACGCCCGGAGCGATGGGTGAGCCTCAGTCCTACGGCCGCCGCCGTGTGCCGATTGCCACCCCGCCACGGGCGTCGTACCCGACTGCCTCGTACCCCTGAATCAGCACCGGCCCCCGCCGGTGCTGTGCATCAGCGTACGACTGGGGGCCCGGAGCGGAAGGCAATTGACAGAACTGATGGACCTCGGTGTTTAGGGTGTGGTTCATGTTTCGTCTTGAGACAGAAGTAGACAAAGATCGTCGCCTTCTGCTGGGTGAACGGCTGCACCGCAGCAACAGGGAGCGCTCCCCGGAGCTACGCGCCCTGCTCGCCACGCCCGCCGAGCACGAACTCCCGCTGGAGGTATGGGCGATGGACGGCCGAGGCGGGCTGGCCGGCGGGCTGACCGGACGTACCTGGGCGTACTGGCTCCATGTGGATCTGCTCTGGGTCGACGACCGGCACCGCGGCTCCGGCCTCGGCTCGCAACTGCTCGCCGAGGCCGAACGGGTGGCCGTGACGGACCGTGCCTGCACCCGCTCCCGGCTGGAGACCTGGGGGTTCCAGGCCCCCGGCTTCTACCGCAAGCGGGGGTACGAGGTGATCGGGCAGGTCGAGAACTACCCGCCCGGCGTCACCGAGTTCATCCTGACGAAGACCTTCGGCTGACCGACACGCTCAGCCGGTGCGGCGGGCGCCTGCCGACGGGACCGCCGGAAAGACCCCGGGTGTCGCGTATCCCGCCGAAGTGAACGCCTCCAGCACCGACTTGGTGACCGCGTCCGCGTCCACCTCCTCCACCAGCACGATCGCCGACCCGCCGAAGCCGCCGCCGGTCATCCGCGCCCCCAGTGCCCCGGCCGCGTTCGCCGCGAAGACCACCAGGTCCAGTTCGGGGCAGGAGACCCGCAGATCGTCACGGAGCGAGACATGGCCTGCCGTGAGGACGGGGCCCGTCGCGCGCACATCGCCCGCGTCGAGCAGCGCGATGACCTGCTCCACCCGTGCGTTGTCGCTGACCACATGGCGTACGTACCGCACGACCGACTCGTCGGCGCCGGACTCGGCGAGGGTGTCGAGCGCCGCGCCGAGACCGTCATACGGAAGATCGCGCAGCGTCCCGATGCCGAGCGCCCGCGCGCCCGCCTCGCAGCCGGCCCGCCGCTCCGCGTACGCGCCGTCGCCCAGCTCGTGCTTGACCCGGGTGTCGACGACCAGCAGCCGCAGACCGTGCGCGGCCAGGTCGAACGGGACCTGGCGCTGGGTGAGGTCGCGGGTGTCGAGGTGCAGGGCGTGGCCGTCGGTGCAGCAGGCCGACGCCATCTGGTCCATGACCCCGCACGGCACGCCGACGAACGCGTTCTCGGCGCGCTGCGCGAGCACCGCCAGCTCGGACGCGGACAGGCCGAGCTCGTAGAGGTCGTTCAGCGCGAGTGCGGTGACCACTTCGAGGGCGGCGGACGAGGAGAGCCCGGCGCCGGTGGGGACGGTCGAGGTCAGCTGGATGTCCGCGCCGGTGACCTGGTGGCCGGCCTCACGCAGCGCCCAGACGACGCCGGCCGGGTAGGCCGCCCAGCCGTGCCCGGAGTGCGGGGCCAGCTCGTCGACCCGGAGCTGGACGACACCGCCCGGCACGTCGGTCGAGTGCAGCCGCAGCTCGCCGTCGGTGCGGCGGGCGACGGCCGCGCGCGCGGTGTGCGGCAGCGCGAGCGGCATCACGAAGCCGTCGTTGAAGTCGGTGTACTCGCCGATCAGGTTGACCCGTCCGGGCGCCGCCCAGACTCCTTCGGGGGCGGTGCCGTACAGCTCGGTGAAAGCGGTGACCAGCTCAGCGTTGTCGGTCATGGCGCGGTGGGCTCCTCTCGGCGGGCGAACGTCCAGGCGTCGGAGACGATTCCGGCCAGGTCGGCACGGCTCGGCCGCCAGCCGAGCCGCTCCCTGGCAGTGGCGGCGGAGGCGACCAGCACGGCCGGGTCACCGGCGCGGCGCGGGGCCGCGGTCTCGGGGACCGGATGGCCGGTGACCTTGCGGACGGTCTCGATGACCTCGCGTACCGAGAAGCCGTTGCCGTTGCCGAGGTTGCAGATCAGGTGTTCGCCCGCGGTGGCCGCGTCCAGGGCCAGGAGGTGGGCCTCGGCCAGGTCCGCGACGTGGATGTAGTCGCGTACGCAGCTGCCGTCGGGGGTCGGGTAGTCGTCGCCGTAGACGGAAATCGACTCGCGCCGACCGAGCGCGACCTGGAGGACCAGCGGAATCAGATGTGACTCGGGGCTGTGCCGCTCCCCGTGGCTGCCGTACGCCCCGGCCACGTTGAAGTAGCGCAGCGAGACCGCGGCCAGTCCGTGCGCGGCCGCCTCACCGGTGATCATGTGGTCGACGGCCAGCTTCGTCGCGCCGTACGGGTTGGTGGGGGCGGTCGGGTCGGACTCCGTGATCGGGCTGGACACCGGTTCGCCGTAGGTCGCGGCCGTGGAGGAGAAGACCAGGGTGCGGACGCCCGCGTCACGCATCGCGGCGAGCAGGGCGGTGGATCCGCCGACGTTGTTGACCCAGTACTTCTCCGGGTCGGTGACGGACTCGCCGACCTGGGAGTACGCGGCGAAGTGCAGCACCCCGTCGTAGGAGGAGTCCAGCCAGCGCGCGGCGTCCTGGATGCGGCCCTCGATGAACTCGGCCCCGGCGGGGACGCCCTCGCGGAACCCGGTCGACAGGTCGTCGAGGACGGTCACCTCGTGACCGGCTTCGAGCAGATGCGCGGCGACCACACTGCCGACATATCCGGCGCCGCCTGTGACCAGGTACTTCTTCCGGGGGTTGAGCCGGGGGTCGCTCTGGGGCTTGCTCACTCGCTCGCTACCTCTCGCAGTCGCTGGGCCGCGGCCTCCGGCGGCACGTCGTTGATGAACACGCTCATGCCGGACTCGGAACCCGCGAGGAACTTCAGCTTGCCGGAGGTACGTCGGATGGTGAAAAGCTCGAGGTGAAGCCCGAACTGCTCCCGCCCGGGGACTCCGAACGGCGCCTGGTGCCAGGCCGCGATGTACGGGGTCGGCGGCTCACCGGGGCCGAAGATCCGGTCGAATCGCCTCAAGAGTTCCAGATAGACCTGTGCGAACTCCGTGCGTGCGCCTTCGTCGAGTTCCCGCAGGTCGGGGACGCGCCGGCGCGGGTGCAGATGCACCTCGTACGGCCAGTGCGCCGCGTACGGGACGAAGGCCACCCAGTGCTCGCCGGTCAGCACCACACGATCACCGTCGGCCAGCTCGCGGGCCACGATGTCGTCGAAGAGGTTGCCACCGGTCCGCTCGCGGTGCGCCTCCATCGAGCGGAGCATCAGCTCGGTGCGCGGGGTGACGAAGGGGTACGCGTAGATCTGCCCGTGGGGATGGCCGAGCGTCACACCTATCTCGGCGCCCCGGTTCTCGAAGCAGAACACCTGCTTGACCTGCTCGAACCCGGCGAGTTCGGCGGTGCGGTCGGTCCAGGCGTCGAGGACCAGAGCCGCCTGCTCCTCGGTGAGGTCGGCGAAGGACGCGTCGTGGTCGGAGGTGAAGCAGACGACCTCGCAGCGGCCGGAGTCACCGGCGAGCGAGGGGAAGCGGTTCTCGAAGACGACCACGTCGTACCGGTCGTCGGGGATCTCGCTGAGCCGCCCGTCCCGGGACGGGCAGAGCGGGCACTCGTCGGCCGGCGGGTGGTACGTGCGCCCCTGACGGTGCGAGGCGATGGCGACGCTGTCCCCGAGGAGGGGATCGCGACGGATTTCGGAGGAGGTCGATACGGCGTCCAGCGGCCGCCGGTCGACGGCGTCCCGGACCACGTCGTCGCGGCTGTCGTAGTAGAGCAGCTCCCGGCCGTCGGCGAGCGTCGTAACCGTCTTCTTCACCAGGTTCCTCCAAACATAACCGAACACAACAAACCACAAGCCAACACACACGTCAATGGTCCGACGCCGCCGTATGTGACCTGGATCTCCTGTGGCCGCGAGCCGGTCAGGCCTGGAATTCTCCCCTCATCCGATCACAATCCAACAAAGGACCCCAGGCAAACTGTTCATTTTTTGACAACAGGAGCGTAGGTTTCTGCAGGTTCAGTTCGCGCAACGAAGCGAGTACCCCCCATGCAATATCTGGCCGAAGGGCTCCGGCTGCCCACGAACGGGCTCGACTACACGATTCTGGCGATCTACTTCGTCGTGGTTCTCGGCATCGGCTTCGCCGCCCGGGCCAGCGTGAAGACCAGCCTCGACTTCTTTCTCTCCGGACGTTCGCTGCCCGCCTGGGTGACCGGTCTCGCGTTCGTCGCGGCCAATCTCGGTGCCACCGAGATCCTCGGCATGGCGGCCACCGGCGCGCAGTACGGCGTCGCGGTCGTCCACTGGTACTGGATCGGCGCCATCCCCGCCATGGTCTTCCTCGGCCTGGTGATGATGCCCTTCTACTACCGGTCGAAGGTCCGTTCCGTCCCGGAATTCCTGCTCCAGCGCTTCGACAAGTCCGCACACCTGCTGAGTTCCATACTCTTCGCCTTCGCCGCGATCCTGATTGCGGGCGTCAACCTGTACGCCCTGTCGATCGTCGTGGAGGCGCTCCTCGGCTGGCCGCAGTGGGTCGCGATCGTCGTCGCGGGCCTCTTCGTCCTCGTCTACATCACCATCGGCGGACTCTCCTCGGCGATCTACAACGAGGTGCTGCAGTTCTTCGTCATCCTCGCCGCGCTCATCCCGCTCACCCTGCTGGGCCTCAAGCGTGTCGGCGGCTGGGACGGTCTGACCGGCTCGCTGGAGAAGAGCCACGGCTCCAACTTCCTCTCCGCCTGGGGCGGCACGGGCATCGGCGACGCCAACCCGCTCGGCGCCAACTGGCTGACGATCATCCTCGGCCTCGGCTTCGTGCTCTCCTTCGGCTACTGGACAACCAACTTCGCCGAGGTGCAGCGCGCCCTGTCCGCGAAGAACCTCTCGGCCGCCCAGCGCACGCCGCTGATCGCCGCGTTCCCGAAGATCTTCATCGTCTTCCTCGTGATGATCCCGGGCCTGGTCGCCGCCGTACTCGTACCGAAGATCGGCACGCCGGGCTCGGACCTCACATACAACGACGCGATCCCGCTGCTGATGCAGGAGCTGCTGCCCAACGGTGTGCTCGGCATCGCCGTGACCGGTCTGCTCGCCGCGTTCATGGCCGGCATGGCGGCCAACGTCTCGTCGTTCAACACCGTGTTCACGACGGACATCTGGGCGCGTTACGTGAAGAAGGACCGGTCCGACGCGTACTACCTGCGGTTCGGCCGGCTGATCACAGCGGTCGGTGTACTGGCCTCCATCGGCACGGCCTTCATCGCCGCCAGCTTCTCGAACATCATGAGCTACCTCCAGACGCTGTTCTCGTTCTTCAACGTCCCGATGTTCGTGGTCTTCATCATCGGCATGTTCTGGAAGCGCGCTTCGATGAAGTCCGGGGTCTGGGGGCTCCTCGCGGGCACCACCGCCGCGATGGTCAACTACTTCTGGATTTACAAGCAGGGTGTCATCGACATCCCGACCGACCAGGGCGCCAACTTCGTCTCCGCGATCGTCGGCTTCGTCGCCGGTGCGGTGGTCATGGTCGTCGTCACCCTCTTCACGGCTCCGAAGCCCGAGGCCGAACTCGCGGGTCTGGTGTACGGAAAGGAGTCCCCGGACGCGGTGGAACCGCCTGCCGAGGGCGACAGCGCCTGGTACCGCAAGCCGGCCCTGCTCGGCTGGGGCGCGATCGTCATCGCCGCCCTCTGCTACCTGCCCTACTCGCTCTGATCGGAGGCCATCACCATGTCCGAATTCCGCAATGACCTGCACAAGGAAGTCTCCGAACTGGAGCGCAAGTCCGCGACCGCGGCCCGTCTCTTCGACATCCGGCGGATCATCGGCGGCCTCTTCGTGATCTACGGAGTGATCGTCACGCTCGCCGGGATCAACCCGTCCGACGCGGATCTGAAGAAGGCCGAGGGCGTCCACATCAACCTCTGGACCGGGCTGGCCATGCTGGTCCTGGGGCTGTTCTTCCTGCTGTGGCTGAAGCTGCGTCCGGCTCAGGCACCGGAGCCGGACGGCGCCGCCGACGGCACCCCGGACGCCTGAGCAGTCTCCGCACCGCCCCGAAGGGGCCGGACGTCACCCGGCGTCCGGTCCCTTCGGCGTTCCGCCCACCGCCGCGCGGTCCAGCAGCCCCGTGCGGGCCGCCAGCGCCGCTGCCTCCAGCCGTGAACCGACCCCCAGCTTCATCAGCACCCGCTGCACATGCGTACGCGCGGTGCTCGACGCGATCCGCATCCCGGCCGCGATCAGCCGGGTGTCCTCGCCCTCCGCGACCCGCACCAGGACCTCGACCTCGCGCGGGGTGAGCATCCGCAGCAGCCGCTGTCCCTCGTCGTCCGGCTGGACGGCCGGGTTGAGCAGCTCGGCGAAGGCGCCCTGGAGCAGTTGCGGCGCGACCGCCGCCTCGCCGGCCCGCGCCTTGACCATCGCCCGCTCGACACCCTCTATCCGCTCGTCGTGCCTGACATATCCGGCGGCGCCGGCCGCGAAGGCCGCCGCGATCCCGCGTGGACTGGGCACCGGCCCGAGCACCACCACGGCCACCTGCGGGCGCTCCCGCTTGATCCGGGCTATCGGGTCGAACGCTCCGGGTTCTGCGGGTGTCGCCGTGCCGAACAGGCAGACCTCCGGGGCTCTGCTCACCACGAGTTCCGCCGCACCGGCGGTCGGCGCGGCAGCCGCGAGCACCCGGTGACCCCGCAATTTCAGCGCCGAGGCCAACGCCTCGGCGAGCAGTCTGTGGTCATCGACCACCATGAGCCGCACGCCCATCGAGTTACCCCCCACAGCAATGGAGCCACACCCAGGCGTCGCGCGGCAGACGCCGGTTCGACGACAGGCCCCGGCCCCCCGGCCCCTTTGACCCGGCAAGCTACACGCTTGTTCGACGTGGCGCGCCCCTTACCAGGCAGAAGAACCCTGGAATGCCGAATTATGTGCTGCTCGGGTCCGGTTGATTGACGGTTGACCGGCGGAAGGGATCGGTGAGCGGGCAGAAAACGACCGGCCCTGCCGGTCGAATGATCGACCGGCAGGGCCGTGATGCGTTGCCCGTATCCGCGCCGGGGTCAGCCGGTGCCGAACGAGACCGCGAGGTACTGCTTGTCGTCGAGGGAGCTCTCGCGCGGCTTGCTCACCATCACCTCGGAGATGTACATCCGGCCGTCCGAGTAGAGGATCTCCGCGTAGTCCATGGAGAAGCTGGTCTCCGCGTCCCGGACGGACTCGTCCCCCGGGTTCTCCATCAGCACCGTCTGCTTGAAGGTGGAGCCGTCGATGGAGACGATCTGGCCGCCCTTGTCGTACGGGGGAACCTTGTACGCGATGATGTTGGAACCGTCCATGCGGATCGGGAACATCGTGTACCGGTCGCCTGCGTCGGCCTTGTCGCTGGTCGGCTTGCCGGTGGTGAGGTCGAACGAGACGATCTCGTTGGTGTCGCCGTAGTCGCCGGTGCCCTCGTGCTCCTCGGTCGGCAGGTACAGCCGGTTGTTGCCGACGGCCAGCTGCTGGCAGGTCTCGACCTCGGTGGAGCCGCAGCGGGCGGCGTACTTCTCACCGTCCGCGGCGATCTTGGTGAGGAGTTTCCCGGTCGACGCGTCGATCGAGAAGAAGTCCGAGATCCCACTGCCGTCACCGGCGGTGTCGCCGACATCGGCAGCGACGACCAGCGGCTTGGTGGAGACGATGCTCGCGTAGTCGACGCCGGGCGGCATCTTGAACGACGAGAGCGGGGCGCCGGTCGTCGGGTTCAGCGCCTGGATGACGAGCTGCGGGCTGTCGTACGTACCGCACTTGCGGACCACCGCGAGCGCGTCGCCGCCGCCGTACCCCTTGTCGTAGCAGCCGTCGGTGCCGACCTTCGGCTTCCAGCGCTCGGCGCCGGTGTTCAGGTCGAAGGCGGCGCCGCCCTCGGTGCCGCCCGCGGCGACCGTGGTGCCGCTGAGCGTGACCTCGTCGAACCTGACCGGCGCGTCACCGCTGGTGGCGGCCGTCACCGACTTGCTCCACATCAGCTTGCCGGTGTTCAGGTCGAGCCCACCGACCTGGTTGCACGGCGGGTACTTCTTCGCCTTGGTCGGCTTGCCCTCCTCGAAGACGACGGCCGTCCTGTAGTCCTTCGACATGTGCCGGGAGGCGGCGCAGAGCTGGCCCTCCAGCGGGATGGACCAGAGCTTGGTGCCCTTGACCTTGTCGTAGCCGACGATCTCGTCGACGCCGGTCTTCACATACGCCTTGTCGGTCAGCCAGGAGCCGTCGACCGTCGTGACGTCGCCGACCTTGGGCTCCGGCAGCTGGAAGGCGACGGTGGACTTGGTGTTCGCCGGCACCTTCTCCTTGCCGCCACCACCGATGCCGCTGTCCTCGCCGCCCTTGCCCTCACCGGTGGGACCGGCGGTGGACACCTCGTTCTTCTTGTCGTCGCCACCGGAGACGAGGAAGATGCCACCACCGATGATCACTGCCACGGCGACCACCGCGGCAACGATGATCTGCATCTGCGTGGAGAACTTCTTGCCGCCGTTCCCGCCCTTCTGCGGCGGCGCGTACTGCGGCTGCATCGGAGCGGTCGGGTAGCCGTATCCGTAGCCCTGCTGCGGCGGCTGACCGGGCGGCAGGCCCTGTCCGGCCGGGGGGCCCGGCGGGTAGCCGTAACCGGGCTGCTGCGGATAGCCGTAACCCGGCTGCTGCTGCGGCGGACCGGCCGGCGGGGTCTGCGGAGCGCCGAAACCACCGGCGGGCGGCTGCGCCTGCGGGGCGCCGAATCCGCCCGCGGGCGGGGTGGCCGGCTGCTTGCCGAACGGGTCGGCGGGCGGCGGGACCGGTGCCCCGAACTCACCGGGCGGGGGGTCCTGCGGGGAGCCGAACCCGCCCTGGGGGGGTTCGTTGGGCGGCTGGGGCGGCTGAGTCATGGCGTGCGTACCTCGAGGGAAGGAGAGTCGGTCGGTCGGGACCTGTCGCGGTCGGTCAGGGTCCGTCGGGTGCCTGCGTGAGCCGTCACTTGCCGAAAGCCATCATGGTCTTCGTCTCCAGCTCTTCCTTGTCGTTGCTCGCGCTGACCCGCCCGCTCGCGATGAAGGAACGCCCGTCCGCGTAGACGATCTTCGCGTTGTAGAAGGAGCTCTCGATCTGGGACGTCGACTCCTGGTGCCGGAGCAGCATCTGCGGAGCGCCACCGGTCGGGGCGAGGGTGGCGATCCCGCCGCCCTTGTTGTATCCGGCCTCCACGTAGAGCAGCACGTTGCCGCCCTCCATCCGCAGCGGCTTCATGGTCTGCTCGGCCGGGGCCGCGGCCTTCCACTTCGGCTTGCCGGTGTTCAGGTTGAACGCGACGACCTTGTTCGTGCGGGCGGTGCCGCTGGAGTCGGGTTCGGTCGCCATGTAGAAGGTGTTGGCGTCGGCGGCGACACCGACACACCCGTCCAGCGACTTGCCGAAGATGGCGAACGCGCTGCCGCAGTCCGGTGCGAACTTGTCACCCTTGTCACCGACCAGCTGGGAACGGAGCGTGCCGTTCTCCTTGATGGCGAGGATGCTCCACTTCTTCTTCTCGCTCTGGGTCAGCGATACGACGAGCGGGCTCACCGAGTAGACCCGGTCGATCTCCCAGCCACGGGCCGGCCGGTACGTCCACTTGGGCTTGCCGGTGGCCGGGTCGATCTCCTGGATCTGGTGCTGGGGGTTGTCCAGGTCCTCGGTACGGCAGCTGGAGGCTGCGATCAGCTTGGGGCCGCCGGCGAAGGCGAACGGCTGGCAGTTGCCCGCCGGCTTGCCGAACAGCTCCTTGCCGTCGCTGACCCGGTAGGCGTTGGAGTTGCTCGTCCGGCCGACCGTGACGGTGTCTCCGCTGATGGCGAGGGAGATGTCCGACATCATGTCCCAGATGCCGTTCTTCTTGATCGACTTCTTCCAGCCGGCCTTGCCGGTGTTGAGGTCGATCATCTGGAGGTCCGAGCAGTCCGCCTTGTCGGTGGTGCCGTTCTTGACCCCGATGACGATCTTGCCGTCAGTGGTGGTCTGTGAAGGCGCGGCGCACATGTCGGCGGGCAGCTTCAGCGTCCACTTCTGCTTGCCGTCGGCGACCGAGTAGCCGGAGACCGCGCGATACATGCCCTTGACGACGGTGTCGCCGACGACCCAGGGGCCGTACACGTCCGCGCCGTTGCGCGGCAGGTCGACGTCGTTCTTCTGCAGCCAGAGGACCTTGGCCTCGCCCGACTTGCGCCCGGCGTTGAGGTCGTCATCGGCCTGTCGTCCGTCGCCGTTGCCGTCGCCCTCGTCGACGGAGGGCGAACCGGTCGGCGCCTTGCCGTCGTTACTGGCCTGTGCGGCGGGCTTCTTGTCGTCGTCACCACCGCTGGTCGCGAGGAACACGCCGCCCGCGATGACGATCGCGGCGGCGACCGCGGCACCGATGATCACTGCGGGCTTCCCCTTGAAAGGGTTGCCACCGCCCGTACCGCCGGGGCCGCCGGGTACCGGGGCGCCGGGGTACTGCTGCTGCGGGTAGCCGTATCCGGGCTGCGGCTGCTGGCCGTAGGGGCCCGGCTGTTGGGCGTACGGTCCCGGCTGCTGCCCGTAGGGGCCCGGCTGTTGGCCGTACGGTCCCGGCTGGTTGTACGGTCCCGGCTGCTGCGGGTAGCCGTAGCCGGGGGCCTGCCCCGGGGCCTGCGGGTAGCCGTAACCCGGCTGAGCGGGCGGCGGCGGCGTCGGCGGCGCGGCAGGCATCTGCGGCGGCTGGGCAGGCGGTTGACCCTGCGGCGGCTGCCCGGGCGCCGTCGGCTGAGGACTCCCCTGCGGCGGCTCCTGCGGAGCGCCGAAGCCTCCCTGCGGCGGTTGCTGGCTGGGCGGCTGGGTCATCAGCACGTCCCCCTTCGTGCGGTCCGGTGCCCGTTCCGGTCTCCCCCGCGATTCCGCTGGGCTGAATTCCCCTCGGAAAGGAGCGAATCGGGCATGGCTTCCGCGGTGTTACGACAGTCGGGCGGGGCTTCTTTGTACCACCCGCGACGCATCGGACACCGAGCCGGTCCGCCCCCTGTTCCCAAGGGAGAACCGCGCCGTGATGCCCTCGTTACGCCTCGGTCCGTCAGCTGCCGAAGCCCGCCATCGACTTCATCGACATCTCGTCCTCGTCGTCGATCCCGCTGATCCTCGCGTGCATGAGGATGCAACGCCCGTTCCGATAGGCGACCCTGGAATCGAAGAAGCCCCGCTCGACCGTGGCGGCCGCTGCCGGGTGCCGCAGCACCATCTGCGGCGTGCCACCGGTCGGCGGGAGCGATGCGATGCCGCCGCCCTTGTTCTTCCCCGCGGCGAGATACATCAGCAGCCTGCCGCCCTCCGTTCGCATCGGCATGAGGGTCTGTCCGGCCGGTGCCGCGGCCTTCCACTGCGCCTGACCGGTGTTCAGGTCGAAGGCGACGACCTTGTTGGTGGGGGTGATGTCGTCCTCGGGGGGCTTGGTCGCCAGATAGACCGTCCGGTCGTCGGCCGCCACTCCGAGGCAGTTGTCGAGGTTCTTGCCCTCGGTGAGGAGGTCACCGCCGCACTTCGTCCCGTAGTCGTCGGTCCCGCCGACCAGTTGGGAACGGTAGGTGCCGTTCTCGTTGAGCACGATGATCGCCCACTTGTCCTCCTGCTTCAGCGAGACGACCAGCGGGCTGACCGAGTAGAACTGTGCGACCTCCCAGCCCTTCTTGACCTTGTACGTCCACTGGACCTTTCCGGTGACCGGATCGATCCGCTGCACCTGCTGCTCCTTGTGGTCGTCGGCCGCGGTCTGGCAACTGGCGGCGGCGATCGCCACGGGGCCGCTGGCGAAGCCGAACGGCTGGCAGTTGCCCGGCAGTTCGCCGAAGAGCACCGCGCCGTCGCTGACCCGGAAGGCGTCCGTCCTGCTGGTGCGCCCCACGGTCACGGTGTCACCGTTGATCGCCATCGAGACGTCGGACAGCAGGTCCCAGGCGCCCTGGCGCCTGTATGTCTTGCGCCAGCCGGCCTTGCCGGTCGTGAGGTCGACCATCTGGAGGGAGTTGCAGAGCGCGTCGTCCGCGGTGCCGGTCTTGATTCCGAAGACGATCTTGCCGTCCGCGGTGGGCTGCGAAGGCGCCGCGCACAGACTCGACGGCATACGAAGACTCCACTTCCGGCTGCCGTCGGTGACGGAGTAGCCGGAGACCGTCCGGAACATGGCCTTGACGACGGTGTCGCCGACGACCCAGGGGCCGTACACGTCCGAGCCGTTGCGCGGCAGGTCCACGCCGCCCTCCTGGAGCCAGAGGACCTTCGCCTCGCCCGTCCTGCGCTTGGCGTTGAGCGCGTCGGCCTCGGCACGGAGGTCGTGCGTGCCCTGGTCCTCTGCCTTGCCGTCGCCCCCGCCGCCGTTGGTTCCCGGCCCGGGGTCGGTGCTCGCCTTCGCCGTGGGCTTCGACTCGTCGTCGCCCTCGCTCGTGGCGAACCAGATGCCGCCGCCGGCCAGCAGCACCACCGCGAGCACGGCACCGATGACCGCGCCGCGCCTGCCGCTGAAGAATCCTCCGCCACCGGGCCGCGGGGGCTGCTGCGACTGCTGCGACTGCTGCGACTGCTGCGGGTAGCCGTATCCGGGCTGCGGCGACGGCGGACAGCCGTACGGCCCGGGCTGCGTGGGTGCGTTGTACGGCCCGGGCTGCGTGGGGGCGTTGTACGGACCCGGCTGTACCGGCGCACCGTACGGACCCGGCTGTACCGGCGCACCGTACGGACCCGGCTGTACCGGCGCACCGTACGGTCCCGGCTGTACCGGCGCACCGTACGGTCCCGCGGCCTGACCGGGCGGCGGCGTGGAGCCGTATCCGGGTGGCGGCGACGGCTGGACCGACTCCGGCGGTGGATCGTACGGAGCCCCGAAGCCTCCCTGCGGCGGTTGCTGGCCGGGCGGCTGGGCCATCAGCACGTCCCCCTTCGCGCGGACCGGTCCGGCATCTGCAGCTGCGCCGGGCGAGCCTTCTTTCTATCACCCGCCCCACAGGCCCCACCGGTCACGCCGAAGGCACGTCAGCGATCAGGCGTCCTCGGCCAGCTCCAGCCAGCGCATCTCCAACTCGTCGCGTTCCGCGACCAGTTCCCGCAGCTCCGCGTCGAGCTTCGCCACCTTCTCGAAGTCCGTGGCGTTGTCGGCGATCTGCGCGTGCAGGGTCGTCTCCCTGCTCGACATCTTGTCGAGCTGCCGCTCGATCTTCTGCAGTTCCTTCTTGGCTGCGCGGGCGGCCTGCGGCGAGACCGCGGCGGTGGCCGGCGTCTCCTTCGCCGCGGTGGGCGTGGAGGCGGGTACGGCCGCCTCCTCCATCCGGCGCCTGCGCTCGATGTACTCGTCGATACCGCGCGGCAGCATCCGCAAGGTGGCGTCACCGAGCAGCGCCATCACCCGGTCCGTGGTCCGCTCGATGAAGAACCGGTCGTGGGAGATCACGATCATCGATCCCGGCCAGCCGTCGAGGAGGTCCTCCAGCTGGGTCAGGGTCTCGATGTCGAGGTCGTTGGTGGGCTCGTCGAGGAAGAGGACGTTCGGTTCGTCCATCAGCAGCCGCAGGATCTGCAGCCGTCGCCGCTCACCGCCCGACAGGTCGCCCACCGGGGTCCACTGCTTCTCCTTCGAGAAGCCGAACTGCTCGCAGAGCTGGCCCGCGGTCATCTCCCGGCCCTTGCCGAGGTCGACCCGGTCCCGTACCTGCTGCACGGCCTCCAGCACCCGCAGGTTCGGCTTGAGCTCGCTGACCTCCTGGGAGAGGTAGGCGAGCTTGACGGTCTTGCCGACGACGATCTTCCCGGCCGCGGGCTGCGCCTCGCCCTGGGTGCGGGCCGCCTCGGCGAGCGCCCGCAGCAGCGAGGTCTTGCCCGCGCCGTTGATGCCGACCAGGCCGATCCGGTCGCCGGGTCCGAGGTGCCAGGTGAGGTGGGTGAGCAGCGTCTTGGGTCCGGCCTGGACGGTCACGTCCTCCAGGTCGAAGACGGTCTTGCCGAGCCGTGCGTTGGCGAACTTCATCAGCTCGCTGGTGTCGCGCGGCGGCGGCACATCGGCGATCAGCTCGTTGGCGGCCTCGATGCGGTAGCGCGGCTTCGACGTACGGGCGGGGGCGCCGCGCCGCAGCCAGGCCAGCTCCTTGCGCATCAGGTTCTGCCGCTTGGACTCCTCGGTCGCGGCGATCCGCTCCCGCTCGGCCCGGGCGAACACGTAGTCGCTGTAGCCGCCCTCGTACTCGTGGACCGTGCCGCGCTGGACGTCCCACATGCGCGTACAGACCTGGTCGAGGAACCACCGGTCGTGGGTGACGCAGACCAGGGCCGAGCGCCGGTTCTGCAGGTGCCGGGCCAGCCAGGAGATGCCCTCGACATCGAGGTGGTTGGTCGGCTCGTCGAGGACGATCAGGTCCTGTTCGGCGATGAGCAGCTTGGCGAGCGCGATCCGGCGCCGCTCGCCACCGGAGAGCGGGGCGATGACGGTGTCCAGGCCGAGTTCGAAGCCGGGCAGGTCCAGCCCGCCGAAGAGCCCGGTCAGCACGTCACGGATCTTGGCGTCACCAGCCCACTCGTGGTCGGCGAGATCGCCGATGACCTCGTGGCGGACCGTCGCCTCCGGGTCGAGCGAATCGTGCTGTGTGAGGACACCGAGACGCAGGCCACCGTTGTGGGTGACGCGGCCGGTGTCCGCCTCCTCCAGCTTGGCGAGCATCCGGATGAGGGTCGTCTTGCCGTCGCCGTTACGGCCGACGACACCGATCCGGTCCCCCTCGGACACACCGAGGGACACACCGTCGAGCAGGGCACGGGTGCCGTACACCTTGCTGACCTGCTCGACATTGACCAGATTGACGGCCATTTCACTCCTGACTGGGGGATCGATCGACATCCCAGGGTAGTCGCCACGCGGGTGGGTTAGCGTGCGGCGATTGATCAAGGGCGGGGACAGGGGATTTCCATGGTGCGCAATTCCGTACGGGGCACGGTCGCGGCGGTGCTGGTGGCGGTGTCGGCGACCGGCTGCACGTCGTCCGCCCGGGACGACGGCGGGAACGGCGGGAAAGCGGCCCCGGAGCCGCGGGCCGCGGCAGAGAGCGTGATGAAGGGCGGCAGCGTCGGAGGCTCCGGTTCCGCCTGTGCCCTGCCCGTCACCTTCGACCTCGCGGCCTCCTGGAAACCGGCGGCCGTCCAGCCCGTCGAGGACGAGGCACTGAGCGAACTCGGTGAGCAGGGCCCGGTCACGCTCGTCTGCGAGATCGACGCGAAGCCCGCCGGGAACATCGGCTACCTGCAGGTGTGGACCGGGGACGGCACCGACGACACCCCGCGCCAGGTCCTGGAAGCGCTCCTGGCCGCCGATCCGAACGCCGCCGAGGCCACCTACACCGAGGTCGAGGCCGGCTCCCTGGCGGCGGCCGAGGTCGGCTACAGGGTCAGCAGCGAGCTGCTGGACGAGCCCAAGAAGGAGCGGGCCTTCGCCGTCACCACCCCGAGCGGACCGGTCGTGGTGCACCTCGGCGGGCTGGACTCACGGGAGCACGAGGAGATGCTCCCGGCGTACGAACTCGCGAAGAAGAGCGTGCGGCTCGGCTGAGACGGGCGCCGCCCCCGACCGGGAAGAACGCGTGCCGAGCGACGCGGGCGCGTGTCGGCCGGGACGAACGCGTGCCGGCCGGCGCGGGCGCGTATCGGCCGTAGCGGGCGCGTATCGGCCGTAGCGCGGGCGTATGCCGGTCAGCGGGGGACCGCGGTCAGTTCGGCCGCCGCCCCGCCCGTTCCACCAGCAGCCAGCCGCCCAGTGCCATCGCGACGGCCGCCGGGGCGCTGACCCGCACAGCGATCAGCACCGCCGTACGCCCTTCCAGCAGCCCGCCGAACCCGACCATCGACACCCCGAGCACCCCGAACAGGCAGAGCGTCACACCGAGCGCGGACACCGGCGCGGAGCCCTTCCCCGGTATCGCGGAGACCGGCCGCTCGAACGTACGGAAGACGGCGACCAGCCCGGCCGTGACGGCTGCCGCCACCGCGATCCGCACCGGCACCTGCGCCCACCAGGCGCCGGTCGCCGGTCCGGGCAGCGGAACGTGCAGGGCGATCATCGCCCCGTAGACCCCGAGCATCGCGGTGAGGTGCCAGAGGAACGCGGTCATCGCCACCCCGTTGGCCGCGACGACCCCACGCCACACCCGTGGGCGGGCGACCAGCCGGGCGCCGGGGCCGCGCAGCAGCTCGACCGCGCCGACCAGCCACAATCCGTGGCAGAGCAGGGCGAGCGTCGGCGGTGCCATGTTGCTGATCTTCTCGCCGGGCATCCCGACCATGGAGAGCGGATACGGGCCGAACGCGACCAGCGCGGCCGCGGCGGCCAGGCCGGGGCCGGCCAGCAGCGCGGGGCGGCGGATGCGGCCGTCGGCGCGCAGGAAGCCCAGCTGGTGCACGGCGAGCCAGACGAACGCGAAATTGAGGAACGCGATGTACGGGACACCGGCGGCGAACCGCAGCACGTCGACCGCGACCGCCGCCGCGGCAAGCCCGGCGAAGGCCCCCCAGCCGTACCGGTCGTGCAGCTTCAGCAGCGGCGGCGTGAACGCCACCATCGCCAGATAGATCCCGATGAACCAGAGCGGCTGGGCCACCAGTCGCAGCGTGACCCCGGTCAGCCCGCCGCCCCCGCCGAACAGCTGGACGATGAGGGCGGCCGTGCCCCAGACCAGGATGAAGACCATGGTGGGGCGCAGCAGCCGCTGCAGTCTGGCCCGGAGAAAGGCCGAGTAGACGGAGTCCGTCGAGCCGGCGGGCTGCTTGCGGCTGAGGGAGCGGTACGACAGGGCGTGCGAGAAGCCGCCGACGAAGAAGAACACCGGCATGATCTGGAGCACCCAGGTCAGCAGCTGGAGCCCTGGGACGACGGCGAGCAGATTGCCGACGCCGTCGGTGGTGACTGCGGCCATCAGCCAGTGCCCGAGGACGACCGTCCCGAGCGAGGCGACGCGCAGCAGGTCGATGTACCGGTCCCGGGTGGCGGGGGTGGCCCCGGCCAGTTCGCGAACACTTGATCCCATACGGGTACGGTCGCGCCGGACGCCCCGGGGGCGGCAGCGCGACCGTACTCAATTCCCGTCTGAGTACCCGCGGTCAGACGATCGTGGCGCCCGGCGCCGGGGACACCGCGACCCGCGCGGTCCGGCAGGTCCCCGACGTCCGCAGCGTGTCCGCGATCTCGTGCGCCGCCTCCGCGTCCGCCGCCAGGAACGCGGTGGTCGGCCCGGAGCCCGAGACCAGTGCGGCCAGCGCACCGGCCCCGGTGCCGGCAGCGAGGGTGTCGGCGAGCGAGGGCCGCAGGGAGAGCGCGGCGGGCTGCAGGTCGTTGGAGAGAGCCTTCGCGAGCACATCGGTGGCGCCGGTGCGCAGGGCGTCGAGGAGCGCCGGCGAGGCTTCCGGTGCGGGGACGTCGGTGCCCGCGGTGAGCCGGTCGAACTCCCTGTAGACGGCCGGGGTGGAGAGCCCGCCGTCGGCGACCGCGAACACCCAGTGGAACGTTCCGCCGACATCGATCGGGGTCAGCTGCTCGCCGCGGCCGATACCGAGGGCGGCGCCGCCGACCAGGGAGAACGGCACGTCGCTGCCGAGCTCCGCGCAGATGGCGAGCAGTTCGTCCCGGGTGTCGCCGGTGGCCCAGAGGGCGTCGCAGGCCATCAGGGCGGCCGCGGCGTCGGCGCTGCCGCCCGCCATGCCGCCCGCGACGGGGATGTCCTTGGAGATGTGGATGTGCACGTCGGGGGCGATGCCGTGGCGTTCGGCGAGCGCGATCGCGGCGCGGGCCGCGAGGTTGCCGGCGTCGAGCGGGACCTGTGCGGCGTCCGGGCCCGAGCAGGTGACGGTCAGCACGTCTGCTCGGGTGACGGTGACCTCGTCGTAGAGGCCGACGGCGAGGAAGACGTTCGCCAGGTCGTGGAAGCCGTCGGGGCGCGGGGCGCCGACCGCGAGCTGCACATTGACCTTGGCGGGGACGCGAACGGTGACGCTCACTCGCCACTCCCGGTGGACTCGTTCCCGTGGGACCGGTCCGCGGCGGGCTCACCCTCGCCGGGCCTGCTCCCGCTCGACGGGTCCGCCGCCGGCTTGTTCTCGGCGATGGCCGCGAACTCCTCGACGGTCAGTGCTTCACCCCGCGTCTTCGGCGAGATCCCGGCCGCGACCAGAGCCGCCTCGGCGGCCGGCGCGGAGCCCGCCCAGCCGGCCAGGGCGGCCCGCAGCGTCTTGCGACGCTGAGCGAACGCCGCGTCGACGACCGCGAAGACCTCGGCCCGGCTCGCGGTCGTCGTGATCGGCTCGGTGCGCCGGACCAGTGACACCAGACCGGAGTCGACGTTCGGGGCCGGCCAGAACACCGTGCGGCCGATGGACCCGGCCCGCTTGACGTCCGCGTACCAGTTGGCCTTCACCGACGGCACGCCGTAGACCTTGTTGCCCGGCCGGGCGGCCAGCCGGTCGGCGACCTCGGCCTGCACCATGACCAGGGTCCGCTCGATGGTCGGGAACCGCTCCAGCATCGTCAGCAGGACCGGCACGGCCACGTTGTACGGCAGGTTGGCGACCAGGGCGGTGGGCGGCGGGCCCGGCAGCTCCGTGACCAGCATCGCGTCGGAGTGGACCAGCGAGAACCGGTCGGCGCGACCCGGCATCCGGGCCTGGACGGTGGCCGGCAGCGCCGCCGCCAGCACATCGTCGATCTCGACGGCGACGACGCGGTCCGCCGCCTCCAGCAGCGCCAGGGTCAGCGAGCCCAGGCCGGGTCCGACCTCGACCACCACGTCGTCCGGACGGACCTCCGCGGTCCGTACGATCCTGCGGACCGTATTGGCGTCGATGACGAAGTTCTGACCGCGCTGCTTCGTGGGGCGTACCCCGAGCTTCGCGGCCAGATCGCGGATGTCTGCGGGGCCCAGGAGGGCGTCGGGCTCTGTGGTGCTCACCCGGTAAGCCTACGGCCGCAATGCGGCCACGGGCTCGCCCCCCGTTGCAGGTACAGCTTCCTCGCCCGGAACGTCTGCTCGGACGCCGGGGCGTCCTGCGGGCGTCCGCTGCCGCCGAGGGAGTGCCAGGTCTCCGTGTCGAACTGGTACAGCCCGCCGTACGTGCCGCTTGCGTCGACCGCGCGAGGCCGACCGCCGGACTCGCAGGACGCGAGCCCGGCCCAGTTCAGTCCGCCCGCGCCCGCCACGGACCGCGGGCGGGCTCCGGTACCGACCTTCACGATCCGGTCGACAGGTGTGCGGACGACCTCGGCGTCCAGCGCCCGCGGCCGCTGCCGGACGCCGTTGACGGTCCGCACCCCGTACGTGATCCGGCGGACGCCCGGCCTGCCCTCGCGCTCGACGACCTCCGTACCGGCGAGGAGCGAATCGTCCTCGGACCGTTGCTCGGCGTAGGGGACGGGCTCCTCGCGCACCTCGCGGGAGTCGGTGATCCGCATCACGGAGACCGTCTGGCCGTCGCGCGGAAAGCTGTGCGGGTCCACGGAGGTGGTGTCCTCGCCGTGCAGGGTGATGCCCGCCTCGGCGACGGCCTCCCGGACGGTCGAGGCGTTGGTGCGGACGGTGCGCTCCCGGCCGTCGGCCATGAAGGTCACGGTGCGTTCGGTACGGACGTCCAGGGCGAGCCCGGTGCGGCCGATCGAGGAGGAACGGGCGACGGAGAGGTACGCCCCCTCGGCGCGCACCCCGAGCTGGCGCAGGGCGGCGTCGACCGAACCTGCGGTGGTCCACACCTGGCGCCGCACCCCGTCGAGGGTGAGGGTCACCGGGCGCCCGTGGCGGACGGTGATCTCGTCGCCGTCGTCGAGGTCGCCCACGGGGGCCGGGGTGACGACGTCATGGGGGCCGACGGTGATGCCCTCGTCGTCGAGGAGTTCGTCGATGTCGTCCGCGAAGGTGTGCAGGGTGCGCGGCTCCCCGTCGACGGTGAGCCGTACCGCCTTGTCGTGGGCGACGAACGCGGAGGTGCCGCCGGCCAGGAAGGCGACGACCAGGGCCTGCGGGACGAGGCGGCGCAGGTTCTCCGGACGTGCGGTGCTCTTGCGGCGGTGCGCGGCCCGCCGGGTACCGCCGCGGCCGCCGGTGCGGGGGCCGGCGGCCGGCCCGGGCGGCGCCGCAGGCGTGTCGACGACGGTCGGATCGTGGACCGGCCAGAGAGCGACGAACGTCTGCTCCTGGTGGAACGGCAGAGGTGCGGGGACGGTCTGCGGTGTCGCCACCGCCGCACCCCCCGCACGTCCCCTGCCCGGTGCCGCACGGTGACTGCCCTGCGCATTGATCACGACGCTCCAGAAGGTCCGTTCGTCCCGATGGCCCGATGGGCGTCCGGGACGATAGTGGAGCTTCGGTCACTCTCCAAAGCGGCGCGACCGCACACCGTCACAGCGTGACCTGTCAGTAATCGAACGCGCGAGCCGTGTTGTCGTTGATCGCCGACGCCAGGGTGTCCTCGTCGACCCCCTTCACCTCCGCCATGGCACGGAGCGTGACGGGGATGAGATACGGCGCGTTGGGACGGCCGCGATACGGGGCGGGGGTGAGGAACGGCGCATCCGTCTCGACCAGGACCAGTTCGATCGGCGCCACGGCCAGCGCGTCCCGCAGCGGCTGGGCGTTCTTGAACGTCACGTTGCCCGCGAAGGACATGAAGTACCCGGCGTCGGCGCAGATCCGGGCCATCTCGGCGTCCCCGGAGTAGCAGTGGAACACGGTCCGCTCGGGGGCGCCCGCGTCGGCGAGCACACGCAGCACATCGGCGTGCGCCTCGCGGTCGTGGATGACGAGCGCCTTGCCGTGCCGTTTGGCGATCTCGATATGGGCCCGGAAGGACTCCTCCTGGGCGGCCATGCCCTCGGGGCCCGTACGGAAGTGGTCGAGGCCGGTCTCGCCGACGCCGCGCACGCGGTCGAGGGCGGCCAGCTTGTCGATCTCGGCAAGGGCGTCGTCGAGGGCGGCCTTCCCGCCCGGCTCCCGCGCATCCTGGCGGGACCAGCCGTCCGGGTCGCCGTGGACGATGCGCGGCGCCTCGTTGGGGTGCAGGGCGACCGCCGCGTACACACCTGCGTGCGCGGCCGCGGTCTCGGCGGCCCAGCGCGAGCCCCGCACGTCGCAGCCCACCTGGATCACGGTGGTGACGTTGACCGCCGCGGCCCTGGCCAGGCCCTCCTCGACGGTGGCGTCCTGCATGTCCAGATGGGTGTGCGAATCGGCGACCGGTACCCGCAGGGGTTCGGGCAGTGGCGGGGCTTCCGTACGGCTCATGCCACGATCGTACGAGGACCGCGGCGCCGCTCTCACTTGCGGTGGAAGGGGTGCAGCAGGTCGGAGAGGTGCCAGTGGTGCTCCGTGGCAGTCGGAGCGGCTGCGGATACGGCGACCGCCTCACTTTCGCGGGCGTCGCTGTCCTCGGTGTGTCCGGCCCGGAGCAGCTGCTGGACGGTCGAGACCCGGCCGGACCGCATGATCCGGACCACATGGCCGTCGCAGTTCACACAGGTGGGCTTGGACAGGGGTGACGGGACCCGTTCCCCGTTCGCCTTGTAGATGACGAAGTCGTTGTTGGAACCGTCGACGTGGTGCTCTATCTCGTAGGCCTGTTCCCAGCCGTATCCGCACCTCATGCAGGCGAAGGCATACGCCTCATGCACGGTGGTTGCTGCGGTCTCACTCATGCCTGCTCCTCTTGTCCGCTCGGACGAACACTCCGGAGAATGCGTCCCTGATTCAGTGGACGCCTTTACCGGCAGGAGCGCACCATGCCCTGTCGAGTATTGGATCGGTCTTGGCCTTCTCGTGGCAAAAGGGGCCAGATGAGCGGCTCGCGCTTTGCCTTTTACGAGAGTCCTTTGCCGTCCGCAGGGCCGGTCCGCGACGCGTTCTTCGCGGCGACGACCGCATCGAAGACCTCCCGTTTGGGCAGCCCCGCAGCCGCGGCGACAGCGGCGATCGCCTCCTTGCGCCGCTCCCCCGCCTCCTCGCGCACCTGCACCCTGCGCACCAGCTCGGCGGCGTCCAGCTCCTCGGCCACATCCGCCGCGCCCTCGACGACGACGGTGATCTCGCCGCGTACGCCTTCGGCCGCCCAGACCGCCAGTTCGGCCAGCGGGCCGCGCTTCACTTCCTCGTACGTCTTGGTCAGTTCCCGGCACACGGCGGCCCTGCGGTCGCCGCCGAACACCTCGGCCATCGCGGCGAGGGTGTCGTCGAGCCGGTGCGGGGCCTCGAAGAAGACCATGGTGCGGCGCTCGTCGGCGACCTCGCGGAGCCGGCCGAGCCGTTCGCCGGCCTTGCGCGGCAGGAAGCCCTCGAAGCAGAACCGGTCGACGGGCAGACCGGACAGGGCGAGCGCGGTGAGCACGGCGGACGGGCCGGGGACCGCGGTGACCTTGATGTCCTTCTCCACGGCCGCGGCGACGAGCCGGTAACCGGGGTCGGAGACGGACGGCATCCCGGCGTCCGTGACGAGCAGGACCCGGGCGCCACCGGTCAGCGCCTCGACGAGTTCGGGCGTACGCGCCGACTCGTTGCCTTCGAAGTAGGAGACCACACGCCCTGTGGTGTGGATGCCGAGCGCCTGCGTCAGCCGGCGCAGCCGGCGGGTGTCCTCGGCGGCGACGACGTCCGCCGTCTCCAGTTCTGCGGCGAGCCGTGGCGGGGCGTCCGCCACATCGCCGATGGGGGTCCCTGCGAGTACCAGCGTTCCAGTCGTTCCAGTCACATCAGCCATCCTCCCAGCACGGGCGACAGCAGTCGCACAGATGCGTTCCCTACGATGGCGCGGTGACGAGTACTGCGCCCGAAGCCCAGCAGGGTCAAGACGCCGGGGAACAACACGGCGAAAAGCCGCCTTCCTGGCAGCAGCGGCTGCGCCGCTTCGGCCATTCGCCGCGGCCCGGTATCGGGCTGCGGGAACGGCTGGTCCCGCCGTACAACCGGCCGGGACCGCAGTTGTGGGCGGTCCTGGGGGTGTCGCCGCCGACCGCCGAGCGGCTGGTGCGGTGGTCGGCCTGGGGCGGGCCGCTGCTGGTGACGCTGGTCGCGGGGGTGCTGCGGTTCTGGCATCTGGGCAGCCCGAAGGCGGTGATATTCGACGAGACGTATTACGCCAAGGACTCCTGGGCGCTGATCAAGCAGGGGTACGAGGGGTCCTGGCCGAAGGACGTCGACAAGTCGATCCTGGCCGATCCTTCGCTGGTGACGGTGCCGACGGCGCCCGGCTATGTGGTGCATCCGCCGGTCGGCAAGTGGATCATCGGGTTCGGCGAGCAGCTCTTCGGGTTCACGCCGTTCGGCTGGCGGTTCATGGTGGCGGTGCTCGGCACGCTGTCGGTGCTGATGCTCTGCCGGATCGGGCGGCGGCTGTTCCGCTCGACGTTCCTGGGGTGTCTGGCGGGCGCGCTGCTCGCCGTGGACGGGCTGCACTTCGTGATGAGCCGCACCGCGCTGCTCGACCTGGTGCTGATGTTCTTCGTGGTGGCGGCGTTCGGCTGTCTGCTGATCGACCGGGACTGGGCGCGGCGCAGGCTCGCCGCGGCACTGCCGGTCGACGCGGAGGGGGTGCTGCGCCCGGACGCACGGATCGCCGAGACGCTGCGGCTGGGGTGGCGGCCGTGGCGGATCGCGGCGGGACTCTCGCTGGGGCTGGCGTTCGGCACGAAGTGGAACGGCCTGTACATCCTGGTCGCGTTCGGTCTGATGACGGTGCTGTGGGACGTCGGCGCGCGCCGGACGGCGGGTGCGGTCCATCCGTACCAGGCGGTGATCCGGCGGGATCTGGTGCCCGCGTTCGTCTCGACCGTGCCGGTGGCGATCCTGACGTACATCGCTTCGTGGACCGGCTGGATCATCAGGAACGATCCCGACCACCACGGCTACTACCGGGACTGGGCCACCACCGACGGCAGGGGCGGCAGCTGGACCTGGCTGCCGGACTGGCTGCGCAGCCTGTGGCACTACGAGTACCAGGTCTACGAGTTCCATGTGAACCTGACGTCCGGCCACACGTACCAGTCCAACCCCTGGAGCTGGATCGTCCTGGGCCGCCCCGTCTCGTACTTCTACGAGGAGCAGAACGGCTGCACCGCCTCGGCGACCGGCAAGTGCGCCCGTGAGGTGCTGGCCATCGGCACACCGCTGCTGTGGTGGGCCGCGTGCTTCGCCCTGGTGTACGTTCTGTGGCGGTGGCTCTTCCGCCGCGACTGGCGGGCGGGCGCGATCGCCTGCGGTGTGGCGGCGGGCTGGGTGCCGTGGTTCCTCTACCAGGAACGCACCATCTTCCTGTTCTACGCGGTCGTCTTCGTGCCGTTCCTCTGTCTCGCGGTGGCGATGATGATCGGCGCGATGATCGGGCCCGCGGCGGGCACCGGGGCCAGGCGGGAACTGGGCCTGGTGACGGGCGATCCCTCCGGTGAACGGCGGCGGACATTGGGGGCGGTCGCGGTCGGTGTACTCGTCCTGCTGATCGTCTGGAATTTCATCTATTTCTGGCCGCTGTACACAGGCATGTCCATTCCGGAGAATTCCTGGCGCAACCGCATGTGGCTGGATACCTGGATTTGACCGGCCTCTTTCCGCCGTTGCCGGTCGCGGTCCGATAACAACTGCCCCTGGAATCACTGCCGTCCCGTAAAGTGCCCACAAGCGCTCTCTTGAACATGTTCAAGAGAGCCTCCTGGGGAGGGGGGACTGCACAGATGCGCAGTGGAGCGAAGGTCGCCGTCATCGGCGGAGTGTTCGTGCTGGTGGTCGGCGGTGTGGGCTACGGGGCCTACAACGTGCTCGACGGGCTCGGGGGCGGCGGGGGCGACGGAGCGGACGGCCGCCCCGTCTCCGCCGCGGTGAAGACAGGCCCGCCGAGCAAGGCGGAGATCAGCGAGACGTCGAAGAAGTTCCTCGAGGCCTGGGCGGCCGGTGAGGCCGGGGACGCGTCCCAGCTCACCAATAACGCGACCGAGTCCGAACCTGCTCTCCGCGGATACAGCGCCGAGGCCCACGTCACCAAGGCGGTGATCACTCCGGGCCCGGCGACCGGCACGACAGTGCCGTTCACGGTGAAGGCGACCGTGAGTTACGAGGGGAAGTCCAAGCCCTGGTCGTACTCCTCCGAACTGACCGTCGTGCGGGGTCTGACCACCGGCCGGGCGCTGGTGGACTGGAAGCCCTCGGTGATCCACCCGGATCTGGCGGAGGGGGAGTCGCTCAAGACCGGCGAGGCTTCCGCCCCGTCCATCCAGGCACTCGACCACAACGGCAGGGTGCTGACGAAGGAGAAGTACCCGTCGCTGGGGCCGATCCTGGACGGGCTGCGCGAGAAGTACGGCGAGAAGGTCGGCGGGACCGCAGGCATAGAGACCTGGATCGAGTCCACGGGTGAGGACACCCCGGACCAGACGCTGCTGACGCTGTCCAAGGGGAAGCCCGGCAAGCTGCAGACCACCCTGGACGCGAACATCCAGGCGGCGGCCGAGAAGGCGGTCAAGCAGTACAGCCAGGCCTCCGTGGTCGCGGTCCGGCCGTCCACCGGCTCGATCCGCGCGGTCGCCAACAACCCTGCGACCGGCTTCAACGCGGCGATGCTCGGCAAGCAGGCACCCGGTTCGACCATGAAGATCGTGACCGCGTCGATGCTGATCGAGAAGGGCTTCGCCTCGGCGAACCGTCCCGTCGAATGCCCGAAGGACGTGATGTACCAGGGCCGGACCTTCCACAACCTGGAGAACTTCTCGCTCCCGGACACCGACACGCTCACCACCAGCTTCGCGCGCTCCTGCAACACCGCCTTCATCAAGCTGATCGACGATGTGGACGACGACTCCGCGCTCGCCAAGGAGGCCCGGGACGTCTTCGGGATCGGCCTCGACTGGAAGACCGGCTCCGCGTCCTTCGACGGCAGCGTGCCCGAGGCCACCGGCGGTGAGGCCGCCGCGCAGTACATCGGCCAGGGCACCATCCAGATGAACGCACTCAACATGGCGTCCATCACCGCCACCGCGCGCAACGGCACCTTCCGGCAGCCGGTCCTCGTGCCGCAGGAGCTGGACGGCCGTCAGCTGGCCACCGCATCCCGTTCGCTGCCCTCGTCCGTCTCCCAGCAGGTGACGAACATGATGCGGCAGACCGCGAGCTGGGGCACCGGCAAGGCGGCGATGTCCTCGGTCGGCGGCGACAAGGGCGCGAAGACCGGTTCGGCGGAGGTCGACGGACAGGCCTCGTCCAACAGCTGGTTCACCGGCTTCAGCAACGACCTCGCGGCCGCGGCGGTCGTCCAGTCCGGCGGCCACGGCGGCGACGCGGCGGGCCCGGTGGTGGCCCAGGTGCTGCGTGCGGGGCCGTGATCTGCTCCGACCGGGGTCCGGTGGCCGAAACAGGATCGCGTGCCCCGCTGGGGGGCGGCTAGCGTGCGGGGCATGAGTACTCCCGACGCCACGGCTCCCGTCGCCCCTGCTCCTGAGCCCGCAGCTGCCGAAGCCCACCCCCGATTCGCCGAAGCCCTGCGCGAGCTGGGCCTCGATGTCGAGATCCGCCGTTTCCCGGAGGCGACCCGTACGGCGGCCGAGGCTGCTGCCGCGATCGGCTGCGACCTCAGCGCCATCGTCAAGTCGCTGATCTTCGAGGCCGACGGGGCGCCGGTGCTGGTCCTGATGGACGGCTCCTCGCGGGTCGACGTGGAGCTCGTACGACGGGAACTGTGTGCCGGGAAGGTCAAGCGTGCCGGGGCCGACCTGGTCCGGGAGACCACGGGATACGCGATCGGCGGGGTGCCGCCCTTCGGCCACCGTACGAAGACACGGGTGCTGGCCGACCGCGGGCTGCTCGACCACGACGTGGTGTGGGCCGCGGCGGGTACCCCGTACACCGTCTTCCCGCTCGACCCCAAGACGGTCATCGAACATGCCGGCGGCACCGTGGTGGACGTGCGCGAGCAGACGAAGTGACGCCGCTCGTCGCGCTCGCGGTCCTGGCCGCGGCGATCACGCACGCCAGCTGGAACGCGATCGCGCACGCCATCAAGGACCAACTGCTCTCCTTCACCCTGATCTCCGGGGGCGGGGTGCTGCTCGGCGCGGTCACCGCCTGCTTCGTACCGCTGCCGGCCGCGGAGGCGTGGCCGTATCTGGTCGTCTCGGCGGTCCTGCACGTCGCCTACATGGCGCTGCTGATGCGGTCGTTCACGCTCGGCGACTTCGGTCAGATGTACCCGATCGCACGCGGCACCGCGCCCCTGGTGGTGACGGTGCTCGCGGCGGTCTTCGTCGGCGAGCGGCCGGACGGCTGGGCGACGACGGGGGTGGCGGTCGCCTGCGCCGGGCTCGTCGGTGTCGCGCTCTGGGGCATCCGGGGCTCGCAGGCCCGCCCGCACTGGCCGGCGATCACGGCGGCACTGGCGACGGGGCTGGCGATCGCCGGCTACACGACCGTGGACGGGGTGGGGGTCCGGGCCTCCGGCACCTCACTCGGCTACATCGCCTGGCTGATGATCCTGGAGGGGCTTGCCGTCCCGGCGTACACGCTCTATCGCCGCCGCGGGCAACTGGCCGCCCAGCTCAAGCCGTTCGCGGCACGGGGGCTGCTGGGCGCGGCTCTGTCGGTGGTCGCGTACGGGCTGGTCCTGTGGGCGCAGACGAAGGCCCCGCTGGCCCCGATCGCCGCCCTGCGCGAGTCGTCGATCATCGTGGGCGCGGCGATAGGGTCGGTGTTCTTCAAGGAGCGTTTCGGCGCACCGCGCATGGCGGCCGCCGGGCTCATGGTCATCGGGATCGGGCTCATGCTGCACACGAGTTGAGCGCACCGGCCCGGGCCCGCGTCGACGGTACCGGCGGCAGCGGACGTGCCGGGTACGGACGTGGCACCCGAGGATCACCGGTCACGTCCGCACACGCGAGGCACGGCCGCCCGGCTCAGCCCTCCGCGATCGCCCTCCGGAAGCCTGTGTTCACAGCGAGCAGGCCGCCGTCCACCCGCAGCGTCGTCCCCGTGATCCAGGCCGCGTCGCGGGAGGCGAGGAAGGCGACCGCGGCCGCGATGTCGTCCGGTTCGCCGACCCGGCCCAGCGGGTAGGCCGCGCTCACCCGGTCCAGCTCGAGGTCACGTCCCGCCCAGGCGTCCGTCCGGATCGTGCCGGGCGCCACCAGGTTGACCCGGACCCCGCGCGGACCGGCGTGGCCCGCGAGCGTACGGGTCAGACTGCCCAACCCGGCCTTGGCGGCGCTGTAGGCATGGTTGCCGAAGTCCTGCTCGCCGTTGACCGAGCCGATGTTGACGATCGCGCCCCTCCCCGACGCCACCAGATGCGGCAGAGCGGCGCGCGAGCAGCGGTACGGGCCGGTGAGCGTGGCGTCCAGGTCTCCCTGCCAGACGTCGTCGGGCTCGTCCTCGAAGAGCGGGGTGTCGGGGGTGCAGCGGTACGCGTTGTTGACCAGCACGTCGAGCGTGCCGAACGCCTCGACCGCATGGGCCACCGCAGCCTCTACCGCCGCCCGGTCGCCCACGTCGCAGGGCAGCGCCTCGGCGGCGGCACCCGTCTTCCGTATCGCCGCCGCCGTGTGCTCGGCGCGGTCACCGTCCAGATCGGTCACCAGGACGCGCGCGCCCTCGCCGGCCAGCCGGCGGGCCGTGGCCGCGCCGATACCCTGTCCCGCACCCGTGATGAGTACGCCGTATCCGTCGAACCTGGAATCACCGGTAGGAGTCATAGCGCCGACCGTACTGCCCTGACCAGAGCCTGGGCACGGGGATCGGCGGTGACTCCCTTCTGCAGACCGTTCGTCACATAGCCGAGCGCGATGCCCGATTCGGGGTCGGCGAAGCCGAGCGAGCCGCCGCGGCCCGGGTGGCCGAAGGAGCCGGGGGCGAGGAGCGGGGCGGCCGGGCCGTGCAGCATGTAGCCGAGGCCGAAGCGGGTGTTCACGACGAGCACCCGGTCCGGGCCCGCGGACTCCTCGGTGCGGGCCAGGGTGAGCGTGGCCGGGGCGAACAGCCGGTGCCCGTCGACCGGCCCGATCATCGCGGCGTAGCACCGGGCCAGCGCACGGGCGGTGGCGATGCCGTTCGAAGCGGGGAGTTCGGCCGCCCGGTAGGCGGGGTCGTTCTCGTCGGGCAACGGGTCTATCGCGCCGAACGCGCGACGGGTCAGCGACTCCGGGTCGCGGTAGGCCTCCGTGACCGACCGCTTGGGGCGCAGCCGCAGCGCGCCGCCGTTGTCCTGGAGGGCGGGCGGCTCGACCGGTCCGATCCGGCCCACCCGGTGCGCCTCTTCCGCCGGCAGCCCGAACCAGAAGTCCAGGCCGAGCGGACGGGCGATCTCCTCGGCGACCCAGCGGCCCACGGTACGCCCGGTGACCCTGCGCACCAGCTCGCCGACGAGCCAGCTGTACGTCTGCGCGTGGTAGCCGTGCGCGGAACCCGGCTCCCACTGCGGGCACTGCGCGGCGACGGCACGCGGCCCGGAGATCCCGTCGGCTGCCTCCTGCGGCGTCAACGGCCGGTCGAGGGCGGGGATCCCGGCCCGGTGGGCGAGGAGGTGGCGTACGAGGACACGTTCCTTGCCTGCCGTCTTGAACTCGGGCCAGTACGTGCCGACCGGGGCGTCCAGGTCCACCTGGCCGCGCTGGTGCAGCAGCAGCGGTACGGCGGCGGCGATGCCCTTGCCCGCCGAGCGGACGATCTGCACGGTGTCGACGGCCCACGGCTCGGTGCCGTCCACGTCCCTCGTACCGGCCCAGAGGTCGACGACCTTGCGCCCGTCCCGGTAGACGGCGACCGCGGCCCCCCGCTCGCCGCGGTGCTCGAAGTTACGGATGAAGGCGTCCCTGACCGGTTCGAATCCGGCCGCCACCGTGCCCCGTACGTCCACGCCTGCTCCTGCACTCCCGCTCATCCCCCCATGGTGCATGGCGCCGCAGGTGAGCTGCACCGCGGGTGACGTTCAGCTCAGCACGATCGAGACGTCGATGTTTCCCCGGGTGGCGTCGGAGTACGGGCACGTGCAGCTCCGCCCGCAGCCGCGTCACCTCGCCCTCCCCGCGCCCCACCGCTGCCGGCAGAAGCCTGGGGACGCGCTCCGCACGGGTGCGGAGCGACGCATCCTCCCCGGTCGGCTCGACGAGCACCGAGCGCTCGTCGGCGGCCGAGCGCACGCGCCGCACGAGCCCGGCCGCCTGCAACCGCTCGAACAGCGGGGACACGGTCCCGTTGTCGGGACGCAGGGCCCCGGCGAGATCCTCGACCGGGGCCTCGCCGCGCTCCCGCAGCACCGGCATCACCGGGGCGGCGAGGCCGCGCGATGGCTGGTGTCGTCGGTCACGCGCCCATTGTCACCGAGCGCGGGTCGAACCCGAAGGGCAGCTCCAGACGGTGGGCGCGCATCAACTCCTCGTCGCAGAGAAGGTCATGCGTACGGTCGTCGGCGGCGATGACACCGTCGCTGAGGATGACCGCGCGCGGGCAGAGTTCCAGGGCATACGGCAGGTCATGCGTGACCATCAGCACGGTGACGTCCAACGACCGCAGGATGTCGGCGAGCTCACGCCTCGACGCGGGGTCCAGGTTGGACGACGGCTCGTCCAGGACGAGGATCTCCGGCCGCATCGCGAGCACGGTGGCGACGGCGACGCGGCGGCGCTGGCCGAAGGAGAGGTGATGCGGGGGGCGGTCCGCGTACCCCTCCATGCCGACCTGCTTCAGAGCCTCGACGACCCGCTCCTCCAGCTCGGCGCCGCGCAGCCCGGAGGCGGCGGGTCCGAAAGCAACGTCCTCCCGGACGGTCGGCATGAAGAGCTGGTCGTCGGGGTCCTGGAAGACGATGCCGACGCGGCGGCGGATCTCGGCGAGGTTGCGTTTCTCCACCGGGAGACCGGCGACCCGGACGGTGCCCGCGCCCGCGTCGAGGATGCCGTTGAGGTGGAGGACGAGGGTTGTCTTGCCGGCGCCGTTCGGGCCGAGCAGGGCGACACGCTCGCCGCGGGCGACGGTCAGATCGACGCCGAAGAGCGCCTGGTGACCGTCGGGGTAGGCGTAGGCGAGGCCGCTGACGTCGAGGGAGGCGGGGGGCGTCGGTGACATGCTCATAGGATCCATCCCAGCAGACAGGCGACGAGGGCGAGGACGGGGAGTGCCGAGGCGTACGCCCACTGGACGCGGGACGCCGTCACTTCGTCGATGACCGGCATCGAGCCGGTGTAGCCGCGGCTGACCATGGCGAGATGGACCCGTTCGCCGCGTTCGTAGGAGCGGATGAAGAGGGCGCCCGCCGACGCGGCGAGAACCCCCCACTGCCGCACGCCGCGCGCCTCGAAGCCCCGGGAGCGGCGGGCGATCGACATGCGCCGCATCTCGTCGGTGACCACATCCCCGTACCGGATCATGAACGAGGCGATCTGCACGAGCAGCGGCGGCAGCTTGAGCCGCTGGAGGCCGAGCAGCAGGGAGCGCAGCTCGGTGGTGGAGGCCAGCAGCACCGAGGCGGCGACGCCCAGGGTGCCCTTGGCCAGTACGTTCCAGGCGCCCCAGAGGCCGGGGACGCTGACCGGGACACCGAGGAGTTCGGTCTGCTCGCCCGGCACCACGAACGGCATCAGCAGCGCGAACGCGACGAACGGCACCTCGATGAGCAGCCGCTTGAGGAGGAACCCGGCCGGGATCCGGGCGAGCACGGCGACCGCGGCGATCAGCGCGGCGTACAGGACGAACGCCCAGACCGCCTCGCGCGGTGTCGAGACGACGACCACCACGAAGCAGAAGACGGCGGCCAGCTTGCAGTGCGGCGGCAGATCATGGACCGGCGAGTGCCCGTGCCGGTAGAGCTTGTGGGCGTGTCCGGCGCCCATCAGACGGTTTCCTCGGTGCGCGCGCCGAGTGCGTCCGGTGTACGGCGGCGGCGCACGGCCCAGAAGACCCCGCTGCCGGCCACGACCGTGGCGCCGACCCCGATCACTCCGGCGAGGCCGCCGGAGATCCGGGCGTCGGAGATGTCCCGCACGCCGTAGTCGGCGAGCGGGGAGTCCTCGGACGCATGCGGCTCGGTCTTCTCGTCGATGCCCTGGTCGGCGGCGACCTTCTCCAGGCCGTCCGGGCTGGCCGAGGCGTAGAAGGAGACGAAGCCCGCGAGGACGAGGGCGGTGACCAGGCCGGTGGCCCAGACCTTGCGCGTCGACCGGCCGGCGACGGGGGCGGTCTCGCGTGCCGGCGCGTCGACGAGTTCGCCTCCGACCCGGAGCTTCAGCGGTGCGGTCAGCCCCCGGGCGCCGTGGACCAGATCGGGACGGACGGCGATGACGGCGCCGACGGTCAGCGCCGTGATCAGGGCCTCACCGATCCCGATCAGGACGTGTACGCCGACCATCGCGGTGAAGACCTTGCCGATCGCGATGTCGGTGGTTCCGCCGATCCAGTAGATCAGTGTGAAGACGACCGCCGCGGCCGGTACGGACACCAGCGCGGCGACGAACGCAGAGGCCGTCATGGAACGACGGGTCCGTGGCAGCACACCGACCAGGCCGCGGAAGAGGGCGTACGCGACGACGGTGGTCGTGATGCCCATGTCGAGGACGTTCACGCCGAGCGCGGTGAGCCCGCCGTCCGCGAAGAGAATGCCCTGCATGAGCAGGACGACGGATATGCAGAGCACCCCGGTATAAGGACCGACCAGGATCGCGGCCAGCGCCCCGCCCAGGAGATGGCCGCTGGTCCCTGCGGCCACCGGGAAGTTCAGCATCTGCACGGCAAAGATGAAGGCGGCGACAAGACCCGCGAGCGGCGCGGTGCGCTCATCGAGCTCGCGGCGGGCACCCCTCAGACTGACCGCGACAGCACCCGCGGCGACGACACCGGCGACGGCGGAGACGGGTGCGTTGATGAATCCGTCGGGTACATGCATGGAGGAGGCTCCGCTTCTGCGTTGCTGCGCGGGGTCATGAACCTCTCAATGATAGGGCCTTGTTGCGAACCATTCGCAAGAGCGCATACCTCACAGCTGCGCGCCCGGCCGCCCGGCACCCTCGTGGTGCCAATCGGTCAAAATATGCGACATTAGAGGGCAAGGGTGAATAAATAGGAGGAGCCGGCCATGTCCCCCGTGATCGAAGAGCACACCGAAGCCCGGCTCATCACCGAGGCAACCGACACCTTCACAGTCCCCGTCGACCTGCGGTACGACGCCGCCTCCGACCCGCGAACCGTCCATGTCACCTTCCCCGGCGGCACCGACTGGGCCTTCGGCCGCGATCTGCTGGAGGGCGGGATGCGTTCCCCGGCCAGGAGCGGCGCCATCCGGATCTGGCCGTTGGGGCGGGCGCAACTGGTCGTGGAGAAGCACTCGGCGGACGGTGTCGAGGTGGTCCAGTTCGACAACGCGTCGATGATCCGCTTCCTGCACCGCATCCACGACGAGACCAGCCCCGAGGCCGCACAGACGGTGACGGCCCGGGCGTGACGGCATGGATGAGCCCCCGTGCCGCTCGCACGGGGGCTCATCGTCGCCCCGGTCCCCCGTCCCCACAGGTAACCGGTGCAGTCCGGGGCCGCGCTCCGCTCAGACGCGGACCCCGGGGCTCTCAGGGGGTTGTCCCCCTCGACATCAGACCCGGGTCAGCTCGCGCTCACCCTGGGCGTCACCGTGGCCCTCGCCTTCGGACGGCGTCCCGCCGAGCTGCTTGCGCAGCTTCTCGCCCTCCACGTCGACGTTGGGCAGCAGCCGGTCCAGCCAGCGCGGCAGCCACCAGGCGCGCTTGCCGAGCAGGGCGAGGACCGCGGGCACGATCGCCATCCGGACGACGAACGCGTCGAAGAAGACCGCGATCGCGAGCGAGAAGCCGATCATCTTGATCATCGACTCGCTGGAGCCGATGAACCCGGCGAAGACCGCCATCATGATCACGGCCGCGGCGGTGACGACGCGGGCGCCGTGCCGGAAGCCGGTGACGATCGCCTGCGGGGGCTTCTCCCCATGGACGTACGCCTCGCGCATCCGGGTGACGAGGAAGACCTCGTAGTCCATGGCGAGGCCGAAGACCACACCCACCATGAAGATCGGCATCATGGACATGATCGGGCCGGTCTGTTCGACACCGAAGAGCGAGCCGAGCCAGCCCCACTGGAAGACCGCGACGACCGCACCGAGGGCCGCGACGACCGAGAGCAGGAAGCCGAGGGCCGCCTTCAGCGGCACCAGCACCGACCGGAAGACCAGCATCAGGAGCAGGAACGCCAGGCCGACGACGAGCGCCAGATACGGCAGCAGCGCATCGTTCATCTTCTGCGAGAAGTCGATGTTCATCGCCGTGGAGCCGGTGACCAGGACCTCGGCGCCGGTGTCGGACTTGATGTCCGTGCCCGCGTCACGGATCGCGTGGACCACGTTCTCCGTTTCGGCGGAGCTCGGCCGGTCCTTGGGGACGACGGTGATCATCGCGGTGTCGCCGGCCTTGTTGAAGGTGGCCGGGGAGACGGCGACGACGTGCGGGATACCGGAGATGTCGTCGGTGACCCGGTCGACCGCGGTCCTGCCGTCCGAGCTGTTCGCCGTGTCCACGACGACCATCAGCGGACCGTTGAAGCCGGGGCCGAAGCCGTCGGAGAGCAGGTCGTAGGCGCGGCGCTGAGTGGTGCTGGTGGGCTGGGAGCCGTCGTCGGGCAGGCCCATCTCCAAGGAGGCGGCCGGCACGGCGATGGTCCCGAGGCCGATGACTCCGACCAGCAGCACCCACACCGGCTTACGCAGCACGAATCGCGCCCACCGGGTGCCCATGTTCGGCTTCGGCTCCGTCTTGATCTCCGCCTCGGCGGCCTTGCGTGCCTTGCGTCCCATCACCCGCTTGCCCGCGAAACCCATCATCGCCGGGACCAGGGTCAGTGCGATGAGGACGGCGATGGCGACCGTACCGGCCGCGGCGAAGCCCATCTTCGACAGCATCGGGATGTTGACGACAGCCAGGCCGACCAGGGCGATGACCACGGTGAGCCCGGCGAAGACGACCGCGGAACCGGCCGTGCCGACCGCCCGCCCCGCCGCTTCGTCGCGCTCGCGGCCCTCGGCCAGCTCGGCGCGGTAGCGGGAGACGATGAAGAGCGCGTAGTCGATGCCGACCGCGAGGCCGATCATCATCGCGAGGGTGGAGGTGGTGGAGCCCAGGTCGAGCACGTTCGCCAGCGCCGTGATCGTCGAGACACCGATGCCGACGCCGATGAGCGCGGTCAGCAGTGGCAGCCCGGCCGCGATCAGCGACCCGAAGGTGATGACCAGCACGACCGCCGCGATCGCCACACCGATGATCTCGGTGGCACCGGTCTCCGGCATCACCTGGAGCGCGTCACCGCCGATCTCCACGGTGAGCCCGCTCTGCTGCGCCGCCTTGCCCGCGTCCTGGAGGTCGTCCCGTGTCGCGTCGGTCAGCTCCATCGAGCTGACCTTGTAGGAGACGGAGACGTACGCGGTGGAACCGTCCTTGCTGACGGCCTTGCCCGTGTACGGGTCGGTCACCGAGGCGATCTGGTCCGAGCCGGACTTCAGCTCGTCCGCGACCTTGCGCACCTCGGCCTTGTTGGCCGGGTCCGTCATCTTCTCGCCGTCGGGCGCCTTGAAGACGACCCGCGCGGTCGCACCGTCGGCGCTGGTGGCGGGGAAGCGCTGTTCCAGCAGGTCGAAGGCCTTCTGTGCCTCCGTACCCGGAATGGAGAAGGAGCTGGAGGTGGCAGTGGACGCGGAGGCCGCGCCGAATCCGGCGAGCGCCAGCAACGCCACCCAGACGAGGGCGACATAGCGGCGGCGCCGGAAGGCGAACCGTCCGAGTTTGTAAAGGAATGTGGCCACGGGGGCGTACTCCCGGTCAGGTCGTGTGAGTGGAAAAGGGCGTGAGGAACCAGCCCGACGACGAGAGCGGCGTGTCAGGTGGGGCTTGGGGAGAGGGCCGTACGGAGGGGACGGGTTCAGACGCCGAGAGCGGGGAGGATCACGGAGTCGACGTAGTCGATGAGAAACGCCCGGTCGACGGCGCGGTCCTCGACCAGCTGCCGAGCGGCGAAAGCGCCTATCAGCATGTGCGGTACATATTTCAGCGCCGGGTTGTCCGGACGCAGCTCACCCCGGTCCACCGCTCGGCGGAGCAGCGCGTCGAGGCCGGTCATCTCCGGCTCGATGAGCAGCTCGCGCAGGGCCTGGTGGAGATCGGGATTCTCGTGGACGGCATGCATCAGGCCCCGCATCAGCGCGGAGTCCTTCTCCATCTGGCAGTCGTCGGCACGGCCGAGAGCGGCGTGGAAGTCGCCGCGCAGCGAGCCGGTGTCGATCTCGGCAAGGCCGCCCGGCTTGTTGTGCCGCAGCGCCTTGACGGCCAGCTCCGCCTTGCTCCCCCACTGGCGGTAGAGGGTGGCCTTGCTGGAACGGGTGCGGGCGGCAACGGCATCCATGGTCAGGGCGTCGTAGCCGACCTCGCGCAACAGGTCGAGCACCGCGGCGTACATCTCGCTCTCGCGCTCGGGCGTGAGCCTGGTGCGTGCCATGGTGCGACCCCCTGTTCTTCCGGTCGTATGTCAGTCGCTCGTACATCAGCCGACCGAACGAAACTGTTTCGTACACATCGAAGGTACCTCGCCGAATCAGCGAAACTAAATCGTTTCGCTTGTGTGCTGCACCACAACTCGGCGCGCCACGAGTTGCCGGGGCCCTCTCGCGCGGAAAGCATTGGGGGGTGAGTGACGACGTCGCGTATCTCCGTTTCCCGCACCTCCACGAGGACCTGCTCTGCTTCGCGGCCGAGGACGACCTCTGGGTCGCTCCCCTCGTCCCCGAGGGCCACCCGTCCGGCCGGGCGTGGCGGGTGACCGTCGACCGGACCCGGGTCAGCCACCCTCGCTTCTCCCCCGACGGAACCCGTATCGCCTATACGACCTGGCGTAGCCTCGACCCCGAGATCCATATCGCCCCGGTCGAGGGCGGGCCCTCCCGCCGGCTCACCTACTGGGGGGCCACCGACGCACGGGTCCGCGGCTGGACGCCCGATCCGGGTGAGCAGTCCCACATCCTCGCCGTGTCCTCGCACGCCCAGCCGTTCTCGTACTTCTCCTGGGCCTACAGCGTGCCCACGGACGGCTCCCCCGGCGGGAAGCTCCCCTGGGGCCCGGTCGCCGACATCGCGGTGGCGGACATCGACGGCGAGCGCCGCACGCTGCTCCTCACCGGCACGCCGCCGCACGAACCGGCCGCCTGGAAGCGGTACCGGGGCGGGGCGATGGGGCGGCTGTGGCTGCACGGCGTGCGGCTGCTGCCCGATCTCGACGGCCATCTGGACGCACCGATGTTCGTCGGCGGGCGAATCGCGTTCCTCTCCGACCACGAGGGCGTCGGCAACCTCTACTCCTGTCTGCACGACGGCAGCGATCTTCGCCGCCACACCGACCACGACGCGTTCTACGCCCGGCACGCTTCCAGCGACGGGCGCCGGGTCGTCTACCAGTGCGCGGGCGAAGTGTGGCTGGTCGACGACCTGTCACCGGACGCGGTGCCGCGGAAGCTGGAGGTGCGCCTCGGCGGGCCGCGGGCCGGGCGGCGTACGTACCAGGTACCGGCCGCCAGCCATGTCGACTCGCTGTCCGTGGACGAGACGGGCCGCGCGAGCGCCGTCGTGGTACGCGGCAGTCTGTACTGGCTCACCCACCGCGACGGGCCGGCCCGCACGATCACCGACACCCCGGGGGTCAGGGTCCGGCTGCCCGAGATGCTCGGCTGCATGGGCCAGGTCGCGTACGTCACGGACGCGGACGGTGCGGACGCGATCGAGATCGCCTACCTGCCGCGTGCCAGTGGGCCCCGGGAGCCGCGCCGGCTGGCCTCCGGGCAGATCGGCCGGGTCCACGAGCTGGCCTCCGACCCGGACGGCGAACGGCTCGCGATCGCGACCAACGACGGCCGCCTGCTGCTCCTGGAGACCGTCGAGGAGTCCACCGGCGAACCGACCGAACTGATCCGCTCCATCAACGGCCCCGTCCGCGATCTGGCGTTCTCGCCGGACGGCGCCTGGCTTACCTGGTCCCACCCCGGGATCGGCCGTTCGCTGAGGCAGATCAAACTGGCCCGGATCATGGGGCCCGGCGCGCCGGTGATCGTCGACGTCACCAACGGCCGCTTCGAGGACGAGAACCCGGTGTTCACGGGCGACGGCCGGTACCTGGCGTTCCTCTCCTGGCGCGGCTTCGACCCGGTGTACGACGTCCACACCGGCGACCTGTCCTTCCCGCTCGGCTGCCGCCCGTACCTGGTGCCGCTCTCGTCGGCTACCCCCTCCCCGTTCGCTCTCTCACCGGAAGGGCGCCCGGCGGCGGGCGGCCTCGACCCGGTCGACGTTCCGGAAGCGACTCAGGTCGAAGGGGCCACGGTCACGGTCGAGTTCGAGGGGCTGGAGAACCGGGTGACGCCGTTCCCGGTCACCGCGTCGAAGTATTCGGCGCTCCATCCGGTCAGCGGCGGCGGGCTCGTCTGGCTTCGCTGGCCGATCTCCGGCGCGCTCGGCGAGACGTTCGTCAACCCGGCCGACACCTCGGGTCGCCCCACCCTCGAACACTTCAACATCACCAAGGCCAGGAAGACCGAACTCGTCGGCCATCTCGACTGGTTCGCCGTCAGCGGCGACGCGTCACGGCTCGTCGTGATGGACGACGGCGAACTGCGGGCCGTACCGGCCACCGAGGCCGGTGACAGCGACTCGACGGTCTACCTCGACCTACGACGGATCCTGCACGACGTCGACCCGCCGGCGGAATGGCGACAGGCATTCGGGGAGGCGGGCCGGATCATCCGCGCCTACTTCTGGGAGCCGAACATGTGCGGCATCGACTGGGAGGGCGTGCTCGACCAGTACCGTCCGCTGGTCGAACGGGTGTCGACGCCGGACGAGTTCGCCGACCTGCTGCGCGAGGTCCTCGGCGAACTGGGCACCTCGCACGCGTACGTGGCACCCGCCCGCCGCAACGAGGGACCGCCGCACTACCAGCGGCCGATCGGACTGCTCGGCGCGAACCTGGTGTGCCGGGACGGAGCCTGGGTGGTCCGGCGGATCCTGCCCGGCGACTCCTCGGACTCCAAGGCCCGTTCACCGCTCGCCGGCACCGGCATCCGGGAGGGCGCGATCCTCACCCATGTCGACGGTCGCCCGGTGGACCCCGTCGCAGGCCCCTACCCTCTCCTCTCCGCGGCGGGCGGCACCACGGTCGAACTCACCTTCCAACCCCCCGAGGGCGAGGGCCCCGCGCGCCGCGTCGCGATCGTGCCCCTGATCGACGAGCGACCGCTGCGCTACCAGGACTGGGTGGCCAAACGCCGCGAAGTCGTACGCGAGCTGAGCGGCGGCAAGTGCGGCTACCTGCACATCCCTGACATGGGCGGCTCGGGCTGGGCCCAGTTCAACCGGGACCTGCGTCTGGAGGTCTCCCGCCCCGCCCTGATCGTCGACGTACGCGGCAACGCGGGCGGCCACATCAGCGAGCTGGTGGTCGAGAAACTGACCCGCCCGATCCTCGGGTGGGACCTGACCCGCAACGCCCAGCCGGTCTCGTACGCCTCCAACGCCCCCCGGGGCCCGGTGGTCGCCCTCGCCGACGAGGCGACATCCTCCGACGGCGACATGATCACCGCCGCGTTCCGCCTGCTGGAGCTGGGCCCGGTGGTGGGTCAGCGGACGTGGGGCGGCGTGGTCGGCATGACCGGCCGGCACCGGCTGATCGACGGCACGGTGATCACGGTGCCGATGAATGCGGCGTGGTTCGACGAGTACGGCTGGTCGGTGGAGAACCGAGGCGTGGAACCGGACCTGGAGGCCCTGCGCACCCCGCTGGACTGGGCGGAGGGCCGTCACGCGGTGCTGGACGACGCGGTGCACGTGGCCCTGGACCTCCTGAACACCCAGCCGGCCGCCACCCCTCCCACATACGAAAACGTCCCCGACCGGGTACGCCCGCCCCTGCCACCGAGGTAACTCGGCGCGGGGGCCCGGCTCCACGGCTGGTCCTCGATCGCCGGGCGGGCCGATCGCCCGCGCCGGTTTCGAGGGCGGCCGCGGGCGAATGCCCCCACGACGACGGCGATTCGGGAGCCCCGCCCGCCGACGACAGCTCGCGAACCGACCCACCGACGACAGCTCCTGAACCACGTCCGCAGACGGCAGCTTGCGGCCCTGTCCGACGACCGCAACTTGTGAGTCACGTCCGCCGACGGCAGTTTCGTGAACCCGTCCGCCGACGACGGCTCGTAAATCACTGCCGCCGGAGGCCACTTGTGAGCCCACGCGGCCGGCTTCGTGAACCCGTGCAGCGAACGCCACTTGCCGGCCCACCCGGCGACGGCGATTTCGTGAACCCTTCCACTGACGGCAACTTGCGAGCGTTGGCGAGACCCCCGGCGACGGCAACTCGTGAGCCCGTCCGCCGACGGCAATGTGTGAGCCCTGTCCGCCGACGGCAGCTCGTGAAACCGGCGCGGGCGATCGGCCCGTCCGGCGATTGAGGACAGCGGGGGCCCAGGGGGCTTGCCCCGGATTCGGGAAGGGGGAAGAAAACCCCCACGCACGCGAAAGGCGCGCCCGGTCTCCCGGGCGCGCCCCTCATCCGCGCGAAGCCTCAAACCACGCCTCCGCGCAGGTCACCAACGATCAAGTCAAGACTCGTCGTCGACCCGGCCGTGCGTGCCACGCGCCGCGTTCCGCGACGTGTTCTGGGCCCTGTCACGCCCGCGCTCCGACGCCTCGGACGACGAACGCTGCCGCGCGTCGCCCTTCTTGTCGCCGCCGTTCTTCTTCGCCTGGTCGGCGAGCTCCTGCGCCTTGTCCTTGAACTGGTCTGCGATACCCATGCTGTTCACTCCTAGTGGGGTGCTTGGGGGTGGCCCGTAAGGGCCTCGACCAGACTTACACGGCAGGACATCCGACGCATTTCGATCAGTCACGCTGAGTGTGCGAACCCCGCGCACCCCCCGCTCCCCCCACGCCACGCGCACTCTCGTCCGCCGCGCCCCCGGCCCCCACGAGCCCCTTGCCCACGCCCTCCAGCCGCGGCCCGAACCGTTTCATCTCGCGCTGCCCGACCACCCCGATGACCGCCGGCAGGTAGCCCCGCACCGACTGCATGCCCCGCAGCCACCACTGCGCGTACACGTGCGCGGAACGGCGCTCGATGCCGGCCACGATCCGGTCGATCGCCGGGCCCAGCGGATACGTACGATTCGCCGGCCACGGCAGCCGCTGCCGCAACTCCCGCATGACGTCGTCCTCGTCGGCGCCCCGCACCATGTCGGTGTCCGTCCAGGACAGATAGCCGACGCCGACCTTCACCCCCCGGTACCCGACCTCCGCCCGCAGGCTGTGGGCGAACGCCTCCACGCCCGACTTCGACGCGCAGTACGCGGTCATCATCGGTGCCGGAGTGATCGCGGCGAGCGACGCGATCTGCAGGAAGTAGCCGCGGCTCTCCATCAGTACGGGCAGGAACGCCCGCCCCGTCACCGCGCCACCGATCAGGTTGACCTCGATGACCCGCCGCCACGACTCCGGGTCGGAGTCGACGAACGGCCCGCCCGAGGCGACCCCCGCATTGGCGACGACGACGTCGACCTTGCCGAACCGCTCCTTCACCTCCTGCGCGACCTGCGCCATCGCCACATGATCGGTGACGTCCGCGTGCCAGTGGTCGCTCTCCGAGTGCAGCCGCTCGGAGACCTTCTTCAGCTCGTCCGGCTCCAGGCCGACCAGCGCCAGCTTCGCACCGCGCGCCGAGAGCTTGCGGGCCAGCAGTTCGCCCACGCCGCGCGCCGCGCCGGTGACGACCACGACCTGTCCTTCGAGACTGCGCCTGCCGCTCATACGACCTCCTCCTCCTCGACACTGCCACCGACCGTGCCGGTGACAGGGGTGACATACCCGGCGACCAGTTCCCGGATCTTCGCGGTGACCGCCTCCGGCGCCTCCACCGGTGTCATGTGGCCCATGCCCGCCAGCTCGGTCAGTCCCAGACAGTCGGGCAGTGCGGCCGCGAGGGCACGGGCGTGGACCGGCGGCGTCAGCCGGTCCTCCGTGCCGGCGATCACGGCCGTGGGTACTCGCAACTCCCGTATCCCCGCGTCGAGATCGAGGTCCGCGAGCACATGCCCCCAGGCGACCCGCGCCGCCCGCGGACAGGCGTGCACGATCCTGGCACAGGCCTCGACCCGCTCCGGCGCCGAACCGGCTCCCATCGTCGCGTACTTGAGGATCCGCTTCGAGACGGACGTGACCGGCCCGAGCGGGGCCCGCGCCCCGAGGATCGCGCGGGTCATCCGGGTCCGGACGGCCCCGGCCCGCATCGGCACGACGAGCGACTCGGCGATCAGTCGCGAGCTGCCGGTGCTGCACAGCAGTACGGCTGCCGCATGCTCACGCAGCCCGGCCCGTCGGGAGGCGGCCATCAGTGTCATGCCGCCCATGGAGTGCCCGGCGAGCACCGCCTGCTCGCCGGGGGCGAGAGCGGCGGCGAGCACCGCTTCGAGGTCGTCGGCGAGCGCGTCGGTGCTGTACCCCTCGGGGCCGACCGCGGGTGTACGTCCGTGTCCGCGCTGGTCGTAGGCGACGACCCGGTGGTCCACCGCCAGGTCCCGGATCTGCGCGGCCCAGAAGTGGGTGTTGCAGGTCCAGCCGTGCGCCAGCACCACCGCGGGCGCGCCGTCCGGCCCGTACACCTCGACGTGGATGCGGGAGCCGTCGGCGGAGACGGCGGTCAGTTCGCGCGCGGGCACCGGCGGGGCGTCCTCGCGTCGCAGCAGCCGGCTCATCGCGCGACCTCCTCGGCGACGGACGTCCGGCCGACGACGGTCTCGGCGGCATCAGCCTTCCGGGGCCGGATGACCTCGTACTCCCCGAGGTCCACCGTCCGTGTCGCCCGGCGGAACTCACCTGTCGTTCCCGGCCAGACCGTGGTGTTGCGCCCGTTGGCGTCCAGATACCAGCTGGTGCAGCCACCGGTGTTCCAGACGGTCCGCTTCATCCGCTCCTGGACCCGCCGGTTCCACATCCCGACCGCCGACCTCCGCGCGCCGAGCGCGGCCCGTCCGCCCAGGACGTTCAGCTGGCGCAGATAGTCCGCCATGTAGTTCAGCTGGGACTCGATCATCAGGATCATGGAGGAGTTCCCCAGCCCCGTGTTGGGGCCGATGATCGTCATCCAGTTGGGGAAGCCCGCGGCGGTGGCACCCCGCAGCGACTGCATGCCGTCCTTCCAGGACTCGGCGAGCGTGATGCCCTCCGCGCCGACGACCCGGTCGGCGATCGGCATGTCCGTCACATGGAAGCCGGTGCCGAAGATGATCACGTCGACCTCGGTCTCCGTGCCGTCGGCGGCGACGACGGAGGAGCCGCGCACCTCCGTCAGCCCGGAGGCGACCACATCCACATTGGGCTGGGCGAGAGCCGGGTAGTAGGAACTGGAGAGCAGGATCCGCTTGCAGCCGATGCGGTACGAGGGGGTCAGCTTGGCCCGCAGCGCCGGATCCTTGATGGCCCGGGCGATGTTGGACTTGGCTATCCTCTCGACGATACCGAGCTCGTTCGGGTGCTTGGTGAAGGCGCTCACCTGCAACTCCCGTATGCCCCAGAGCAGTCCGCGGCGCGCGGCGCCGGTGAACGGCAGCGTGCGGTGCAGCCACCGCTCGGCACCGCTGATGCTGCGGTCCATGCGCGGCATGACCCATGGCGGGGTGCGCTGGAACAGGGTCAGGCTCCCGGCCTTCGGCTGGATCGACGGCACGATCTGGATGGCGGAGGCACCGGTGCCGATCATGGCGACGCGCTTGCCGGTCAGGTCGTAGTCGTGGTCCCAGCGGGCCGAGTGGAAGACCTTGCCGGGGAAGTCGGCGAGACCGGGGATGTCCGGCATCTTGGGGTCGGACAGCGGGCCGGTCGCGGAGACGACGACGTCGGCGACGATCGTGGTCCCGTTCGCGGACTCGATCGTCCAGTTCAGCTCGTCGCCGTCCCACCGCATCATCGTCACTTCGTGACCCAGCCTGATGTGCGGACGCAGCCCGAAGGTGTCGGCGACGTGCTCGAGGTAGGCGCGGATGTGCTCCTGCCCGGAGAAGGTGCGCGGCCACTCGGGGTTGGGGGCGAACGAGAACGAGTAGAGGTGGGACGGTACGTCGCAGGCACAGCCCGGATAGCTGTTGTCGCGCCAGGTGCCACCGACGGAGTCGGCGCGTTCCAGGACGACGAAGTCGGTGATGCCTTCGCGGCGCAGCCGGACCGCGGCCCCCAGGCCCCCGAATCCGGATCCGATCACCGCCACTCGTACATGCTCGTGCTGGGCCATGCTGCCGCCTCCCGCGGTACGTCACACGACTCTGCCAGCAATCACTGGCATTGTGGGGAGAGTAGAACAGCTCCGTACCGATGGGTAGGGGTCGGGCAAGGGAAAGTTACCGACGGTACAACATAGGGTGCCGTTGTGGCTGAAGGACGTGAGCACCGCGAATACCGCATGGAGGAGCTGGCCCGGGAGGCCGGCATCCCCGTACGGACCGTGCGCTTCTACCGGGAGCGCGGACTGATCGCGCCACCGCGCCGGGAGGGGCGCATCGCCTGGTACGACGACCATCACCTGGCGCGACTGCGGACGATCGCCGGCCTGCTGGAGCGCGGCCACACCCTTACCGGAATCGCCGATCTGGCCCGGACGTTCGAGAGCGGCCGCGATGTCGCCGAAGTGCTGGGGCTGGGCGAACCGACCGAGGAGACCCCGGTCCGCCTCACGCCCGAACAGCTGGCGGACTACTTCGAGGGCGAGGTCACCCCGGAGAACCTCGCCACCGCCCTGGACCTCGGCTATCTCGCCACCGACGGCGACGAGATCGTGCACATCAGCCGACGCCTGCTGGAGGTGTCGGCGGAGCTGGTACGGGAAGGGGTGCCGCTCTCCACGGTGCTCTCGGCGGGGCGCCGGGTCCGCGAACACGCGGACGCGCTCGCCGAACTCTTCGTCGGGGTGATGCGGGCCCACTCCACCGAGGCCGAACCCGCCCAACTCCGCCCGCTCGCCCGCGCGGTGGTGGACGCGGAACTCTCGATGGCCTTCGACCGCAGGCTGCGCCGCGACGACGACACCCGGCCGAAGCCCTCGGCGCCGAAGACGCCGGAGACGTGACCCCCGGCGCCGAAGACGCCGGACACGTGCCCCTCGGAGCCGTCACCCCCAGAGCCGTCGCCCGAAATTGCGTTGCCCGCACCCGTCCCGTGCGTCAGGCTTCCGCTCATGCCTGACAACGATCCGAGCAGTTCGCACGGGGTCGCCGCCCTGTTCTCCCGTGGTCGGCTGACCGCGATCCCCCGCAAACCGGCCCGCCGCGAACAGCTGCTCGTCCACCTCGCCCGGACGCTGTTCGAGCCGGACCGCACCTACAGCGAGCGCGAGGTCAACGAGGCACTGCTGACGGTGCACGACGACTACTCGGCGCTGCGCCGCTATCTGGTGGTGGCGGGCCTGCTGACCCGCCCCAAGGACGGCAGCAGCTACCGCCGCACCCTTACAGGTTGAAGACGGCCGTCACCGGCGCGTGGTCGCTCCACCGCTCGGCATGTGTGGCGGCCCGCTCGACCCACGCCTTCACCGCACGCCCGGCGAGACCGGGCGTCGCCACCTGGTAGTCGATGCGCCAGCCCGTGTCGTTGTCGAAGGCCCGCCCCCGGTAGGACCACCAGGAGTACGGCCCTTCCGCGTCGGGGTGGAGCGCCCGCACCACATCGACGTACGCGGCCTCGTCGAAGACCCGGGTCAGCCACTCCCGCTCCTCCGGCAGGAAGCCGGAGTTCTTCTTGTTGCCCTTCCAGTTCTTCAGGTCGACCTCCTGGTGGGCGATGTTCCAGTCGCCGCACACCAGCACCTCGCGGCCGTCGGCCGCGGCCCGCACCCTGAGTCCCTTGAGGTACGAGAGGAAGGCGCCCATGAAGCGCTCCTTCTCGTCCTGCCGCTCCGTGCCGACCTCACCGGAGGGCAGGTACAGGCTCGCCACCGTCACACCGGGCAGGTCGACCTCGACGTAACGGCCGCTGTCGACGAACTCCTCGCTCCCGGCGTCCCCGAACCCCCCGAATCCGATCTGCACCCGCTCCGGCGCCCTGCGCGTGTAGAGCGAGACCCCGGCCCGCCCCTTCGCGGCAGCGGGTGCGTGCACGGTGTGCCAGCCGTCGGGCTCACGCACCTCGGCAGCGAGCTGCTGCGGCTCGGCCCGCACCTCCTGCAGGCAGATCACATCGGCTTCGGTCTGCGCCAGCCACTCGGTGAAGCCCTTCTTCGCGGCGGCGCGGAGCCCGTTCACATTTACGGTGGTCACGGTGAGCATCCAGGCACCATACCGAGTACCGGACGCCGCATACATGTACCATATTTCGCATGTATATCCAGCCGCGCTGCTTCGACCACCCCGACGCCGTCAAACTCAACGACGAGGTGCAGCTCGAGTACGCCGAGCGCTACGGGGACGAGGGCGATCTCACACCGCTCGACCCGTCGATGTTCCGGCCGCCGAACGGCCTGTATCTGCTCGCCTACGACGAGTGGGACGCACCGGTCGCCACCGGCGGCTGGCGCGCGCAGGAACGGAACGACGAGGGCTACTCGGACGGCGACGCCGAGCTCAAGCGGATGTTCGTGACCCGGGAGGGCCGCGGACAGGGTCTGGCCCGCCGTATCCTCGCCGCCCTCGAAGCCGACGCGCGGGCGGCGGGCCGCAACCGGATGGTGCTGGAGACCGGCGACCAGCAGCCGGAGGCCATCGCGCTGTACACCTCCAGCGGCTACACCCCGTGCGAGAAGTTCGGCTACTACCGCACGTACGAGAGCAGCCTCTGCTTCGCCAAGCCGCTCCAGGAGTCCTGATCCGGACTGCTCTCCCCGTCTAGAGCCTTCCGAGGAACCCGAGCAGCGCGGCGTCGAACCGCTCCGGCTGCTCCAGGTTCGGCAGGTGCCCGGCGCGGTCGACGACGACGAGCGAGGACTGCGGAATCAGCCGGTGCATGGCCTCGGCGTCCGCGACCGGTGTGTACGCGTCGTCCGCACCCACGACGATCAGCACCGGCACCTCGGCCCCGGCGAGCGACTCCCGGTAGTCGGGACGCTCGGCCCGGCCCCGCAGAGCCGCCGCGGCCCCTTCGGGAGCGGTCGTGCGCATCATGGCGAGGACGTGCGCGGCGACGTCCGGCAGCCCGGTGACGTTGTACGGGGCGATCATCTTGTCGATCACCTCGTCCGCATACCCGTCCAGGCCCTCGGCGAGCAGCCGGTCGGCCATCCGGTTGCGGAAGACCTTGCCGTCCTCGGTCTCGGCGACCGGTGACGTGTCGGCGAGGACCAGCGCGGAGACCCGGGCGCGGTGCAGGCGGTGGAACTCCATGACGATCTGTCCGCCCATGGACAGCCCGGCGACCACGGCCCGTTCGACACCGAGGTGGTCGAGGAGGGCGGCGATGTCGTCGGCGAAGTCCGCGAGCAGGGTCCGGCCCGGCACGACGGTGCTCTCCCCGTATCCGCGCAGATCCGGCACGATCACCCGGTGACCGGCCCGCTCCACCGCTTCGGCCTGCGGGTTCCACATCGTCCGGTCGAACGGATGGCCGTGGACGAGAACGACGGCCGGACCGTCGGACGGCCCCCGGTCGTCGTACGCGATGGTGGTGCCGCTCTTCGTGCTGAACTCCATGCCGATCCCCCTGGGTCTGCCGTTCCGTACGCCCCTGCGGACACCCCGGACCGTACCCGGCTCCGGCCATCACGTGGTCGGCATCCGCCTCAACGACGTCCAGGCGGCGGCCCCGTTCGACGGCCACGGCCGAACCGCTGCGCAGCCGCGCCGAGAAGGCGGACCGGGCGCGTCCGGCTGGAGCGCGCCCTCCGTCCCGGTCAGCCCATGACACAGGATCCTGACCCGGCGCCGGAGAGCGTCGACGCACCTGCCCGCTCACTTCACGCGCGCGACGCCCACGTAGAAGCCACTCCGTTCGTTCTCCGGAGCCGGCTCCTCCTGGTACCACTCCGCGGCCGGCACCAGCCCGGGCGCAACGAGATCCAGACCGTCGAAGAACGGCTCGACCTCGCTGCGCGTGCGCATCCGCAGCGCGATGGCGCCCTTCTTGTACGCGGCCTCGGTCTCGACGCGCAGCTCCGGATGCTGGTCGGCCGTGCCGTGCGACAGGACCAGATAGCTGCCCGAGGGCAGGGCGTCCACCAGGGTGCGGGTGATGCCGTACGGGTCCTGGTCGTCGGGCAGGAAGTGCATGAGCGCGATCAGCGACAGGGCAATGGGCCTGTCGAAGTCCAGCAGTTCACGGGCTCGGTCGAGGATCAGCTGCGGCTGGCGGACATCCGCGTGGATGTAGTCGGTGGCACCGTCGGGGCTGCTGACGAGCAGCGCCTCCGCATGCCGCAGAACAATGGGGTCGTTGTCCGCGTAGACGATCCGGGCCGTGGGCGTGATCGCCTGGACGATCTGGTGCAGATTCGGCGAGGTGGGAATGCCGGTTCCGACGTCGAGGAACTGATCGACGCCCCGGTGCGCCAGCCACGCGGAGGCCCGGTGCATGAAGGCCCGGTTCCGGGCGGCATTGGCCCGCGCCTCCGGAGGCAGCTTCTCCCCGACCGCCTGATCGACCGGGTAGTTGTCCTTGCCGCCGAGCAGCCAGTCGTAGACGCGTGCCGGATGGGGATTGCTGGTGTCGATCTGGGGGTTGAGCGGGCCGGCCGTCACAGGACGCTCCTCCGTACGGGCATCGCGGGCAGGAAACTGCGGCTCGTCCTGCCGCGCGGCCACCGCGAGCGGAGCACCTGACGGGCGGGACGATCGAAACCAGCGTAGGCGACGCGGAGTTCGACCGTTGTACAGACCATTGTTCTCCACGTGCCCGACCGCTGCCGGAGGCGCCGACAGAAGCGGCCGTGACGGGACCCGAGTTGTGGGCCGACGCCAATCGGCGCGGCGGATGCCAACCACCGCCCGTTCCCTCAACGTTCAACCGGCCGTCCCTGCCTTCGTTGTATGCAGCCCCTAAGTTCCTTGAGGCTTCCGAAAGAAGGAACTCATGGACACACTCCTCGCGGCCCGGGCTCGCGGGATCACCAAGTGTTTCGGCGACGTCGTCGCACTCGACGGCATCGATCTGGATGTGGCGCAGGGGCAGATCCACGGCTTGGTCGGACCGAACGGCGCCGGCAAGACCACATTGCTCGGCCTCCTGCTGGGCCTGGCCGTCGCCGACAGCGGCCACCTCGAGATCCTGGGTACGCAAGTCGGGCGGGCGCTCGCCGCTCCCGACGGTGTCGCCGGCTTCGTGGACGGGCCCGGTCTCTACCCCTCACTCACCGCCCGGCAGAACCTTGCCGCGCTGGCCGCTCTGCGCGGCCACGACGCGCGGACGACGGGGATCGACGACGTGCTCGACCAGGTCGGGCTCACCGATGTCGCCGACGACCGTACCCGCGGCTTCTCCCTCGGCATGCGTCAGCGGCTCGGGCTCGCCGCCGCCCTGCTCACCAAGCCCCGGCTGCTCGTGCTCGACGAACCTTCCAACGGCCTCGATCCGGCCGGAAAGAAACAGGTCCACGGAGTCCTCAACCGGCTCGCGGCGGACGGCACCGGCGTCGTGCTCTCGAGCCACCGCATGGACGACCTCGAGGCGCTGTGCTCCGAGGTCACCATCCTCGCCACCGGACGGGTCGTCTTCTCCGGCCCGCTGAGCAAGCTGGCCGCGGAGAACCGTGAACTCGACTACCGGCTGCTCACCTCCGACCCGCAGGCGGCCCGCCGGCTGGCTGCCGACACGGCCGGGATCCGGGTCGTGGACGACACCGGGGCACGGAAGGACGCCGAACTACTCGTCGTGCGCGCCCTCGTGCCGGCCCTCGACGAACTGGTGACGCGGCTCGTCCACGCGGGCCTCGCGTTGCGGGAGCTCGCACCCGTGGTGTCGCCGCTCGAAGCGGCGTTCCTCGCCCTCACCGAGCAGCAGGAGGCCGGCCGATGACCGCGACCCTCACCCACGACAACGTTGCCAGTGCCCGCCGCGTCTCGGTTCCGCGCGGCTACCGCTTCGAGCTGGTCAAGCTGGTCTCGCAATGGCGGATCCGCTTGCTGGTCCTCGCCTGCTGGATCGTGCCGGCGCTCTTCGTCGCCGCCGTCAGCCAGCAGAGCACGCTCCCCGTCGACACCCTCTTCGGCCGCTGGATGCACGCCACGGGGTGGGCCGGGCCGCTGGTGATACTCGGTTTCGCGGGCACCTGGGCGCTCCCGCTGCTGACCTCGGTGGTCGCCGGCGACGTGTTCGCCTCCGAGGACCGGCTCGGCACCTGGCGCCACCTCCTCGTGGCGGTCCGGTCGCCTCGACGGATCTTCGCGGCGAAGGCGCTGGCCAGCCTCACCGTCATCCTGCTGCTCGTGACCGGGCTGGCCTGTTCCAGCGCGGCCGGCGGTGTCGTGGCGGTCGGCAGCCAGCCGCTGGTCGGCCTCGACGGCCACCTGCTGACGCCGGCGGACGCCGCCGGCACGGTCCTGCTCGCCTGGGTCTGCGTACTCGCCCCCACCCTTGCCCTCGCCGCGATCGGACTGCTCGGGTCCGTCACGCTGGGGCGGTCACCGATGGGACTGCTGCTGCCCGCGCTCGTCGCGCTCGCGATGCAGCTCGCCCAGATGCTGCCGCTGCCCGTTGCCGTACGCCTCGCCATGCCCAGTTACGCCTTCATCGCCTGGAACGGTCTGTTCACCGGCCCGGCACAGCTCGGCCCGCTCCTGATCGGCATCGTGGTCAGCCTGGTGTGGGCCGTGACCGCGACCGTGCTGGCCTACCTGCTTTTCGTGCGGCGCGATTTCACCAACCCGAGCTACGACGGCTCCGGGCGTCGCGCGATCACCGCCGGACTCCTGCCGCTGGTCGCGCTGGGCGCCGTCACGGTCGCGGTCGTCGCCGGGACGACCCCGTCCCTGGGTTCCGGAATCGAGCAGAACAAGGTGCAGCGGTCGGTCGCCACGGCATTCGCCCACCTCTACCGCATGCAGACCGAGCAGCTCAACCGCCCCGCCGTCACCGAAGCGCAGCTGAGGACCACGGCGACGTGCACGAAGGGCGGCGGCCAGGTCACCGGCGAGGGGCCGGGCAACGACTGGCGCTGCGTCGTCTCCTGGCATCTCCCTGACGTCGAGGCCGCCGGGACGGCCATCTACCAGCTCGACGTCACCGCAGACGGGCGGTTCATGGCCGACGGCGACGGACCGAAGGAAGTGAACGGCTACTTCCTGGTACGGACGCCGATCGGAGACGCACCGAACCCGCTCTGGCAGTTCGACGGCAATGTCGAACTGCTGTCCACCACCCTGAAGGGATAACACTCCATGCAGGTAACACGCCGCAGGCGTGTCGAGAAGGAGCATTCCGGCTTTCTCGGTAGACGCATCAGCCGCCGGATACCTCTGGCAACGGCAGGCATCACCGCTCTCGGCGTCGTCGCCGCCGGCACCGCTTTCGCCCAGACGCACCAGTTCGGCACCGATCAGGTCGGCCAGATCACCGATCAGGGCCAGGTCATCGCCAGCGACCAGTACATCGCCCCGTTCGGCGACCGTCTCGTCGTGAACAACGGCAAGATCATGTCGTCCTCGGTCAGCCCGGACGGCACCCACCTCGCGGCCTCGGTCACCGACGGTGGGATGGCTTTGTCCATCGTCGACCTGAAGAGCTGGAAGGTGCAGCAACTCGTCGGCAACTCCGCGTCGGCGAACCCGCGCATCAGTGGCAACGACGTGGGCCAGGAAGGCCCCACGTACTCGCCCGACGGTTCGCAGCTGTGGCTGGGCCAGACCGACGGCTACACGAAGTTCACCGTGAACCCGGACGGCAGCGTCGCCAACCCGACGTCCATCAAGATTCCGGTGGACGGTCCCAGGCATGCGCTGGTGGGCGAGGCGGTGTTCTCGCCCGACGGCTCCACCGTGTACTCCGCGGTCAACGGCCAGAACCGGGTGGTCGCCATCGACACGGCGACCGGCGCCGTCCAGCAGAGCTGGGCCGTGGGCAACGCCCCGCGTGACATGGTCAAGGTCGGCACCAAGCTCTACGTCAGCAACGAGGGCGGGCGTCCGGCGAAGCCCGGCGACACCACGATCAACTCCTACAACACCCAGGTGCCGGCCAGCCCGGTGACCGCTGCCACCACCACCGGCACGGTCAGCGTCATCGACACGGCGAACCCTGCTGCCGCCGTCGCGAGCATCGACGTCGGTCTGCACCCGACCGCCCTGTACGCCAAGCACGGGGCGCTGTTCGTCACCAACACCGCCACCAACGACGTGTCGGTCATCGACACCGCCAGGAACAAGGTCGTGCAGACCGTCGCCACCCAGCCGTGGCCGGAGGCGTCGGTGGGCTACGAGCCCGACGCGGTGACGCTCACCGACGACGGTCACCTGCTGGTGACGCTCGGCCGCGCCAACGCGGTCGCCGTCTACCGGTACACGACCCCGCAGGAGCCGGTCAGCTACGTCGGCCTGCTCCCGACGGACTACTTCCCCGCGGAGATCGCCACTGTCGGCAACGACGTGCTGGTCTCCAACACCCGTGGCATCGACGCCCGCCGCCCCACCAACAGCGCCGGGCACGGCACCCATGACACGACGTCGAGCGTGCAGCGGTTCACGCTGCCGAACGACCACGTCATCAAGTCCGAGACGGCCAAGGTCTTCAAGCAGAACGGCTGGAACCGCGGCGCGGTCACGCTGACCAAGGGCAAGGGCAAGGGCCACACGAAGCCGGTGCCGGTCCCGGAGCGGCTCGGCGACCCTTCGACGATCAAGCACGTCTTCCTGATCGTCAAGGAGAACCGGACCTACGACCAGGTCTTCGGTGACATCCCGGAGGGCAACGGCGACACGTCGCTCGCCCAGTTCGGCGAGAACGTGACGCCGAACCAGCACGCCCTGGCCAAGCAGTTCGGGCTGTACGACAACACGTACGACATCGGCACGAACTCCGCCGAGGGGCACAACTGGCTGATGCAGGCCGACAACCCGGAGTACACCGAGTCCTCGGCCGGTGAGTACGCGCGCAGCTACGACACCGAGGACGACGCTCTCGGTCACCAGCGGACCGGCTTCATCTGGACCGGTGCACAGGCGGCCGGCAAGTCCGTGCGCGACTTCGGTGAGTTCCAGCAGTTCCTGACCAAGCCGTCGGGCGCGAGCTGGCAGAACCTGTACTGCGACTCCAAGAACATGGCGGCGACCGGGCAGAACACCGCCTACCCGCTGAACTCGTCCTCGCCGATCCCGTCGCTCAACAACGTGTCGGTGCCCGGCTTCCCGAAGTTCGACACCAGCGTCCCGGACATCTACCGGTCCGAGATCTGGAAGCAGGACTTCGAGAAGAACGGGCCGGCGAACCTGAACATGTTCTGGCTCTCCAGCGACCACACCGGTGGTCCGGCGAACGCGGCCGCCCAGGTCGCGGACAACGACCTCGCGGTTGGCCGGATGGTCGACACGATCTCGCACAGCAAGTACTGGAAGGACTCGGCGATCTTCGTTGTCGAGGACGACTCCCAGGCCGGCCTCGACCACATCGACGGCCACCGTGCCCCGATCCAGATCATCAGCCCCTGGGCCCAGCACGACACCGTCGACAGCCACTACTACTCGCAGATCACGATGATCCGCACCATCGAGCAGATCCTCGGGATCCACCCGATGAACCAGAAGGACAGCGCGGCCAGCCCGATGCGTGGGGCGTTCACCAAGAAGGCGGACCTCACGCCGTTCAAGGCGCTGCCCAACCGGACCTCGCTGACCGCGGGTCTGGCGACCCCGCCTGCCTGCGGCCTGGACACCCCGGCGCCGCAGAACCCCAGTGCGGCGCCCGTGCCTTCGGCGAAGGTGCCGGCGGACAAGCAGGTGCTCGCGGCGAAGTGGGAGGACTGGAAGTCGAAGCAGCGGCTGACCGGACCCGACGCCAAGCCCGACTTCGCGAATCCCGCGCAGATGAACCACTTCACGTGGTACGAGACACACGAGTGGAAGAAGCCGTACCCCGGCGAGGACAAGATCTTCGCGCCGAAGGACGTGCCGGGCGCCTACATCCCGTCGCCGGAGTCCGACGGCTGACCTAGGCAGATCTCATCATGGAGCCCCTGGCCGGTGCACCGCCGGCCAGGAGCTCCTTCTGTCGCTGTGTGCAGCCACAGGATCGGGACCGAACCTCGGTCGAGCCGGAGAACTCCGACCGGGCCTTCGCCACGCGGTCGGCCGCCGCCACGGTCCACCTCGGTGCACAAGATCAGACGTGGTTGCCGCACTTCGCTGCTGTACGACGCCAAAGAGCCCCTACCGGGTTTCCCCGGTAGGGGCTCTGAGCTGCGGTGGACCTGTGGGGATTTGAACCCCAGACCCCCTCGATGCGAACGAGGTGCGCTACCAGACTGCGCCACAGGCCCTTGCAACGAGTGAAACTCTAGCATCCTCGGAGCGGTGCTCGGAAATCCGCTCCCCCGCTGGTCAGCCCGGTCGGTGTCGCAGCGGGTCTCACTCGTTGGCGGCGCGGGGCCGGTCGCCGTCCTCGTACTGGTCGAAGAGCGGTGTCCGGCCGCGGTCGCGGGTGCGGCGGGACTGGTTGGTGCGCTGGCGCGGGGCCGGGTCCACGGCGGGTGCGGTGGGGGCCGTGGTGCCCGGCTGTGCCGGTTCGGCGGTGCTGGAGCGTGCCGCGCTCCAGGTCTCCGGGTTGCCGACCTCGACGCCGCCCGTGGCGCGCGGGGCCACGGGCGCGGTGACGTAGGTCGGCAGCGGGACCGGGACAGGCTCCCAGCTGTCGCCCTGGGCCCGGCCGCGTTCGCGCTGCTGGTCGACCCACTCCGCGTGGTCCGTCTGCTCGACCAGCGCGCGGCGGCCCGCTTCCTGCGGGGAGACCGTGGGGGCGGGCTCGGGCTCGGGGTGGCGCGCTTCGGGCTCCTCGTCGGGCTCGGCGGGGGCCGTCGCCGCGGGCTGGTGCCTGCGGTGGCGGTTCTCGCGCAGGTGCTGCGCCGCCACCTCCGCCCTGCGCCGGTCCATGGTGAAGGCGAACCTGCGCCGTTCCTGGGCGCGCAGATGCACGATGTACGTGCTCAGCAGCACGGCAGGCACCGCGGGCGCCCACAGGAAGTGGAGGCCGCCGACCGCCGCGACGATCGCGCCGAGGGTGAAGGCGAGGAAGAGGACCGAGGTGGTGCGCCGACGGCGCGCCAGCACCTGCGAGCGCTGGGCACGCCGGGCGCGCTCCGCATCGATCGCACCCGGGCGCGCGCGCCGTGCGGGTACGAGCGCGGACGCCTGCGCCGATCCCTCCTGGGCCTGCCGCTCCTGGGAACCCTGGGACGCCTGCGCCGTGGAAGCCGCACGCACCGGGTCGTGCACGCGGGCTTCGGTATGCGCCGGAGGCGCGGCGAAGGCCCGGACGTCCACGGAATCCACTCGGTCCGTGTCCACGTCCGGCTCGGCGTCGGGCGCCGCCTCCTCGGTGGTGCGCTCCCGCAGTTCCCTGGCGTACCGGCGCTCCATCGCCGCCCGTCCGGACAGCAGCCGGATGGCGGTGCTGAAGCGTTCCGTCGGGCGGGCTTCATTGAGCTCGTCCTGCCTGCGGAGCCACATCGGCACCAAGTAGGCGGCCCAGGCCCCGACGATGACTGCATAGATGAGGCCGCTGCTGCTCACGTCTCACACCGTAGAGGGGTTTGCACGGGGGCATCCGCCAATTGGCCCGGTGTGTCGCACGATCTGGCTGATATCACGGACTTTTTTTGTGATTGTTCGGATCAACAGTCGGCGTTTGCACGTTCGTTAGCAGTCACACGGCGATCAATTTCGAACATGTATTTTATTTAGCGTGGCGTTCCGGGTCGTGCCTGGTGCCAGCGCCGGAGCAGCCCGTCGGGCACCTCCTCCGCGGTGAGCGCGAAGATCAGATGGTCCCGCCAGGCACCGTCGATGTGGAGATAGCGTGGACGCAGCCCTTCCTCGCGGAATCCGAGTTTCTCCACGACTCTTCGGCTGGGCCCGTTCTCGGGCCGAATGCACACCTCGATGCGGTGCAGTCCGACGGACCGGAAGCAGTGATCGACGGCGAGAGCGACCGCGGTCGGCATGACACCGCGACCCGCCACGTCCTGGTCCACCCAGTAGCCGATGTGGCCCGAGCACATCGATCCCCAGGTGATTCCGGCGACCGTCAACTGCCCCACCAGACGCCCCTCGTACTCGATGGCGAAGGGCAGCATCCGGCCGGCGTTCGCCTCGGAGCGCAGATGGCGGACCATCTGACGGTAGGTGGGGCGCCGGGCCACCGGACCGCCCGGGCCGGGCGGAGGGACGGTCGCCTCCCAGGGGCGGAGCCAGTCGCGGTTGCGCCGGTTGACCTCCCGCCACTCGCGCTGGTCGCGCAGCTTTATCGGCCGGAGGGCGATCGCGCCGTCCGTCAGGATCACCGGCCAGGTCGGGACGTTCAGCTCGGGCTCCCGGGTCGGGGGTGGTCGCCGCCGCGGAGCTGATCGACGGCGTGCACCAGAAGTCGTTCGAGGACGGCGAGGCCGTCGCGCACCCCGCCGGTGGAGCCCGGCAGGTTCACGATGAGGGTGCGGACGGCTACTCCGGCGAGGCCGCGGGAGAGCGCGGCCGTGGGGACCTTGTCGCGGCCCTCGGCACGGATCGCCTCGGGGATGCCGGGGATCTCGTGGTCGACGACGCGGCGGGTGGCTTCGGGGGTGCGGTCGGTCGGTGAGATGCCGGTACCGCCGGTGGTGACGATGACGTCGTACGCGGCGGCGACCCCGGCCCGCAGGGCCTGCTCGACGGGGTCGCCGTCGGGGACGACCTGCGGCCCGTCGACGGTGAAGCCGAGCCCGGCGAGCGCCTCGACGATCAGAGGACCGCCCCGATCGGCGTAGACACCGGCCGAGGCGCGGTTCGACGCGGTCACGACGAGCGCGGTACGGGGGGCGGGCGACGCACCGTCGAGGGTCGCGCCCTGTGCGTGCGGCTCCGGGAGCGACCCCGCATGCTCGCCGCCCGGCGCCGCAGCCTCGGGCGCCGTCATGCGTCCGCTCCCTTCGGCACGGAACGCCGGTATTCGCCGGACTTGCCACCGGACTTCGACTCGACCCGGACGTCCGTGATGACCGCGCTCTTGTCGACTGCCTTGATCATGTCGATCACGGTGAGTGCGGCGACCGAGACGGCCGTCAGAGCCTCCATCTCCACGCCGGTGCGGTCCGTGGTCTTCACCGTGGCGAGGATCTCCACCGCGTCGTCGGCGACGCTCAGGTCGACCTTCACGCCGGAGACGGCGAGCGGGTGACAGAGCGGGATCAGCTCGGGAGTGCGCTTGGCGCCCATGATCCCGGCGATACGGGCGGTGGCGAGGGCGTCGCCCTTGGGAACTCCCTCGCCACGGAGCAGTTCGACGACGCGCGGCGAGACGAGGACCCGGCCGCTGGCGCGGGCGACGCGCGCGGTGACGTCCTTCTCGGACACGTCGACCATCCGGGCCGCGCCCGCCTCGTCGAGGTGCGTCAGCCTGTTCTGCGTACTCACTGGACTCCGCCTAGCGGTAGGGCGCCGGTTGCCCGCTCGGCCCGCACCGGAGTGCGGTCGGGGGTCCGGGGGGTGTCCCCCGGTAAGGCACAGGGGCAGACACCGTACCGCCACCGGGGCGCGTTCAGCGGAGCAGGATCACCTCGGTGACCGTGCCGGGCTCCGCGGAGGTGACGTCCTCGGGCAGCACGATCAGCGCGTCCGCCTGGGCGAGGGCGGCGATCAGATGCGATCCGGAGCCGCCGAGGGGGGTGACGGTGCCCTCCTCGGCGTCGTACGTGCCGCGCAGGAACTGGCGCTTGCCGGACGGCGAGCTGAGTGCGCTGTCGGTCTTCAGCGTGGCGCGGACCGTCGGGCGGGTCACGTCTTTCAGGCCCATCAGTGTGCGGATCGCGGGCCGCACGAACAGCTCGAACGAAACGTACGACGAGACGGGGTTGCCCGGCAGAGCCAGCAGCGGGGTGTGTTCGGGGCCGATCGAGCCGAAGCCCTGCGGCTTGCCCGGCTGCATGGCGAGCTTGCGGAACTCGATGCCGCTGCCCGGCTCGTCCGCGTCGCCGACGGCGGACAGGGCCTCCTTGACCACGTCGTACGCGCCGACGCTGACGCCGCCCGTGGTGACGACGATGTCGGCACGGATCAGCTGGTCCTCGATCGTGGCGCGGAGCATGTCGGCGTCGTCGGTGACGGCGCCGACCCGGTAGGAGATGGCTCCCGCGTCGCGCGCGGCAGCAGTCAGCGCGAAGCTGTTCGAGTCGTAGATCTGGCCGCCGGTCAGTTCCTCGCCGGGTTGCACCAGCTCGCTGCCGGTGGAGATGACCACGACACGCGGCCGGGGCCGCACTTTCACGGTGGAGCGGCCGATCGCGGCGAGCAGCCCGATCTGCGGCGGCCCGATGACCGAACCGGCCCGCAGGGCCAGATCGCCGGGCTGCACATCGCTGCCGCGGGCCCGGACGTGGGCGCGGGCCTCGACGGGGCGGTGGACACGGACCTCGCCGCCCGCGTCCTGCGGGGCGTGGCTGTGCGCGCGCATGGTGTCCGCCGGGCCGCCGCCCGTACCGCCGTCGGTCCACTCGACCGGCACGACGGCCTCCGCACCCGCCGGCAGCGGGGCGCCGGTCATGATGCGGGCGGCCTCGCCGGGGCCGACGGTCTGGTCGCCGGAGAGCCCGTCGCTGCCCGCCGCGACGTCACCGATGACCGTGAGTACCGCGGGGAACTCCTCACTGGCGCCCTCGAGATCGGCGGTGCGGACCGCGTAACCGTCCATCGAGCTGTTGTCGAAGGGCGGCAGGGCGATCTCCACCATGACGTCCTCGACGAGGACGCAGCCCTGGGCCTCGGGCAGTTGGAGCTCGATGGCTTCGAGCGGCCGTACCGCGGCGAGGATGTCCTCCAGGTGCTCGTCCACGGACCAGATCGGGCTGCTCAAGTGCTACATCTCCTCGGTGACGAAACTGCGGAGCCAGCTCCGGAAGTCCGGGCCCAGGTCCTCACGCTCGCACGCGAGTCTGACAATGGCGCGGAGGTAGTCGCTCCGGTCACCGGTGTCGTAGCGGCGGCCCTTGAAGACGACACCGTGCACGGGGCCGCCGATCTTCTCGTCCTCGGCGAGCAGCTGCAGGGCGTCGGTGAGCTGGATCTCGCCGCCGCGGCCCGGCTCGGTCCTGCGCAGTATGTCGAAGACGGCGGGGTCGAGGACATAGCGGCCGATGATGGCGAGGTTGCTGGGCGCGTCCGCCGGATCGGGCTTCTCGACCAGGCCGGAGACCCTGACGACATCGCCGTCCGTGGTGGCTTCGACGGCCGCGCAGCCGTACAGATGGATCTGCTCCGGCTCGACCTCCATCAGCGCGACGACGCTGCCGCCCTCGCGCTCCTGGACCTCGACCATGCGGGCGAGCAGCGGGTCGCGCGGGTCGATCAGGTCGTCACCGAGGAGAACCGCGAACGGCTGGTCGCCGACGTGCGGTGCGGCGCACAGCACGGCGTGGCCGAGGCCGCGCGGGTCGCCCTGGCGGACGTAGTGCATGGTGGCGAGGTCACTCGACTCCTGGACCTTCCGGAGCCGGTCGGCGTCTCCCTTGCGGGTGAGCGCGGACTCCAGTTCGTAGTTGCGGTCGAAGTGGTCCTCGAGGGGGCGCTTGTTGCGGCCTGTGATCATGAGTACGTCGGAGAGGCCGGCCGCCACCGCTTCTTCGACGACGTACTGGATCGCGGGCTTGTCGACGACAGGCAGCATCTCTTTGGGAGTGGCTTTGGTGGCCGGCAGAAAGCGAGTACCAAGCCCTGCGGCCGGAATGACGGCCTTGCTGATCCTGGGGTGCGACTGAGTCATGCGCGCAACCATATCCGGTGCCCGTGGGCGGAAGATGAGCGTCCGGTTAACTTTGTACTCACATATGCACATACAAGAGATTCACAGGTGCCCGTTGAACACCGACATGCCCCGAAAGGCCCCCCTGCGGCGGGACCTGCTTGCCGCGCGATCCCTCCTGAGCAGGGAAGACGTGGACAACGCCGCGATGGTTCTGTCCCGCGGTGCAGTAAGTCTTCCGGAGCTGGCCGAGGCCCGTACCGTCGCCGCCTATGTCTCGGTGGGGAGCGAGCCGGGCACCCGCGCACTGCTGGATGCGCTGCGCGCGCGGGGGGTGCGGGTGCTGCTGCCGGTGCTCCTCCCGGACAACGATCTGGACTGGGCCGCGTACGAGGGTGGCGACGGCCTCGTGGCGGCCGCCCGCGGGCTGCTGGAGCCGGACGGTCCGCGGCTCGGGCCGGACGCCGTCCTGGGCGCGGACGTGGTCCTGCTGCCGGGCCTCGCGGTGGACGGGCGCGGGATGCGGCTCGGCCGCGGCGGAGGTTCGTACGACCGGGTGCTGGCCCGGCTCGCGGGGGCCGGGGCACATCCGGCGCTGGTCGTCCTGCTCTACGACAACGAGGTGGTCGCGCAGGTTCCGGTGGAACCGCACGACCACCCCGTGGACGCCGTGGTGACGCCGGCCGGAGCGCGGCGCTTCACCGTCTGAGCCCGGCCGGAACCACCCCGGGCCCGCCGTCCTCCCAGGACGGCTCCAGCGTCAGGACGGCTTGAGCGTCAACGTGTCCTTCGTCGCGTTCGCCACCGCATTCGTCCCGAAGGACCAGTCGAGCAGTTCGCCGTTGACCCACTTGTCGGTCTGGTCGGTGTAGTGCGCGCTGAACGCGTGCCCGGACGCGCCGGTGAGGTTGATCCAGCGGGACTTGTCCCAGTCCCCCACGTTGACGATCATCCGCATCGACGGGACCCAGATGACCTCGTAGCCGCCCGCCGCGTTCCAGCCTGAGGCGTTGACCGCGGCCTCACCGCCGCCGAGGTTCCACGGGCCGCGGTTGAGAGCCCGCTGGAGCACATCGGGGCCTTCGGTGCCGAGGGTCTGGTTCTTCAGGGTCAGCTGGTGCAGCCGGCCCCAGCTCCAGGTGGAGATGTCCTTGCCGAGCTTGGCGGTCAGCTCCCAGCGGGCGTCCTTCATGGCCCGGCCGAAGAGTTCGTCGCGGGTCTCGGTCGCCTTGTCCTTGCGGTTCTTCGGCGACTGCCACCAGCCGTTGTTCTCGTCGTCCATGAGGTTGGCGACCACCTGGTACCAGCGGTCGCCGCCGTCCGGCTGCGCCGTGTCCGTGTCGCGCTGGCCGCATTCGCGCACCGGCTTGTCCTGCTCGTCGACCGGGCCCGTGCTGTCGGCCGGGAGGACGGTGAGGCACTCGCCCTTGACCCGCAGCTCCTTGGGCAGCTTGTCGCCGAAGGCCAGCCTGAGGATGTTGCGCCAGACCGCGTTGAAGTAGGCGGCGGCCGCGGAGTCGGGCTCCTGGGTGTAGTCCCAGCCCTCCAGGAGCTTCTGTGCCTCACGGACGCTCTTGTCGGAAACGTTGATCTTCATCAGCTCGGGCACCAGCAGCGCGGCGATCTCGCTGGTGTTGTCCATCTGCATCTTCTGCATGTCGTCGGTCGAGATCTTCCCGCCGCCCTTGATCTTCGACTCGATGAGGTCGTTGATCCGCTGGCTGCGGGTGCCGTAGCCCCAGTCCTTGGTGAGCAGGTAGGGGTACTTCTTCTCGTCGATGACGGCCTGGTTGGCGGTGACGATGTAGCCGCGCTTCGGGTTGTACTCCCACGGCAGCTTGTCGAACGGGACCGGGTTCTTCTCCCAGCCGTACGACGACGCCCAGCCGGGGCTCGGCATCGTGCCGTTGCCCGCCTTGCGCACCGGGATCTTCCCCGGGGCCTGATAGCCGATGTTGCCCTTGGTGTCGGCGTAGATGAGGTTCTGCGAGGGGACCTCGAAGTGCTCGGCGGCGGCCCGGAAGGTCTTGAAGTCCTTGGCGCGGTCGAGCTCGAAGACGGCGTCCATGGAGTGACCCGGTTCCAGCGCGGTCCACTTCAGGGCGACGGCGTAACCGTCGCCGCGGTCCGGCGCGGCGTTGGTGACCGGAGCCTTCTGGCCGACCTTCCCCAGCTCGCCACTGCGGTCGGAGACCAGCGGACCGTTGTTCGTCTCGCGCACGGTGATGTGCCGGCTCTCGCCACCCGCAACCTTGATGGTCTCCTTGCGGGTGACGAAGGGCTTCACCTTGCCGTCGTACAGGTAGCCCTCGCCGGAGACCTTCTCCAGGAAGAGGTCGGTGACGTCCGCGCCGAGGTTGGTGAAGCCCCACGCGATGTCCTGGTTGTGACCGATTATCACGCCTGGCATGCCGGAGAAGGTGTATCCGGCGGTGTCGTACCGGCAGGTCGCCGAGAGCTGCCGGCAGTGCAGCCCCATCTGGTACCAGAGCGACGGCAGCTGCGGCGCCAGGTGCGGGTCGTTGGCGAGCAGCGGCTTGCCGGTGGTCGTGTAGGCACCGGAGACGACCCAGGAGTTGGATCCGATGCCGTTGCCGTTCGGGCCGAGCAGCGCCGGGATCTCGTCGAGGGTGTCGGAGAGCGAGGAGAGCTGCGTGTTCAGGCCCTCGGTGGCGCCCTGCACGGTGCTCGCGCCGATGCCGGTGGACGATGTCGCGGCCTGGTCGAACGCGCCGGTGACCGACGAGATCGCACCCTGGTCGACAATCGGCCGGTGCTTGTCGTACGGGTAGGCGGGGTACAGGTCCTCGATCTGCTCCTTGCTGAGCCTGCTGGTCATCAGCGAGCGGTCGATCTCGTCCTGCATGTTGCCGCGCAGGTCCCAGGCCATCGCCTTCAGCCAGGCCACCGAGTCGACCGGTGTCCACTTGGTCGGCTTGTAGTCGTTGGTGAGGCCGAGCGCGGCGTACTCGACGGAGACGTTCTTGCCGTCGCGCCCGTTGAGGTAGGCGTTCACCCCGTCCGCATACGCCTGGAGGTTCTTTTTGGTGTCCGCGGACAGGACGGTGTCGTACTCCTCCTGCGCGATCTTGCGCCAGCCCAGTGTCCGCAGGAAGGCGTCCGTGTCGACCTGCCCGGAGCCGAACATCTCGGAGAGCCGGCCGGCCGTCATATGACGGCGGACGTCCATCTCCCAGAAGCGGTCCTGAGCCTGTACGAAGCCCTGGGCGCGGAACAGGTCGGTGTCGGAGTCCGCGTAGATCTGCGGAATTCCATAGCTGTCGCGCTTGACGTCGACGTTGGCGGAGAGACCGTCGATCTTGACCGACCCGCTCGTCTGCGGGTACGAGGCACGCACGGTCGCTACGGACCAGTACGCGCCGTAACCGATACCCGCGACAAGCGCCAGCACCAGGGCGATCACGATCAGGCGGGCGCGTCGCCCCTTCTTCTTGCCGGTCTTCGCACCGGCAGAACCGGAAGAGCCGGAAGAGGCGGTTGTGTTGGCGGGCATCGCTGTCCTTCGAGGGGCAGGGTGGTCCTGGGAGTGCAGGAGCAACCATAGGCGCAGCACCGAGGCGGGTCCGACGCGGTATCGGGATCGATCGGATCGAGGTGCGATCACATGAGCACTCGAACGCGTCAAGAAAGCGTTAAAGATTAGGTAAGGTAACGAAGTACCGGCCGCCGGAGAGCCATTCGGCAGGCGTACGCAGGGAAGGAACGGCCACTGACTGTCCACGCGCTCAACGAACTCCTGCTCGTCTGCTCACTCGTCCTGCTCGTCGCCGTCGCGGCGGTACGCATCTCGTCCCGCAGCGGGCTGCCCAGCCTGCTCCTGTATCTCGGCATCGGGATCGCCATCGGGCAGGACGGGATCCTCCACATCAAGTTCGACAACGCCGAACTGACCCAGGTGTTCGGCTATGCCGCCCTTGTCGTGATCCTGGCCGAGGGCGGCCTCGGCACCAAGTGGAAAGAGATCAAGCCGGCCCTGCCCGCCGCCGCGATGCTGTCGGTCGTCGGCGTCGCGGTGAGCGTGAGCGTCACCGCGGCAGGGGCGCACTACCTGGTCGGCCTGGACTGGCGGCAGGCGCTGATCATCGGTGCGGTCGTCTCGTCGACGGACGCCGCCGCGGTCTTCTCCGTTCTGCGCAAGGTGCCGCTGCCTGCCCGGATCACCGGCGTGCTGGAGGCCGAGTCCGGCTTCAACGACGCCCCCGTGGTGATCCTGGTGGTGGCCTTCTCGACCAGGGGACCGGTGGACAGCTGGTACGTGCTGGTCGGCGAGATCGCCCTGGAACTGGTGATCGGCGCGGCCGTCGGCATCGCCGTCGGCTGGCTCGGTTCGTTCGGACTGCGTCATGTGGCACTGCCCGCGTCCGGTCTCTACCCGATCGCGGTGATGGCGATCGCCGTGTCCGCGTACGCGGCCGGCGCCCTGGTCCACGGCAGTGGCTTCCTCGCCGTCTATCTGGCCGCGATGATCCTCGGCAACGCCAAGCTGCCGCACTGGCCCGCCACCCGCGGCTTCGCCGACGGGCTCGGCTGGCTGGCCCAGATCGGCATGTTCGTCCTGCTCGGGCTGCTGGTCGCCCCCCACGACCTGTTCGACGACTTCTGGCCCGCGATCATCGTGGGTCTGGTCCTGACCGTGGTGGCGCGCCCGCTGGAGGTCTTCATCTCCCTGATCCCGTTCCGGATGGCGTGGCGGGAGAAGGCCTTCATGTCGTGGGCGGGGCTGCGCGGCGCCGTCCCCATCATCCTGGCGACCATTCCCATGGTGTCCGGGGTCGAGGGCTCCACCCACGTCTTCAACATCGTCTTCGTGCTCGTGGTCGTCTACACGCTGATCCAGGGGCCGACCCTGCCCTGGCTGGCCAAGGCCCTGAAGATCGCCGAGGACCCCTCCGAAGCCACCGACCTGGGCATCGAGTCGGCCCCGCTGGAGCGGCTGCGCGGGCATCTCCTGTCGGTGGCGATCCCCGGCAAGTCGAAGATGCACGGCGTGGAGATCGCCGAACTGCGGCTGCCCCCCGGAGCGGCCGTCACCCTCGTCGTACGGGAGGGGAAGAGCTTCGTGCCCGGACCGTCGACCATGCTGCGGCGGGGCGACGAACTGCTGGTCGTCGCGACCGATCCGGTGCGCGACACGGCAGAGGCCCGACTGCGGGCGGTCGGCGAAGGCGGCAAGCTGGCCGGGTGGCTGGGGACCGACGGCGGCACCGGTGGAACCGGCAGGACCAGGACGCACCCCTGATCCGAGGCGACAAGGGCGTGCCTGCCCTCAATCGCAGGCAGGCACCGGATTCTGCCCTGTAGCATGAAGGAAACGTGATCGACAAAGATCGATAGATCCGGTCAACACCGGATCGACCAACTCTGCCTGACGCAGAGCTGGCGCGACCGTATGGCGGTCGTGGCGTCCTCCGCCTCTGCTGCGAGCGCCCGGCATCTACCGCAGTTCCGCGCGAAGAGGACAGCTCTCGGCAGCTCCCGTCCGGGACCGGCACCCACAGGTGCGGACCGGCGACGGAAGCATGGCTACCAGGCGGCAGAAAGGCATGGACCGTGGCGTCCACGGTCTCCGACCGCCCCGGTTACGGGCAACTGCTGCGCACCCCCGGTGCGTGGACCTTCCTCCTTCCGGGCTTCGCCGCACGGCAGCCCTTCGCGATGCTGACCATCGGCATCGTCCTGCTGGTGCAGCACACCACCGGCTCGTACGGCAGCGCGGGCGCCGTCGCCGCTGTCACCGGCGTCTCCATGGCGCTGTTCGCCCCGCAGAGCGGCAGGCTGGCCGACCGCATCGGCCAGCGCGCCGTACTGCTGCCGGGAGTCCTCGCGCACGCGGCGTCCGTATCGGCGCTGACGGCACTCGCGCTGAAGGACGCACCGCTCTGGCTGCTGTTCCTTGCCGCAGTGCCGACGGGCGCCTCCGTCCCGCAGATCGGCCCGATGGTGCGGGCCCGCTGGGCGGCCCTGCTGGGCGCGGCACCGGGCCGGAAGGCCTCACCCCTGATGTCGACCGCCGCCGCCTTCGAGTCGGTGACGGACGAGTTCACCTTCGTCATCGGACCGGTCCTGACCACCGCCCTGTGCACCGGGGTGCATCCGGCGGCCGGACTGATCGCGGAGGCCGCACTGACACTGATGGGCGGCCTGCTCTTCGCGGCGCAGCGCCGTACACAGCCCGTGGTCCGCGCCACCACGTCCGACGCCTCCGAACGGCACGCCTCCGCCCTGTCCGTACCGGGCGTACGCGTGCTCGCGGTGGCGTTCCTCGGGATCGGCGCCGTCTTCGGCGGCATGCAGGTCTCGCTGACCGCGTTCGCCGAGGAGATCGGCCGGCCCGGTGCGAACGGCCTGCTGTACGGGATCTTCGCGGCCGGCAACATGCTGGCCGGGATCGCCTGCGGTGCCGTCGCCTGGAAGAGCGGGCCGCGGCGCAGGCTGATCGCCGGATACGCGGCGCTGACCCTGACCGCGTCCGGGCTGTGGGCCGTGCACTCCGTGCCGCTGCTGGCCGGACTCGGCCTGCTCGTCGGACTCTCCATCGCGCCCGCGCTGATCAGCGGATACACGCTCGTCGAGGCGCTGGTCCCGGCGTCCGCGCGGACCGAGGCGTTCACCTGGCTGACGGGCGCCGTCGCGCTCGGACAGGCCGCGGCGGTGACGGTGGCCGGGCGGCTGGCGGACGCCCACGGCGCGAGCACCGGGTTCGTGGTCCCGCTGGTGGGGACCGTACTGGCGCTCGTGACCCTGGTGACGCTGCGTTCGCGGCTGACACCGAGGGCTCCGGGACGGACCGTGGCACGTGGTGTCGGTCACCGAGAGCCGCTCACGGTGGACTGATCCAGCGGAATACGTCAGTATGGAGCGTCGTTAGCACTCACAGAGTCAGAGTGCCAGGAGGAGCAAGTGCCGACCTATCAGTACCAGTGCACCGAGTGTGGCGAGGGCCTCGAGGCGGTGCAGAAGTTCACCGATGACGCTCTGACCGTGTGCCCGAACTGCGAGGGACGCCTGAAGAAGGTGTTCTCGGCGGTCGGCATTGTCTTCAAGGGTTCCGGCTTCTACCGGAACGACAGCCGCGGCTCCTCGTCGAGCAGCACGCCGGCCTCGGCGTCCGCGAAGGCATCCGGTTCCGCTTCGTCGACTTCCTCGACGGGTTCGGACTCGAAGTCGTCCGCGTCTTCGTCCTCCGCCGCTTCCTCTTCCTCGTCGTCGTCCTCCGCGTCGTCGTCGAGCGGGACGTCGGCCGCCTGAGCCGAGTTACGCAGCTTCACACTTCGTCCCGAGGGCCCCTGCCGATCCGATCGGCGGGGGTCCTCGGCATTTACGGCCCCGCTAGTGTGATCGCATGGTGAACGCAGAGATCGGTGTCATCGGCGGCTCGGGCTTGTACTCCTTCCTGGAGGACGTCACCGAGGTTCGCGTGGACACCCCGTACGGACAGCCGAGCGATTCCGTCTTCCTCGGTGAGATCGGCGGCCGCCGGGTCGCTTTCCTCCCCCGCCACGGTCGCGGCCACCATGTGCCGCCGCACCGCATCAACTACCGCGCCAACCTGTGGGCGCTGCGGTCCGTGGGCGTACGTCAGGTGCTCGGCCCGTGTGCGGTCGGCGGGCTGCGTCCGGAGTACGGGCCGGGGACGCTGCTCGTACCGGACCAGATGGTGGACCGCACCAAGGCCCGCACGCAGACGTATTACGACGGGGAGACCCGTGCGGACGGCGTGGCGTCGAACGTGGTGCATCTGGGCTTCGCCGACCCGTACTGCCCCGAGGGGCGCAAGGTCGCACTGGCCTCGGCCCGTGCCAAGGGCTGGGAGCCGGTGGACGGCGGAACGCTGGTGGTCGTCGAGGGGCCGCGCTTCTCGACCCGGGCCGAATCGCGCTGGCACGCGGCGATGGGCTGGTCGGTGGTCGGCATGACCGGGCATCCGGAGGCCGTGCTCGCCCGTGAACTGGGGCTCTGCTACACGACGATGACGCTGGTGACGGACCTGGACGCGGGTGCCGAAGCGGGCGAGGGCGTCTCTCATGGGGACGTACTGAAGGTGTTCGCGGCCAATGTGGACCGGCTGCGGGCGGTGCTGTTCGACGCGGTGACGGCGCTGCCTGCGGAAGGGGAGCGCAGCTGTTCCTGTGCGCGTGCGCTGGACGGGATCGAGACGGGGATCGAGCTGCCGTAAGGCGTGCGGCCGCGGATTGGTACTCGGCTCGGGCCTGATCTTGGCTCGGGCCTGGCGCTGGTTCCCGCCTGGTTCGACTCCGGCCTGGTTCCGGCTCGGGCCTGATCTTGGTTCCGGCCTGGCTCCGATCGCGGCACTGCGGGACGGGTGGGGCGCGGGTGGGTGACCGACTTGTCCACAGCGTGTGCGCTGTCCACAGGGCTCGGCGGGAATCTCGCGGACGGTGGATCGTGAGGGGCGTCGGTGTTCGTCCGAACGCCGGACTTCGCGCTCCTCACTCCTCACGGCAGGTGGTGTCGGCCATGTTCCCGCCCGTTTCTCCGACGATGTCCTCGTCCGATGTGCGTCCGGCAGTCCCCGGCCCGCCGGTGTCGGCGCCGCCGCCCTGCGGGGTGCCCGCATTCGCGCCGCTGCGGGTGCGCGGGGGCGGTGGGCGTCGGTTACGGCGGGCGGTGTGGCGACAGCGCCGCGCGATGGCGGCCGGACTGGCGCTGACAGCTGCGGCGCTGGCCGCGGCAGGGCTGACCGCTGGTGACGGTGGCAGCAGGGCGGCCGACCTCACGGGAGGCTCGGCGCCGGAAGGGGAGCGACGACCGGTTCAACTGGTGTCGGCGCCGGTCCGGATCGCGGATGCGGCGACGGTACGGCTGTTGCGACCGGGTGACCGCGTCGATGTGATCGCGGGCGAGGGCTCCGGGGCGGACGCCAGGGTGGTGGCGAAGGGGGCCCGGGTGGCGGCGTTGCCGCAGACGGCGGCCGATGGTTCTGCCGAAGGGGCCGCGGAGGGTGGCGCACTGATCGTGCTGTCCGTGCCCCGGAGCACGGCGGCGTCGCTGGCCGGCGCCGGGATCTCGGCCCGGCTGGCGGTGACGCTGTGCTGAGCCGTACACACCGGATCATCCGCACTGATGAGCCGTCAAGTCGCCAGTCAGAAGGCGCGGATCGGGTGGTTTTGCCTCGTGCTGCCGTAGGTTGCGAAACAGTTCGCTCCCCCTGTGGCGCATGCGGAGGAAGGCTCACTCGTGAGCGAGAAGAAAAAGGTCAGTCTGTTGGAAGGCTTCAAGGTCTTCCTGTTGCGCGGCAATGTGATCGACCTGGCGATCGCGGTCGTCATCGGCGCCGCGTTCACGAACATCGTGAACGCGTTCGTCAAAGGCGTCATCGATCCGCTCGTCGGTGCCTTCGGCACCAAGGATCTGGGGAGCTACAGCTCCTGCCTCAAGGGCCCCTGTGTCACGGACCCGAAGACGGGCGAGGCGGCCGAGGGCATCCGGATCCTGTGGGGCTCGGTGCTCAGCGCCACGCTCAGCTTCGTGATCACGGCGGCCGTCGTCTACTTCCTGATGGTGCTGCCGATGGCCAAGTACCTGGCCAGGCGAGCGGCGATGCAGGCTGCCAAGGACGGCGTGCAGGAGACGCTGGAGGTGAGCGAGCTGGAGGTGCTGAAGGAGATCCGCGACGTTCTCGTCTCGCAGCGCAGCGGTCCGGCGAGCGAGGGCCGCGGCCAGGAACCGGACCGCGGCCACGACGAGTAACTCAGACGTGGTGGGGGGGCTTCTCGTCGAGGAAGCGCGCGAGGTCGGCGGCGCTGCCGCCGGCCGGAGCCCGCTCGCCCCACGCTCGGTCCGTATCGTCCGCGGACTGCTGGTCCAGCGGATCGTCGAAGATCAGAGCCGGCTTGGGCTTCCTCTGTTCCGGCTGTGTCGGGTTCGTCGGCTGCGTCGGTTTCGAATCGCGCGGTCCGGGGGTGGGGGCGGTGCTCATACCACCAGGGTACGGCGGCGGTCAGCGATCCTTCGGGTCGAGCATCCAGAGGCCCAGGACGACGAGGAACGACAGGCAGAGGAAGCCCGCACCCCACCAGGCCGTTCCGGTGTTGCCCTCCATCCATTCGTCGACGACGACGGTCAGTCCCCAGAGCTGGCCGATGACGACGGTCATGGCGAGTGTCAGCCGGGCCGTCAGTTTCGAGGAGCGCTCGGGTTCCTGGTCGGTGCCCGCTCCCGGGCCCGGACCGGTGCGGCGGACCCGGGGGTCCCCGTAGCCGCTGGTGGAGCGGATCTGCGGATAGCGCTCGCGGACGGGTCGGTTCAGCTCCGGCCTGGCGCTGCCCGGGTGGTACTCCGGGTAGGCCGGGCGCTCCGGGTCGGCGGGGTGCCGGGCGTCGGTCATGTCCGCCTGCCGGGGGTCTCGGCTCCGGTTGCCCCGGCACGGGGAGCTTTCGCACCGGGAGCATGCGCGGGAGGTGCCTCCGCACCGCCGTCCCGGACCGCGGGGCAGCCGATCCGCGAGGCGAGGTCCGGCCGTTCCTCGCTGATCTGGCGGCACAGACCGTGCTCGATGCTCTCGCCGGAACGGGTGGTGCCGATGGCCCAGACGCTGCCGTCGGCCTGCTCGGTGAGCGCCACCTTGGGCAGGGGCCGGGGCGGCGGTCCGGCGGTGACTTCCCCGGTGCGCACATCGAAGATGCCCTCGTGGCAGGGGCAGTAGAGCTCCCCCTCCGGACCGCGGTCCTTGCGCCAGAGCACCGCGCAGGCGAGATGGGTGCAGATCGCCGAGTAGCCGACGAGGGTGCCGTCGTCCAGACGTACGGCGACCGCCTTGTCGTCCTCCTCGGGGTAACTGAAGGCGATGGCCTCGCCGGGCGGGAGTTGAGCGGTGATCTTCCTCGGTTCGGGGGCTTTGGCGTCCCCGGTGTCCCCGTGGCGCGGGAGCATGCCGCCGGCCACGCCGAGGCCGCCGACGGCGAGTCCGCCGGAGACGGTGGCGACGATCCGGAGGTAGTCGCGCCGGGTGGTGAGGGAGTCGGCGGCGATCCGGTCGTGCAGGGCCCTGCGCGCGTCCCCGTGGGGGCTCCGGTCCCCGGTCGGCGGCTGTTCGGTGACGCTCATCGGCGGACGTCCTTCCCGTTGATCTCGACGACGGGAAGACCGCCGGGGACCGGCCACCGGACCTTGTCGGCGGGGACGACCATGGCCACGCCGGTGCGGACCTCGGTCTCGCCGAAGGTGAAGGTGTCGGCGATCTGGACGCCGGGCCGCTCTGCCTGAAGCTCCTCGAACGTTCCGTAGAACAGCGCCCCGGTCGGGCAGACGGTGGCACACATGGGAGCGAGACCGTAGGCGGTGCGGTCGTAGCAGAGGTTGCACTTCATCTGCAGCTTCGCCTGAAGGTCGATCTTCGGGACGCCGAAGGGGCAGGCGTTGACGCAGTTGGCGCAGCCGATGCAGCGGGTGGTGTCGGCCTGCTGCACCACACCGTCGGCGGTGACCAGGATCGCGTCGGCGGGGCAGACCTCGGCACATGGGGCGACCGGGTCCTCGCAGTGCATACAGACCGTGGGAAGGGAGGCGACGGAGTGACCCTCGTCGGTGTAATCGAGGTGGATCATCGACTTGCCGCGGTGCGAGTCGCATTCCCGGCAGGCGGAGACACATGCCTGGCAGCCGATGCAGCGCCCCGGGTCGATGAAGATCGTTCTGCCCATCATGCGGGCCTCAGCTCCTCTCCGAGGTGCCACGGCCTTGCGGGGCCGTGGGCGGCAACGGGTCGGTACGGGAGACCTGGGCCTCCGGGTAAGCGACCTGGCCGGGTGCGACGGGAGGTGCGGGGACCTCGTCGATCTTTTCCGCGTGCTCGATGCGACAGGCGCACACCTTGTACTCGGGGATCTTGGAGCGGGGGTCGAGGGCGTCGATGGTGAGGGCGTTGGCGGCGGTGGGGATCGGCCAGTGGTACGGGATGAAGACGGTGTCGGGGCGGATCGCCTCGGTGACGAGGGCGGGAAAGACCTCGCTGCCGCGCCGGCTGATGACGCGGACCGGTTCGCCGTTGCGGAAGCCGTGGGAGGGGTGGACCTCGGCCCAGGGGCGCGGGGTCTGTTCGACGAGAGCGCCCAGCCGACGGGTCTGGTTGCCGGAGAGGAAGTGGGCGACGGTACGGCCGGTGGTGAGCGACATGGGGTACTCGTCGTCGTACGGGTCCATCGGCAGGTGCCAGTCGACGACCTGCAGATGGATCTTGCCGTCGGGGTGGTAGGTCCTGCCGTCCTCGAACAGCCGGGGGGTACCGGGGTGGTCGGTGGAGGGGCAGGGCCAGGCGATGCCGCCGGTCTCCTCCAGCCGTTCGTAGGTGATGCCGTAGTAGTCGTTGACGGTTCCGGCGGAGGCGATCCGCAACTCGTCAAAGACCGCGCGCGAGTCGGCGAACGCGAATTTGTCGCCCGCGCCGAGCCGCCGGGCGAGTTCGCACATCACCCAGGTGTCGGTCCGTACCCCGGGGGGTGCCTCCTGGGCCTTGTTGTGCTTGACCACGCGGGCCTCGGCGTTGGCCATCACCCCTTCGTCCTCGGCCCAGGTGGTGACGGGAAAGACGACATGTGCGTTGGCAGCGGTCTCGGAAAGGAAGAAGTCGAATTGGGCATGGAATTCGGTGGCGTCGTACCCCTCCTTGACCACCCGGTAATTGGGCAGGGAGACGAAGGGGTTGTTGCAGATGCCGATCAGGCCGCGGATCTCGCGGCGCTGCATCTGCCAGACCATTTCCATCATCGAGGTGCCGGCGGGCGGGAGTTCGGACTCCTCGATGCCCCAGATCTCGCAGATCTGCCGACGGTGCTCCTCGTTCATGATCGAGCGGCCGCCGGGAAGGAGGTCGGCCTTCTGGCCGTGCTCGCGGCCGCCCTGCCCGTTGCCCTGGCCGGTGATGGTGCCGTAGCCGGCGCCGGGCTTGCCGATGTGGCCGGTCGCGGCGCAGAGGTTGATCACGGCGAGGCAGTTCTCGACACCCTGCGAGTGGTGCTCGATACCGCGGGCGTGCCAGGCCATGGCCTTGGGGGCGCGGGCGAAGGTGCGCGCGACCTGGACGACCTGTTCGGCGGGGATGCCGCAGATCTCTGCGGCGCGGGACGGTGGGTATTCGGCGGCCTTGGCCTTGACCTCGTCCCAGCCGGTGGCGTGGGCGGCGAGATACGCCTCGTCGGTGAGGCCCTCCTCGATGACCACGTTCAGGACGGAGGTGAAGAAGGCCGAGTCGGTGCCCGGCTTGAGGGCGACATGGATGTCGGCGGTGCGGGCGATCGCGGTCTCGCGCGGGTCGACGACGATCAGGCTGGCGCCGCGGTCCCGGGCTCCCCACACGTACTGGGTCATCACGGGGAAGCATTCGCCGACGTTGGAGCCCGCGATCAGCAGGCAGTCGGTGAGCAGGCAGTCGGAGAAGGGGTTGCCCGCCCGGTCGATGCCGAAGGCGAGCTTGTTGGCACCCGCGGCGCTGACCATGCAGAGCCGGCCGTTGTAGTCGACATGCCGGGACTTGAGGGCGACCCGGGCGAACTTGCCGACGAGATACGTCTTCTCGGAGAACAGGCTGGCACCGCCGAGGAGCCCGAAGGCGTCGTTGCCGTGGGCCTGTTGGATGCGTTCGATCTCGGAGACCGTGAAGTCGAGCGCCTCGTCCCAGGAGACCTCGCGGAACTCCTCGTCGCGGGAGCGGCGCATCAATGGAGCGGTGAGCCGGTCGGGGTGATTGACCTGCTGATACGCATTGATGCCCTTGGGGCAGAGCCGCATCCGGTTGATGTCGTGGTTACGGGGTTCGACGCCGAAGACCTTGCCGCCGCGGTCGACGCGCAGATACATCCCGCACTGGACGCCGCAGAAGCAGCAGTGGGTGGGGACGAGCGTCTCGCCGTCCTGATCGGCGTGCCACCGGTCGGCCGGGATGCCGCCGGCGTCCCGGAAGGCCCGGGTGCCCGGTGGTGCGAGGGAGGGGTCGAGCGGGACGACCGGGCCCGGGTCGGCAGTCACTTGAAACCCTTCTTCACATGGGAGAGATAGGCGCTGCCGCGCAGCACCCGCTTGCAGCGCGGGCAGTATTCGGCCCATTCGTCGAAGTCGAGGCTGAGATCGCGCATGGTGCCGCGGAGGTTCTGGACGTACGGCCCGGTGTCGATGGGTTCCTCACAGCGACGGCAGCTGAAGATCTCCAGTTCCTGTCGGCCGGTGTACTTGAACAGCTGCATACCGACCGCGGCCGGGCGCTGGACGATATGGAAGAACTTGCCGAACGGGATGTAGATGAGGGTGAAAACCACCGACACCATGTGGAGGATCCCCAGGAATTCGTATCCCCCGCCGTGCAGGAAGATCGACGAGAAGGTGAGCAGCAGACCGGTCACCGAGATGACGATCAGGGCGATCAGCGGCACCAGGTCGTAGCCGAAGCGCTGGCCGGTGATGGCGCCGCGGTCCTTCATGCGGCGCCAGAGGAAGTAGGACGCACCGGGGATGACAAGCACGGCGGCGATGTCCAGGCCGTGGAACATCAGCCAGCCGAGGACGTTCAGCGAATCGAAGCTGATGATCTTGAAGCCCCAGATGCGCATCTCGTAGCCGGGACCCGAGCCGGTGCCGGAGGTGAAGGTGAACCAGCCCCAGGTCAGCGGGAAGGTGATCAGGGAGGCGAGGATGCAGCCCCAGAAGATCAGCTGGTGGGCGGCCCAGCGGGCGTGCGAGCGGGCGCCGAGGAACTTCTGGAAGCCCAGATAGGTGGCGATCATCCTCGGCAGAGCGGTAGGGCCTTTGCGGAAGTTGGCCATGGAGAAGAAGCTCCGCCAGCCCTGCTTGAACAGGCGGCGTGCCCCGGGCGCGGAGACCCAGACCGTGTAGCGGTAGGCGACACCGAAGGCGAGGAAGACCGTGGCGACCGCATACGGGAGGAGGGCGGAGTCGAAGTTCTCCAGAAGCCGGCTGCCGAACACGATCGCGAGGATCAGCAGGACGGAGACGATGACTCCGACCGCGGTGGCACGGGAGGTGACGGAACGGAGGACCGCGGTGCGGGCGCTGCCGGGTGCGGGCGGTACAGGCGTGGCCACGGCCGGGTTCGGCGCGGCGACTGCGGTTGGGCCTTCGTCTGCGGCGTCTGGGGGCTCGGTCACCGGCCCACCGTAGGGCTGGATGGGACGGTTGGTCCTGATTTGACGTCCGGCTGAGTGAGCGCGTCACCCAGCGGCACGAAGCCCGGACGCGCGACGGTCCGCGGCGCGGGACCTGACGCGGGACGCTTTCCCCGTACGATCTGCGCGTCCCGGCACCGACCACCGGAATGGTCTGCTGTGCTGGGCCCCATGCCCCGGATGACCGCCCGCAGCCGCACCGAGAAGCACCGCACCTCGACCCCGCTGGAACTCTTCTTCGACCTGTGCTTCGTCGTCGCCGTCGCCCAGGCGGGCGGTCGCCTCGTGCACGCCGTCGCCGAGGGGCATCCCGGCACCGGGATCGCCGGCTATCTGGCCGTGTTCTTCGGGATCTGGTGGGCCTGGGTGAACTTCTCCTGGTTCGCCTCCGCGTACGACACCGACGACACGCTCTACCGCCTGGTCACGTTCGTCCAGATCACCGGTGTGCTCATCTTCGCCGCCGGGGTGCCGCGCGCCTTCGACGACGGGGACTGGACGCTCGGCGTCATCGGCTACGTGGTGATGCGGCTCGCGCTCACCAGCCAGTGGCTGCGGGTGGCCCACTGTTCCGAGGGCCCGGAACGCAGGGTCGCGCAGCGGTACGCCATCGGGGTCGTCCTGGCCCAACTGGGCTGGATCGGCATGCTGTTCGTGCCCGCCGGCATGGACGGCACCCGTACCGCGGTCTACCTGGTGCTCGCCCTGTGCGAGCTGTCGGTTCCAGCCGTCGCCGAGCGCGACCGCAGGACGAGCTGGCATCCGCATCACATCGGCGAACGGTACGGCCTGTTCACCATCATCGTGCTCGGCGAGACGATCGCCGCGGCAACGGTCGCCGTCCAGGAGTCGGTCGACGAGCACGACGCGCTCGGCGAACTGCTGCCGGTCGCCGCGGGCGGACTGCTGATCGTCTTCGCCGCCTGGTGGATCTACTTCGCCGTGCCGATCCACGACTATCTCCGTGGCAGCAGGCAGGCGTTCGTCTGGGGATACGGCCACTACGTGATCTTCGGCTCGGCCGCCGCGATCGGTGCGGGCATCGAGGTCGCGGTGGAGGAGGCCACCGGAAAGGCCCATCTGTCGACGGCCGCCGCCTCGGCCGCCGTGACCGTCCCGTCGGCAATCTTCCTGCTCACGGTCTGGGTGCTGCACGCCCGCCATTTCAAGCGCGACCTCGCGGAGCAACTGCCCCTCCCCCTGGCCGCGGTGGCCATCCTGGCCTGTACGTTCGCCGGGGAGTACGCAGTCTTCGCGGCCGGCCTGGTGGCAGCCGCGACCGTGGCGGCCGGAGTGGCACTGTCGCGGCGCCCGGCACCGGGCGGACGGGTTTCCACCTCCGTTCCGCCGACCCACGCGTGAGGAGCACACGATGGCCGGACAGCACACCGGGCAGGGCCGGGCGCAGGGCGCGCAGCCGTCGACCGCCCTCCCCTCGGCCGGGAGGGACGCGCTGACTGATGTCGCCGGACTGCGGGTCGGTCATGCGCGGGTGTCCGGCGACGGCGCGCTGAGCGGCACCACCGTCGTCCTCGCCCCCGAGGGCGGAGCGGTCGCCGCTGTCGACGTACGGGGCGGCGGCCCGGGCACCCGGGAGACGGACGCCCTCGACCCCCGCAATCTTGTGCAGCGCATCGACGCCGTCGTCCTGACGGGCGGCAGCGCTTACGGACTGGACGCGGCGTCCGGCGTGATGGCCTGGCTGGAGGAGCAGGGGCGGGGCGTGCGGGTCGGTCCCGATCCCTCGCAGGTGGTGCCGGTGGTGCCGGCCGCGTGCATCTTCGACCTGGGGCGGGGCGGCGACTGGCGGGCCCGCCCGGACGCCTCGACCGGCCGCGCCGCGGTGGAGGCCGCGGCCGGTACGGAGTCGGGCGCCCCGGTCGCGGAGGGCGGCGTCGGCGTCGGCACGGGAGCGGTCGCCGGCCGGCTCAAGGGCGGTGTGGGCACGGCGAGCGCGCTGCTGCCGTCGGGGATCACGGTTGGCGTGCTGGTCGTGGTGAACGCCGCGGGTTCGGTGGTCGATCCGGTGACCGGGGTGCTGTACGGGGAGTACGGAGCCGCCGAACCTCCCGCGTATCCCTCGGCGGAGGTCCACAGGACCGCCGGGCTCCGGCTGGCCGAAGCGGGGGACTCCGAAGCCCGCCCCCCGCTCAACACCACGCTTGCCGTCGTCGCCACGGACGCCGACCTCACCCGCGCCCAGGCGCAGAAGCTCGCGGGCACGGCGCATGACGGACTGGCACGCGCCGTGCGTCCCGTACATCTGCTGAACGACGGGGACACGGTCTTCGCGCTCGCCACCGGTGAGCGACCGCTGCACCCGGACAACCCGATCGCGCTGAACGAACTCCTGGCGGCGGGCGCGGACGTGCTGACGCGCGCCGTCGTGAAGGCCGTACGGGCGGCCGAGAGCGTCGAAGCCCGCCACCCCGGCGCGGGCACGTACCTCTCGTACAGCGATCTCTACGGCACCGGCTGACCGCCGACTCGCCGTCCGCACAAGGAAGTTCGGACGAAACGCCAGGAACTATCCGTGCGTGCCGTACGTTTTCCGGAACCCCGGTCTCGATGTCAGACCCAGGGACTACGTTAAGCACGCATCGTGTGACACGCGGCGACGGCCTGGAGACAGCACCTTGAGCGATCCGTACGAGACAACCGAGCAGCACCTCGAGCGACTCCTGCGACGCGCACTCAACTCTTTCGACCTGCCCGACTGCACGGTCGAGAGGCTCGGAACGGCACTGGCCCACAGCAGCTCCCTGCACTCCTCGCACCACAGTTCCGTACTGCACCGCGAGACCTACCGGCATACGTATCTGCTGGCCGACGGCTCGGCCCTGACCCTGTGGGAGCTGGTCCACGGGGGCGCCAGGGACGCGACGGACCCCCGGTCGCGGACGCGGCCCGGCCCCCAGCGCCACGAGCTGTACGACGACGAGGCCGACGCCCATGTCGCCGCCGCCCGGTTGGCCGGCAGCTTCTCCGACATGCCCGCGTTCGGCGACGACGTCCCGCAGGCGGACCTGGAGATACACACGGTCCTGATGGCCGCGCCGCCGGCGCCGCTGCCCCGGATGTACGCGCCGGACAACTCCGCGGATCACGCCCGCCGCGTACTGCGCCGCGCGGAGAACGGCGACGTGCCGGGCGAGGAGACCGCGCGTCTGCTGCGGGCCGCCTTCGCCCACCACATCACCCAGATCTTCGGCCGGCAGTGCCGGGTCGACGGGCGGGACGCCGGTTTCACCCTGTACGAGCACGCCTTCCTGCTCCTCGACGGCAGCGAGACGAGCCTGTGGGAGGTCGAGCACACGGCGACACCGGACGGCCGCCACATGTGCGAGGTGTACGGGGACGAGCAGGCGGCGCGCGAGGCGATGGAGAGCCGCACGCACATCTGCTGACGGGTGACGGCGCCCACCCGCCGCAGCGGGCGAACGGGCCACGCCTCACGCAAGGGTGCCCGCACCCCCCGAGAGGTGCGGGCACCGTGCCGACCGGGCACGCGCCGCCCGGCAGACGCACTCAGCGCGTCAGTGCGGCCTCCTTGGCCACCTCGCCCTGCGTGGCGTCGGCGTCCTGAACGTCCTCGCCCTCGCCGCCCTCCACGTGCTGCCGCGGCCGCGCCGGCAGCGCGAACATCACCAGGAAGATCAGCGCGAGCACCCCGGCCACCCACCACAGCGAGTGCTGGAACGCCTCGACGAACGCCGGGCCCATCGCCTGGGGCGCCAGCCGGTCGCTGATCGACCCGAAGAAGACGACCGAGACGAGTCCGAGCCCCAGCGCGTTGCCCATCTGCTGCACGGTGTTGATCAGCCCGGACGCCGATCCGGAGTGCTCCTTCGGCACCTCGGACAGCACCGCGTCCGTCAGCGGGGCCACGATCAGCCCCATTCCGAGCCCCATGACGACCAGTGGCAGAGCCATCTGCCACGGGGCGATGCCCATGCCGTACCGGTCGGACTCCCAGATGTAGAGCAGCAGTCCGGCGACCATCAGCAGCGCGCCCGCCTGCAGGACCTTGCGGCCGAACCGGGGTACCAGCTTCTGTACGGAGATCCCGGCGGCGAACGAGACGGCGATCGAGAACGGGATACCGGTCGTGCCCGCCCGCAGCGCGCTCCAGCCGAGTCCCATCTGCATGTACAGCGTCCAGACCAGGAAGAAGATGCCGAGGCCGATCCCGAAGGTCAGCTGGACGGCGATGCCCGCCGCGAAGCTCTTGACCCGGAACAACGAGAGCTCGACGAGCGGCGAACCGTCCTTGCGTACCTTCGCCCGCTCGAACAGCACCAGGGCCGCGAACACCAGGACACTGCCGATCATCGACATGTACCCCCACAGCGGCCAGCCCAGCTCGCGCCCGCGGGTCAGCGGGTAGAGCAGCATCAGCAGTGCCAGCGTCACCAGCGCGACACCGACCAGGTCGAGGCGGAGCGCCTTCGGGGCCTTGGACTCCGTGATGAACTTCCGGCCCAGGAGCAGTCCCGCGATGCCGACCGGCAGGTTGATCAGGAAGATCGGCCGCCATTCCAGGCCCGCGATGTTCCACTCGGTGAGCAGCGCGCCAAGCAGCGGTCCCGAGACCGCGCCGAGGCCGACGACCGCACCGAAGAGGCCGAAGACCTTGCCGCGCTCGTGCGCCGGGAACGTGGCGTGCACGATCGACAGCACCTGCGGGACCATCAGCGCGGCGGTGCCGCCCTGCAGGATGCGGGAGGCGACCAGCATCTCCGGGTTCGCGGCGAAGCCGCAGAGCGCGGAGGCCAGCGTGAAGCCGCCGATGCCGATGAGGAAGAGGCGCTTGCGGCCGTAGATGTCCCCGAGCCGGCCGCCCGTGATCAGACCGGCCGCGAAGGCCAGTGCGTATCCGGCGGTGATCCACTGGATCGAGCTGAACGAGGCACCTGTGTCGCGCTTGATGCTCGGAATGGCGATGTTGACGATCGTGACGTCGACCAGGTCCATGAAGGCCGCGGTCATCACGATGGCGAGCGCGAACCACCGGCGCCGGTCCGACGGGCCCGAGGACACCGTGGGATCGGCCGCCGTGGACGGCAGCGATGCGGAAGAAGTCATATGAAGAAGTTAAACGTCCATTAGGTCAGGTCATGACCCAATGGACCGGCACCCTGGATCCATGACCGATACCCCGGCACGACTGCTGAATCTGCTGTCGCTCCTCCAGACGCCGCGCGAGTGGCCGGGCAGCGAGCTCGCCGAGCGGCTCGACGTCAGCCCGCGCACCATCCGCCGCGACATCGACCGGCTCCGCGACCTCGGCTATCCGGTCGAGGCGTCGCGAGGCTCGGTCGGCGGCTACCGGCTGGTCGCGGGCGCCGCCATGCCGCCGCTGCTCCTGGACGACGAGGAGGCGGTGGCGATCGCGGTGGGGCTGCGGGCGGGGGCAGGGCATGCCATCGAGGGGGTCGACGAGGCATCCGTGCGGGCCCTGGCGAAGCTGGAGCAGGTGCTGCCGTCCCGGCTGCGACACCGGGTCTCGACCCTGCAGAACGCAACCATGCCGCTGACCCGCGGTGACGGTTCGACCATCGATCCGCACACGCTGACGGTCATGGCGGCGGCGGTCACCGGCCGGGAGCGGCTGCGGTTCGCGTACCGGGCGGGGGACGGCGCCGAGACGAGACGGGAGGCCGAGCCCTACCGGCTGGTGAGCACGGGGTGGCGGTGGTATCTCGTCGCGTACGACCTGGGGCGCGAGGCGTGGCGCACGTTCCGCGTGGACCGGGTGAGCGAGCCGTTCGCCACGGGGGCCCGCTTCACACCGCGCGAGCTGCCCACGGGGGACGCCGCGGCCTTCCTCACCGACTCCATCCGGCGCCGGCAGCCGGAGCTGGCGGTCGAGGTGAGCTTCGCGGCCCCGGCGGACTTCGTGTCCGCACGGCTGCCCCCGGCGTTCGGTCCGCTGGAACCGACCGGCGAGCACAGCTGCCGGCTCCGTGCGGTCATGGCGGACTCGCTGGAGTGGGTGGCACTCCGACTGGCGCTGGTCGACTGCGAGTTCACCGCGCATCAGCCCGCGCAGCTGGTGGAGTTCCTGAGCGATCTGGGCGCCCGGCTGACCCGTGCGGCAGCACTCTCCTCACCATGACGGCAAAGAAATGAGCCCCGGCGCCAGGGGGGGTGGGCGCCGGGACTCAGCTCATGGAGTCCGCACGAAGCGGCTCATATCGGAGGCTACTGGACTCGGGCTCACGCCGCAGCGTCAAAACCCGTGTCGTGGGCCATTCGCTTCAGTTCGAGCAGTGCGTGCTTCTCGATCTGCCGGATCCGCTCACGGGTCAGCCCGTGCTGCTTGCCGACCTCGGTGAGAGTCCGCTCACGGCCGTCCTCGATGCCGTACCGCATACGGATGATCGACGCGGTGCGGTTGTCGAGCTTGCCGATCAGGTCCTCCAGCTCCTCGCTGCGCAGCAGCGTCATCACGGACTGCTCGGGCGACACCGCGGAGGTGTCCTCCAGCAGATCACCGAACTGGGTCTCGCCCTCGTCGTCCACGGACATGTTGAGGCTGACCGGGTCGCGGGCCCAGTCCAGGACGTCGCCGACCCGCGTGGGCGTGGAGTCCAGCTCGGCGGCTATCTCCGCGTGCTCGGGCTCGCGCCCGTGCTCGCGGTTGAACTCGCGCTGGACACGGCGGATCCGGCCGAGCTCCTCCACCAGGTGGACGGGGAGCCGGATCGTACGGGACTGATCGGCTATGGATCGCGTGATGGCCTGACGGATCCACCACGTCGCATACGTGGAGAACTTGAAGCCCTTGGCGTAGTCGAACTTCTCGACCGCGCGCACCAGGCCCGCATTCCCCTCCTGGATCAGGTCGAGCAGGGGCAGCCCGGCCCGCGGATAGCGGCGGGCGACAGCAACCACGAGTCGAAGGTTGGAACGGATGAATATGTCCTTGGCGCGCTCGCCCTCGGCGACCAGCGCCTCCAGCTCCTCACGCGTCGCCCCACCGGCTTCGCTCTCCACCACACCGTCGAGAACCTGCCGGGCGAATACGCCCGCTTCGACGGCTTGGGACAGCTCTACCTCCTTGGCGGCGTCGAGCAGCGGCGTGCGCGCGATCTCGTCCAGGTACATGCCGACCAGGTCGCGATCGGCGATTTCCCCGCCTCCGGCGCGAACACTGCTTGCCCGGCTGCTCCCACCAGTGGTGGACGAACGACGGGCGACGGCACGGGTTGCCATGCGTGCTCCCTTGCTGAGTAGGTCGCGACACCCTTTCGGGTGCCCTGCATCCGTTGGAAACAACGACTGGAATCCGGACAGAATTCCCATGACTCGCATTCATTTTCGCGATCATGCAGTACCCTGTCGCGTCGAGAGGGGAGGGTCCGTGCCGGAAACGTCGGAACTCCGCACAGAGGTGCAGGTCAGGCCAGGCGTCGCGGGGGATTTGGCGGCCCTCACCGACGTCTACAACCATTACGTCCGTGAGACTGCGCTCACATTCGACACCGTCCCCTTCACACCCGAACAGCGGATGCCGTGGCTGCTCTCTCACCCTGAAGACGGTCCGCACCGTCTTCTGGTTGCTCAGGATGTCCGCATTGTCGGCCCTGCATCGGTGCTGGGCTACGCGACCAGCAGCGCCTTCCGCCCCAAGGCGGCGTACGCCACCTCGGTCGAGGTGAGCGTGTACTGCACGCCACAGGCCGCCGGCCAGGGCATTGGCACGCTCCTGTACGAGTCGCTCTTCGAGGCCCTCGCGGACGAGGATCTCCATCGCGCTTATGCGGGCATCGCCCTGCCCAACGACGCCTCGGTGCGGTTGCACGAACGTTTCGGCTTCCGCCATGTCGGTACGTACGCCGAGGTGGGCCGGAAGTTCGGCAAGTACTGGGACGTGGCCTGGTACGAGAAGCCTCTGGGCCCGGAGCCCTAGGACCCGGCGGAGTCGCGGCTTAGGTCCGCAGCCCGTTACGGGCGACGGGCCGCGCGCCTAGCGTGTTCCGGCATGACCGACACGACAGGCACGACAGGCACGACAGGCAGGGCAGGCCTCGAAGGCGCACCGGGCACGGCATCGGCCGACCCCACCGGCACGCTCGACGAGGCGCTGGAGCGGCTGCACGCCGCGGGTCCCGAGCGGAACGGCTGGCTGAGCAATCACGGCCCGATGGCCGTCGAGGCGCTCGTACGGCACGGCCAGGCACCGGCCGTCCACCGTTGGCTCGACCACTACAGCCACAAGCTGGAGGACATGCCGGCCCCCGCCGTACGGGTCACCGCTGAGAACTGGCACGAGGCCCTCGGCGACCCGCGCAGGATCGCCGACTGGACGATGTACTTCGAGCGGGAGACCGCCGGGCGCCCCTGGCAGGACGTCCTCACCGAGTGGTGGCCGCGGCTGCTGCCGGGCATCGCCGCGGGTGCCACCCACCCCGTGATCCGGGTCGGCCACGCCGTACGCACCCTGCTGGACGGGGAAGCGAACGCACCCCGGATCGCCGAGCTCGCGCACGGGCTCGGCTACTGGGCCGCCCGCCATCAGCCGCTGCCCGCACTGAACCCACCGGCCTCGCTCGTGCCCGCGCCGAGCGCGGCGGCCGCGCTGGACGCCGTACCGCCGGTGGCCGACCAGACGGGCGGGATCCGCGACCGGCTGGCGCAGCTCACCGTGTTCCCACTGTGGCCGCAGCAGTTCGCGGACGACCCGGATGTGGCGCGAGCCCGGCTGGCGGAGCTGGTCAGGGCCGCGACCCACCGCTACGCCACCCACGGCCATGGCGCACCGATCATGCTGGTGCACGCCGCGACCGCACCCAACGCCGTGCTGCGTACGCTGCCCGCCCTCCCTCGTGAACTGTGGGGACAGAGCCTGGCCGCGGCCTGGGCCGCGAGCGCCGCGGTCACCGCCGCGTACAGCCCCGCCGACCCCGTCCCCTGCACCGCATCGCCGTCGGCACCCTCCGCGGACGAGATCTTCGCGCGGGCGGCGGCGCACGGCGACGACCACACGATCAAGTTCACCGACACCGCACTGGACGTCGGTGACACGACGGCCCTGGCCGCCGCGCTCCGCTCGATCGAGCTGAACCCGCCGGCCCTCTCACCACTCAGCCGAACTGCACCGATCGCTTCGCGAGCCCCATCCAGAACCCGTCGATGACGCTGCGCCCCTGGTCGAGCTCCCCCTCCGAGGCGCCCAGCGTCACGAAGAGCGGCGCGAAGTGCTCGGTGCGCGGATGGGCCAGCCGGCCCGCCGGGGACTTGTGCTCGAAGTCGAGCAGCGCGTCGATGTCCTGGGCCTGCAGCGCCCGGTGCCCCCAGTCGTCGAACTCCACCGACCAGCCGGGGTTGCCGCCACCCGTGTGCCGCAGTGCGGCAAGGTTGTGGGTGAAGAAGCCGCTGCCGACGATCAGTACGCCCTCGTCTCGCAGCGGCGCGAGCTTGCGCCCGATGTCCATCAGCTTCTGCGGGTCCAGCGTCGGCAGAGAGATCTGGAGTACGGGGATGTCGGCGCCCGGGAACATCTCCACCAGCGGGACGTACGCCCCGTGGTCGAGCCCGCGGTCCGGGATGTCCTGGACCGGTGTACCGGCGCCGCGCAGCAGCTTGCGCACGTTCTCCGCCAACTGCGGGGCGCCCGGGGCCGCGTACCGCACTCGGTAGTAGTGCTCGGGGAAGCCCCAGAAGTCGTAGACGAGCGGGACGGTCTCGGTCGCGCCCAGGGCGAGCGGGGCCTCCTCCCAGTGGGCGGAGACCATGAGGATCGCACTGGGACGGGGCAGGTCGGCGGACCACGCGGCCAACTGGCCGGGCCACACCGGGTCGTCGGCCAGCGGCGGCGCACCGTGGGAAAGATAGAGGGCGGGCATGCGCTCCGCGGTGACAGTCATGGCACTCCCCATCCACTGCTACTGAAGACAGATCTTCTACGGGCCCTCGAAGCTCCGAAGTCGAAGTTTCTTGAAGCTTCAAGTTCCCAGCTACGGAGACCTTAGCCCTATCTAGTTCAACTTTCAAGAAAAGGTCGTACAGTGTAGTACATGACCACGGCATCCACCGGCGGGCCCCGCTGGCTCTCCGACGAAGAACAGAGCGTCTGGCGCGCCTATCTCCAGGCCACCACGCTCCTGGAGGACCATCTCGACCGCCAGCTGCAGCGCGACGCCGGCATGCCGCACATCTACTACGGACTGCTCGTCCAGCTCTCCCAGGCGCCCCGGCGTCAGATGCGGATGACCCAGCTGGCCAAGGACGTCAAGATCACCCGCTCACGGCTCTCGCACGCCGTCGCCCGGCTGGAACGCAACGGCTGGGTGCGTCGGGAGGACTGCCCTTCCGACAAGCGCGGACAGAACGCGGTCCTCACCGACGAGGGTTACGAGATGCTCCGCCGGTCCGCGCCGGGTCATGTGCGTGCCGTCCGCCAGGCGATGTTCGACCGGCTCACCCCCGAGCAGGCGCGCTCGTTCGGCGAGATCATGCAGGTCATCGCGACCGGACTGGAGCCGGACAGCACGGACGCGGACCTGCCCTGGCTTCGCTAGGGGTGTCCTGGCGACGCACCGCGCACCGCGCACCGACGCGGGTCTGCCCCGGCTCCGCTGAGCGGAACCGGGGCAGACCCATGTTCACGTCACTTCAGGTGACTCCACGCCGCGCGCCCTGCGTCAGTGCGCGACGACCGGGACCTTGAACTCGTCCTCGACCCCGTCGGCATCCCCCGAGCCGGAGCCCGAGTTCACCGCGGTCGCCGAAGGACGTCCGGCGTTGATGAACGTCACCGCGATCGCGGACGCCACCACCAGGATGCCGACCGCCCACCAGATGGCTCCGGTGAAGCCGTGCACCATCGCCTGGAGCTTCAGCAGCTTCGGGTCCGTGGCGGCCAGCGCAGCGTGCGAGGTGGCGTACGCCGTGGCGGCCGAGGCGGCGATCGTGTTCAGCAGCGCCGTACCGATCGCGCCGCCCACCTGCTGCGAGGTGTTGACCATCGCAGAGGCCACACCCGAGTCCCGCGGCTCGACCCCGTGCGTGGCCAGCGACATGGCCGGCATGAACGCCGTACCCATGCCCAGACCCAGCAGGAGCTGCGCCGGCAGGATGAGCGCCAGGTAGGAGGAACCGATCTCCAGCTGCGTCAGCAGCAGCATGCCGACGGCGGCGGTCAGGAAGCCCGGACCCATCAGCTTGCGGGCCGCGACCCGCGTCATCAGCCGGGCGCCGATCTGCGTCGAACCGGTGATCATGCCCGCGATCATCGGGAGGAAGGCGAACCCCGTCCGGATCGGCGAGTACCCCTTCACGACCTGCAGGTAGTACGTCAGGAAGAGGAACAGCCCGAACATCGCGATGATGGCCAGCCCCAGCGAGAGGTAGACACCGCCGCGGTTGCGGTCCATCACGACGCGCAGCGGCAGCAGCGGCGACTTGACCCGGGCCTCGGTCAGCACGAACGACAGGAGCAGCACACCGGACGCGACGAACATGCCGATGGTCACCGGGTCCGACCAGCCGCTGGACTCGGCGCGGGTGAATCCGTACACCAGCGAGACCAGACCCAGCGCGGAGAGCACCACGCCCGGGATGTCGAGCGGCGAGCGGTTACGGCTGCCGACCGGCTCGCGGATCACGAAGTACGCACCCGCGGCCGCGACGATGGCGAACGGGATGTTGACGAAGAACGTCCAGCGCCAGTTCAGCGTCTGGGTGAGGAAGCCACCGAGGATCAGGCCGACGGCGCCACCGCCACCGGCGATCGCACCGTAGATGCCGAACGCCTTGGCGCGCTCCTTGGCATCGGTGAACATCACGGCGAGCAGCGAGAGCGCGGCCGGGGCGAGCAGGGCGCCGAAGACACCCTGGAGCGCGCGTGAGCCGAACAGCATGCCCTGGTTCTGGGCCGCGCCACCGAGCGCGGAGGCCAGCGCGAAGCCGATCAGACCGACGACGAAGGTGCGCTTACGGCCCCACAGGTCGGCGATCCGGCCGCCGAAGAGCAGCAGTCCTCCGAAGGCGAGGGCGTAGGCCGTGATGACCCACTGCTTGTTGGCATCGGTGATGCCCAGGGCCGTCTGTGCGTGCGGCAGCGCGATATTCACGATCGTGGCATCGAGCACGACCATCAGCTGCGCGAGTGCGATGAAGGCCAGCGCTTTCCAGCGGCTGGGGTCAGGGAGTCGTGGATCAGCTGTTTTTGACATGGGAATAGCCACCTAAGGACGCGCGTGGACGCGAAGGGTCGTGAACCGTGACCGTGAACGCAGAACGTCCCGGCCTGTGAACGGTGAGGGTGAAATGTGCGAAGGGAGAGAGCTGGAAGAACTGGAACTGGACGTGAGGTCAGTCGTGAGGTGGGGGTGGTGAGGGCGCGTCGGACACGCAGCCGGGCGGCGTCTGCTTCAGCAGCCCGGCGCGGGCCTCATGGCCGGCGCCGCAGATCCTCCAAGGTTGCCGCCGTACCGGGCAGTTCGGACCGGGCCGGAGCCTCGAGACCGTCCAGGAACAGCTGGATATGACGGTGGGTGAACCGGTCGATGTCCAGGCACGCGGTGCCTGGCAACGGCCGGGTGAGCTGGGAGAGGCCGACCAGTACGTCACCGACGGCGATGTCGGTACGCAGGCGCCCCGCGGACATGGCGCGCGCCACGAGCCCTTCGACGGCCTCTTCGAGGCGACGACGCTCGGCGAGCAGTTCGGGATGGTCCTTGTCGAAGCCGCCGGACAGCATCGGGCAGAGCGCCCCGACGCGTTCGTCGGCTGCCGCATGGACGAAGCGGCTGAGCGCAGCGAAGGGGTCGGCCTCCTCGGCCGCCGCCTCGTCCGCACGGTCCGTCGTGCGGGAGGTGACCGAGAGAACGACCTCATGGGTCAGCGCGGACCGGTCGGGGAAGTTCCGGTAGAGCGTGGCGTTGCCGACGCCTGCGCGGCGGGCGACCTCGTCGAGCGGCACGTCCGGCCCGAACTCGACGAACATCTCGCGCGCCGCCGTCACGATCCGCTCCCGGTTGCGCAGCGCGTCCGCCCGCGGGCGGGGCGTGCGGCGCGGCGCCGTCCCGGTGTCGGTGTCGGCGGTGATGCGAGTGACGGTCTCCACGACGGCAGCCCTTCCCTTCCGGCTCTTACTGCTCCTGCTGGCTCTTGCGGCGGCCCGGACGATCACAACCGGGGAGCGCCTCCCCGTTTCGCGGGGACACGGGTGCAAACGGGGAATCGATCCCCGGTTATTTCCCATCTCGAATGTGACCTGCGTCACATGCATCGAATGGGGAATCCACCGATCGGCGCACCCAACGCGCGGCCACGCACCGGCCGCCAGAGGGTGATCAGCAGAGCGCAGTCAGGGCCCGTCGGCTGCCGCGGACCCCGGAAGGCGACTCTATGCAGCGACCCCGCCACCGGATACCCAGCCGCCGCACCCTCGTACTCGCCGGGGCAACCACGCTGGTCATCGCAGCCACAGCCTCGGCCAGCAGCACGCTCTCCCCCTCCAACCACGCCTCCGCGGGACCGGTGGCCATCACTGACGAGGCGGGGCTCGGACCGTGCCGGATATCCGCGACGATGGGCGTGCAGATGTCGGAGGGCATGCCGACCCCGGCCGGCTACTCCCGGTCGACCGGCGAGGTGCATGCGCTCAACCTGATGATCGACTTCCCGGACGCACCGGGACTCGGGTCGGCGATGGACCGGCTCGCCGAATTCTTCCCGCAGACCACCGCCTGGTTCCGGGCCAGTTCGTACGGCCGGCTCGTCTACCGGCCCGAAGCCCCGGTGAAGAGCTGGCTGCGGATGCCGCTGCCGTTCACCGCGTACGGGATAGAGCGCGGCTCACCGTACGAGCCGGGCTACCGCCGTCTGGTCCAGGACATCGTGGCCATCGCCGACCAGAAGGTGGACTTCAGCGAGTACGACCTGATCAATGTCCTCGTCACACCGAACGCCGGACCCTCCGCACTGGACACCGTCCTGTCCGTAACCTTTTCAGGCAATTCCGACGCCCCGCTCGCGGACGGCGTCCCGCTCGCCAACACGTCCTTCATCTACAGCCGGCAGGACGACGGCTCCGGGTCGTACGCGCAGACCGGCTACCGCGTCCTGCCGCACGAGAACAGCCATGTCTTCGGCCTGCCCGATCTCTACACCATGGAGGGCGGCGGCTCGGTCGGGCACTGGGACATCATGTCCGAGGACTGGGGGGCCAACAACGATCTGCTCGGCTGGCACAAGTGGAAGCTCGGCTGGCTCGACAACAACCAGATCAGCTGCGCCTCGAAGCCCGGCACCACCGACCGCATCCTCGGGCCGCTGGCCACCCGGGGCGGCGTGAAACTGGCCTTCGTGCCGCTCAGCGCGGAGTCGGGCTACGCGGTGGAGGTACGGACCCAGGCGGGCAACGACCAGGCGGTCTGCAGGCCCGGGGTACTCATCTACAAGGTGCGCTCCGACGTGGACACCGGCCTGGGGCCGATCACCATCGCGGACAGCACCAAGGGCAGCCGAGGCTGCACACGGTCTCCCAATGTGCAGGCCGAACTCTCAGACGCCCCGTACCAGCCCGGCCAGACGTTCGCCGACGCGGCCGAAGGGATACGCATATCTGTGGTCGGCAAGGACTCCAAGGGCAACTACCGGGTCCGTATCACCCGCTCCTGACCGCGCCCCTCCCCCTGCTACCCGCTCTTCGTCCCCTTCCCCCGCACCTCGTCGTCGACCGGCCCGCGCAGCTCACGCTTGAGGATCTTCCCGGTCGGGTTCCGCGGCAGCGGTTCTTCGCGTACGAGGACATGGGCCGGGACCTTGAACGCGGCCAGGGTCCGCCCGACGTGCGCCCGCAGCTCGTCGGCCGTGACGGTGGCACCGGGCCGAAGCCGGACGATCGCGGCGACCTCCTCGCCCAGGACCGGGTGCGCCACGCCCAGCACCGCCGCGTCCTCGACGTCCGGGTGATCGTGGAGCACGGCCTCGACCTCCGCGCAGTACACGTTCTCACCGCCGCGGATCACCATGTCCTTGAGCCGGTCCACGACACTGACCCGCCCGTCACGCACCAGCGCGAGATCGCCGGTCCGGAACCATCCGTCCGTGAACGCCTCGGCCGTCGCCGCCTCGTCGTGCCAGTAGCCGCGGACCAGTGACTGGCCGCGCAGCCACAGCTCGCCGATCTCACCCTCGGGCAGTGCCTCACCCGCCGGACCGGCGATCCGCACCTCGGTGGTGGGGGTCGGCCGGCCGACGCTCCCCGGGTGCAGCCGGTAGTCGGCACCGAAGTTCGCCAGGACGCCACCGCAGGTCTCGGTCAGGCCGTAGCCGTTGCGCGGCTCGATCCGCTCGCCGTAACGGGTGGTGAGCTGCGCAACCAGGTCGGGCGGAGCGGCGGCCCCGCCGGTGTTCACCATCTGGAGGCTCGCCAGCTCGTCGCCCGCCCGCTCGGCAGCGGCGAGCAGCTGGAGGGCGGTGGCCGGGACGCCGGCGTAATGCGTGACGCCGTGCTCCCGGATCAGCCGCAGCGCCTCCTCGTCGTCCCACTTCCACATGAGCACGAGCGCACCGCCCGCCGCCATCGCCGCGTAGAAGGAGGTGAACGCGGCGACATGGAAGAACGGAAAGGTCATCAGGGTGACCGGCGCGGGCCCCTGTCCCGGAATCATCCCGCGGCGGAGTGCGGAAGCGGTCGCGTGGAACCGCGGGTTGAGTGCGGCGCCCACCTGGGCGAGGTGGGTGGCGACGGCCCCCTTGGGCCGCCCGGTGGTGCCCGAGGTGTAGATGATCGTCGCATCGTCCTCGGGGCGGATCTCGACCTCGGGCGGTGCGGCGAGCGGGTCGGGCGCGGGCAGGTCCTCGTATCGCTCGGCTCCCTGCGGAACCTCACCGTCCCGGTGGTGGAAGACGACCACGCGCGCCTCGTTCTTCCCCGCCCACGCGGAGACGCGCGGCAGCCGCTCCCCGTCCACCAGCAGCACCCTCGGTCCGCAGTCGTCGAGCGCGTACGTGAACTCGTCCTCGGTCCACCAGGCGTTGAGCGGTACGGCGACGAGACCGGCCAGCTGGGCGGCCCAGAAGGCGATCTGCCACTCAGGGTGGTTGCGCATCGCGACGACGGCCCGGTCGCCGGGGCGGAGCCCGTACACCTCGGTCAGCCGGCACGCCAGCGCGGACGCCGCGGCGAAGAACTCCGCGTACGAGTAGCTGCGCTCGGCGGCGATCAGGAACGGCTGGTCCCCGAAGGCCCAGGTGGTCTCCACGAATTCGCGGAGCGTTCTGGGCCCGTCCGCATACACGAGCGCCCCGGCCTGCGGGCCGTCCTGCAACCGCACGACGGCGAACGGGGCTCCCGGCCCGGTCAGCGCCGCCTCGATGCGGTCGGCGGCAGACAGGCCACCGGCGTCGGGGGCCGGTTCGGCGGGGATCGGGTCGGTGTGCGGCACGAACGACCTCTCCAAGCGGTTGCTCAGTACTTTCGTGACGCTATGCCTGCCCCCATGCCCCGTCAAGGCAACCCTCTCCCCCCACCGCGCGAGCACCCGGCAGCACCTTCACCGAATGCACCGCCCGCCTGCCTCCATCACCCCTGCGCCTCATCCGCTACCCTGTCCTCGACTGCCGTCAGCGGCAGATCTCCGCCTTCGTAGCTCAGGGGATAGAGCACCGCTCTCCTAAAGCGGGTGTCGCAGGTTCGAATCCTGCCGGGGGCACAGCACTAAGGGCCAGTTCGGAGGCTTGATCCTCTCGAACTGGCCCTTTCGCATGATCACGTCCGTGCCACACACGTGCCACTACGTACCGGCATCTCCCTGCCGCTGGCGGATCATCGACCCCAGCCGATCGGCGATCGCACGGTCCCGGTCGGCGGTCATGTGCTGATAGATCAACGCGGCACGGGCGGTGCTGTGCCCCATGCGCGTCATCAGCTCACGCGTGCTCGCCCCGGCAGCGGCCAGGGTGTTTCCCGTGTGCCGCAGATCATGGAAGTGGACATCGGCAGCGATGCCCGCATCCTTGCGCGCCTTGATCCAGTCGTCCCGGAAGTTGCTGCGCCGCAGCTGTCCGCCCTGGGGGCCAAGGAAGACGTGGCCGTCACGGCCCGCCCCCGCATAGAGCTCCAGGTGCTCAATGACGTCGGCCAGGATCTCGTCCGGGAAGGCGACGGGGCGGACGCCGGCCGCCGACTTCGGAGCCTTGTCGAAGAGCTTGCCGTCCTGCATCTCGGCCTGGGCTCGCTGCACCAGGACCGCCCGCCCGGCAGTATCGATGTCCCGGCGGCGCAGAGACGCCAGCTCACCGAACCGCAATGTGGTGAAGGCCGCGAGCAGGACGAGCAGCCGGTAGCGCGGCGCCATGGCATCAGCCACCGCGTACACCTCGGCCACGGTCAACACCGGCCGCTCGGGCACGTCGTACCGGTCGGCCCCTTTGACCCGGCAGGGGTTGCGGCGAACGAGTTCATCGTCAACAGCCGTGTTCATGATGGCGCGGAGGACCTGATACGCCTTGACGACGGTCGGCTCCCCCACCCCGGCCGCGAGCAGTTGGCCACGCCAGGACCGGACACGGGACGTGGTGACGTCGGCCAAAGATCCCGAACCAAACGTCGGCCTGATGTGTAGCCGGATCACTGCCTCGTTCCGTTCCCTGCTGCGGGCAGCCAGCTTTCGGTCCCGCAGCCACGCATCGGCGTACTCGGCGAACGGAACGGCCTGCTTTTCCGGGGCTTCCCACTGGCCGCGCGAGATATCGGCCTCGATGTGCGTCAGCGCGACTTCCGCGTCCGTCTTCGTCGCGTAGGTCTGTTCGGCACTGCGAAGCTGTCCGGTCGCAGGGTCGCGGTACCGAGCCTGCCAACGACCAGACTTGAGTTGCCGGACCGAACCAAAGCGCCGACGGTTTCCCTTCCTGTTGGCCATCAGGCGACCCTCCGAAGGCCAGCCGAGCAAGGACCGACCGGCTCGACGGTGTGGGCGTCGATGAAGGCGGTGACGGCTCTCTCAGGGATGCGGACGTGACGGCCTACCTTCACGAAGGTGATCCGGCGTTCCTCGATGAGCCGCCGTGGGAACCGGACGGTGGTACCGAGGAGTTCGGCGACCTGGTCAACAGTGAGCAGCCGTTCCATGGTCACCACTCCCCCACGGTGTCGAAGGCTTCCAGCTCGGTGCGGTTCTCTCGCGCAAGTTCGCGGTTCTGCCTGATCTCGGTGGCGATGGATTGGGCAAGCCAGGATTCGCCGGGGGTGTGGCCCTGTCCGGCGTACTCCCAGTGCGCGATGACCAGCGTCGTGCCCTCTCCCGAGCCCTCTGCCATGTCGTCGTCCTGGTCGATGGGATCGAGGCCGCGTTCCCGGCGTTCTTGCTGGGCGCGCCAGTCGGCGCGTGCTCCGCGCAGGGCTCCGAGGGTGGTCGAGTAGCGGGGTGTCTTGGTGGAGAAGTGGCCGCGGAAGCCGAGCATGTGGGACCAGTGGGCGAGGAGCCGGTCCGGGTAGGCGGTGTCCAGTTCCCAGCAGGCTTCGATGAGGCGTCGGGTGTGGTCGGGCAGGTGGGGGTGGAGGTCGAGTTCGCGGAGTTCGCCGATGCGGCGGTCGAGGGTGCCGGTGGTCTCTGCTGCCTTGGTGGCGTATTTGGCGACGTAGGCGCCCACGGCCTGTTCACTGACGTCGGCCTGGCCTTCAAGGGCGCCGATGGGCTGCACGTCGATCTGTGTGCCCCAGCGCAAAGTCCGGGCGGGGAATCTGCCGGCAGAAGGGACGGGAACGGTGGCTCGTGCTGCGGCGGCCCGGATCGCGTCGTCGAGGAGTTCGACGGTGGCCCAGGCCGGGGCCGGGGTGTCGGGCCCGTCCGGTCCGTCGATGCGGATGACCGCGTGGAAGTGGACCGCGCCGCGCTTTTGGAACTCGGCGACCTTCCCGAACGAGACCCGCGCCTCTTCCTTGCAGGCCGCCTGCGTCAGTCCGGCGCTGGCAGCGACCTCACGGCGCAGGTAGATGGTGAAGCGCTGCCACAGAGCTCCCGCGTGGTTGTTCCACAGGACAGCCCCGGCGTAGTCGTAACGCTCAGGGTTGATGGCGGTACCCAGCGCGGGATCGTCCTCGCGGTGGGCGGCGCCGCAGCGACAGCGACCGGAGTCGGGGCGATTGTGGACCGGGCCGAACGACGGGGCGGTCAGGGTGGCGAAGACCCGGGGGCGTTCGGCCACCGTGTCGGGGATGCCCTTGCCGCCGACGAGTCCGGCCATGATCAGGTGATAGGTGTCCCCCGCGTAGGTCCAGGCGCAGGACGGGCAGCGCGAGGCACGGCGGTTGCCGCAGGCGATCCGCAGCCGTCCACCGGGTTCGCTGCTGGTCGAGTACTCGAAGAACTCGCCCGTGCGGGTGTCCACGGTCTGGGAGTGGCCGCTGAGATGGATGGGCTGGGCGCAGCCGCCGGTGCGGCGCACCTGTTCTTTCCAGCGCTCGAAGCGTGGGGAGTTGGCGACGCGCAGCATGTCGACCAGGGTCAGGGGATCAACGCCCACCGCGGCCGCGGTGTCGGCCACGGCCGCCGAGGACAGCGCTGGAAGGGTCACGCAGCCACCTCCCCGAGCCGCTCGGTGAGGCCCTCGATCACCGATTCCAGTGCGGTCAGCCGCTCATTGAGCGTGGACGCGGCGGCGGGACGGGTGAAGCCCAGCTCGGCCGGGGTGGCACGGAAGATCGCGCAGAGCAGGACCTGATACGCCTGTCCCGGGCGGTGGGTGTCGTTCTCCCAGCGGGAGACGAAGACCTTGAGCGAGTTCTCGGCCGCGATGTCCCAGCCCCAGTGATCAGCCAGGAGCATCAGCGCCCGGACCACCTTGACCTGCGACCAGCCCCGAGCCAGCCGGGCACGGCCCAACGGCGTGTCCGGAGCCCGCAACGCAGGCGGCTGAACCGGAGCCGGACCAGCAACGAGAGGGACGATCGAGGCGTTCATGCGGCCACCGCCTCAGTCAGCGCGGGCAGCGGCTTACCGGTCTCCCAGACGAACGGCACGGCCACCGGGCATCGCTCCCGGCCACGGGCGTTGTGCACCAGGACGCCGATGCCGTCCACCTTGATCCAGTCCGCACCACCGGCGACCCCACACGCCTGGCACGGCGAGGCCTCGTAGATGACACCGTCTTCGGTGCGGGACAGCGGAGCGGTTAACGGTGCAGGGTGCAAGACGACGAGCGTCGCGGGCATGATGGAAGCTCCCTTCGAGGGACGGGAGCGGCGTATCTGCTTGGCGGTAGGGCGCCGCTCCTGACCAACTTCTCTAACTTCTCTTGTGTTACCTAGATTAGTTGGCGCATCGAAGAGTGCAAGCCCCTGGGGCAGACTTCTTTAGGTCACTTAGATAACCTGGGGATGTGACTGTGACCCCGGACGATCCCCGCAGCGCCTACACGCAGGTGGCCGACGACCTTCGTAGGCAGATCGCGAATGGTGCGCTGATGGCCGGCCAGCGGCTCGACGGCAACGCCAAATTGGCCGAGCGGTACGGCGTAGCAGCCATGACCGTCCGGCACGCGTTGGGAATCCTCCGCGACGAAGGCTTGATCGTCAGTCAGCAGGGACGCGGAACCTTCGTAGCCAGCGACCCGCCCGGCGGCGGGAATGAACTGGACGGAGCCTTGGACACCGAGCTTGCCGAGATCAAGGCCGCCTTGAATCTGATCAACTCGCGGCTTGATCGCCTCGAAGGGCACCTCGGCGATCAGCCTTGACGGAGGCCGACAGCCGATCGACTCGCTGCCCCGCCTCTGCCAGCTTCTTCCGGATCTCGTGCAACTCCACGAGTAATCGCGCCCTGTCTGCCACCCGCACTGCGGCGACCTCCTTTCCGTCCTAACGGATCAGCCGAGCTTCATGTGTCCGGCCAGGCGCCGGATCTCCTCCGCGTGCGAGTTCCTGTTGACAGACCGAAGGTCGTCCACGAGGTTGCGTGCAACCGGGCGATTCCGAACATGCTGGGGTGCAACCGCGTCAGCATGAAGGATGGACTGCGCCGCGTCTTCGCTCTTCCCGTTCATCATCTGGCCGGCCGCAGTGCAGACCCAGAAGTGCGACTTCCGTTCGCCTGAGGCGATCCGCATGACGTCCACTAGCTCAGACCGCGAAAGCACGTCACGAGGGTGTCCGAGCTCCAAACTGACCTCGACGCTGTGGATCTCAGTGTTCACTGCGTTGAACTGAGTCTGGAAGACATTCCCTTCAGGAGGCAGACCGGCAGCAATCCGGCGTGCCTCCTCCAGGTGGGATTCTGCCTCTGCCCGATCCCAGAGGCGAGACCACGCGACGGCGGCCCGGAGGTGCATGGCGCCCCAGAGCGACCGGATGCTCTCATCGGCAGCGCCGAGGTCAGGTTCAAGGTCGTCGAGCGCCCGCAGCGCCATGTCCCGAGCCGCGGTGACTTCCCCTTCATAGAGCCAGACACCGCAGAGGTCCCATCGGGCGGCGGCCCGGAGGGTCGGAGACTCTGCCCGCTCAGCCGCAACCAGTTCCCTTTGAACAGCACTCCAGCCGAGATCGTGATGACCGAGAAGGTTCGAGGAAACCCGGGCCATGTGGCTCGCGCGAAGCATCAGCCCCTCAGCGCGCCGGAGGTCATCCCCCTCAGCGGTGTCACACGCGACGATGAGGTCTCGGAGGATCTGAGGAAGGACGTCGCCAAGGGCCGTGAACTTCGCGTCTTGGCGGAGCCGCTCCGCTGCCAGCACCCGGGACGAGACATCATCCAGGGACGGCGGTTCCAGCGAGCGCAGGAGGAGGGCACCTCCGGGCATGGTTGCCTGCTGGAGGGCGAGGCGAAGGCCAGGAATCGCGGCATGCCCGGAGTCGAGTTCCGAGCCGTCATGGCGATACGGCTGGCCGGTGAGTTCGACGACCTCGATGCCAAGGGCTTCGGCGAGCTGGCCAACGACGCTCATACGGTCGAGCGGCAGTCTCCCGGTTTCCACCTTCGAGACCCAGCTGACCGAGCGACCGACAGCAGCGGCCAGTCGCGCCTGATCCCATCCAAGTCGGCGACGTGCTCGCGCCACCCTCTGCCCCGTGCTCAGATCCGCCCCCACCATGGGCTCCCTTCGACGCTTTGAAGGTACCCATACCCCAGAGGAGGCACTGTCAGAAAAAGTGCCAGTGGATGCACGAAGTTCCCATGCCCACAAAGCTGTTACAGGTTTCTCTACCTCATCAAGGCTCCTCGCTCCGCTCGTCGCGCGCTCCCCGGCTCACCGCCGGGGCCCTGCGCTCCTGTCTCCGCCCCGCTCTGGGCCCCGGCTACGCCGGTCGCGCAACTAGAGCGAGAGAGCCTGGACGAGGGAAACGGGGCAGGCACGAGCGGTGCCTCCGGCGGGGGCGCTCAGACTCCGGGATGGATCGGGCGCCGTTGGCGAGTGCCGGCCGGATCGTGGTGAGCGTTGAGGGCTCCCATCCCGACCACCTTCGCCCCAGGCAGAGCCGAGCAGCCGCGGCCCAGGGCGTCAAGGTCGTACGTACAGTGGCGCGCTCCACCTTGACGCCCTGAACCACGCCCGCTCCACGACGTGTGGGCCGAAGGCGGACGGGATGGGAGCTGAGGTGAGTGCGGGTTGTGGGGTGCTCGATGAGGTACGAACTGGATAGGTAGAGGGCAGCTACACCGGATGGCCAGGACCGCAGCACCCGCCCGCCGCCCTGCTCGATCCGCACCGGCTGGACGAGGAAGCCCTGAGGATCGTGAGGTCGATCGAGGACGAGCTCGACGAATGGGCCCAGGATGCATACGAGGAGTTGATGAGGGGCGGGAACCTGTGACTTCCGGCTGAGTAATTCCGGAGCCACTTTTAAGGCCGACCCGGGAATTCCGCACCTGCCACTGTTCCCCGACCGCGGCGCCTCCCAGCAGTGAGGCGCCGCCCATTCTGTTCCCGCGTCACGACGGCGGCACGCCGGTGAGGCGGCCGGGGCCACCTGGCGCTGGTGCACGTCTGCCAGCCGGTGCGGTCTATGATCTCGCGGGCCTTCACAGCATTCATGGCACCTCTCAGGGCATACCGGTCGTCTGTGGAGGAAGCGGATGGTATCTATCTGTGACGGATGCCAGCGAGGTTGGCTCTGGCACCGATTCAATCAAGGGGGGAACGATGCGTTCCATGAAGTGGCCCGCTTGCTCAGCTCTGGCCGTCCTGATGCTTGCCGGGTGCAGCGCCGAGGGGGCGGCGAAGGACTCAACGGCCGCGTCCAAGGCGGCCACGTCCAAGACGGCGCCGTCAGAGGGCATGTCCGATGCCAAGCCGGCGCTCGCGGCGGAGCAGGTCAGTGACGAGCTTGCGAAGGTTATCCCGTCGTTCAAGACGTTCCGCGTGTACAGCGAGCGGGACGACCCGAACCAGCTGATGGGTCGGCCGGGCGGCTACACGTCGAAGACCGCGTTCTACGACATGCGTATCGCCAAGGGCGATCTTCAGGGGCTTGAGGATGACGACATCCGCCGTGGCGGGTCCGTCGAGGTGTTTGACACTGAGAAGGCGGCCAAGACTCGTCACGAGTACGTGAAGGCGATCGCGGAGTCGTCCAGCATGTTCGCCGAGTATGACTACCTGCGGGGCACGATGGTGGTACGTGTGAGCAGAGAACTTACTCCGGGTCAGGCCGCCGAGTACGAGGCGGCCCTGAAGAATCTACCGCGCTAGGCAACACTGATCGGCGGCGTGGCATCGACGCTTCGAACGGTAACCCCGCAGTGGCGCAGTCGTATTGGGCAGCCGTCCAGAGAGGGCAGAGGGGAATGAGTGTGGTGGAGAGCTGGTCCCGCGTGATGAATCTTCTTCGGCAGCACGCCCCGGCCGATCACGCGGACCTGCCTGGGCCCGCTACGGAACAGATGCTCGCGGCCGCCGAGGAACGGATGAGTATCCCCCTCCCTCAGGATCTGCGGGCGTGGCTGCTGCAGAACAATCTGGATCTTCCTGAAGAAGATGTGGACGACGATGTGGCATGTTGCGGCTTCGCCGGGTTCCCGGATGAGGGCAGCTTCTTTCTGGGCATCCGGGCGGTGGAGAAGCTCTACGCGAACCGCTCCATGCCCGGTGGATTTGACCCCCCAGACCAGCCGGGCAATCCGTTCTGGCGTAATGAGTGGATCCCGTTCCTGTCGGACCAGGACGGCTGGATGGGAAAGTTCATCGACGTGCGGGACGGGCGTATCGGCAAGTGGTTCGTGGGTGAGATCACGATCACGGGCGAGTACGAATCACTGGCTCACTATTTCGACTCCGTGGCGGAGATGCTGACGAAGATCGCCGATGGAAACCATCCGGTCTGTGAGGTCGCCGAAGGGCGACTCGTCTGGTCGTGAAGCAAAAGCGCTCCCCGCGATCGGCGGCGATGCCAGGCAGGATGCCGTGATGGTCACTCCATTCGTCAACATTCAGGGGAAGGCCGAGGACGGTCCCTAGCTACGGACCAGAAGTTTCCCGTGCCACAACCGTGCCAGATCAGGCGGGGAGTCACGGGGAACTGCGGCGGCTGGCAGGAAGCGCGGTCAGCTTCCGCCGAAGTCGGCGACCCGCAGGTCAGGGCACAACTCGCCCCACCACGCTCCTAAAGCGGGTGTCGCAGGTTCGAATCCTGCCGGGGGCACCAGGCAAAAGGCCCCGGACCGATCATGGTCCGGGGCCTTTGACATCAGTTTTTGACATCAACGAGGGCGGTCACTCAGGGCCGGGGCGCCTCTTGAGCAGCCGGTCCATGTGGCTGATGGCCTCGCGCTGCGTGTCGTGAACGACGTGCGTGTAGACGTCCATGGTGATGCTGATCTGGCTGTGCCCGAGGATCGCCATGACGACGCGGGGCGCGACCCCGGCCGCGGAGAGGAGCGTCGCGCAGCCGTGCCGGGCATCGTGCAGCCGGACGACGCGGAGGCCGGCGGAGTCGGCTACGCGGGTGAAGGAGCGGTACACGTTGCGCGGCTCGACCGGGCGACCGGTGCGGGTGGTGAAGACGTGGCCGTTCTCGTCCCATGACTCCCCCGCACGCTGCTTCGCGGCCGCCTGGCGCATCCGATGCCAGCGCAGCGGCGGGATGCACATCGCCGGGAGTGGCAGGGCACGATGGCGACGATTCTTGGTCTCGTCGTCGTAGAGGACTCAGCAGCCCGACGGCTCTGCCGCGTAGCCGATGCGGGTGCATCGCGCCCCAGCCCCAATGCGGTAAGAAAAAATGAGATGACTTCTTAGTCGCGCGTGGGCCAGGTCGGGCCCTGGTCGGTCCAGATGACGCCCTTGTTGCGGCACAGGCAGAAGGGGTGGCCGATCGGATCGGTGTAGACCTGCCAACCGTAGCCGTTGGGGCCGATGAAGTCCTGCTTCAGCGTCGCGCCGAGGTCGAGGACGCGGCGCTGCTCGGACTCGATCTCGTCCACTTCGAAGTCGAGGTGGAACTGCTTGGGGTGCTCGCTGTCGGGCCACTGCGGAGCGCGGTAGTCGTCCACCCGGATGAATGCCAGCTCGATCTCGCCGAACTGGATACCAGCCCAGTCCTCGGAGCTGCCTTCCTTGATCGGACGGCCCGTCACCTCGGAGTAGAAAGCCGCCAGCTTCATCGTGTCCGGGCAGTCGATAATGAAATCGGTGAGTCGCAGCATCCCGCGATCTTGTCACAAGCTCACACCCGACTTCGAGACACTGCGGTTCTTCTGTGCGATGGCGGCACTGACGCTCGCCGGGCTGCTCGCCATCTAGAGACTTCCAGTCAACGTGCCCCTCCCGTGCCCGTTCGGTCGGAAAACAACGGGGAACCGCGATCGCTGGCGGACAACGCACACGAGAACGGCCCCTGACCGAGTTACCTGGTCAGGGACCGTTCACCTGCGGTGGGTGCGGGATTTGAACCCACGGTGACATCGCTGCCACGACGGTTTTCAAGACTGCCGTGCCGTTGTTGGGACTCTCTGAAAAGAAAAAATTCCCAATGGTGTTCACCGCCCCACTAGGTTGCAGGCTTCAACCAAGAGGTGTGGCCCGCATCTGATCTGATGGCCAGCCGGATCTGAGCACGTCGGCCGCAGGGCATGCCTCGCATCGAAGCGATCGAGCCGTCTTGCGGGATATCAGCCGTGGTCTTCCCACTCCGCTTTGCAGAACCGGGCCTCGCTGACCGCGGTGTCCCCGGTTCTCGTGGCCCGTACGTACATGTTGAGACCGTCCGGTCCGAGGTCTCCGCCGCAGCCTATGACCAGGCCCACTTCGCGCTCTTCGAGGTGCTGGACCAGAGCTGCGTCAACGGCTGAGACTCTCATGCCGATCAGCCGGATGCCGTCGAAGCCGACCTGTGGGCCGGTGCGTCCGTGCACGGTGACAGCGCCCAGGGTGGGGGGCGTGCCAAAACCGCAGGCGTAGTGCGCGGTCACGCCGGCCTCATCGAAGCGATCGTCGTGCAGCATCCACGCTCCGAAGCCTTCCCATGACTGCCCAAAGGGGTACCGGCCGTGGCGGGCGGCCGGTACCTCGTTCAGCGCGGCCGCCACCTGCTGCGGGGTCATGCCGAACCGGAGCGGACCGATGCCCTCCAGTGGTGTCCAGTCCCAGTGTGGCCGGTCCTGCTCGGCCTTCACGGGCCACGCCCCCGGGTTCGGCTTCTCCTCGCGGACGTCGCGCCACTTGATCACCAGCTCAGACCCGTACGGGTCCTCGGCCAACTCAGGGCCAACCAGCAGTGCATGGGTGATCATCGTATCCCGCCGCTCCGCGTACCCCTCGGGCGACAACCCCATCTCATGTCCGGCGCCCATGGAGACTCCCCAGGCCGTGACCTCGGGATCACCGCTCCAGTTCACCCGCACGCAAGCCCCCTCCAGGCGTGCAAGGTCGTGAATATCCGAGCGCACCTCGGACGGCACCCGGGCGATCAGTTCAACGTCCCGCAGTCGCACCAGCGGTCCATCCATCCAATCGATCGCCACCGCGACCAGGCCAGAGTCCTCCCCGTAGATTGCGGTCACACCCCAGTCGCTATAACGCCCCCAGCCAGCCCCGTCGCCCAGGCCAGTCGAGACGTGGGCGATCGCCCCGTCCAGAGCCGATGCCACCTGGTCGGGGTTCATCCCGAACCGCAACGGCCCCACCCCCACCAACGGCTCAAGCACCCACTGTGCCCGTACTTCCCCGGGCTTCCTGTTCCACCAAGGCATCCCAACCCCCACGATCGCTCCGAACACCCCCGACACCACCTGCCGGTGATTTTGCGGGAACCCTAAGTGCAACCTCTGACAACGCAGTCCTCAACAACATCTGCGGCGGCACACGTTCTGTCAGTACCAGTCCGCCCAGTGACTTGCCGAACTCCAGCACCGCGCACTTCAGGGGATAGGGAGGGAACATGAGCAGGTCCGTGGAACGAGATGATCGAATTTCAGGGAGCTGCAACACCGTCCCCGCCCGCAGGCGCCTCTGTCTGCCCGCGATGATGTCCTCCTCATCACGACATCCCTGGGGGACCATGCGCACCCGCACCGCAGCCACCATCACGGTCGGCCTGCTCCTCGCCACGCTCGCCGCATCCAGCAGCGACCTGGAGGACAAGGGGGGTAGGCACGCCCAAGCCGCCGGCCTACACCGTGACGAACAAAATCGAGAAGTTCGGAGTCGGCAGCGTAGACCTCGTCGTCTCGAACGCCACCGTGGACGGCGCCAAGGCAGCCATCCAGGACTACGCCAAGACAATCGACGGCCAACTAAACTACGGCATCAACGTGATCCGCGACAAGGACGACAAGGGCATCGAGGATTACGTCTGTCACGGCGAGTGGGTCAAACACGAGCAGGCCGCCCGGGTGTACACCGCCGGCCGCGTCACCTCGGACACCTGGCCCGCCATCGGAATGTACTGCTCTGCCCCCAGGGGCTGACCCATCGCTTGCCGCTCAAGTACCAAGTTCTGGTGCCCCGGCCAGAGGTACGGCTCAGAAGTTCTCCGTGCCACAACCGCGCCAGATCGGGCGGGGACTCACGGGGAACTGCGGCTGCTGGCGGAGGCTACAGCCAGCAGGCGCCGCAGTCAGCGTCCTGCAGGTCAGACCTCAACTCGCCCCACCTCGCTCCTAAAGCGGGTGTCGCAGGTTCGAATCCTGCCGGGGGCACCATGCCTGATCAGGCACGGAACATCAGAAAGGCCCTCGGAGTTGAGCTCCGAGGGGCCTTTTGGGCTTCAAGGGGAACGAATGGGGAACGCGCCGTTATGCAGCGTCCTCCTGGGGAACGTCGGCCTTTCCTTCCGGCTCCGGGGCGAGGACCCGTTGCGCCGGCGACTTGCGCGGAACGAGAGCAAGCGGCGCCTCGGCCTGGGCTTCCTCGAACTGCGGCAGCACCGAGGTGTATGTGTCAGCGGCCAGCGATAAGGAGGAGTACCCGAGCAGCACCTGGATGGACTTCATGTGCAGGCCGGCGGCCAGAGACAGCGTCGCCGCGCAGTGCCGCAGGTCGTGCAGGCGCACCGGCGGCAGGTCGAGCTTCTTCATCAGGCGCATGAACACCTGCGACAGGTATTCGGGGTGGTATGCGGTTCCGTCCTCCCAGGTGAACACCAGGCCCGTGTTCTTCCAGGCTTTGGTGTTCGCCTCCCATTCGGCACGCTCCTTGTCCTGCCGCTCGCGCCACAGGTCCAGCAGGCTCCGCGTCTCCGAGTCGAGCTTGATCGTCCGCGCGCCGCTTTCGCTCTTGGGGGTGTCCTCCCACACGTCGTATGAGGACGCCACCAGTTGCTCACTGATGTGGACGGTGCCCAGAGTCAGGTCGGTCTCCGCCCACGGAAGGCCGACCGCCTCGCCGCGGCGCAGCCCCCGGAAGACCATGAGGTGGAACATCGGGTACAGGCGGTGCTCGGCGACAGCGTCCAGGAACTCCCCTGTCTGCTCCGGCATCCACACCATGACCTTGCCGGGCTTCTCGCCGGTCTGGCGCCACGCCTCGATCCGGGCCCGTGTCCATAGGACCGGTTTGGGGCGGACGTACTTCGGCAGGACAACGTGCTTCGCCCAGTTCTCGGAGATCAGCTTTTCCTTCACGGCGTCCTCCAGGGCGCCGGAGAGGGTGTTGAGCATTCTCACCTGCGTGCCGGGGCCGGCCACATGCCAGGGCTGGGCGCGGGCTTCCTTGTGGCTGCAGAACCATCTCCGGCTCACGCTTGGAGAACGGGCGCGGACCCGCCGCACCAAGACGGACCCCGCCACCGAACCCAAGCCGCGCCCCACCCGCAAGCGCACCACCACCAAGCCCGCCCCCGCGGCCGCCGCCGAACCCAAGCCGCGCGCCGCCCGCAAGCGCACCACCATCAAGCCGAAGCCCGCCACGTCCTGACCACCCCGCCCGGCCGCCCGCCCACCACAGCGGGCGGCCGGACCCAACCGGCAAGGGGTGCGTTTCTTTCTGAGTGACCGCCATGTACCTGCCCGTCCCCTCGATGCCGGTACTTCGAGCGTCCGATAGCTCCGGCTGTTTTGACTTTCAGCCGAGGGCGGACACCGAGTTGTCGGCGCAGTACTGCGTTCTCATGGCGCAGCGCGAGTAGCTCTACGTCCCTTGCCCGGTCGGCACGGGGGAGGAGCAGGATCAGCCCGAGGAGCCGAATGAAAATCAGATAGAGCATGCGCAAGGCCATGCAGTCCGAGCCTGTCAGGACTGCCGACCCCCGTAAAGTTCCTGGTCAACAGCCCTACATGAGTTTCGGCACCCTACAGGGCCGGCGGAGGACCGAGCCGAGTCACGCAGTGAGATCATCCTCGCAACGGCCGGGCTCGGAGCACACAGGTCAGACGTACAACCAAGCGCGTCCCTCACCAGTCTTGATCGTCGGCGGCGTCGCCCTGCCGCCGACGATGAGGGACGAGGGAACGCATGAACCGACCCAGACGCACAACGGTCGCCACCGCAGGCGCCGTCGTGCTCGCCACCTCGGGCGGGCTGCTCGCCGCGGCCGGCCCCGCCTCCGCCGCAGTGACCTGCGCGTCACCTGTCTTCAAGCGGACGTTCTACGCGAACACCACCTTCTCCGGGACCCCCAAGGGCACGGACTGCGACTCCGTGATCGACCAGAACTGGGGTAACGGCGCACCCGGCTTCAAGGGCATGCCCGCCAACAACTTCGGCGTCCGCTGGTCCACGACCCGCGACTTCGGCTCCGGCGGCCCCTTCACGTTCACCGCCTCCTCCCGCGACGGCATACGCGTCTACGTCGACGGCGTCCGCAAGGTCGACATGTGGAAGAACGTCGCCACCACCGTGTCCAAGACCGTCAACGTGACCATCCCGTCGGGCAAGCACAGTCTCCGCGTCGACTTCGTCAACTGGACCGGCGCAGCCAACGTCAAGTTCGCCTACACCCCCCGCACTTCGGCGACGGTCGACAAGGTCAAGCCGCTCGTCCCGACCGGGACCACCGTCACCTACAGCACGGCGACCACGTCCACGAAGGTCAGCTGGGCCAAGAACAAGGAGATGGACCTCGCCGGGTACCGCGTGTACCGGCGGCTGAAGGGCACCTCCTACCCCGCGAAGCCGATCGCGACCACGACTGCCACCTCGTACACCGACACGACCGTCCCGAAGGACGGCAACGTCTACTACTACGAGGTCCGCGCCTACGACAAGGCCGGCAATGCCTCCTCGGGCACCGCCGACCTCGGCATCACCACCCTCGACCGGACCGCTCCCGCCGCCCCGAAGGGCGTCGAGGACAACTGGGCCATGGGCTACCCGAACAAGATCACCCTCTACTGGGACAGCAACACCGAGTCCGACCTCGCGGGCTACCGCGTGTACCGCTCGACGTCCTCCCCGGTCGCCCTCACCCCTGAGAACCGGCTGACCGGCGACACGTTGTCGGGCGGCGGTTACACCGGGCCCCTACCGCAGACCGGCGCCATCTACTACTACGTCGTCACCGCCGTCGACACGCACGGCCTGGAATCGGCGGCCTCGGGCGCGGCGATGTACTACACCCGCGACCTGACGGGCCCGGTGGACACCGCCCTCAACGCGCGGGCGTCGGAGAGCGAGGCGGGTGTCACGCTGACCTGGGACGCCTCCGAGCGGACCAGCAACGACTTCGACGGCTACGCCGTGTTCCGGTCGACCGAGCCGCGCGGTACCGCCGGCAGCGCGCGTACTGAGGTGGGCCGGTGGGTCATGGGCACCACCTTCACCGACGCGGCGCCGCCGCCCGGCGCCACCTACTACTGGGTGGTCGCGCTGGACCACGAGGGCAACGCGGGCACTCCGTCCCAGGACGTCGTCATCACCGTCGCCGGGAACACGACGGCCCCTGCCCCGGTCACCGGACTGACCGCAGTCCCGAAGGAGAACGGCATCGCCTTGTCCTGGGGCGCCGACACCTCTCCCGGCTTCGACCACTACCGCGTGCTGCGCGGGACGTTCGTCGACGGGCAGTGGACGTACCGGCCGCTGATCGACCCGTACACCCTGCGACCCCGGGAGATCGAGGCGACGACGTTCCACCACAGGGTGGCAGCCGACGGCCAGCAGGTCCGCTACGCCGTCGTCGCCGTCGACCAGTACGGCAACCAGCTCACCCCCGACACCGGCGCCGCTGCCGCCGAGGTCACCGAACTCGACCTCCGCCCCACAGCCCCGCCCGCGACTGGCGCCCCGATCCAGCTCAGCATCGACTCGAACGGCGGCATCCACTGGCTCCTCACCAACGACGAGAACACGGACGGCAGTCCGGTTACGTCCTTCACCGTCCGCCGATGGAACCGCGAGAGCGGGACCTTCGACATCCTCGACACGGTGCTCAGAGGTGACTCCACGGGCTGGGACTGGTACGACCGCCCCCAGCCATCCGCCACCACGGTCTACTACCGCGTCACGGCCCTCTATGCGGACGGCACCGAGTCGGGAGCGTCCGAACGCGCCGTCGTGACCAACTGAGCCTGCCAGCGTCGGCGGCGGCATCGTGGGAGGGGACCGGACACGAGCGTCCGGTCCCCTTCGCCGTGCGGCACGACGGTGTACAGCAGCGGCCGGGACGAGGCACTCGGCACCTGCAGCGACCACGACCTGGTCGTGTTTCTCGAGGGCGCCGGCATTGCCGCCCCGAGGCGGTTCTGGACGACCCGCAGTGGGTCGAATGGCGCGGCGGTCACGCCCACGGCGCCTGCCGAGCCCGCCGCGAAGCGGCCCCGCAGCGCCAAGGCCACTCCTGCGGCTGCCGAGCCCAAGCCGCGCCCCACCCGCAAGCGCACCACCAAGCCCGCTATCAGGCACGATCACAGGCCCTCGAGAGCATGCTCTCGCGTCACGGCAACGAACGCGTGAGCCAGACCACTTCACCGTTGTCTTCCGTGGAAACGTGATCCCGCTCGAACCCGAGCTTCTCAAGGACACGGAGCGACGGTGTGTTCCACGCGCCGACGGTCGACCAGAGCCGTTTCCGCCCGGTCGCGATAGCGGCATCGAGCACCGCGCTGCCCGCCTCGGTAGCGTAGCCACGCCCATGCACGCGCTGGAACAGCTCATAAGCGATCTCAGGCTCCTCTAGGGTGGAGCGGCCGATAATCAGCCCGCAGTAGCCGATGAAGTCACCTTCGTCACGGCGCTGGATGGGCAACAGGGCGATCCCCGTAGCCGCCGTCGCGGTGAGCAGCTCCGCGATGGACGTCCGGATGCGCTCAACCGTAGGGGTCCCCTTGCCACGTTCGGAGAGGAGGGCGCAGAACTCAGCGGCGTCCGACTCGGCCCACGGCCGCAGTATCAGCCGCTCAGTCTCAAGGTGGAACGCCATCGCGTCGTACGTAGTCATGGCCCCACTGTCCCCCACGGATCATCACCAACTACAGCTGGAGTACAAACCGCCTCCGCGAAGCGACCGGGCTCCCGAGCGCGTGACCTCCGGGGTCGCAGTCGGGACAGACGCGGAACGGTACGGTTTCAAAAGCGGAATGGACATGCCAAATCTCTGTTGGCAGACTCCCGACTCCGAGGCGCACACGTCTGACGTGCAGCCCACAGACTGATGAGGAATCAGCCGTGAACTGGGACAACGTTCCGCTGCCGCACTGGATAGGGCCATACCGCATCGTCGGACGGCTCGGCCAGGGCGGCATGGGCCAGGTTTACATCGGCCGCAGCCCCGGCGGCATGAAGGTCGCCGTGAAGGTGATCCGGCCACAGCGCGTCGACGACGCCGAGTTCCGCCGCCGTTTCGCCCGCGAGGTGCAGGCAGCCCGCCAGGTCAACAGCGCCTACACGGCGGCCGTCGTGGACGCCGACCCCGAGGCCGACGAGCCGTGGCTTGCCACAGTCCACGTGGCCGGAGTCTCCCTCGACCAGGCCCTGAGGCAGCACGGGCCGTGGCCCGCATCGTCGGTACGAGCCCTCGGCGCCGGACTGGTGGAGGCACTCTCCGCGATTCACGGGGCCGGTGTCGTCCACCGCGACCTCAAGCCGTCGAACGTCATCCTGACCTCGAACGGCCCACGCGTCATCGACTTTGGTATCTCCGCGGTGGCAGGCGCCACCAAGATGACCACTCCCGGCGCATTCGTCGGCACCCCGGGCTTCGCATCGCCGGAGCAGATCCAGGACCAGCCCATCGGTCCCGCCTCCGACATCTTCTCGCTCGGAGTACTGCTCGCCCACACGGCCACCGGGCACAACCCCTTCGGCCGACACACCACCGATCCCAGCGTCGTCTTTTACCGCACCTTGCACGAGCTGCCGACCCTCGACGGGATGCCGGCCGACCTGCACGCCGTCATCACGCCCTGCCTTGCAAAGGACCCGGCTGCCAGGCCGACCACAGCCGCACTGCTCCGGCAACTGGTCGAGCCGACCGACGACATAGTCACTGTGCTCGGCACCGACGCCTGGCTGCCGCCCTCGGTGGCCGAGCTGGCCGCCCTGAGCGGCGCCGAACTCACCGGTGCCACCCCGCAGGCCACCGCACCGGCGACTGAGCAGGCTACGCCCGCCGCCACACCGACCGCCGCTCCCACCGTCCGGGACGACACCCCCGGAGTGGGCCAAGCTGGAGCCTCGACGAATAGTGTCGGCACCAACCCCGCCTTCCATCAGGCCGACACCGCACCCGACTCCTCCTCGCCCTCCCCATCCCCTCGCTCTGATTCCGAGGTCTCCACCGACGATCACCGGGCCGCAGACCGTCGTGGGCACCGTGCCAATCGCACGCGCCGCCGCCGGATCCTCCCCGGTCTCACCGCCGTCGTCGTCGCCCTCGCCCTGCTGGCCACCGCGGGCTGGTGGTGGAACCAGCGTGAGGACCACCACGGCACAACGGCCGCCGACGGGGTATCCACCACGCCTGCCTCTACGCCGTCCTCCTCCCCCACGCGCTCCCCGTCCGCAAGCGCCTCGCCCACCCCGAAGAGTTCACCCACGCCCAAGCGCAGCCCCGAGTCCGAACCCTCCAAACATCCCACTGCCCACAGCGACGACGGGCCCGAGCCGCCGTCCGAGATCTCGGACCCGGACTGGCGCTGCCGCAGCGGCTGGATGGTCGACCAGCTCCGCAAGTTCTACTTCAATCCGTGCGTTGCCCCCTGGCAGCCGGGCGTGGCCTACAAGGTCAAGGTCAACTCGCCCACAGCCCAGACCGTCACGATCTACTACTGGCTCGGCCGCGCCGTCGGGGGCCAAAACGACGACGTGCTGATCAGCACCCGCCAGAGCTGCAAGCTGGAACTCAAGGCCGGCGAAACCAAGGAATGCTCGATCCGCTCCAGTCAGCCACCGACCCCGGGCGAGGTCCACGCCGCTGCGACCGGCTCACCGACCAGCAAGGACGGAGCCAACAGCACCGCCTGGTACTACGACGGCAATACCCTGACCGACCGTGCCGGATAGCGCATGCCGAACGATGCGCCCGATCCTTTCAAGGAAGTCATGACGCGAGAGTCCCTCGCCGCCGTGATCCGCGACCTCAGCGACGACTTTCACCGACGAGGCGAGGAGTGGGAGAACCGCACTGTGGAGGACTACCTCAGTGCACTCGCCGCGTGGATCACGGACTCGCCCGGCTCGTACCGGTACCTCGGCGAAGAGATGCCGGCGGACGGCGACTGGACGTTCTTTGCGCGGGCTCTCAGCGCGGCCGTGGTCTACGAGTAGCCGAAGGCCGTGCCCCTGCCATGCCCGATCGACCGGTAACTGGCGGGGAATCCCGGTGATTGACGGGCACCGCACATGAGAACGACCCCCGACCGAGTTGCCTGGTCAGGGGCCGTTCAGCTGCGCGGTGGGTGTGGCATCTGAACCCACGGCGACTCGCGCCACGACGGATTTCAAGATCGTGGACTAAACCTGGGGCGGGGCCGGACGTTCGTGCCCAAAGATGGGCGGGGACTCACGGGAATCAGGGCGAGGAGCGGGCAGTATGGCCGCCGTGCGCCAAGCCAGGGAACCCCCGGCTCGGTCCCAACCTCGCTCCGAAAGTGGTTTTCCGGCGCGCTCACCGAGTCCACACCCGCTGGAACTCTTCGGCCGGGATGGCTTCCGACGGCCGGCGGGCGGGGGATGGCGCCAGCGGGGTTCGAGCGGCTCCACAGAGCGATCTTCAGAAAACGAAGGTTAGCTGAAGGGGTGTGCATCCTCCGGTGAGCCGGCTTCGCGGTTCGGTGCGTGGTCGATTCGGTATGTCCTCGTAGTCCCGCAGGTGGGCCGCGACCGTTTCGTCGGTCAGATCCTTGCCCCGCTGGCTGAGGCGTCCTGTGCGGTGCTGCACCGCCGACCCGAAAGGAAGTCGCCATGTCCTATCCAGAGCCCCGCTATTTCGGCGAAAGGGGCCAGGTCAGCGCACTGTTCCTACCTGCATCCCCGCAACCCGGCACCGGTTCCGGCGGCTTCGGGATCAGCTACGTGGCCAAGCAGGAGAACACCAACGGCGAGTTCGGCCTGTACAAGATCGACATGGGGCCGAAAGCCATGGGCGCCACGGAACACTTTCACCGTACGATCTCCGAGTCCTTCTACGTCCTGTCCGGCGAGATCCGGCTCTACAACGGTGAACGCTGGGTCACAGGTGGCGAGGGAGACTTCCTCTACGTACCGGCCGGCGGGCTCCACGCCTTCCAGAACGACAGTGACGACCCGGTGTCGCTGTTGCTCCTCTTCACGCCGGGAGCTCCCAGGGAGGAGTACTTCGAGAAACTTGCGGAGTACTCACAGCGCAGCAGGGAAGAGCTGAAAGCCTTCCGGATCAGGCACGACCAGTACAACACCACCGACATGCTCGACGACTAGGCTGCACCGAGTGCTGCGGTCCCTGCGTCACACGCCCGGGACTGCCCGAAACTCCAGCGGCACGACCGGACTGTAACCAGCACCGATACCGGCCCGGCGGCCTTTCCGTGAACCTCAGCGGCGCCCCCGGCAGATGCGTTAGCCGCCAAGATCGATGTCACTGGGATTTCCTGCACCTCAACTACTCACACCCGGAAGCCCAGAAGCGATCACCGATACAGAAGACCCGGTATCTCTTCGGTGATACCGGGCCTTCTGCGTTCGGTGGTGTACGGGGTGTTTGCGCGTGTCGGGGCTGGCTACGCCGTCAGGGCGCGGCGCAGTACACGAAGGCCTTGATCAAGCCGTCCCGGGCGTTCGAGTTCGTGCCGAAGACGATCCAGCCCTCAGGAGAACCTTCCTGCTTGTAGGCGGCACCGGGGGTAATGAAAACCGTTTGAGAGCTGGTGAAGCCCCTGGAGATCGCCTCGTAGCCGTCTGGGCACAGTGCCGTACTGGACGCGAATCCACCCGCGGGCACAGTTACGGTGGGTCCGTCGAATCGTTGAACGTCGATGTCGGCTTGCCGGCACTCCTTGTCGCCATGCATCATCAGATTCTCAGCGGCTGGTCGGTCCTTGCACGCTTCCGTGCTGTCTGCGCGGACCGACGCGCTCACGTGGTCACGTGGGCTCTGGGCGGCGGCGCCGGCAGAATTGGCCGCTGCGGGCGCGAGGACCAGCGCCAGCGACGCGATTGCGCCGCCGATCCGGATGGGCTAACCCGCCCAGTCGGGCTCCTTCACCGCAGAACCACCGAACTAGCCGGTCTTGGTATCAGCCGTTGCCCACTCGGGGAATCCACGGCAGCTCTCAACAACTGCCCGGGGCCGCCTGTGGACCGTCGGAGGCGAAACAGCCACGGTCAATCAGCCCCAGGGCCGTCAGAGCCGTAATGACGGCAGAATCTGATGGCAACGAGAGCAGCGACACCGGCCGGTCACCGACCCCTGCCGACCATGCCATCAGTCTTGCCGGCCCGGAGGGGGAACACCGAGCGCAGTTGCCTGCGGGAGCTGACTCCGAGCTTGGTGAACACGTTGCCGAGGTGCCATTCCACGGTGCGTGGGCTGATGAACAACTGGGCGGCGATCTCGGGATTGGTGTGCCCGTCTCTGGCCAGCCTGGCGATCTGGGTTTCCTGGCCGGTGAGTTCGGCGAGTGCGCCAACCGTCCGTTTACGTACGGTTTCTCCGGTAGCCAGAAGCTCCCTGCGGGCGCGCTCGGCGAACCCGGCGGCTCCGATCCGGCTGAACGTCTCGTAGGCGGTGCGCAGTTGGGTGCGGCTTTCCTGACGCCGGCTCCGGCGGCGCAGCCACTCGCCGTACAGCAGGCGGGCACGGGCCAGATGGACGGTGATCCGGCAGCGTTCGAGACGCTCGATCGCCTCCTGGTAGAGCACGTCGGCGGCCTGGTCATCGCTCAGCAGCGCGCGCGAGCAGGCCGCGGTGCCCAGGGCCCAGTCGGTGCCGCTCGCACCGGTGCGCTCGGTGAGCTTGTCCAGCGCCGCCGCAGCAACCTCCGGCTGTTCGCTGCGGGCGGCCGCCTCGATCAGTTCGACCAGCGCCCACCCGAAGATGCCCAGGTCCTCGTACTGGCATGCGCGCGTCGCGGCTGTCAGCGCGGCGTCGTATCGGCCCAGGCCGTTGTACAGCAGTGCCCTCGCGTATTCCGCGAGGCCGAGAACGCGTCCCTCGCCCCGGGCGCGCACTTCTTCGATGGTGGCCTCGATGAGACCCAGTGCCTGGGACTCCTCTCCTCGCCAAGCGCCGAGCACGAGTGACGTGTACATCATGGGCACGCCGCCTGCCGCCTCCGAGATCGCCGTGGCCTCGTCGATCAGAGCCGCGGCGGTGTCGAATTCGCCGGCGTGCACGTCGAAGCACGCCTGGTACGTCAGCGCCATGGGGAGGACGGCGAGGGCCCCCGCCTCACGGGCGATGCCCACGGCGCCGGTCGCCAGTTCCTGCCAGGCATCGTCGTCCCACAGCTCCGGCGCGACAGGCTCCGGTGTCACCCGGCACGCCAGCCACATCCAGCGCCGGTCCTCGTCCGTCGCGCCGGATCCCTGCTCGCGCTCGACGAGCCGCAGCGCTTCCCGGAGAGCGCCGACGCCGACGGCGTGGCCGTCGATGGCCAGGCTGGTCATGCCCTCCAGGAGGACGTCCACCATCCGCGGCGGGGACAACGGCGGCGGTCCGGCGCGCACTGCCTCCGCCACCTCTCGCAGCCCGGGTCCTTCACTCAGCCGACCGGCGAACATCGCGGCACCGAAAGCTTCCAGCAAGGTGTCGCGGGCGAGGGCGGCGTCCAGCGGTGCCAGCCGGTGCGCGGCGTCGAGCAGGAGGCGGGGCGCGCCACCGCCGCGTACCTGGGAGAACACCAGCCGGGCCCGAAGCCGCTCCAGCCGGGCGCGCTGCAGGTCGTCGAGGGGACCGGCCTCCGCCACCGCCAGCATGCTGTGGGCCTGATCGACGCCGCCGGCATCGATCGTGGCCTGGGCGGCGGCCAGCGCCCGGGTGACGCGGCGCGCGGGATCGGGCGTCAGCTCGGCTGCCCGCCGCAGGAACGCCGCCGCCGCGGCAGCACCTCCCCGGCCCCGGGCCCGGCACGCCGAGCGCTCCAGGTCGAACGCGACGCTCTCCTTGGGCCGGGCGGCGGCGTGGGCGCGGTGCCAGGCCCTGCGGTCGGGGTCGAGGTGGGGATCGGTGGCCTCCGCCAGCGCCTGGTGCGCCGCCCGGCGCTGCGGTGCGGACGTCCTCCGGTACACGACCGAGCGCACCAGGGGGTGGTGGAACCTCACTTTCGCGCCGAACTCGACCATCCCCGCGGCCTCGGCCGCCGCGGCGGCCGAGGCCGCGGGGATGCCTTGCAGGCCGGCCGCGCGCCACAACAGGTCCACATCCCCGGTCGGCTCGGCCGCGCCGGTCGTCAGGAGCCGTCGGCTCTCCTCCGGCAGCGTCTGGAACCGCTGATCGAGGACTGTCTCGATGTAGCCGGCCACGGGGCCTTCGCCGGGGAAACCGAAGCCGCCCGCCAGTTCGGCGGGGGCGAGCGCGCGCGGCAACTGCAGCAGAGCCATCGGGTTGCCCTGCGCCTCGGCAACGATCCGTTCCCGTACCAGCGGATCGAACGGCACGCGGACAGCCGACGCCAGCAGGGCACGCGCATCGGGCTCCCTCAGACCCTTGACGATCAGTTCCGGAAGACCTTCCAGCTCACGGTCATCAGCAGAATCCCGCCGGGCAAAGACCAAAGCCACTGGTTCGGCCACCAGCCGCCTGGCGACGAACGCCAGCACCTGCAGCGACCCGTCATCAAGCCACTGCGCATCATCGACGATGCAAGCCACGGGCCGGTCCAGGGCGGCGCGGGCCAGCAGACTCAGCACCGCCAGGCCCACCAGGAAGCGCTGCGGCGGCCCTCCCTCCCGCAGCCCGAAGGCGACGGACAACGCAGCGCACTGGGGTGCCGGCAGATCGCCGAGCCGACCCAGCAGGGGTGCGCACAGCTGGTGGAGGCTCGCGAACGGAAGTTCCATCTCCGACTCGATGCCCGCGACGGCGACGGTGCGGAATCCGTCGGCTCGGCCGGCTGCGTAGTCGAGCAAAGCTGTTTTGCCGATACCCGCCACTCCGCGTAGCACCAGTACCGCGCTGCTGTCCGCCCGCGCCGTGGCCAGGACCCGGTCCAATGCGGCCATCTCCTGGCCCCGGCCTCGTAGAGACACCTGCGAATCGATGGCGGGCACGCCCATGGGCCGGTCTCCCCGATGCGTCGATTTACCCCTTCATATGACTTTATTCCCTTTCAGGCGTTATTTAGGGTTTCGCGAGCTCCGACCGGCCCCGGGGTCCGGCCACGGGGCCACCCCCGGGAGTTCCCCCGGGGCGACGCGCACCGCCCCCCGTCCACTGTGGAAGAGCCCGCGGCACAGAGCCGCTGACACAGCAAGGAGAATTTCGACATGTCTGACACTTCCGCGTCGACGGCGATCCGTCCGTTCACGTTCGAGTTCCCCGAGGCGGAGCTCGCGGATCTGCGTACACGCATCAAGGCGACGCGTTTCCCCGAGAGGGAGACCGTCGAGGACCAGTCCCAGGGCACCCAGCTCGCCACCGTTCAGGAACTGGCGCGGTACTGGGCCGAGGAGTACGACTGGCGCAAGGTCGAGGCGAAGCTGAACAGCTACCCGCAGTTCATCACCGAGATCGACGGGCTGGACATTCACTTCATCCACGTCCGCTCGAAGCACGAGAATGCGCTGCCGGTGATCGTCACGCACGGGTGGCCGGGTTCGGTCATCGAGCAGCTGAAGATCATCGAGCCGCTCACGAACCCGACGGCCCACGGCGGCGACGCCTCGGACGCCTTCCATGTGGTGATCCCCTCGATGCCCGGCTACGGCTTCTCCGGCAAGCCGACCGCGAAGGGCTGGGACCCCGAGCGCATCGCCGCCGCCTGGGGCGAGCTGATGAAGCGCCTGGGCTACACCAAGTACGTCGCGCAGGGCGGCGACTGGGGCGCGGTCGTCACCGACCTCATGGGCGTGCAGGAGCCCGAAGGCCTGGTCGGGATCCACACCAACATGCCCAAGGTGATCCCGCCCGCCATCGAGCAGGCCATCATCACCGGCGGCCCGCTGCCGGCCGACATCGTTCTCGCCAATGACGAGGAAAAGGCGGCCGTGGAGCAGCTGGACTTCGTGTACCGGCACGTCTACTACGCCTACATCATGGGCTCGCGCCCGCAGTCGTTGACCGGGCTCGCGGACTCCCCCGTCGGCCTGGCGGCCTTCCTGCTCGACCACGACAAAGCCAGTCTGGCCCTGATCACCCGGTCCTTCAACGGAGTGAGCGAGGGCCTGTCCCGGGACGATGTCCTGGACAACATCACGCTGTTCTGGCTGACAAACACGGCGATATCCGCGGCCCGTCTCTACGCGGAGAACAAGACGCCGTTCTTCGGCTCGAAGGGCGTCAAGCTCCCGGTCGCCGTGAGCGTCTTCCCCGACGAGCTCTACCAGGCCCCCAAGAGCTGGGCGGAGCAGGCCTACCCGAACCTCGTCCACTACAACCGGCTCCCCAAGGGCGGCCACTTCGCCGCCTGGGAGCAGCCGGAGCTCTTCGTGAACGAGGTCCGCACCGGCTTCCGCTCCATGCGCTGACCGGCCCGCGCCTGGCGCCTGCGGGCGCCGGTCCGACGGGGCGGCCGAGTGTCCGGACTCCGGGTCCGCGCTCGGCCGCCCCGCGCTCCCCTGCCGCTACCCGGACGGCTGGATCCAATTGCCAATGAGTGAGGGCTCTTCTGCTCACCCGAGGACGTCTTGCGCGGACTGTCCGACGTTCGCGGTCTCGTCGCTGAAGAAGTGCTGGGGCGCTTCAATGTCTGCTGATCAAACCCGGAACAGGGTTCCTGCCGGCCACGACTCGCGGGGCAGCTCACCGTCACCCATTCTGAGTAGGAGAGCGTCCCCGGCATGAGCCCGGTCATCCCGAAGCCACCCGAACCGGGGGCACTCGAGAGGAGAAAGCCATGCGTATACGACGACTGCTGGGCCTCGCCCTCGCCACAGCAACCCTCGCCGGCGTGAGCGCCGTCGGCGCCGCCACCGCTCAGGCGGCGACGTATCCGACCATCTCGTCCGAGCAGTGCACGGCCCAGGGTGGAACGGTCAATCAGGGTGGCCCCTACCGCGGCCCCACGTGCAGCCTCCCCGACGGGCACTCGGAAGCCATTACCTGAGCGCGCCCGACCGGACGGGCGGGGCATGGCAGCCCCGGCATGCAGGATCAGCACGCACAGACGCTCTTTGATGGCCCATCGGATCGGCCGGGGCTCTTCGTTCGGAGCCTGACGAGCACGCACCGGTACAGCCTTCGGTGGGACGGAACAGCTCGGAGCCGGCCTCCTGCCGGGCACGCACTCCCTCCACAAGCTGCGATGACGGCAATCCCCGACGGCAACGTCTGCACACCGAAGCGGTCCCGGCCGCTTCCCGGAGCACGTACCGCGCCGCCGTCGGATCGGCAGGCAGGCGAGCCGTCCGGACGGTCGCCCGCCGCCCCCGCGGCCGCCGACTCGGACTCGGTCAGCCCGTGCCTCCTTCAGCGCATGCTTCGACGGTGTGCCGCGTCTCGCGGATCAACCGGTACGACTCTCCGCCCAGCCGGATCCTGCCCCCGTCGTCCACGTGGCAGCCGACGCGTTCCGGAAGTCCGCGCAGATACGCGACGGCGGGGCCGGTGAAGCGGACCCTGCCGTTGCCGAGGTGGGTGATGCCTTCGGGCTCGGCGAGCGCGGCGAGCCAGGTGGCGTGGGCCCGGTGCACCTCGGCGGTGTACGTGGTGTCGGAGCCGGCTCGCTGTTCCAGGGCGAACAGGACGTCCCCGTAGCGGGCGTGATCGAGGACGGCGCGTACGGCCTCCTCGACACTCGACAGGCCGGCGTCCACCTGGTCGTTGGCGAAGACGCGGCCGGGGCGGGCTCGGGCGTACGCAAACCAGGTCCCCGCACGGGACGGGATGACGTAGCCGACCGGATAGCCACCGGGGAGTCCGTCGTCCACGCATACGTAGACGATCTCCGCGGCATCGCTCCGCTCGCGCGTGAGGAAGAGCCTCCGCTGTTTCAGCAATCTCGTGAGAGACCTGTCGATGACGGTCACGTCCGGTTCCTTCCTCGGGGGGCGGCGGCCATTTCCCCCGCCAACGGCCGCCGCCCGGTACAGCGCCCACCGGTCCTTCCCGCGGTTGAACCCCGGGGTTTCGATGGGCACTTGCAAACCATGACGGCACACGCTGCAATGCCAATGAAATTCTGATGATGCGCGGAGCGGAGCGGAGGCTTCGGGTGGGCGCGGGTTATTGTCGACGGCTCCGGCTTGCCGTGCTCGGGCCGGTGCGGGCCTGGCGTGGCGGGGCTCAGCTGCCCCTGGGGCCCGTCCGGCGACAGGCGGTGCTGGCCGCACTGGCGCTGCGTCCGGGCTTTCTGGTGAGCCACGAGCAGTTGCTCGACGGGGTCTGGGGGGCCGAGCCGCCGAGAACCGGCCGCAAGGTACTGCCCAGCTACATCTACGAGTTGCGGCAGACCCTCGACGCGGAGGGCACCGGGCCGGCGGAGTCCGTGATCCGCGGGGAAGGGGGCGGGTACCGCCTCGTCGTCGACGATGTCCAGCTCGATGCGGCGGACCTGGCCGAGCACATCGAGGGCGCTCAGCGCGCGAAGGCGTCCGGCGATCCGGCCACCGCGGTGGACCGGTTGTCGGCCGCACTCGCCCTGTTCGACGGCGAGCCGCTGGCCGGGCTGCCCGGACCGTTCGCCGACGTCGAACGGCAGCGGCTGCTGGAGCGTCTCCTCAGGGTTCGGGTGGAGCGGCTCGAGTGCTTGGTTCTGCTCGGCCGATTCGCCGATGCCCTGGACGGTCTCGCCGCCCTGTCGGCGTCCAGTCCGTACGACGAGTCGCTGGTGGCGTTACGCATGCGCGCCCTGTACGGCAGCGAACGCCAGGCGGACGCCCTGGCCGTCCATCAGGACATGTGCGAGCGACTGCGCGACGAGCTCGGGGTCGATCCAGGTGATGAGCTCCGCCGGGTACACGAAGCGGTGCTGCGCCGGGACGACGAACTTCTCCTCGGTCGGGCCACGACGCGCTCCGCCGCTCCTTCCGTCCGGTCCCGGCCCGGTCGCACAGTCAATGAACTGCCGGGCGACGCCGGTCACCTGATCGGGCGGGAGGCCGAGCTGGCGCAGCTGATCGCACCTTCCGCGCCCGGATCCGTATCGATCGTGACGGTGGACGGCACGGCCGGCGTCGGCAAGACCGCGCTCGTGGTGCGCGCGGCCCGGGAGCTCAGCGCCCATTACCCGGACGGCTGCCTGTTCGCGGACCTGCGCGCGCACAGCACGCAGCGGCGGCAATCGCCGGAGCAGGCGCTGCAGCGGCTGCTGCGATCGCTCGGCGTGGCCAAGGGCGAGTTGCCTAGCGACCTCGAAGAGCTCACCGCCGTCTGGCGCGCGGCGACGAGCCCGCTGCGACTGCTCCTCGTGCTGGACGACGCCCTGGACGCCGACCAGATACGACCGCTGCTGCCGGCAGGGGCGGGAAGCAGGGTGCTGGTGGCCGGCCGACGACGGCTGGCCGAACTCGACGCCGACCGACGGGTCACCCTGGAGCCCCTGGACAGCGGGGACGCGGTGTCCCTGCTCACCCACATCATCGGAGAGGAGCGCGCGGGCAGGGAGCCGGAGGCGACGCATCATCTGGTCGGGCTCTGCGACGGACTGCCGCTGGCACTGCGCATCGCCGGCTCGCGGCTGCAGAACCGCAGCACCTGGACGGTGGGGTACCTGGCAGGCCGCATGGCAGGCGACGAGCACCGGCTCGGCGAACTGAGCGTCGGGGATCGCAGTGTGGAGACGGCCTTCACCCTGTCGTACGAACATCTCGCACCCGAGCAGCAGCGCGCTTTCCGCGCCCTGGGCCTGGTACCGACGGTCGAGTTCGACGTGCTGACGCCGGCGACCATGCTCCACGGGCCGTCCCACGCCACCGAACAGATCCTGGAAAGCCTGGTCGACACGAGTCTTCTGCAGCAGCCACGTCCGGGCCGCTACCGATTGCACGACCTGGTTCGCGTGCACGCACGGCACCTCGCGGAAGCCGCGCCCGCCGAAGCGGCCGCCGCACGCACGGCCGCACTCCGCCTGTACCTGGACGCGGCCCGGATCGCCAGCGACTGGGGCTCCCGCAACTTCCCCACCGGACCCCGGCCCGATGGAGCTCCGTTCACGACCTGGCAGGAGGCGGAGGCCTGGCTGGACGCGGCCGGTGGAGAGCTCGCCGACGTCGTCGGACACGCCGCGGCCTTCGGCGAAGCCGACTACGCCTGCTGGATCGCCGAGGCGCTGGTCGACTACTTCGTACGGCAGGGCCGCTACCACGAGTGCCAGACGGCTCTCGAGATCGCACTCGACCACGTGGACGAGGCAACCGACGGGCGGATGGCCGTCGCACTACGGAACTGCCTGGGCTACACCGCGATACACCAACGCAGGTACACACAGGCACGCACCTGCTTCACCGAGGCACTGGACCTCATGCGGCGCCGCCCCGACCCGGGCGAAGAGGTCCGGACGCTCGCCGGGCTCGGGGCTCTCGACCTCAGTGTGGGCGACGGCGACCGGGCGATTCGCCACGTCACCGCGGCGGTGGACCTGGCCGGGCGACTGCGCAACGACTGGGTCGCCTCCACGGCACTCGTCATCCTCGGCCTCACCCACCAATTCGGGGGACGGAACGAGGAGGCGCTGGCCTGCTTCGCCGAAGCCCGCACCCACGCCGAGACGGACGGCAGACCGCGCATGCTCGGCAGGCCCTTGAGCTGCGCCGCCGACGTCCACCTCCGCCTCGGCCACTACGGTGAAGCCAAGAGCCTGTACCGCGAGGCGATCCGCCTGGTCGAGCAGGTCGGGGACGTCTTCCTCTGCGCGCGCAGCCTGACCCGGCTGGGCACGGCGGAGCAGGGTGAGGGAAACCCGGGCGCGGCCATCGCCCTCCATCACCAGGCCCTCCTCCAGCACCAGTTGCTGAACCCACTCACCGACCCCAGTTGCGACTGGCTGGAGATGGACATCCGTAGCCGTCTGGGCCGCGCCTACCTGGCGACAGGCCGCGTCCGCGAGGCGCACGAGCAGTTCCGGACCGTGCTCGACGTGCACGGCGCCCGTACACACCGCGCGGACCGTGCACCGGCGGCTGAACGGCTCAAAGGCCGCGAGCCCCGGTAGCCCGCAGGGGCCTTCCACAGGAGCCTCTGCGAGGGCGGCTCCGCCGGCCTCAAGGCGTCGAGCGAGCTCGCGGGCGGCTACGCGGCCGCCATCGCCGACGTCGACAAGGACGGTTGGTCCGGGTTCGGTCGGCGGGCCTGCCGGGCTCTCCTGCTTCGGCGACGTCTTCGCCGACCGACCGCCAGGGCTCAGCCGGAGCTCGGGCCCGAGCCGTGCCCACGTACGCTCAGGTTCTGCACCTGTGCGTACGTCGGTACGTCCCCGCCCACCGGCCGGCCCGCCCGGACGTTCGCCGCCACGGCCATCGCCTGCCCGAGTGCCGCGCGGTACAGCAGCGAGCCGAGACTCACCCTGCGCACGCCCAGCTCACCGAGCTGCGCGACCGTGGGCCCGGACGGCGAGTAGAGGATGTTGAGGGGTACGTCCAGGGTCTTCACCAGCTCGGCGATCGCAGTGGGGTCGATCAGACCGGGAACGAACACGCAGTCCGCGCCCGCCTGTTGATACGCATCGAGCCGGTCCGTCGTGCCGGCCACCGCCGCCCCCGGGCCGCCGAGCCAGTGCATGTCGGTGCGGGCGTTCACGAAGAGATGCGGGACGGCGGCCTTCACCGCCGCGATCTTCGCCGCGTGCAGCTCCACCGGCGTGAGAGTGCCGTCGCCCCTGCCGTCCTCCAGGTTGATGCCGACCGCCCCTGCCGCCGCCAGTTCACGGGCCAGCTCGGCCACCTCGGCCGGGTCGTCGCTGAACCCACTCTCGGCGTCCACCGAGAGCAGGTACGGCCCGGCGCCCAGGCGCCGGGCCAGAAGCACGGTCTCCGCGCGGGTCGCTCCCGTACCGTCGGGCAGTCCGGCCGCCGCGGCCACTGCGAGGCTTGTGGTGCCGATGGCGGGGAAGCCCTGCTCGCGCAGGGCCGTCGCCGAGGCGTGGTCCCAGGCGTTGGGGAGCAGCAACGGTGACGCGGTCGTCGCACGGTGCAGGGAAGTGAACGCCGTGAAGGCGGCGAAGTCGGTCATGGTGTCAGGGTCCGTTCGGCGCGCTCGGGCATGCGGGCGGGTGCGAGGTCTCCTACGGCATCCGCGTAATAGATCGATTCCGCTACGTGGAACGCGAGTTGGCGGAACGTCCAGCCGGCGCCGGGAGAGTGGTCCAGCTGCTCGGGCGTCAGCGCCTCGAGACGGTTCACCCAGATCATGGCCAGTCGCGTCAGCCGACTGCGGGCCTCGTCGAGATCGGCCCCGGTGAACGGGGCGAGGTCCGCCCCGGTGGTGGTCGCCGATGCGTGCCAGTGGTCCGGCTGCGTCTCCTCCCCCACGAGCCGCGCCTCCATCTCGGCGAGGTGGTCGACCAGATGGTCGGCGACGCGGCGGATCGCCTTGTGCGGGGTGTGGACGCGGTCGTCGGCGGGGATGGGGCGCCCGTCCCAGGCCGTCCAGGTCGCGGCGAGGGCCAGGACGTGGTCGACCATGTCCGCGACGATCCCGGCGGGGTCGCGGCCGTCGGTCGCCGGGGTGGAGCGGGGTGCGGTGCCGGAGGTGGAGCCGGTCGTCGTCGTCATGGTTCGACGCTAGAGGCGGGACTCTTCGGTGGTCGCCGAACCGTGCCGCGATGCGCTGCGCCGCCTGGGGTCTTTCGTCCGGATCAGGCGTGAGGCCGGCATGATCCGGACGAGACCCCAAGGGCTGTCCCGTAATCCCTGGTGGATCAGCGCGCGGCTTCGGACGCGGCGCATCGCAAGACGGAGAGGTGTCCTCGTACCGGTCGTATTCGGGCGTTCCGGCAACGCAGTGAGGTGCTGTGGCTGTCGTCGTGCGCCCGCCAGGGACTACGGAACAGCCCTCAGGAGGATGTGATGCCCCTCGGCCTCGGCCGACGGCCCGGGGCGGCGCAGCCCGGGCACCAGTAGCCCTCCTGCTGGACGTACTTCCAGCCGAGCTCCTCGATGTACGGGGAGGCGATGGTCGCGCTGTGGAGGACGTGACCGAAGAGGTCCGACTCGATGTCCGGTGGCGGGTCCGCGATGACCAGGTCGAACACGGCGCGCGCCTGGCAGCCCCGGCGATCGCACAAAAGGTGGAACCGCACAGGGCCGGGTGGCTCTCCGTCGGTGGTCAGGCTCATGCGTCCACTATGACTCCCGAGCCGGACGGATAGCTGCCGTTCCGCTCGACACCCGGGCCATCGGCCTCAGCGGCAGTTCACCCTCAACTGCGCTGCTGCGTGATGCGCGCCAACCAGTTCCTCGTCACCCCAGTCGCGCCCCCGGTCGATCAGCTGCACCGCGAACGTGTCGCCCTTGACCGGGTAGCTGCTCACATCGACGGCGGTGCCGCGATGCACGGTCTGACGTACGGCGAAGCCGGTATATGCGGAGTCCGCGTCGTCCGGGTTCGAGAGCACCCGGTACACGGTGGGGTTCCCCGCGACATCGCGGTCGCGGCCGCTGTCCGGCACGAACACGGTCAGCGCGCACTCACGGTAGCCACTGCCCAGGTGCCAGGACCAGGTGGCGGTGTTACCCCGGTCCTGGGTCGTGCTGCCCGACATCGGCACGGCGCTGAACCGCCCGTCGCACGTACTGCCCCGGTAACCGCCCGAGTCGACCGTGTACCAGCCGTCGTCACCGTCCTCGAACCGGCCGTGCTCGTGGTATTCGCCCGTCGAGCAGCCGGGCCCGGCCCAGGCCGTGTACGTGTAACCCCCCTTGTCGGGCGGTGACTTGACGGTACGAGACGGGCTGGGCGCCGGATACCGGGGCGACGGTGGTGACGACGGCGACTCCGAAGAGGCGGGTGCCGGGTCCGGGCTCTCCGTTCCGGACGGACCGATCCGGGTCGGGGCGCCGCCCCCGATGCCGTCCGGCGGGATACCCGCGCGTCCCACCGCCCCGGTACGCCGACCGCTGTCGTCGCCGCCTGAAGCGAGCAGCGAGGCGCCCGTGACCAGTGAGCCGGCCACCACCACAACTCCCGCCGCCAGCAGGGCCTTTCTGCTCCGCGGCAACGTGGACAGCCGGCCCGCGAGCGTCTCACGGGCGATCCAGGAACCGTCCTCGCCGGCCGACCGGGTTACCGATCCGCAGTCCGGACAGATCAATCCCGGCAGCGCACCCCGCTGTTCACTGCCGCACCGTTGGCACCTCATGGCAGCACACCATGCCAGGGCTACGCCCTCGGAGGGAGGGACCGTGCACGATTTGCACGCTCTCCCCTTGTCCGCGCTTCCCTGTCCGCGCCCTCCTCAGCGCAGCTCCTCCGGGCACGGCGTACCGGGCGACAGCTGGTACGGGGCCGCCAGCCGGTACACCCCGGGGCGCGGCGCGAGCAGTTCCGTCCACTCGTCGCCGTCCTCGTCCTCGTCCACCTTGAGCAGGCAGCCGTTCGTGTTGACGAAGGTCCGCGGGCTGTCCTGGTCCGCGCGCCGCTTGGACGACTCCGTCTCCTGCGGCCGCTCCACGCTCTTGCCCTCGTAATCGACCAGGGCGAGCCAGCGCGAGTACGGGATCCGGATCAGCACCCGGCCGGCCCGCTGCACATGGATGGTCAGCTCACCCGCACCCGCCCGGTCCACCGTCGCCGGCGGGTCGGCCAGCGGCACCGGGCTGTCGACCTCGAAGAGCTGCCAGTTGGGGTCGGACCAGATGGCCTTCAGATACGGCTGGCCCTTCTGGATCAGCGCCGCCTCCTGCGCCGCGCCGGTGGAGTCCGGCTCCCCCTTGGGCAGCACCACGTAGTGCACCGCCCAGCGGTCGAGCCACTGACGGTAGTTCACCGGGCCCAGCGTGTCGTCGTAGAAGAGCGGGTTGCGCTCCATGTCGGCCTGCCGGTTCCAGCCGCGGGCCAGATTGACGTAGGGGGCGAGCGCGGACGCCTCGCGGTGGCTGCTGGCGGGCACCACCTCGACCCTGCCGCGTTCCGCGCCGACCTCCTGGAGCTCGTTGACCAGCGGGGCCAGTTCCCGCGTCCAGGAGGCGGCAGGGGCGGTACGGACGATGTCGTCGACGCCCTTGACGCCGATCCAGATGTTCATGCCGGCGAATGCCAGGACCAGCGCGTACCAGCGCCGCGAACGCGGCACGGCGTACGGCAGCGCGGCGAGCAGCACCACCCCGGCGAACAGCATCGCCATCCGCGTGACGTTGGAGCCGATCTGCGAGTCGACCACATAGGTCAGCAGGGTCCCCGACCCGTAGACCGCGGCGGCGGTGCGGACCGTGCGCCACTCGCTCGGCACGAGGACGAGGACGAGAACGGCGAAGACGAACGGCAGGGACAGCGTCGCGAGCGACATCGGCTGCGTACCGGAGAACGGGAACAGCCACGCCGACAGTGCGACGACGACGACCGGCGCCAGGCCCAGTGCGTACGCGCCGGGGCGCCGTTTGTTCAGGAACAGCGCGGCGGCCACCACACCGAGGAACAGCCCCGCCACGGGGCTGCCCGCCGTGGCCAGCCCGGCGAGCGGTGCGGCGACGGCCGCCTTCGCCCAGCGCTTGTGGCGCCACCGGTACGGCCAGCAGAACACCGCGGCCACCGCGCCCAGCGCGAACATCATGCCGAGCCCGAACGTCACCCGCCCGGACAGCGCGTTGCACAGGTACGCGAACACTCCGGCGAGCGAGCAGGCGAGCGGGTTCCGGACGGCCCGGACCCGCACCACGATCAACGCGGTCAGCCCTGCCGACACCGTCCCGGCGATCATCATCGTCGTACGGACGCCGAGCACGGACATCAGATACGGCGAGACCACGCTGTACGAGACGGGGTGCATGCCCCCGTACCAGGCGAGGTTGTACGCGGTACCGGGATACCGGCCGACGAATTCGGCCCAGGCGTCCTGCGCCGCGAGATCGCCGCCACTGTTCGCGAAGAGGAAGAACCAGAGGATGTGGGTGACCGCGGCGGCCGCCGTCGCGATGGTGACGGGGTGGCGCAGCAACTGCCGGGTACGGGCCTGCCGACCGCCGGTCGGCTCGGGCGGTTCGGTAGCCGTGGCCTGCGGTTCCGGGGTACGCGGGGCGGGCAGCCGGACATTCATGCCGCCACCACCGCCGCTCGTCACGTCGCCTCGCACATCGCTGTTCCCGGCCGCCTCACGGCCGGGTCTCGGCTCCGCGGTGGTCACTACGGCTTCTCCCCGTCTCCGTACCACCTGTGAGGACGCCGTCCGGCGCTCCCCGGTTGTCCGGGGACGCTAACACGTACGCAAAGAGGAAGTCCGTGCCGGTACCGGCACGGAAAAAAGGGGAGAGGGTGCCGGGAACGGCACCCCCTCCCCCTTCCGCGTCAGCTGATTCGGGTCAGCTTCTGGCCGAAGGACGGGTTCGTCAGATCGCTCTGCAGCGCCACCGCCACCTTCACCTGGCTGGTCCCCTCACCCACGGTGAGCGTGCCGACGTGGGTTCCGGCGGCAGCCTCGTGCGGGAGCGTCTTCCCGTCGTCGGTCAGTTCGAGCTTGACCGTCAGACCGGGCCAGCCGACCGCCGCCACGTCCTCGGTCGCGACGACCGGGGTGGTACCGCCGAACCCGTCGTCGATCGCACCGACGACATCGCCCTTCCTGACCACCTTCCCGCTCTTCAGCAGGTTCTCGGTCGCGACCATCACGTCCTTGCTGACGGCGTTGACCGTGTCGATGATGGAGGGCCCCTTGTGCTGGCCCAGCACCGCACCGACGATCAGCTGGTCGGTGTCGCCGACCATCTTGTGCGCGGCAAAGAGCAGGTTGCCGCCCGCCTTGGTCGTGGAGCCGGTCTTGATGCCGAGGGCGCCGTCGTACGGCACGAGGGTGTTGTAGTTCCGCCAGGGCTTGCCCGACGGGTCGGTCCACGACGGCAGCTTCGTGATCGCCATCAGCGCCGGGATCTCCACCAGCTTCTGGCCGAGCTTCACCTGGTCCTCGGCCGAACTCACCGTGGTCGCGGTGAGTCCGGACGGGTCGGTGTACGTGGTGTTCTTCATGCCGAGGGACTTGGCGGTGTCGTTCATCTTCTTGACGAACGCTTCCTCGGAGCCGGCGTCCCAGCGCGCCAGCAGCCGCGCGATGTTGTTCGCGGACGGAATCATTATGGCCGAGAGGGCCTCCTGCTCGGTGAGCTTGTCCCCGGCCTTCACGGTGTTGAGCGTCGACTCGCCCGTGGTGTCCAGCTTGCCGTCCGACTCCCCCTTGGCATCGACCGTGATGGACGGACCGGCCTGGCCCTTCTTGAGCGGGTGGTCCTTGAGCACGACGTACGCGGTCATCGCCTTGGCCACACTGCCGATCGGCACGGCCTTCTGCTCCCCGAACGAGTCCACCGTGCCGAGGCCGGTCGCCGCCATGTAGCCCTGGCCCTCGTTCGGCCACGGAAGTGAGGGCTTGCTGCCGTCGAAGGCGTACGTCGACTGCGCCGTCAGCCGGAGCTCGGGCGTCGGCAGTGGGCGCACCGCCTGCACGATCGCAAAGACGATCAGCAGGAGCACCGCGAGCGGGGTCCAGATCTTGACCCGGCGCACGGCCGTACGGACGGGCGTCTCCGGCGGCGGAGGCGTGTTCGTCAGCTCGGCCAGCAGGTCGAGCGGCGGCCGGGGCGGCATCGGCTGCTGCCGGGTCCGCTCGGCACCGCTGAGCGAGGGCGCGGCGGCCGACGCGGGTGTCTCGGGCTTGCGGACGGCGGGGGCGGGCCGCGCCTCGTCGCGGCGCAGCGGCACGAACTGACTGGTGCGCTCCGCGGCACTCTCGGCCTCGGCCTCCGGCCTCTGCCGAGGCTTCTGCTCCGGCTTCGGCACGGGCGGGGTGATCTTCAGCGCGGTCGTCGGCTGGTCGACCCGGTCCGGCCGGACCGTCCTGAAGACAGCCGTGGGCTGATCGATCGCGCGCTTGTCCTCGGCAGGCTCGGAGGACTCGGCGGACTCGGCGGACTCGGCGGACTGGGACGTCTCGGCGGCATCGGCTGCCTCGACGCTCTCCCCGCCCTCGGGGCTCCCCTCGGGGGCGCCGGGGACCTGGGCCCCGTCGGCAGCGCCGTCGGCTTCGTCGTCCTCCGCCTCGCCCGCGTTCTCGCCCGGACCCTCGTCCGCGGCATCGGCATCGTCGGATGCCGCAGGCTTCACGGCGCCCTCGGCATGCGCCTCGTCGGCTTCGTCCTCATCCGCAGCAGCGGCATCGGCTGCGTCCGATGCGACCGGCTCGTCAGACTCATCCGACTCGTCCCCGGCCGTGCCGGCGGACGTCGTCCCGCTGTCACCCGCCTCGTCGACGACCTCGGGCGTGTCGCTCCGCGTGACATCGTCACTCTCGGTGACCGCGACCGCGTCGGGCTCCTCGTCCCGCTCGGCCTGCTCGGCCGTCTCCGACTTCTCGTCCTTCTGGGCCTGCTCGGCCTTCTCGGCCGTCTTCGCGCCGGCGGTGCCCTTCCCCACCCATGCGGCGACCGCAGCACGCAGCCGCGCGTCGCTCTCCTCGGGCGCTGCGGTCCCGGTTCCCGCCTCTTCGGCCGACCCGGCCGTCTCCGCGGCCCGGGCGCCCTCCTCGGACCCCTCCGGTTCCTCGGGCCCAGAGGCCGCCTCCGGGGCCTCGGGGGCGTCCTCGGCCCGCTCGGGACCGTGGGAGCCGTGAGAGCCGTTCCTCGCCCCTTCGAGGCCCTCGCCGAGGCCTTCGCGAGAGTCCTGCCCCTCGCCCTCGCCGGCCTCCACGGGCCTCGTACGGAACACCGCCGTCGCCGTATCCGGATTGCCTCGGGTTCCACCCGCGGCTCCGGTTCCGGCATCCGCCACGGCTGCCGCGTCACGGAAGACGGCGAGTCGCGGATCGCTTTCGCTCCGAGCCGCGCCCGACGACTTCTGCTGCTCCGACCTGTCGGGGGACTCGCCCGCCACCGATGCCTCCTCCATGCGCCGCGGGGACGCCCCCCGCACTGTCCGAACCAGCTACCAGTGTCCTGTGTGAACCCTCGGCCGGGCTGCTAGACGAGAACGACATACCTACTGGTTCCCGTACGAAGCACCCAGGCGCCCTCGACAGACCAATGTGAGAGGGGTCACCCTGTCATTCATCCACGCGGGGAGGCATGGATGGGCAGGAGCCGCAGAACAATTCCGGAGGAGCTTCTGCTGCTCGCTCTGGACCCGACCACGGGTACCACAGCGCAGCCGCAGTCGCTCGACCTCGGCCTCGCCGGAGCACAGCTAGTGGAGCTGGCTCTGGCAGGACGGATAGCCCCTGACGGGGATCGTATCGCCGTGGTGATGCCACGGCCGACAGGAGATCCGACACTGGACTCCGCACTGGAACTGCTGCGCCGACGCGGCAGCCCGGTCCGGGCCGTCCACTGGATTGGCGGGCCCCGGCTGGGGCTGCGTCAGACCTATCTCTCGCATCTGGAGCGGTGCGGCATGGTGCATGCCGTGGCGGGACAGATGTGCGGGGTGCTGCCGACGACTCGCTACCAGGCGACGGACACGGCAATCAGCCGGGAGATCAGATCCCGGCTGGACAGTGCGATCCGCACCGGTGTACCGCCGGACCCGCGGACCGCGGCGCTCGCCGCACTGGCCCACGCGGTCGGACTCGGCAAGCACCTCTACCCCGGGAACGAGGGGCGCTCGTCGCGCTCCCGGCTCCGGGACCTGATCAGACACGACCCGATGGGCGGTCTCGTGGCGCACGCCGTGATGGACGTCCAGAACGGGGCGGTCGCACAACCGCGCCGCAACCAGGCGGCGGGAGCGCCATTGCAACCGCAAGTGCAGTCGCAGTCACGCCGCGACAGCATGGTGCACACCGCGGCCCATTAGGGCAGCGGATCGCACCGCACCGCCGGGACAACCGAATACCGCCGCACCGACGTCCCCAAGACCCGGTTCGGGAGCCGCACCACGCGCGGGGCAGCCGGTCCACCGGCTGCCCCGCGCGCCTGCGTGTGGCCATTTCCCAGCGCAACCCGGCCCATGGGTGGCAATCTGCTGAGCAGTAGATACGCACAGCTACACAGCCGGAGGTGCCGTTTCCGTGCCGACCAACGTCAATCCCACCGTCAGGCGACGCCGGTTGGGTCAGGAATTGCGCCGCCTCCGCGAGCTCAAGGGCATGACGGCCGAGGAGGTGGCGGAGCGGCTGCTGGTCTCGCAGTCGAAGATCAGCCGCCTGGAGAACGGCCGCCGGTCCATCAGCCAGCGCGACGTCCGCGACCTCTGCGGGGTGTACGAGGTCGAGGACCACCGGATCGTCGACTCGCTCATGCAGATGGCCAAGGACTCCCGCCAGCAGGGCTGGTGGCACGCCTTCGGCGACATCCCGTACAGCGTCTACATCGGCCTGGAGACGGACGCCGAGTCGCTGCGGGTGTACGAACCCCAGGTCGTCCCGGGCCTGTTGCAGACCCGGAGCTACGCCGAGGCGCTGATCAACGGCGCGCTTCCGGAGGCGCCGCCGAACGACATCGACAAGCGCGTCAGCGTCCGCGCCCGGCGCCAGGACCGGATCACCGACCAGGAACATCCACTGCGGCTCTGGGCGGTCATCGACGAAGCCGCGCTGAGCCGGCAGGTCGGTGGCCGGCAGGTGATGATCGAGCAGTTGGAGCAGCTCGTCGAGCTGTCGCACCTGCCGCATGTGACCGTGCAGGTGCTGCCTTTCGAGATGGGTGCGCATCCGGGCATCAACGGGCAGTACGCCATTTTGGAATTCCCGGACGCCGCGGACTCCAGCGTGGTCTATATCGAGGGCGTCACCAGCGATCTCTATCTGGAGAAAGCGAATGATGTGCAGCGATACAGCGTCATGTATGAGCACTTGCGGGCACAGGCGCTGAATGTGGAGCAGACCCGGCACTTCATCGCCGACATCGCGAAGAAGTACGCCCGGCTGAGCACCGACTGAGCAGTTGCTGAACGCCGGGCGAACACCGGCTGAATGACAGCCGACAGCAGCCGACGGCAGTCCGGAGCCGGTATTCCGCAAAGTCCGTTATGCGGAAAAAGAAGCGATGTTACGGGTGGGGCGACGGCACGGTACACCGTCGCCACCTCAAAGTGGAAGGCCCGAATGGAATATGCCATCCGGTCGAGTGAACGGCGCCTTCACGCAACGATGTTGGCGAGTAGCGTCGATCACGCCAACAGGTTTTGCGGTTGGTACCTCTCACACAACTCTCTGAACCGGAGTGAACATGGCTATTCGTCAGGGTGCTACGGACAATTGGACGAAGTCGTCGTATTCCGGGGGCAACGGCGCATGCGTCGAGGTCAGGTCCCCTCTCGCCCAGGCGATCGCGGTGCGTGACTCGAAGGCCCCCGAGGGCCCCTCGATCACGTTCGTGCCCGGCGCGTGGAACGCCTTCGTCTCCGACATCGCGAAGGGCTCCGTCGACGCCTGACCCAATGCCCTTCCACAGACCGGGGTGCGGCACCGATACCGGTGCCGCCGGAAGCCCTCTCGACTGGTCCGCCGTCCTGGCCGAGGGGGCTCCTCCAGCAGATCCGGTCAACGCAGCTGATCCACGTACCGGTCCGTGCCGGGCACGGTCGGAATGAACGGCGCCACCAGCTCGACCCGGCCCAGGCCGGATTCCGCGACCGCCGCGTCGAGCCCGGTGAAATGCTCCGCCCAGCAGTCCCGCGGGTCCTCCTGGAGGAACCAGAGCAGGGTCAGCCGGGTGTCGACGCCCTCGACCTGCTTCACATAGGTCATCCGGTCACCCGGCAGCGGTGTGGGGCGGAAGACGGTCACCATCGCCGCCGGTGAGCCGCCGAGCCGCTTCGGCAGATGCCGGGAGCGCAGCCACTCCAGCAGCTCGGCCCGCTGCACGGCGCCTTCGGCGTCGATCACCTGGAGCACCAGTCCGCGGTACGGGTGGTCGAGGGCGTGGTAATCCCTGGGGCCCGCGGCGCCGTCCCGGTAGACCGTCGCCTCGTGGTCCTGGAACGCGGTGAACACATGGGTGCGGTCCTGGTAGACCCGGCCGTCCCGGTTCAGCCGCTTGTTGATCCCGACGGTCCACTTCATGTGGTCGTCGTAGCGCCCGTCCGTCACCCAGTACGTGGACAGGTAACACCCGGCGCCGACCGGCTGCGCGACCGCGGACTTCTCCGGGTAGCGCAGCTCCTGGAGCTCCCGGGTGGCCACCCAGCGCCGCCCGGCGAACATCCAGGGCATCGCCATCGCGCCCGCGTAGTAGTGATCATCTTCGTACCATCGGTTGTACGCGTATTCGTGGCCCGGACGCGGTTCCACCATGGTGATCAGCGCGTGGCCGGGATGGACTCCGTACGGCCCCAGCGCGGCCAGTTCGGCGTACGTGTCGCTGCGAGTCCCGTCGCTCATGCCATTCCCCTTCCGCACTCCGCCACAGCGCCCTACTCTGACGCCCCGTCAGGAAAATCGCCAGGGCCGGGAGGCACCGATGTTGCTCGCGGGGAAGACCGTCGTGGTGTCCGGGGTCGGTGCCGGACTGGGGCACCGGATCGCGGAGACGGTGGTACGGGACGGCGGCAGCGCGGTGCTCGGGGCGCGCACCGCGGAGCGGCTCGCCAAGTCGGCCGCCGAGATCGATCCCGAAGGCCGGCACACCGCCCATCTGGCCACCGACATCACCGACGAGGCACAGTGCGAGGCTCTTGCCGCGCTGGCTCTGGAGCGGTTCGGGCGGATCGACGCGGTGGTCCACGTCGCCGCCTGGGACAGCTACTTCGGCGGCGTCGAGGACGCCGACCTCGCGACCTGGCAGTCGGTGATCGACGTCAATCTGCTCGGCACGCTGCGGATGACGCGCGCCTGCCTGCCCGCCCTCAAGGAGCGGGGAGGCTCCGTGGTCGTCATCGGTACGCAGTCGTCGGTCGCCGCGCCGTCCCAGGTGCGGCAGGCGGCGTACGCGGCGTCCAAGGGTGCGCTCACCTCGGCGATGTACTCCATGGCGCGGGAGTTCGGCCCGCACCGGATCCGGGTCAACACGGTGCTGCCCGGCTGGATGTGGGGCCCGCCGGTGCAGGCGTACGTCCGGTTCACCGCGCACTCCGAGGGCCTGCCGGAGGCCGACGTGCTCGGCAGACTCACCGAACGGATGGCGCTGCCCGAGCTGGCCACCGACGGTGACGTGGCGGAGGCCGCGGTGTTCCTGGCGTCCGACCGCGCCCGGGCGATCACCGGGCAGTCCCTGCTGGTCAACGCGGGCGAGCTGATGCGCTGATCCGCTGTCGTTAAGGGCAGTTCTCCTCCTTCTCGGCCGCACGGGACCCGCATCCCGTGCGGTCTTTCTGCGCTCTCCGGTGCTCGTGATTGCTCTGCACAGCCTGACGAAGTGCCTGCTCATCGTGTGGCCGCCGTCACGTTCACGACAACGCCCCCGTGGGTCAAGAACAAGTAAAATCGTTCGACTTACTGATTGGCGTTCACATCCCTGATCGCCAAAAACCTTGACCGAGGTACCGAACAGGCGGTTCAATCCCCGATGTCCCCGCTCCCGCACGGGGCCCCGCTGGGCGGCCGTACTGACGAAGTGCGTAACCCCGTTCATAAGGCGGACCCCAGGAGGGGGCACATGAACAGTCTCGACTGGGTCGTGCTCATCGGCTACTTCGGCGTGATGATCGCGATCGGACTCTGGTCCCACAAGCGTGTGGACAACGTCAGCGACTTCTTCACGGCCGGCGGCAAGATGCCGTGGTGGCTGTCCGGCATCTCGCACCACATGTCCGGCTACAGCGCGGTGATGTTCACCGGGTACGCGGGCATCGCGTACCAGTTCGGCGTCACGTCGTTCGTGACGTGGTCGCTACCGATCGCCATCGGCATCGGCATCGGCGCCCAGCTCTTCGCACCGCGGCTCAACCGGCTGCGCTCGCGACTGCACGTCGCCTCGCCGCTCGAGTACCTCAAGAACCGCTACAACATCCCGACGCAGCAGGCGCTCGCCTGGTCGGGCCTGCTGCTGAAGATCGTGGACGTCGGCGCCAAGTGGGCGGCCATCGCCACCCTGCTCTCCGTCTTCACCGGCATCTCGATCTCCCAGGGCATCTTCATCACCGGCTGCATCACCGCCGTCTACTGCACGGTCGGCGGACTGTGGGCCGACGCGCTCACGGAACTCGGGCAGTTCATCATCCAGTTGTTCGCCGGTATCGCGATGCTCGTCACCGCCATGGCCAAGCTGGACGGTGTCAGCACGCTGTGGACGGTCTGGGACAAGCTGCCCGAGGGCCACACCGACCCCACGGCGGGCCCGTACACGGTGACCTTCCTGCTGGCATACCTCTTCATCAAGACGTTCGAGTACAACGGCGGCATGTGGAACCAGGCCCAGCGCTACATGGCCACGGACTCCGCCGCGTCGGCGAAGCGTTCGGCACGGCTCTCCGCCGTTCTGTGGCTGGTCTGGCCGACGGTCCTGTTCTTCCCGATGTGGTGCGCCCCGCTGCTGGTCCACGCGCAGAAGCCGGACGCCTCCGACAGCTACGCCCTGATGACCGAGCAGCTGCTGCCGCACGGTCTGCTGGGTCTGGTCGTCGTCGGCTTCTTCTCGCACACGATGGCCATGTGCTCCTCGGACGCCAACGCCATCGCGGCGGTCTTCACCCGGGACATCGCCCCGGTCCTCTCGAAGGCGGCCCGGACCTGGAGCAGCCGCACAGGTCTGCTGGCTGCCCGTGTGTCCACGCTCGGCTTCCTCGGTCTGTCGATGGCGCTCGCCACCCAGATCAACTCGCCGACGTTCAAGGACATCATCTCCGTCGTCATCAAGTGGGTGGCCGGCCTGATGGGTCCGATCGCGATCCCGTTCATGCTGGGTCTGCTGCGCAGGTTCCGTAAGTCGGGTCCGACGGCGGCGCTCGTCAGCTGGGCCGCGGGTCTGCTGGCGTTCTACTTCACCAACTACAACTTCGACGGTTCGGTGAAGACGAGCGTCGCGCTCCAGTACCAGGTGGCGCTGCCGCTGGCGATCTCGCTGGTGCTCTACATCGCGATCGGCTTCATCAAGCCGGAGGACACCCCGGAGCGCGACGCGCTGATCGAGCAGATCAACACGGACGGCGACGGTCCGTCGGCGGCCGGCGCGACGGTTCCGGCGCAGGCCGGTGCCGGCGACACCACCGTCGCGGAGGGCATGAAGGACTGATCTGCCCGCACGGAGCCGAGGGGCGGGGTACGGACACGGCGGTGTTCGCACCCCGCCCCTCGTACGTGCTCCGCGGGTCGGCCGCGAGCGCGGTGGTCACCCCCGCGGGTAGCGGGTCAGCCAGCCCGGTGCGGCGGCCGACGGGCTGTGCAGGGCCGGGCCCTGGGTCATCTCCATGGCGAAGTCGTCGGCGAGTTCGAGGAGGGTGGCCCTGCCCTCCAGTTCGGCGAGCCAGGCCGGCGGCAGCGCGGTCTCGCCGTGCAACGCGCCGAGCAGGGCCCCGCACAGGGCCCCGGTGGCCGCGGAAGGGCCACCGTGGTTCACCGCGAGCCGCAGCCCGTGCCGCACGTCCTCGCCGACCAGGGCGCAGTACACGGCGACGGCCAGCACTTCCTCGGCGGAGTCCGTGTCGCCCAGCGCCTCGATGAGGGCCGGGCCCGGGATCCCCTGGCGTACGGAGCCGAGAGCCTGTTTGAGCGCCTCGGTGACCTGTTCATGGCCGGGGCGCTCGGCCAGCAGCGCGAGGGCGTGCTGCACGGAGCCGTCCAGGGTCTCGCCGCGGGCCAGGCCGTGCACCATGACGGCAAGGGCCCCCGCGGAGAGCAGGGCGGTGGGGTGACCGTGGGTCTGGGCGGCGCATTCGACGGCCAGCTGGAGGACGAGCTGCGGCTCCCATCCGACGAGCAGCCCGAACGGGGCGGACCGGGTGAGGGCCGCCGAGTCGCGTGCGGTGGGGTTCTTGGGCCGGTCGAGGGTGCCCATCGTGGCGTCGCCGAACCCGGTGAGGCATTCCCGGGTGGGGGCGCGGCGGGCGTACAACCACTCCTTCTGGGCGAGCCAGCCGTTCTCCTGGCGGCGTTCGTCGGGCCCCCACTCGTGCTGGGTGGCGGCCCAGCGCAGATGGGCACGGTGCACATCGGTGGGCGGGTGCCAGGCGCCGGTGTCGCGACGGACCTGGGCGCGGATCAGCCCGTCGACGGTGAACAGGTTGAGCTGGGTGACCGCGGTGACCGCGCCGCGTCGGCCGTGGACGGGGGCGAAGTCGGTGACGGCGTCGGCTCCGTGGATCGCACGGATCTCTTCGAGCGAGAGACCGGCGACGGCCGCACCGAGCGCGTCGCCGATGGCGCCGCCCAGCAGACAGCCCCGTACCCGGCTGCGGAAGTCCTGCTGCTCGACACGGCCCCAGACAGCTGTGGCTCCTGTGCTCACCGTGCCCCTTCCCCGTCCTCGTACGGCTGCGCAGCTTCGACACCGCAGCACTTTAATCGAACGGGGAACGGGCGGTTGAGGGCCGGAACGGTATGTACGGAGTGACTCCCACGGTCACCTTTGAACGGCAATCTCCGGGGATTTCCGTACCTCGGACAACGGTCACCCCACGGTGTTCTGCGGCGTCGCGGACGACGACGCGCGTGCGGTCGTCTTCCACTGCACGGCGGGCAAGGACCGCACCGGCTGGGCGAACGCCGCCCTGCTGACGGCCCTCGGCGTGCCGCGATCCACCGTGATGGCGGACTACCTGGCCTCCAACGACTACCGGGCCCAGGCGAACGCGGCGGCGCTCGCGTCGATGCCGGCCGAGCAGGCCGCGGTCTACAAGCCGCTGCTCGACGTCCGCCCCGAGTACCTCAACTCGGGATTCCAGGAGGTCTCCGAGAAGTCCGGCTCCTTCGGGGCGTACGAGAAGCAGGCCCTCGGTCTGGACGGCGAGGGTCTGCGCAAGCTGAAGCGGGATCTGCTGGCCGGCTGACGATCAGCCCGCTTTCCCGCGGCCCTGCGCCCGCCGTTCCCGGTGGCGCAGGGCCGCGGTCGTCACCGCGAGGTCGGCCACGGCCGTCACCACTCCGGGGCGGGGCGCGCCGGCGTCCTCACGGACACGTCTCCCCCGACAGGACCGGCAGCAGTTCCGGCAGGTGCCCGTCCGAGGCGGCGGCGGCCGTCACCCGCTCCTGCGGCACTTCCCCGTACAGCGTCGTACGCGGCTTCGCCGGCCGGCCCGCCAGCTCCGCGATGGCGACCAGGTCCTGGACCGAGCGGTACGAGCCGTAACTCGACCCGGCCATCCGGGAGATGGTCTCCTCCATCAGCGTGCCGCCCAGGTCGTTGGCGCCCGAGCGCAGCATCTCGGCCGCACCCTGTGTGCCGAGCTTGACCCAGCTGGTCTGGATATTGGTGATGTGCGGGTGCAGGAGGAGCCGGGCCATGGCGGTGACGGCCCGGTTGTCACGGTCGGTCGGGCCCGGCCGGGCGATGCCCGCGAGGTACACGGGGGCGTTGGTGTGGATGAACGGCAGGGTCACGAACTCCGTGAAACCACCGGTCTCCTGCTGGAGGCGGGCCAGGGTCCTCAGATGGCCGAGCCAGTGGCGGGGCTGGTCGACGTGGCCGTACATCATCGTCGACGACGATCGCAGCCCCACCTCGTGGGCGGTCCTGATGACGTCGAGCCAGGTGGCCGTCGGCAGCTTCCCCTTGGTGAGGACCCAGCGGACCTCGTCGTCGAGGATTTCGGCAGCGGTGCCGGGGATGGAGTCGAGCCCGGCCTCCTTCGCGGCGGTCAGCCAGTCCCGGACGGACATCCCGGTGCGGGTGGCGCCGTTGACGACCTCCATCGGTGAGAAGGCGTGCACATGCATGCCGGGCACGCGCTCCTTCACCGCGCGTGCGATGTCGACGTACGCGGTGCCGGGCAGGTCCGGGTGGATACCGCCCTGCATGCACACCTCGACGGCACCGACGTCCCATGCCTGTGCGGCCCGGTCGGCGACCTGGTCCAGCGACAAGGTGTACGCGTCGGCGTCCGTGCGCCGCTGGGCGAAGGCGCAGAAGCGGCAGCCGGTGTAGCAGACGTTGGTGAAGTTGATGTTCCGCGTGACGATGTAGGTGACGTCGTCACCGACCACGTCCCGCCGCAGCTGGTCGGCGATCCGGCACAGCGCGTCGAGAGCCGACCCGTCGGCGTGGAGCAGGGCGAGTGCCTCCTCGTCGGTGAGCTTCGTCGGATCGTCGGCGGCGGTGGCCAGTGCGGACTTCACGTCCGTGTCGATCCGGGACGGGACCATGCCGGGCGCGGCGGCCTCGCGCAGCGCCTCCCAGTCTCCGTACACCTCGTCGAAGTCGTCCCGGCGGTCGCCGGTGCGGCCCTCGGTGTCGATGGTGCGGTGCAGATCGGTGCGCCCGGAAGCGTTGAACCCCTCGTCGGGCTCCTGCCAGGGCAGTCCGGCCGGGATCGCTCCTTCCTTCGCGAGACCCGTCTCCGGGTCGGCGAGCGCCCGGACGTGCGGGAGGAGACGGGGGTCGAGCCACGGCTCGCCGCGCTGGATGAACTCCGGATAGATGGTGAGCCGTTCGCGGAGCGTGAAGCCCGACTCGGCGGTCCTCGCGGCCAGCTCGTCGATGTGCGGCCAGGGCCGTTCGGGGTTCACATGGTCCGGGGTGAGCGGCGAGACACCGCCCCAGTCGTCGATCCCGGCACCGATGAGCAGCGCGTACTCGGCATCGACGAGGTTCGGCGGGGCCTGGATGCGGGCGGACGGGCCGAGGATGTGGCGGGCGACGGCGACGGCCGCGGCCAGCTCCTCCAGTTCGGCGTCCGGCATTCCGCGCATCGCCGTGTCGGGCTTGGCGCGGAAGTTCTGGACGATGACCTCCTGGATGCCGTGGTAGGCGCGGGCGGTCTTGCGGAGCTCGAAGAGGGAGTCGGCGCGTTCCTCGTACGACTCACCGATCCCGATCAGGATCCCGGTGGTGAACGGGACGTTGGAACGGCCCGCGTCCTCCAGTACCCGCAGCCGCACCGCGGGCTCCTTGTCCGGGGAGCCGTGGTGCGGGCCGCCCGGCTCGGACCACAGGCGGGTCGCGGTGGTCTCCAGCATCATGCCCATGGAGGGGGCGACGGGCTTGAGCCGCTGCAGATCGGTCCAGGTCAGCACGCCGGGATTGAGGTGCGGGAGGAGTCCGGTCTCCTCCAGGACCCGGATCGCCATGGCCCGCACGTACGCCAGGGTGTCGTCGTACCCCTCGGCCTCCAGCCACTCCCGCGCTTCGGGCCAGCGGTCCTCGGGTCGGTCGCCGAGCGTGAACAGCGCTTCCTTGCAGCCCATCGCGGCGCCGTCGCGCGCGATGTCCAGCACCTCGTCGGGCGACAGGAACATCCCGTGCCCGGCCTTGCGGAGCTTGCCGGGGACGGTGACGAAGGTGCAGTAGTGGCACTTGTCGCGGCACAGCCGGGTCAGCGGGATGAAGACCTTGCGCGAGTACGTGATGACGCCCGGCCGGCCCGCGGCTTCGAGGCCTGCGTCCCGCACCCGGGCGGCGGACGCGGCGAGGTCCGTCAGGTCGTCGCCGCGCGCCTGGAGCAGGACGGCGGCCTCGGTCACATCGAGAGCGACCCCGTCACGGGCTCGTTTGAGAGCGCGCCGCATGGAGTTGGTGGTCGGGCGTCCGCGCTGAAGATCGGTCATGAACCGAGCATACGAGCGATGCGGACGAGCGGAAGGAACGCCTGCGGGGTGGCCTGGAACCCTGCCCCGCGTGACGGCCGCTCCTGTGCGGCGCGGCCTTCCCGAGGACAGGATCATGGCCGGGACCCTCGCCGACCGGACCGGCCCCGGCTCGAAGCGCGTCCGATCCCGGAAAGGGCTTACGGGCCACGGGTTCCCGTGTTTAGGTGAGGCCGCCATCAGCGGATCAAGGACGAGGTGTCATATGCGGTTCGGACCCAGGAAGTTCGCAGTCGTAGCAGCGATAGCCCTCGTGGCCGGGACCGTCGGCGGGCCGACGGCGGCCGCCGATCGGGACCACGGGCTGCCGCTCGGCCCGCGCGGCCTTCCCGAGACACGTACGGTCGAGACGCTCCAGCCCGGCGTGACCCTGACCACGATCGTCCGCGGCGAGTCCGATCCGGCCGACGGCTGGACCGTCGAGGTCGCCGTCCCCGGTGGCGGCGACGACCCCGACCCCGACGCGCCGCCCACCGCCGTCGCCGACCGGGCGCATGCGGACGCTCTCGCCGGCGCCCTGTCCGGCAAAGGGTTCGCCGCTCGCGTCGAGGACGTCACGACCCCTGCCGTGGCCGACTTCGCCGGCGGCAGCCTCGGCTTCCGGGTGCGGATCGGGCTCGACGCCGACAAGGCGGCCGCCGCCACCCTCCTCGCGCGGGTACGGGCCGCGGGTTTCACCGCCTCCGCCGTCTTCACCGGGTGGGACGGCGCCTCGACCGACCGCGGTCCGTGGCGCGTTCAGGTACTCACCGTCGACCCCGAGAAATTCCGCGGCGATCTCGTCGGCGACTTCGGGCCGGACATCGAGCGGCGCGAGACCACCAGTGTGCTCGCCCGGGCCCGGAACGCGACTGCGGGAGTCAACGCCGGGTTCTTCGTGCTCGACCCCGCCGCCGGTGCGCCCGGCGACCCGGCAGGTCTGGGTGTCTACGGCGGAAAGCTGCTGAGCGAGTCCACCAACGGCCGACCGGTGTTCACGTTCACCGCCGACGCGCGGCACGCGGGCGTCGGCCGGTACAGCTGGACCGGCAAGGTCAGCGGACGCGGCACCACGCTGACGCTCGACGGCATCAACCGCGTCCCGGGCCTCGTCCGCAACTGCGGCGGCACCCACGACGACCGGCCCACCAGCCACCCGCTCCACGACACGACCTGCACGGATCCCGACGAACTCGTCGCGTTCACCGCGGACTACGGCACCGGCACCCCGTCCGGCCCCGGCGTGGAAGCCGTCCTCGACCGGCAGGGCCGGGTGACCGAGGTCCGCGAGCCGCGCGGCGGCGCGCTTCCGGCCGGCGCCCGCTCGGTCCAGGGCACCGGCACCGAGGCCACCGCCCTCCGCGCGATGGCCGTGCCGGGTGCCCGCCTCGCCGTCAGTGGCCACCTGACCGACGGGCGGGGACGACCGGCCCGCGTCCCGCAGATGGCCGTCAACGGCGGCCCGGAGCTCGTCCGTGACGGCCGTCCCCATGTGACGCCGCAGGCCGACGGCATGGTCCGGCCCGGCGACCCGAGCTTCTACTACGGCTGGGCGGCCAAGCGGAACCCGCGCACGATCGCCGGCGTGGACGGGCACGGCCGGACCATGCTGGCCACGGTCGACGGCCGCGCGGTCGACAGCCTCGGTCTGTCCATCGCGGAGAGCGCCGCGGTGGCCGACTCCCTCGGCATGGAGAACGCCGTCAACCTGGACGGTGGCGGCTCGACGACGATGGTCGTCGACGACAAGGCGATCAACCACCCGTCCGACGCGGCGGGCGAGCGCCCGGTCGGCGACGCGATCCTGGTGCTGCCCTGACCCAGCGGCGGCCGGCGGCCACGTCACGCGTGACCGCCGCCCCCATCCGCCGTGACCGGCGCCGATCCGGCCCGACCGGCGTCAGAGGACAGAAACCGTGGCCCGGGCATCCGGCCCCATGCCGGGGCCGGATGCCCCCGTCCGGTCCGTCCGGCGCACGTCGCGCCGCAGCACTAGCGCGAGTCCCGCTCCGCCGCCTCGGCGAGGCGCTTGATGCGCGCCAAGCGCCGATCCCAGTCGGCCGCGAGCGCGGCCATCCACCGCGCCGTCGCGTCCAGCGCCTCGGGCCGCACCGCGTACCGCACCTCGCGCCCGGCCCGTCTGCCGGAAACCAGTCCGGCGGCGTCCAGGACGGCGAGATGCTTGACCACCGCCTGCCGCGAGACGGGCACTCGTTCGGCGAGCGTCGTCGCACTGACCTCGCCCTGCGCGGCGAGCAGATCAAGCAGCTGCCGTCGCATCGGGTCGGCCAGCGCGCCGAGAACGCTGTCGACCGCTTCGCCAGGGCTGCGGCGTTCGTCCGTCACACGGATGACTGTTCGGCACGCGTCTTGAGCGCGTCGAACACCTGTGGCCAGCCGCCGCTGTTGTCCTTCACCGCCTGGGTGCGCAGCTCCTCGGACCCGGCCAGCGCCTCGAAACCGCTCTCGACGACGCGGAGCCTGGTCTTGTCGCCTTCCGGGGTCAACGTGAACTCCAAGAGGGTGCTGTTGTCCTCGCGCAGCTCTTGTCCGGGGAACGCGCTGGCCCAGCGGTACGCCACGTACGTAGGTGGCTCGACCTTCTCCACGCGCACCGGGAAGTCGCCGTACTCGGCGTTCTTCGCCAGCACCGACTCGCCTTCTTCGGCCACGGTGCCACGGAGGCTCGCCGGCTCCGCCACCCAGAACCCGGGTTCGGTCACCAGCGACCAGACCCGCTCCAGCGGTGCCGCGATCAGGGTTTCGCACTCGATCCGTTGTTCGCCCATGAGGGGACTCCTTCATCGCCGCCGTTGAATGCAACCCCAGAGTTGCACATCCAACTCCCTGCCGCAATCCACGGGTTGCACTTGGCTCGACCATTCGTCCCGACACCATGGGCGGACGCGGGTCCGGTCTCACCGACCTGACGTGAAGGGGCGCCCCACCGGCGGTGGGGCGCCCCTTGTGCATACGTACCGCTACCGCTTCCCCCGTCCGGTCGGCGGGCGACCGCCTTGGTCGCGCTGCTGGTGGCCGATCGCGTACCACTGGTAGGCGTACGAGGTCCCGGCGTCCAGGCGCCGTGGCCCGCCTTGAGGGTGCGGCCCGCCTTCGCCGTGCCGGAGATCGTGGGCTTCCTGGTGGTCTTCGAGGCACTACCCGTGGCGATCTTCACCGGGGCGGTCGTCGCGGAGCCGTGGGCGTGGCCGCCAGGGATTACGGGACAGCTCTACGGTCAGAGATACTGCGCGTAGTCGTCCAGCGTGCGCAGTACCTCCGCCTCCCCTGCCGGGGGCAGCTGCAGCACCACCTCCTCGATGCCCAGCTCCGCGTAGTGCGCCAGCTTCCCCGCGCTCGGCAGCACCGCGTACGGCACCACCTGGAGCTGCTTCGGGTCGCGGCCCGCCGACTCCCAGGCCGCGCGCAGCACGGGCACCGACTCCGTGAGCCCCCGGCCGCCGATCGGCAGCCAGCCGTCCGCGTACTCCGCGATGTGGGAGAACAGCTTGGGGCCGGCCGCGCCGCCGATCAGGGTGCGCGGGCCGGACACCGGTCCGCGCGGTTCCTGGACCGGCTTCGGGTGCGCGTGGCTGGCCCGGACCGAGCCGAACTCGCCTGCGTACCCCGTGGGTTCGTCCGCCCACAGGGCGCGCATCAGCGCCATCCGGTCGCGGCCCAGCTCCCGCCGCGTCGACCAGGTCACCCCGTGGTCCGCGGCCTCCTCGACGTTCCAGCCGAAGCCGAGGCCGAGCGTGAACCGGCCGCCGGAGAGATGGTCGAGCGTGGCGATCTGCTTCGCCAGGTCGATCGGGTCGTGCTGGGCGATCAGCGTGATGCCGGTGCCGAGCGCGAGGTGTTCCGTGACCGCGGCGGCCTGGCCGAGGGCGACGAACGGGTCGAGGGTGCGGCCGTACTCGGGGGGAAGTTCGCCACCCGCCGGGTACGGGGTGTCCCTGGTCACCGGGATGTGGGTGTGTTCGGGCAGATAGAGCCCGGCGAAACCGCGCTGTTCGAGTTCGCGCGCGAGCCGTACCGGCGTGATCGTCTCGTCGGTGAGGAAGATCGTTGTGGCGATCCGCATGCGAGGGCACCTCCGTCGTCGTCTGGCCCCAACCTATGCGGTGCCGGTCAGGACGCCCAGGGCCTCCCGGGTCACGGTTCTTGTCCGTGAACCTTCTTCCGTTCGCCGTGAGTTCATGGCCCCATAGCAGGGTTCGGATCCGTCACCCTCGTCACTCACGACACCCCGGGGAGCCACTCGCATGACCGGATCGCACACCCCGCAGAACGGCCCGCTCGGCAGGCGCGGCCTGCTCGTCGGGACCGCCGCCACCGCCCTAACGTTGTCCACTGTGAGCTTCGCGCACGCCGCGCCCGGCGAGGACAACGGCAAAGGTGGCGGAACGGACCAGGCCGACCTGACGAAGACCGTGCGCGGCACCCTGCCGACCGGTTCGCCCGACTTCGTCTATCTGCCGGTCGAAGTGCCGCGCGGGGTACGGGAGATCGCCGTCTCGTACACCTACGAGAAGACGCCCGTCCCGGCCGGCACCCAGGGCAACGCCCTCGACATCGGCATCTTCGACGAGCGTGGCACGGCGCTGGGCGGGCGCGGGTTCCGTGGCTGGTCCGGCGGGGCGCGTGGCGACTTCTTCATCCGGGCGGACGAGGCGACGCCCGGTTATGTCGCGGGTCCGGTACGGGCCGGGACCTGGAACATCGCGCTGGGCCCGTACACCGTCGCGCCCGAAGGGCTCCCGTACGAGGTGACGATCACCCTCCGCTTCGGCGAGCCCGGCACCACGCCGACGCCCGGGTACCCGCCCGAGCGCGCCAAGGGCCGGGGCCGCGCCTGGTACCGCGGCGACTGCCATCTGCACTCCGTCCACTCGGACGGCAAGCGCACCCCCGCCGAGATCGCCACCGCCGCGCGCGCCGCCGGGCTCGACTTCATCAACAGCAGCGAGCACAACACCCACGCCGCACACAGCGCGTGGCAGGGCCTGTGGGGCGACGACCTGCTCATCCTGACGGGCGAGGAGATCACCACCCGCAACGGTCACGTGATCGCACTCGCCACGGACGCGGGCACCTTCGTCGACTGGCGCTACCGGGCCCGCGACAACCGCTTCGGGCACTACGCGAAGGCCGTTCGCCGGGCGGGCGGTCTGGTGGTCCCCGCCCATCCGCACGCCACCTGCATCGGCTGCCACTGGAAGTTCGGCTTCGGCGAGGCGGACGCGGTGGAGGTGTGGAACGGTCCGTACACCCCGGAGGACGAGATCGCGCTCGCCGAGTGGGACAACTCCCTCGTGGCGGCCGTCCGCGCGTCGAAGCCGTGGATCCCGGCGATGGGCAACAGCGACGCGCACCGCGAGCCGGACAAGGTGGGGCTGCCGCAGACCGTCGTCCTCGCCGAGGAGCTCTCGCGCGACGCGATCGTCGCGGGCATCCGGTCCGGGCACTCGTACATCGCCGAGTCGTCCGCCGTCAGCCTCTCCTTCGGCGCCTCGGGCGGGCGGGGCGGGCACGCGGGGATCGGTGAACGGCTGCGGGCCGACGCGGACAGCCCGGTCACGGTACGGCTGGAGGTGACCGGGGCGCCCGGCTGCACCGCCCACTTCGTCACGGACCAGGGCACGCTGTTCACCGCAGCGCTGCCGGAGTCGGGGACGGGGGTGGTGGAGTGGCGTACGACGCCGGCCTACGCCGCATATGTGCGGGCCGAGGTCCGGCACCCGGCGACGGTGCCGGGGTTGCCAGGAGCGCCGGCGGCGCTCACCAATCCCGTGTTCCTGGAGGGTTAGGGGCAGCCCCTCCTGGCTCTCGCCCTTTCGGTAGCTGGGACGATGAACCTTGTCGATCCTACGTCCCCGGTACATTCGCAGGCACAGAATCCATCGGCGGCGGCGGGGATACTCATGGGGACCTCGGCCGTGGCGAACGACTCTGGGCCGAGAGTCACCGCCTCACTCCCGGCCAGAACGTCTCCACCATCACGTGGCTCGACTACAACGCGCCGGACAGCATCGTTCCGGAGGCGACACGCGGGCAGTACGCGGACGAGGGCGGCCCACGACTCTACGACTTCCTGCAGGGGAACGGAGCTGCGCAGCAGACTGCCGACGGCACTCGCGCGCACACCACTGTCATCGGGCACAGCTATGGCAGCACGGTGGTCGGCGTCTCGGCACAGTCGGGGAATTGGAATGACCCCGAGGCCGCCAACGACTTCGTCTTTGCGGGCAGCCCCGGTGTCCAGGCGGATCACGCGGCGGACCTGGGCGTCGGAGCCGACCACGTGTGGGCAATGGGCGCCCCCTGGGACGATCAGGTGGTCCGGCAGGGCGGTCGGCTGATGGGGCTCGGTGACAACGGGGTCATTCCCACCGACGAATCCTTCGGCGGGAACATCATGGAGAGCGACTCCGGCGGCCACACCGGGTTCTTCGACGAAAGCTCTCTCAGCATACGAAACCAGGCAGCCATCATCGCCAGCCAATATGACAAGGTACAACTTGAATAGGCGAATTTCGAAATTCGGATTCATTATCGCGACGTGCGCGCTGGCGATGGCGTGCTCGAACGGAAAAGAGGCGGCGGTGAAGACACAGGACGGCGATACCGTGAAGGCGGACGTCGAGAGGACGTCCAGCCGGATTCTCGAGATCCTCGACGTCAGGGGGAAGGTCACGGAGACGGGTGCGATGACGTCGCGTTGCTCGGACTACGACTCCGACGAGGAGGTCTACCGCGCACGTCACCCCTGGAGCATCTACAAGGCCCCCTTTGCCGATATGCAAAAGGGCATGGATCGCCTGCGGGTCGAGCTCCCGAAAGACGGCTGGAAGATCATCAAGGACGGCGTGGACGCCAGCAAGGCCAAGAGTCCGCAGATCGTCGCGGAGTCCAAGGGGGGTGGATTCGCAGTCGACGTACGGTTGCACAAGGCGAGCAAAGTCGGAAACGCCCCGGACCTCCTGGAGGTCACCGTCGAATCAGCTTGCTACCGGCCGAAATAGCCCACCGTGAGGCAAGACGACCTGCCCTGCGGGCTGCCCCTAAAGCGGGTTGCATAAGGGTGTGGGTAAGGGCTGCCCCGTAGGCAGGTTGAGCTGCGGTTCGGAGCCTTGCGCCAACGGCAGGCACCACGGACGACCAGTCCGCGGACCATCACCACCTCGTTCCCGGACAGCTCCCAGCGACCCGTCGAACTGCCGCATCCGCAACCCGGTGAACGTCTCCACCCACAACGGCTCAGCACTCGATACCGCACCCCTGCAAGGGAATTGCCCGGTCCAAGCCCTTCCGCAACACGCTTCAGGACACCGGCGCGGGGACGGTCCGCTTCGGGACAGGTGGTGGGAGAGTCCGAAGCCGTCGCGTGCAGGCTCGTCGTTGCACGACCGAGAGGCTCGCGACCAGTGCGCCCAGCACCAGCCATCCCGCCGGCCCGGCAGCCATCACCGCCCCGGTCAGCAGCGGTGGCCCGGCGGACTTCTGGATGGACTGGGACATCCCCGCCACCCCCAGATACGCGGCGCGGGCGTCCTGGGGCGCGAGGAGGACCGCCAGCTCCCAGGAACTCACCGAGCGCATCAGTTCCGCGAGTGTGACCACCAGCGCCGCGGCGAGCAGCCCGGCAGTGGCCACCCAGGTCCCGCCCCGGGTGGCCGCTGCCAGGAACGCACAGCACACGAACATCATGGCCCCGTACAGCAGCACCGCCCGGGTGGCCCGGCGCGGACCCTCGGCCCGCGCCGACACGCTGATCTGCAGCACCACGACCGTCACGGTGTTGATGATCAGGAAGGCCGGGGCGAGGGCGTGAGGTGCCGAGGTGCGGTTCACCAGCCACAGCGGCAGGCCGACGTTGAGGATGGAGTCGTCGAGGCTCATCGGGATGTCCAGCAGCACGAAGGTGAGATAGCCACGGTCCCGCCACGGGTTGCCCCTGCGGACGGGCGGCTGCTTCCCGGCCGGGGCCCCGACGCCGTCGGACCGTGCCACCTCGACGGCCTTGTCCCGCGGCTCGCTCGTGCGCCACACCAGCGCCGCGGCGACGACGAAGGACAGCGCGTTGCCCAGGATCAGGGCCCGGTAGGCGTCGCTGGTCCCCACGGCCAGGCCGATGGCCGCAATCCCCGCTCCCAGGGCGTATCCCCCGTTGGCCACGCTGCGGGACAGCGCCTGGTAGGCCGCGCGCCGCTCGCCCGCCGTCCTGGTGGCGAACAGCATCTCCAGCATCTTCGCCGCCCTGTCGCCGAGGTAGGTGACGGCGATGACGGGCAGCAGTGCCTCGAAGCCGCTGCACACCAGCACCAGGACGAGCGTCACCAGACGGAGCAGGTGGCAGCCGATCAGCAGCGGGCGCACCGGGAACCGGCCGGCCAGACGTCCCGCCAGCGGTGAGCCGGCGATGCCCGCCACTCCGGCCACACCCAGCAGGACGCCGATCTGCTGGGCGCTCAGGTGCGTCACGAAGGTGAGATACAGGACCGAGGACGCGGCCCACAGCCCCGAGCCGGTCCGGTCCAGGGCGAGCGCGAGCAGCATGACGCGCGCGTTGCGACCGCCCGGCGGATTGCGCAGCCGGGCCGGCAGACCCTGCCGGCCCTTCCGGGTCTCCGGTTCCCCGCTCCCGTTGCCGTGCCGCATCGGATGCCCCCTCGGATATGTCTCGACATCAAGCGATCAACGAGCCAAGAGAGGAGCCTGCGGGAGAGCCATCTCGATGTCAAGATACTTGACGTCAACACACCTGCACCGGCCCACCCCGTCCCTGTGCGCTTCGGCGACGGGCGCGACACAGTGGAAGGGGGACACCGGGCGGGGCTGCCGGGAGGAGGTGTCCGGACATGACCGGTGAAAACGACGACCGGCTCCGGGACTACCGCGGCAAACGGCACTTCGACGCGACCGAGGAGCCACGCGGCAACACCGGACGGACGGGTGCGGCGCCCTGCTTCGTCGTCCAGATCCACCAGGCGCGGCGCATGCACTTCGACTTCCGCCTGGAGGTCGACGGCGTACTGAAGTCGTGGGCGGTGCCGCGCGGCCCTTCGGAGAACCCGCGCGAGAAGCGGCTGGCCGTCCCCACGGAGGACCACCCGCTGGAGTACCGCACGTTCGAGGGGGTCATCTCGAAGGGCGAGTACGGCGGCGGCACGGTGATCGTCTGGGACCAGGGCACCTACCGGCCGCTCAGTCACGACCGCTGGGGCGCACCCGTGCCGTTCGAACAGTCCCTGGAGGACGGGCACGCCACCTTCTGGCTCGACGGCACCAAGCTGCACGGCGAGTTCGCCCTCACCCGCTTCAAGGGCGGCGGTGAGAGCGATGCCCCGGGCGAGGAGATATGGCTGCTGATCAAGGCCAGGGACGGGCGCGCCACCCATGACGGGCCCGGCACGCCCGACCCCTACCGGGCACGTTCGGCCCGTACGGGGCGCACCCTGCAGCAGGTCACCGCCGAGGAAGGGGGCGGACCTTCATGACCGCCCGCAGGACCATGGAGATCCTTCTCAGCCGCTACGGCACCACCTATGCCGCCGAGGCCGGCATCCAGCTGCGGGACACACCGCAGCCGCTGTACCAGCTCCTCGTGCTCAGCGATCTGCTGAGCGCCCGCATCCGAGCTTCCGTGGCGGTGGCGGCGGCACGCGCACTGTTCGCCCACGGCATGCGGTCCCCGGACCGGATGATCGGGGCGACCCGGCAGCAGCGCGTCGACGCGCTGGGCGAGGGCGGCTACCAGCGCTACGACGAACGCACCGCCACCCAGCTCGGCGACGGTGCACAGCTCCTGCTGGTCGAGTACGGGGGAGATCTGCGGCGGCTGCGCAAGGAGGCCGACGGCGACCTGGACATCCTGCGGGGCGGACTGCGCAGAACCCCGGGCATGGGCCCGGCCGGTGCGGACATCTTCGTGCGCGAAGTGCAGGCCGTGTGGCCGGAGACGGCACCGTTCCTGGACGCCAAGGCTCTTCAGGGCGCCGAGAAACTGGGGCTGCCCACCGCGCCGGAAGAGCTCGCGCGGCTGGCGGAGCAGGCCGACGACCGCGGGCCGGCCGTGCTCGCGGCGGCTCTGGTGCGCGCCGCGCTGGACAAGCACGTCGTCGAGGACGTCGGAGCGCCGGCCTGAGGGGGCGGCCGTCGGCGCGGGCCTGGCACCGGTTTCCGGCGGGGTGGGCCGACCCGCACGGCCCATCGGCCCCCTGCGCCCCTACGCTCCCGCGACAGCCCTCCGGCTCAGGAATGCCAGCCGGGCCCGCTTCTCCGGCTTGTCGATCTCCGGGCCCAGCTCGAAGCCGGCCCGGACCATCCTCGCGACCCCCTTCGCGTTGCGGGCGTCGGGCTCGACGACGATCCGCAGATGGGCGGGGTCGCTGAAGACGTAGTCGATGAGTACGGAGAGCAGCGCACCGGTGAAGCCCGCCACGGGTCCGCCGGCGCCGGCGGGACCGATCAGCAGGTGGACACCGTGGTCCCCGGGCTGGACGTCGTAGCACTCGCCGAGCGGGTCGGCGTCCGGCTCGTACGTCTGGAAGAGCGCGACCGGGACACCGCCGCGGTACGCGAGACAGGCGTGATGCGTGGTGAGCGAGTCCAGGAACTCGTAGGTCTCCAGGACCTGTTCGCGGCTGTACCCGCCCATGCCCCAGAAGCGGGCGCGGTCCTCGGTGACCCAGGCGTGGAGCACGTCGAGGTCGCGGGCCGGATCGACGGGGACGAGGGACACGGTGCCGAATCCGTCGACCTCTCGTTCGAACACGGCCGACTCGGTTCTCGCCCGGGGGCCTGTCTCGGCACTCACGTCACATCTCCCTCTTCTCGGTGCAGCAGATTCCAGTCCGTGACGACGGGGACGAGCTCCCCCCGTACCCACAGCGGAAGTTGATCACGCCGGTGCGCGCCCCCCGCGACACCGGACGCCCCGAACGGGACCACCCAGAGGCTGTCCTCGCGCCGCGCCAGGTCCCATACGTAGCGGGCGGCGGGGCCGCGGGCGCTGCGATCGGTGACGCCGGGGACGCTGGACGTGGACAGCACACAGTCGTGGTCGCCCGCGAGCCCCGGCAGGCTCTCGTCGGAGTCGGTGCCGGGCAGCGCCTGCCAGGGCGCGAGCCGGTGCAACTCACCCCAGGGACATGTCACTTCCGCGCCCGCGACGCGCACCATCGCGCCCGCGACCACCGCCACCCGGTCCGCGTGCGTCAGCGGCCCGTCCTCCCCCGTCAGCAGTCCCTCCAGGGCGTAAGCGATCCTCGGCACCGTCGCCAGCCACGGGCGGAACAGTTCCGGGTACGGATCCGAGTGCGCCGAACCGTGCAGCGGAGCGAGGGCCGGGTGGGCCGCCAGCCGGTGCACGACCTCGGCGCGCAGCACCGCGTACAGCGTGGCGTCCGTGCTGTCGGCGTCCATCCTCCGGTCCCAGCGCAGCAGCCGGTCGCGCTGTCGTACGGCCTCCGGGCCGTCGAGCTCCGGCACCTCTTCCAGCAGCCTCAACAGGGGTCCGGCGGAGGCGAGATGGGTGTCCATGTGGAGGGCCGCCATGTCCTTGGCGGTCCAGCGGGCGGACTCGTCGAGCAGTTCCTGAATCCGGTCGGCGCGGTGCGGGGGCGCGAACTCGACGCCGAGCGGGGCGGCGATCCCGCGCTGGTTGGCCATCACCGCCGTGCCGTGGACGTCCGCGCGCACCATCGGCGCGCGGCGGGCCTGCCAGGCGTACGCGGCCTCCCAGGCGGGCACGGTGCGCAGCCGGTTCGCTTGCGGGCGCATGGGTACGTGCCCGGCGACCCGGTGCAGCGTCGCACCCGTCGTGTCCGCCGCCAGGACCACGTTGACTGGCTCCACCCAGCGGTCCAGGGCGAGGTCGAGGTCGGCGACCGAGCGGGCGCGGAGCAGTGCGGGCAGGACGTCGAAGCCGAGTTCGCCGGTGACGCGGGGCGGGTGGCGGAGGCTGACGGCTTCCTCGCCGGTGTCCGGTCCGCCGCTGATCACCGGCCCGCGGCCGGTCTCGAGGACCTCGACGGTCACGGTGGCGGCACCCGCCACCTCGATGGTCTCGATGTGGGAAGCGGCGGTCTCCCAGCCGTCGGGACCGAGCGCCTGCACCCCACCAGCCGGCGTACGCCGCAGCCGTTCCCGGTAGAGGTCCTGGTAGTCGGCCATGGCATTGGTGATCGCCCAGGCGACGTCCCCCGTGTGCCCGAAGTGCGCGATGCCGGGAACGCCGGGGACGGCGAGGCCCACCACGTCGAACTCGGGGCAGGCGAGCCGGATCTGCTGGTAGACGCCGGGGTCCTCGATGAACCGGTGCGGGTCGCCCGCGATGATCGGCGCCCCGGTCGCGGTGCGCTCGGCGGCGACGAGCCAGCCGTTGCTGCCGGAGGTGCCGGGACCGTCGGTGGCGAAGAGTTCGATCGCGTCGTCGCCCAGCCGGCGGGCGACCTCCTCGCGCCAGAGCTTGGTGGGGAAGCCCGCGAACAGGATGTGGGTGGCGAGCCAGACGCCCAGCGGGGTCCACGGCTGCCAGGTGCCCGGGGCGAGCCCGGCGGCGGCGAACTCGGGTGCCCCTCCCGCCCCTTCGCCCAGTCCCGCGTTGACGCCGTCGACGTACGCCCGCACCCAGTCGGCGGTCTCCGGAGCGAGACGCTCGAAGCAGCGACGGGCGGTGTCGTCCAGTCGGGCCCGGCGGGCGAACCGGTCCCACTCCACGGCCTCCGCGCCGAGGAAGGCGGCCGTCGTGCCCTGCACCCGGTGGCGTTCGACCTCGATCTGCCAGGCGCGGTCCAGGGCGGCGTTGCGCCCCTGGGCATGGGCGAGTTCGCGGGCACCGGCCGCCCGCAGATGGGGTATGCCCCAGTCGTCCCGGTAGACCCCGTTGCGCATGCCGTTCCCGCCCTCCTTCGACTCCCCAGCCCCCATAATTTAGGTTAGCCTAACCTAAAAGACGAGATGGTTCTCTGGGGAGGAGACAGCTGTGGGGCATGGCTGGGCCACGTACGTATGCAAGGAACTGGCCGTCGCCAAGGAGCGGGTGAACGCGCTGGGTTACTGGCGCACGGCCGCCTGAGCGCCGCCCGCACCGCCTCGCGCCGCTACCGCCGCGGGCGGCCGCTCAGTCCTCGACGACCAGCGCGGGAGTCTCCTTCGTCAGCACGTCTCCGCGGAAGAACGCAGGGCTCCTGCGCTGCATCACCAGCATCAGGACCACACCTAGCAGCAGCAGCCCGACGCCGATCACGAACACCGAGCCGACGCCGAGCACCGACGAGCCGGAGCCGTAGGCCGGGTCCCACATGTCGTAGAGGGTCTTGGAGAACACCGCGGTGAGCAGGATGCCGCCGACCGCCGGGAAGAGGCCCTTGAGGACCAGGTCCCGGGCGGAACGGGTGAGTTCGGCGCGGAAGTACCAGGCGCAGGCGAAGGCCGTCAGCGCGTAGTAGAAGCAGATCATGAGGCCCAGCGCGTAGATCGTGTCGACCAGGACGTGCTCGCTGACCAGGGTCATGACGGTGTAGAAGACACCGGTGGCGACACCCGCCGTGACGGTTGCCTTCCCCGGGGTCCTGAAGCGCGGGTGGACGCGGGCGTACGAGGCGGGCAGCGCCTCGTACGTGGACATCGCCAGCACCGTGCGGGCCACCGGGATGAACGTGGTCTGCAGGCTCGCGGCAGCCGAGGCGAGGACGGCGACGAAGAGCAGGATGCCGAGGCCGGGGCCCATGACCGGGCCCGCGAGCGCGGCGAAGACGTTGTCGGAGGTGTCCGGGTCGGCCAGGCCGGGACCGGTGGTACCGGAGCCGACTGCCATCTGGGCGGCGACCGCGGTGGCGAGATAGGAACTCACCAGGACGACCATGGCGATGAGGGCGGCACGCCCCGGCGTCCTCTCGCTGCCGGTCGTCTCCTCATTGGCGGTCAGGCAGGTGTCCCAGCCCCAGAACATGAAGATCGACAGCGACAGACCCGCGGTGAAGGCCGCGAAGGACTTCACGGCGAACGGGTTCAGCCACGACCACGAGAAGCCGGCCGACGTCGCGAGGTCGCCGCTCGTTCCCTTCTGTACCGCCATCGCCACGAACAGGGCGAGGACCAAGAGTTGGAGTCCCACCAGCGCGTACTGGAGGCCCTTCGTGGTGGTCATCCCCCGGTAGCTGATCGCGGTGGCGGCCGCGATCAGGAGGAGACAGGTGAGGATGTGGACGGGCTTGCTGTCGTCCAGCGCGGCGATCGGACCACTGCCGGTGATCTCGCCGGCGAGCAGCCAGAAGTACGAGGTCGCCACGCCTGCCAGGTTCGACAGGACGATGATCGTCGCGATGACCAGGCCCCAGCCGCACATCCAGCCGATGCGCGGGCCGAACGCCTTCACCGTCCAGGTGAAGGAGGTGCCGCAGTCCGGCATGACCTTGTTGAGTTCGCGGTACGCAAACGCGACCAGCAGCATCGGCAGGAAGCCGGCCAGGAAGACAGCGGGCATCTGGACGCCGACCTCGCCCGCGGTGGAACCGAGGGTGGACGTCAGGCAGTAGACGGGCGCGACGGTCGAGATGCCGATGACGGCACTGCCCATCAGGCCGACGGAGTTCCCGCCGAGGCCCTTGCCGCGTACACCGCCGTCGGCCGGGGCGGTGCCGCGTACCGCCTCTCCGGCCCGGGGCCGCGCGTCCAGCTGAGTCATACAGGGGACGTTATGCGCTGCGATATCCACATCCGGAGGACTGCACTCTGAGACCCACCTCTTGGATCATCACCCGAATTACAGCTGTGACTCAATGAATTGAAGGCAAATCGAGCACTACACCTACCAATAGAGGGTCGACTCTCGATCAGAATCCCGTGCGAGAACCGCAGCACCGTCCGCTTTGTGCCGTTTCAAAATTTTCCCGCGCCTGTCCGCATAGCGGACGGCCTGCGCCGCGGCGGTGCTCAGCCGGGCCACACGATCGCCTGCAGTTCGCTGTACGCGTGCAGCGCGTACGAGCCGACGTCCCGCCCGACGCCGCTCCTCTTGAACCCGCCGAACGGCGCCTCCATGTTCCGGCCGATCGTGTTCACCCCGACGCCGCCGGCGCGCAGCCGCCGCGCCACCCGGAAGGCCCGGGCGACGTCCCCGGACCACACGTAGTCGATCAGTCCGTAGTCGCTGTCGTTGGCGAGTGCGATGCCTTCCTCCTCGTCGTCGAAGGGGACGACCACGACGACCGGGCCGAAGATCTCCTCACGGACGACCCGCATGTCGTTGGTGCAGTCGGCGAGGAGCGTCGGCGTGACGTAGAAGCCGCGGTCGACGTGGGAGGGCCGCCGGCCGCCGGTGACCACCCGCGCGCCCTCCTTCCGGCCGAGCTCGATGTACGACTCGATGTGGTCGCGGTGGGCCGCGGAGATGACCGGCCCGACGACCGTGCCCGGCGCCGCCGGGTCGCCGACCGTCAGACGACCCGCATACGCGAGAAGCTTCTCGACCAGCGCGTCATGGCTGCCGCGCTGGACGAGGACACGCGTCGGAGCCGTACAGATCTGCCCGCTGTAGAAGGAGAACGTCGTGCCGATGCCCGCCACCGCCGCGTCCAGGTCGGCGTCGTCGAGGACGACCGCGGCGCCCTTGCCGCCCAGCTCCATCAGCTGCCGCTTCATCCCTCGCCCGCACACCTCGGCGATGCGCTGCCCGACGGGCGTGGAGCCGGTGAAGCTGACCATGTCGACGTGCGGCGAGTCGACGGCCGCCTCGCCGGCCTCGGGGCCCGAACCCGTGACGACGTTGACGACGCCCGGCGGGACGCCCGCCTCGGCGAGGGCCTCGGCCATCCGGTAGACGGAGAGCGGGTCCTGCGGGGCCGGCTTCACGACGACCGTGTTGCCCATGGCGAGCGCGGGCGCGACCTTGCCGGCCGGGTTGGCCCACGGATTGTTGTACGAGGTGATGCAGGTGACGACGCCGACCGGCTGACGTACGGCTACCGCGCCGAAGACACCGGCCCGGCCCATCGGACCGGCCTCGTTGATCTGTGGCGCGATCGCCTCCTCCAGCGGCTCCAGGGCGCCCTTCGCGTACCGCCGGAAGCGGGCCGCACCGACGGCGACCTGCATGGACCGCGCCGTTGCCGTCGTCGCGCCGCTCTCCGCCCGGGCGAGTGCGGCGTTGGCGGCGAAGTCGCGGTTCATCAGGTCGGCGGCGCGGTCGAGGATCACGGCCCGCTCCTCGGGGCGGGTGCGGGACCAGGCGGGGAAGGCCTCGTGGGCCGCGGCGGCCGCCGCGTACACCTGTTCGCGGCTCGCCTCGGGTGCGAGACCGACGACCTGCTCCGTGGCCGGGTTGATCACCTCGTAGTGGCCGTGGTCGGGTTCGGTCCACTCTCCGCCGATGAAGAGGCGCTGGGGTGCGTTGGTCATCGGGTACTCACCGTCCGGGTGTCACGGCCGGAGCGGAGCACCGTACCGGGAACCGCGCCGGTCACCTTGTCGTCGCGCAGCGTCTCGACGCCGTTGACGCGGACCGACACGATGCCGATGGCCTTGGAGTCGAGGCGTGGACTGTCGCCGGGCAGATCGTGGACGAGGGTGGCGGGCCCGGCGTCGATGCGCTCGGGGTCGAAGAGGACGAGGTCGGCGTGGAAGCCTTCCTGGATCCTGCCCCGGTCGAGCAGCCCGAAGAGCTGGGCGGGGTCGTCGGTGAGCATCTTGACGGCCTGTTCGAGGGGGACGAGTTTCCGGCCGCGCAGGCAGTCACCGAGGAAGCGGGTGGTGTACGGCGCGCCGCACATCCGGTCCAGATGGGCGCCCGCGTCGGAACCGCCGAGCAGGACGTCCTCGTGCTGCCAGGTCTGCCGGCGCAGCGTCCAGGAGTCCGGGTCGTTGTCGGTGGGCATGGGCCACAGCACCGTACGCAGCTCGTCGGCGGCGCAGATCTCGACGAGGCAGTGGAACGGCTCCTGGCCGCGCTCGGCGGCGATGTCGCGTACGACGCGCCCGCTGAGGCCCTCGTTCGCCGCGCTGTACGTGTCGCCGATGACGTACCGGCCGAAGTCGGCGAGGCGCCGGAAGACACCGGCCTCCTTGCTGTCGGCGCGGCGGAGCATATCGGCGCGGGTGGAGGCGTCGCGGAGCCGCTCGATCCGTTCGGGGACGGGGAGGGAGAGGACCTCGCCCCAGCCGGGGATGAGGTTGAGGGCGCAGAAGGTGCCGAGCGACATGTTCATGGGGGTGAGGATCGGCATGGTGAGGGCGACGATCCGGCCGCCCGCCCGGCGGGCGCGCTCGCTGGGGACGAGCTGGCGCGGTACGCGTTCGGGGACGGCGGCGTCGATGGTGAGGACGTTCCAGTTGAGGGGGCGGCCGGCGGTGGCGGTCATGTCGACGAGGAGTTCGATCTCGTCGTCGGAGAACTGGTCGAGGCAGCCCGCCACGATCGCTTCGAGCTGGGTGCCCTCGTGTTCGCCGACGGCGCGGGAGAGAGCGAGGAGCTCTTCGGGCAGCGCGTGCCGGGAGGCCACGGGCTTGCCGTCGCCGTCGGAGTGGGTGGCGGACTGAGTGGTGGAGAGCCCCCAGGCCCCGGCGTCCATGGCGTCGTGGAGGAGTCGCAGCATCGCGTCGAGCTGGGCGGGTCCGGGCTGTCCGCCGACCGCGTCGGCGCCCATGACGTGCCGGCGCAGGGCGCAGTGGCCGACCATGAACCCGGCGTTGACGGCGATCCGCCCTTCGAGGGCGTCGAGGTACTCACGGAAGGTGGACCAGGACCAGTCGACGCCTTCCTCCAGGGCCTTGAGGGCCATCCCTTCGACCTTGGACATCATGCGGCGGGTGTAGTCGGCGTCGTCGGGCCGGTCGGGGTGGAGCGGGGCGAGGGTGAACCCGCAGTTGCCACCGGCGACGGTGGTGACGCCGTGGTTCATGGACGGGGTGGCGTACGGGTCCCAGAAGAGCTGGGCGTCGTAGTGGGTGTGGGGGTCGACGAAGCCGGGGGCGAGCACGAGTCCGGTGGCGTCCTCCGAGGTCACGGCCTCCTCGGTGAGGGTGCCGGGCTCGGCGATGACGGCGATGCGGCCGTCGCGGACACCGAGGTCGGCGACGTACGAGGGAGCACCGGTGCCGTCCACGACGGTCGCTCCGCGGATGAGGTGGTCGAGCATGTCGGGTTCCCTTCTGATCTGTACGGGATGCAGCCGGGGTGCGTACGACCGCGGTACGCACCCCGGCTCGCGGAGCGGCGGTCCGGGAAGACGCCGCTCCGGTTCAGGCCGCTCCGGGGATGGGGAGCGGGGATCCAGGGGCGGCGCCCCGCCTACGCCGCCGTACGGAACCGTGTCGTCCGGTGCACCGGATCCGTATCGATCTTCGGAATCACGTGCTCACCGATCAGACGGATCGAGTTCATCGTGTCCTCGCGGCTGATTCCGATCGGCAGCCCGAAGCTCAGCTGATCCGCCCCCGCCTGCTCCCACCGCCGGCACTGCCGCAGCACCTCGTCCGGGTCGCCGCAGATCATCAGCTCCTCGGCGATCAGCAGCTCGATGATCTCCTCGCTGTACTCGGGCAGCAGCTCCGGCCACTCCGGAATGCCTTCGGGCCTCGGGAACGTGTCGTGGTACCGGAACAGCAGCGACTGCAGGTAGTTCAGCCCGCCGCCGACCGCGATCTCGACGGCCTCGGCATGCGTCTCGGCGCATATGGCCGTCGACGTCACCATGACGTTGTCGTTGACGAAGCCGCCGACCGGCTCCGCGTCCTTGACGGCCGTCTTGTACGAATCGACGACCCACTCCATGTCGGAGACCTTCTGCACGCTGAATCCCAGCACGCCGAGCCCCTTCTTGGCGGCCATGGCGTACGAGGACGGTGACCCGGCCGCGTACCACATCGCCGGGTGCGACTTCCCGTACGGCTTCGGCAGGATCTTGCGGGGCGGCAGGGACCAGTGCTTGCCCTGGAAGCCGACGTACTCGTCCTGGAGCCACATCTTGGGGAACTCGGCGATCGTCTCTTCCCAGAGTTCCTTGGTGTGGTTCATGTCGGTGATGCCCGGCATGAACCCGAGGATCTCGTGGCTGCCGGCCCCGCGCCCCGAGCCGAACTCGAATCTCCCCTCCGACAGATGGTCGAGCATGGCGACCTTCTCGGCCACCTTCACCGGGTGGTTGACGGGGGCGAGGGGGTTGAAGATGCCGGAGCCGAGGTGGATCCGTTCGGTGGCGTGCGCGAGGTATCCCAGGTACACGTCGTTGGCCGAGAGATGCGAGTACTCCTCCAGGAAGTGGTGCTCGGAGGCCCAGGCGTACTTGAAGCCGGACCTGTCCGCCTGGATGACGTACTCGGTCTCCTCGATCAGCGCCTTGTGCTCCGCCTCGGGATCGACCTCGGCGCGCGCGGCGGGTACGTACCCCTGTACAAACAGCCCGAATTCCAAGGAGGTTCACCGTCCTCAATCATTTCTGACACACCGTCAGATTGTGATGCGACCGACTGTTCCATCGCCGGTCCGACCCGTCAATACCTGACGCCTCGTCAGGTATTTGCCTTTTCAGAAAAGGCTGACGCCGGCCAGCCACCCGCCGTCGATGACGAACGGCTGCCCGGTGATGTACGAGGAGTCGTCCGAGGTCAGGAAGAGCGCGAGGGCCGCCACCTCCTCCGGCTGCCCGATCCGCCCGAGCGGCACGAGCTTCTTGTAGAGCCCGGCCACCGCCTCCCGCGACTCCTCCGGGTCCGCGGCCGGGTCCAGTGCGGCCGGGTTGGTCATCGCGGTGTCCACGGCCCCGGGACAGACGGCATTGACCCGTATCCCCTTCGCCGCGAGCTCGACCGCCGCGACCCTGGTCAGCCCCAGCACGGCATGCTTGGTGGCCGCGTACGCCCCCACGAAGGCCATCCCGGTGAGCCCCGTGTACGACGCGGTGTTGACGATGGTCCCGCCGCCCGCGGCCGCTATCTCGGGCGCGACGTTCTTGATCCCCAGGAAGGCGCCGACCTGGTTGACCTGCACGACCTGCTGAAACTCCTCCAGAGGCGTGGACACCAGCTCGTTGAACCGCAGGATCCCGGCGTTGTTGACCAGACCGTCGATCCTCCCGAAGGCGTCCTTGGCGGCGGCCACGGCGCGCTGCCACTCCTCCTCCCGGCTCACATCGAGGTGCACGAACCGGGCGACCTCCTCCCCCAGCTCCTTCGTCAGGGCCTCCCCCTGGCCGTCGAGCACATCGGCGATCACCACCCGCGCGCCCTCGGCGACGAAGAGCCGCGCCTCCTGCTCGCCCTGCCCACGCGCCGCGCCGCTGATGAGGACGGTGCGCCCATCCAGCTTGCCCATGTCCCTACTCCTTACTGCTGGTCGAGGTACGGAGCGACATCGGCGGCGAACGCCGCCATCTGATCGGTCAGTTCGCCACGGCTGCGGCTGCGGAACCGCACCTGGATCTGGTGCGCACCCATCGCCCCGTACGCGCGCAGCGACTCGGCGATGGCCTCCGGCTTCCCGCTGAGCGTTCGCCGCCCCACGGGCCACGCCGGCTCCCCCACGTACAGCGGCTCGGTGATGGCGCCGACGACCAGCGGCTCCTCGATGCCGGCCTCCTCCCGCAACGCCCGCACCACGGCGATCTGCTGCGGCAGCCGGTCCCTGGGGTCCCCCTGCGGCAGCCACCCGTCCCCGCGCAGCGCGGCCCGGCGCACCGCGGCGGGCGAGGAACCGCCCACCCAGACGGGCACCCGCTCCTGCGCGGGCCGCGGCCGCTGCCCCAGCCCGCTGAACGAGAACCGTTCCCCGGCGAACTCCGGGTACTCCTCCGGCCCGAGCGCGGCCTTCAGCGCGTCGATGGTCTCGTCGAGCACGCCGCCGCGCCGGTCGAAGTCCGCCCCGAGCGCCTCGAACTCCTCCCGCACATGCCCGGCCCCGACCCCGAGGATCAGCCGGCCGCCGGACAGGTGGTCGAGGGTGGCGTACTGCTTGGCGGTGGCGAGCGGGTGGCGCAGCCCGACGACGGCGACATGACTCATCAGCAGAACGCGTTCGGTGATCCCCGCGAGGAAGGCGAGGGTGGCCACCGGGTCGTACCAGACGGTGCTCATGACCTCGGCAAGCCGCCGAGGAATCGCGACATGGTCACAGCTCGCCAGGTAGGCGAAGCCGGTGCGGTCGGCGGTGCGGGCGATCTCGGCGAGATCACCGGGCCCGGCCGAGGCCTCCCACGCTTCCGTATAGATGCTGCTCTGCGACTGGACCGGGAGCTGCATCCCGTACGACAGCCGCCCGGCGGGCAGTATCGGCACCGGGTCGCCTCCCTTCCTCCGTGTCCGCCCCGACCGGATCTGACGTTCCGTCATTTTCGAGGCGGGTGCCATCGTCGTACCTGACGGTGCATCAGACAAGAGGGAGGGGAGTACGGCGGATCCGTCGCCCCGGGCGGCCGCCGGAGAGCCGTGGCCGGCAGATGAAGCCGGCATCGCCCCCGGCCGGTCGGTCACGACCGGCCGGGGGCGATGCCGCACGGGTGTCAGAGGCGCGCGATACGGTCCCTGTCATCGACCCGGAACGAGGAGGAACCGCCATGTCGACGAGGTGGACCGTGACGCTCGACTGTGCGCATCCGGCCAGGCTGGCGGAGTTCTGGGCGCTCGCCCTCGGCTACGTGCCGAAGCCTCCGCCCACCGGTTTCGGGAGCTGGGAGGAGTGGTTCGCCCACCACGGCATCCCGGAGGAGGAGTGGGACGACGGCGCCTACCTGGGCGATCCGGACGGAGTGGGGCCCTCGTTGTCCTTCCTCAAGGTGCCGGAGCCGAAGGTGGCGAAGAACCGCGTGCACCTGGACGTCCAGGCCGGTGGCGGCCGCGAGACGCCGTGGGAGGTGCGGTGGCCCCGCGTGGCCGAAGCGGTCACGCGCCTGACCGCCGCCGGCGCGACCGTGGTGCGCGAGCACGAGATGGACGGCCGGCCCGATCACGTGGAGATGGCCGACCCGGAAGGCAACGAGTTCTGCGTGGTCTGACTCCGGCTCCGTCACTGCGTGGGTGACCCGCCGGGCGGTGTCTGCGCGTCACGGCGGAACAGGGCCGTCCACAGGAACGGCTCACCGAAGTACGGGGACTCGGGCGGCTCGTCGTGCATGCGGCGCAGTTCGACCTCCGTCAGGTCGGAGAAGATCCGGCGCAGGGACTCCGGCGTGTAGGCGAGCCCGCCGTGGAGAGCCGAGCGGCGGTAGAACTCCGCATCGGGGAGTTCTGAGCCCATTCCTCCGGCTGCGAAGCAGGTGAGGGCCAGATGGCCGCCGGGGGCGAGGACGCGGTCCAGCAGGGCGAGGTAGCTGATGCGGCGGTGCGGCGGCAGGTGGTGGAAGCAGCCGGAGTCGTGGATCAGATCGTACGGGCCGTCCGCCCCGGCCTCGATGAGAGCGAAGGCGTCACCGCAGCGGAACCGGATGTCGGCCCCGGCCTCACGGGCGCGCTCCTCGGCCCAGGAGATGGCTGCCGGGGAGAGGTCGACGGCGTCCACCTGGAAACCCAGGGAAGCGAGATGGAGAGCGTTTCGGCCCGGGCCGCACCCGAGGTCGAGCGCCCGGCCCGGCGTGATCAAGGACCGGTCGAGGTACGAGACCAGGTTCTCGTCCGGCTTCGCCACGAAGAACGGCACCGGCTTCGAGCGGTCGCCGTAGAAGCCGTCCCACCAGCCGGCCCCGTCCGCCGTCCAGCGATCGGCCTCCGGCGCGAACAGGCCGTCCATCAGCTTCAGGACGTCGTCGATCGTGCGTACGTTCCGGTCCATCGGATCCCCTTTCACGATGGGGACACGGTAGGGCTGAACGACACAGAAGCCCAGCTCAGGCGGTATGCGGAAAGGCCACGACGGGGTGTCCGGGCGGACCGTCCGGACCCGGTGAGGGCCTCGTCCACGACCGCCGCGCACGGTCGCCCACACCCCTGTCGAAGGCCGTCACGGTGGCATCCCCGGACACGCTCACGCGGGTTTCTCGACGAATTTCCCGAGCCCGCCGCGCCCTCGCAGCCGCTCCCCTCGACCGGACGCGGCCTGCCGGGCCGACCCTCGTGTCCGGTCCGCCCGCCGGCATCGTCCGCCTACCTCCGGTACAGCGCCTCGATCTCCGCCTCGAAGTCCCGCAGGATCGCATCCCGTTTCAGTTTCAGCGACGGCGTCAGATGGCCGCCCTCCTCCGTGAAGTCCACCGGCAGCACGGCGAATTTGCGGATCGACTCGGCGCGCGAGACCAGGCGGTTGGCCTCGTCGACCGCGCGCTGGAGCGCGCCGCGCAGCTCCTCGTCCGCCACCAGGTCCCGCATCGGCACGTCCTGCTTCTTGCGCATCTGCCGCCAGTGCAGGAGCCCGTCCGGCTCCAGGGTGATCAGGGCGGTGATGAACGGGCGGTTGTCGCCGACCACCATGCACTGGCCGACCAGCGGGTGCGCGCGCAGCCAGTCCTCCAGCGGCGCCGGGGCGACGTTCTTGCCACCCGTCGTCATGATGATTTCCTTCTTGCGGCCGGTGATCGTGAGGTAGCCGTCCTCGTCGAGGGCGCCCAGGTCGCCGGTGGCGAACCAGCCGCCGTCCAGTGCGGGGACGGGCGCGCCGCGTTCCATGTCCCAGTAGCCGCGGAACACCTGGCCGCCGCTGAGCAGCACCTCGCCGTCCTCCGCGATCCGCACCGCGGTGCCCGGCAGCGGCCAGCCGACCGTGCCGAGGCGCGGTTTGAGCGGTGGGGTGACGGTGGCGGCGGCCGTGGTCTCCGTCAGCCCGTACCCCTCGAAGATCTCGATGCCCACGCCGGCGTAGAAGGCTGCGAGCCGGCGGCCCAGCGGGGAGCCGCCGCAGATCGCGTACCTGACGTGCCCACCGAGGGCCGCCCTGATACGGCGGTAGACCAGCGGGTCGTACAGGGCCCGGGCGGCCCGCAGGCCCCAGCCCGGTCCGGGACCCGTGCCGTGTTCGGCGGCCTCGACGGCCTGTCCGTACCGTTGGGCGATCCTCGCGGCGCGGTCGAACGACGAGGCGCGGCCCATCTTCTCGGCGGTCGCCCGGCCGGTGTTGTAGACCTTCTCCAGTACGTACGGGATGGCCAGCAGGAACGAGGGCCGGAAGCCCGCCAGATCGGCGAGGAGGTCCTCGGTCCGGATGGACGGGGCGTGGCCGAGCCGGACCCGGGCGCGCAGACAGCCGATCGCGACCATCCGCCCGAAGACGTGCGAGAGCGGCAGGAAGAGAAGGGTCGAGGCCGGTTCCTTGCTGACCGAATTGAAGACGGGGTGGAGGAGTTCGATGGCGTTGTCGACCTCGGCGAAGAAGTTGCCGTGGGTCAGGACGCAGCCCTTGGGGCGTCCGGTGGTGCCCGAGGTGTAGATGAGGGTGGCGGGTGTCTCCGGTCCGAGGGCGGCCCGGCGGGCGGCGACCGCGTCGTCGGGGACGTCCCTGCCGAGCGTCTTCAGCCGGCCGAGTGCGCCGGTGTCGAACTGCCACAGGTGGGCGAGATCGCCGAGCTGTTTGCGTTCCTGACTGATCAGCCGGCCTTCGTCCGCCGTCTCCACGGCGCAGGCGACGGCGCCCGAGTCCTGGAGGATCCAGCGGGCCTGGAAGGCGGACGACGTGGGGTAGATGGGAACGGTGACGAGTCCGGCGGCCCAGCCGGCGAAGTCGAGCAGCGTCCATTCGTACGTCGTACGGGCCATGATCGCGATCCGGTCGCCCGGCCGCATGCCTTCCGCGATCAGGCCCTTGGCGACGGCGAGCACCTCGCCGGCGAACTGTTCGGCCGTCACGTCCTGCCAGCTGCCGTCCGGCTGCTTACGGCTGAGGACGGCGTCGCCCGGGGCCTCGCGGGCGTTGTCGAAGGGGATCTCGGCGAGCGATCCGTGCCGGACGGGCGGCGCGATCAGCGGTACGGAGACCTGCCGTACCGATCCGTCCGCCGCCCTGACCTTCGTCGGCTCGACCAGGGCGGGTACGGCAGGCGTCGCGGCAGGTACGACGGCAGAGGGTGGCGTGGACACGAGCGGCTCCTCAACAGGGGGAAGGGCGGTTCGGCCGGTCCGTCCAGCGGCCGTTTCGTCCTCGGCCGCCGGTCGGGCTTGAAGTTGTCCTCGATCGCTGAAAGGACTGGGGAATCAGGGACGTTCGAGAATCGCGGTGACTCCCTGGCCGCCCGCGGCACAGATCGAGATCAGCCCGCGCCCCGGGGCTTCCCTCTCAGCGAGCAGTTTGGCGAGGGTGGCGACGATCCGCGCCCCGGTCGCGGCGAACGGATGCCCGGTGGCCAGCGACGATCCGGCCACATTGAGCTTGTCCCGGTCGACCGGGGCGAGTCCCCGCTTCTCCCAGGCGGCCAGGGTGGCGAGCACCTGGGAGGCGAAGGCCTCGTGGATCTCGAAGAGGTCGAAGTCCTCGATGGTGAGCCCGGCGCGCTCCAGCATCCGCGGTACGGCGTACGCGGGAGCCATCAGCAGCCCGTCATCGCCGCCCACGTGGTCGACGGCGGCGGTCTCGTACAGCGAGAGATACGCGAGTGGCTCCAGGCCGTGCGCCTCGGCCCACTCGTCGCTCGCCAGCAGCACGGTGGCGGCGCCGTCGGTGAGCGGGGACGAGTTGCCGGCGGTCATCGTCGCGTCGGGGTGGTCGGCGCCGAACACCGGATCGAGGGTGGCGAGTTTCTCCACGGTGGAGCCGGGGCGGAGGTTCTGGTCGCGGGCCAGGCCGAGGTGAGGGACGACGAGGTCGTGCAGAAAGCCCCGCTCGTACGCGGCGGCGAGCCGCTGATGGCTGGTGGCGGCGAGCAGGTCCTGCTCGCCGCGGCCGATTTCCCACTGCCGGGCGGTGATCGCCGCGTGTTCGCCCATCGAGAGCCCGGTGCGGGGTTCGGCGTTCCGCGGGATGTCGGGGACGAGATGCCGGGGCCGTATCCCCGCAAGTGCCTTGATCCGTCCGCCGGTCGACTTCGCCCGCCGGGCCGCCAGCAGCAGTCTGCGCAGCTGGTCGTTGACGCCGAGCGGTGCGTCGCTCGTGGTGTCCGCGCCGCCCGCTATCGCGGAGTCGACCGCGCCGAGCATGATCTTGTCGGCGGCGGCGATGACGGCCTGGAGGCCGGTGCCGCAAGCCTGTTGGATGTCGTACGCGGGGGTGCGCGGGTCGAGCGCGGAGCCGAGGACGGTCTCGCGGGCCAGGTTGAAGTCACGGCTGTGCTTGAGTACGGCGCCTGCGACGAACTCGCCGACCTGCTGCCCCTGAAGCCCGAACCGCTCGACCAGACCGTTCAGTGCGGCGGTGAGCATCTCCTGGTTGGAGGAGCGGGCGTACGGGCCGTCGGAGCGTGCGAACGGGATCCGGCTGCCGCCGATCACCGCGACCCGGCGCGGCTGCGGGAGAGCAAGGGGGATCATCTCGACCAACTCATCTCGACCTGCTCCTGACTCTTGAGTAACCTTACTCCGCAGTAAAATCTACGACCGCGCAGGGAGTCTGGACAATGGCCGACCGCTATCTGCACTTCACCGGCACAGCACCCGGCCGATTTCTGACCCGGAAGCTCGGCCTGCCGCAGCCGGCTCGGCTGCGTCGCTGGTCGCTGGAGACGCAGTCACTGGACGGCCCGCTGCTGCACCTCACCGCCGGGGACTCCGCCGTTGCGCAGGAGCTGGATACGGCTCTCTCCGCCACCGGCCTCACGGTGGCCCGGAGCGCCGAACTGGCATCCCGTCCTGCGGGAATCGTGGTGGACGCGACGGCAGTCGCCACTGCCGCCGGGCTCGGTGACGTGCACGCGGCGCTGCACCCTGTCGTACGTTCGCTTGCGCCGGGCGGCCGGATCGTGATCGTCGGGGTGCGGCCGTCCGCCGACGACCATCATCAGGCGGCGGCCCAGCAGGCTCTTGAGGGGTTCGTGCGCTCGCTCGGCAAGGAGATCGGCAGGGGCGCCACCGTCCAACTGGTCCGGATCGAACCGGGTGCGGCCGCTTCGGCGGAGTCCACCTTCCGGTTCCTGCTCTCTCCCCGGTCCGCGTACGTCAGCGGCCAGGTCGTCGAACTCACCGGTGCCGCGCCCGATCCGGCCACCGACCCGGCCGCACCGCTCGCCGGACGCACCGCACTGGTCACCGGTGCGGCTCGCGGCATCGGAGCCTCGGTCGCGTCGGTCCTGGCGCGGGACGGAGCGCAGGTCATCTGCCTCGACATCCCTCAGTGCCGGGACGAGTTGGCGCGTACCGCCGACCGGCTCGGTGCGTCGGCGCTGCCGCTCGACATCACGGCGGACGACGCCGCCGAGCGGATCGCCGCGGCGGCCCCCGACGGCCTGGACATTCTCGTCCACAACGCGGGCATCACCCGCGACCGGCGGCTCGCCAACATGCCCGCCGACCGCTGGGCCCAGGTCGTCGAGGTCAACCTCGACAGCGTGCTGCGCACCACGGATGCGCTGCTCGAGGCGGGCACCATCAACCGGGGCGGCCGGATCGTCGCCACCGCCTCCATCGCCGGTATCGCGGGCAACACCGGTCAGACGAACTACGCGGCCAGCAAGGCGGGCATCATCGGCCTGGTCCGCTCCCTGGCCCCGCGCGCCGCCGCCGATCACGGCGTCACGGTCAATGCGGTCGCCCCCGGTTTCATCGAGACCAAGATGACCGCCGCCGTCCCCCTCTTCATCCGGGAGGCCGGCCGCCGGATGAACTCCCTCGCACAGGGCGGCCTTCCGGTCGATGTCGCGGAGACGACCGCATGGTTCGCCCAGCCCGCTTCGGCGGCCGTGAACGGCCAGATCGTGCGGGTCTGCGGCCAGAGCCTGCTCGGGGCGTGACGTCGATGTCGACCACTGCCATTTCCCGGGGTCTGACGGCATCACTGGTGCGGGGCGCCGTCACGTCCCCGTTCAAGCGCGCGGGCCGGCCCGGCGCCGCGCTGCCCACCGACCGCCTGGTCGTCCGGGACGTACGGATCGCACCCGGCCCCCTCGCCTCGTACAGCAGGATCTGCGGTTTCTCCGAGTCGGGCACACTGCCGCTGACGTACCCGCATGTGCTGGGCTTCCCGCTCGCGATGAGGCTGATGACCGGACGGAGCTTCCCGCTTCCCGTCGTCGGGCTGGTCCACACCTGGATCGAGATCACGAGGCACTGGGCGCCGCACTCCACGGAAGCACTCGAACTCACCGTGTACGCGGATGCGCTGGCGCCCCATCGGCGGGGCACCGAGGTGACGATGGTGACCGAGGCGCGGTCGGGCGGCGAGCTGGTGTGGGAGTCCCGCAGCGGCTATCTCTCCCGCCACTCGACACGCGGGACCTCGCCCACTGCCGAGGCCGGTCCCCCCGCCCTCCCCGCGGTCGAACTCCCCGCCGCCGCCGAGTGGCTGCTGCCCGGCGATCTGGGCCGTCGTTACGGCGCCGCGTCGGGCGACCGGAACCCGATCCACCTGTATCCGCTCACCGCCCGGCTGTTCGGCTTCCCGAGGGCCATCGCACACGGCATGTGGACGGTCGCCCGCTGTCTGGCCGAGTCCGCCGAACCGGACAGGATCAGTCACGTCCGGGCCGACTTCAGGGCCCCCGTCCTGCTCCCGGCGACCGTGACGTACGCGGTGGACGACGCAGGCACCGCCTTCCAGCTCCGCAGCGGCGGCGGCCGCGTCCACCTCACCGGGTCGACGGCACGGGACGGTGCGCGGCCGCGGTCCTGACCCGGTCAGCCGCTACGTCCGAGCGGCTGCCTGGACCCGCGGCGCCCACGGGCGGCCGTGCATGAGGTTCTCCAGGCCCGCCCACGAGAAGTTCATCAGCGTGGCCGCGGCTTCCTTCGCCGAGACGCCCGGGGTGTCGTTCGCCCAGCCGGCGAGCGACTCCGCGGCCCCCACGAGCGCCTGCGCCAGCCCCGACACGTCGCGGTCCGGGAGCGCCGGATCGTGGTGCGCCTCGCGCGCAGCGGCGCCGATCAGACCCGTCACGAACGCAACGATCTCGTCCCGCATCACCATGACCTCGGTGGCGAACGGCTCCCCGTGCGTACGTGCCTGCCGGTGCAACACCGCCCAGCCGTCCGGGTTCTCCGCGGTGTGCGTGAAGAATGCCCGTAGCCCGGCCCACAGTTGCCGGTCCGCCGACAGCCCCGGCTCCACCCCCGACCGCACCGCTGCGACCAGCGCCTTTGCCTCGCGCTGGATACAGGAGGTGAAGAGCTCCTCCTTGGAATTCAGGTACAGATAGACCAAAGGCTTGGACACACCGGCCAGCTCCGCGATCTCGTCCATCGAGGCGGCCCGGTAGCCACGCTGCCCGAAAGTCTGCACCGCGGCGTCCATCATCTGCCGCTCGCGCACGGCGCGCGGCATCCGTTTGCTCTTCACAGCACCCACGTCCGACTTCCTCCCACCCCACTGCGCCACTCCTCGGTAAGAGTACGGCGCAGGCCCCTCGGGCGGCGTACGGAGAAGCCTTCCCGGACCGTCCGGTGGCCGGTTTCACCTCCACCGAAAGCCAAGTCCTCGCGCGCCCCGGATCCCCTTCCCGTACGCGTACAACGGCGAGCGCCCCCGGTCCTCGAAGGACCGGGGGCGCTCGCCGAAGGTGTGCCCGTTACGCGGCGACCGGGACGCTCACCGGCTCCGCGTCGCGCACCTCGTCGTCGACCGGGGAGGACGAGGCCGAGTTGTACGCGTCGAGGTCGAGGATCTTCTCGCGTGCCGAGACGATCACCGGGACCAGCGCCTGGCCGGCCACGTTGGTGGCTGTACGCATCATGTCCAGGATCGGGTCGATGGCCATCAGCAGGCCCACGCCCTCCAGCGGCAGCCCCAGCGTGGACAGCGTGAGGGTCAGCATGACGGTCGCACCGGTGAGACCGGCGGTGGCCGCCGAACCGATCACCGAGACGAACGCGATCAGGATGTAGTCACCGACACCCAGCTGGACGTCGAAGATCTGCGCGATGAAGATCGCCGCCAGCGCCGGGTAGATCGCGGCGCAGCCGTCCATCTTCGTCGTCGCCCCGAACGGGACGGAGAACGAGGCGTACTCCTTCGGGACACCGAGACGCTCGGTGACCTTCTGGGTGACCGGCATCGTGCCGACCGAGGAGCGGGAGACGAAGGCCAGCTGGATCGCGGGCCAGGCGCCCTTGAAGAACTGGAGCGGGTTGACCTTGGCGACCGTGGCGAGCAGCAGCGGGTACACGCCGAACAGCACCAGGGCGCAACCGACGTAGACGTCGACGGTGAACGTCGCGTACTTGCCGATCAGGTCCCAGCCGTAGTCGGCGATCGCGTAGCCGATGAGGCCCACGGTGCCGAGCGGGGCGAGGCGGATGACCCACCACAGGGCCTTCTGGAGGAGCTCCAGGATCGACTCGCTGAGGGTGAGGATCGGCTGGGCCTTCTCGCCGAGCTGGAGCGCGGCGATACCGGCGACTGCGGCCATGAAGACGATCTGCAGGACGTTCAGCTCGGTGAACGGGGTGATCACGTTCTCCGGGATGATGCCGGTCAGGAAGTCGAGCCAGGAACCCGCGTGCTCGGGCTTGGCGCCGTCCTTCGGGGTCAGGCCGGTACCGGCGCCCGGGTTGGTGATCAGGCCGATCGTCAGGCCGATGGCGACTGCGATCAGCGAGGTGATCATGAACCAGAGCAGGGTGCGGGTGGCCAGCCGGGCGGCGTTGTTGACCTTGCGCAGGTTGGTGATCGACACCAGGATCGCGAAGAAGACCAGGGGCGCGACGGCCAGCTTCAGCAGCTGGACGAAGATGTGGCCGACCTTGTCGAGGGTGGTGTACAGCCAGCCGATGTCGTAGCTGCGGGCGAGCCAGCCGAGCAGCACGCCGAGGACCAGACCGGCGACGATCTGGGCCCAGAACGGGACCTTGGGTATACGGAAACCGGAGCCGGACTGCCGGCCGGTGCCGGCGGTGGCGGACGCGGGATTCGCGGACACGGACACACTCCAGATGTGACGCATCGGGGCGCACGGGGACGGCGCGGGGGGACGGGGGTGCGGCGCCCGCGTCAGGGGCGGCGCCGCTGCATGATGCCGGTTCAGACGTTGCGGCAACAGACCGCGGACATACAGCGGCAGAGATCGACATGCAGGCGCACCACGAGCTCGTTGCCGGCTCGATGGCGGATGCGCACAGCTGTCTTCATGTCGAACACGTTAACACTTGAACTTTGAGAACCTCAAAGGTGTTCTTTGGGGAGACCCCGGCGAGAACGCGTCGCGCGCCAGGCGACGGAACGCAGAAACCCCAGCACAGGAGTGTGTGCTCCGGCACTGGGGCGTCGAACGGATAGGCGTGCGTGTGAGGAACCTTACGTAACCCTCACTCCGGCCTCACACGGGCTTCACGCGGCACTGCGGCACTACCGGGCGACGCCGTCCTCCTGGCCCTGGTTCGCCGCCAGCCGGGCCTTGGCGCGGTCGATCTTGGGGGCGATCTGCGCGGACATCTCGTCGCGCTGCTTGCGCAGCAGGACGTAGCTGAGCGGCGCGGAGAGCAGCAGGGCGAGCAGGATGATCCACATGACGTTGGATCCGCCGAGCCCGGAGGGCAGCACACCGTAGGTGACGGCCACGGCGACGACGGCGAGACAGCCGACGAAGATGCTGAGGCGCATCAGCGTGTACCGGATCGTTGCGCTCGGCTTGGCAGCGGACACGGCTGGCCTTCTCTCTACGTACGACAACCCTGCCCGACCAGTGAAGCATGCCCCGAATTCGATCGCTTCGGCGGGCGGCCCGGCGAGTCACCCCAGCGGGAGCAGCATGATGATGTCGTCGCGGTCGTCCCCGTCGGCGACCCGGATCGCGCCGGGCACCCGGCCGACCTCCTTGTATCCGCACGTCGCATAGAAGCGGTCGGCCCCGGTGCCGCCCCGGCAGGTGAGGCGGATGGCCTCTATCCCGTCGGTCCCGCGGGCGGCCTCCGCCGCGGCGGACATCAGCTCGCGGCCGTAGCCCTTGCCCTGGTGGCCGGGATGGACCATCACCGTGTAGAGCCAGAGCCAGTGGGACATCAGCCGGTGGGTGTTGCGGACGAGGAAGGCCGTGGCGGCGACGGCGCCCTTCTCGTCGTACCCGACCAGCAGCCGGGTGCGGCCCTCGGCCATCGAGACGAGGTGCTTGACCAGCTCGGGCCGGACGTCCTCGGTGGTGACGGGTGGCACGAAGCCGACGGCACCACCCGCGTTGGAGACATCGGCCCAGAGTGCACAGATGCCGTCCCGCAGAGTGCTGTCGAACTTGGGATCCACCTCAAATGTAAGCGCCATAGCGGCAGATTAGCCATTACAACAAGGTTGCCTCAAGCGCCGTCCACAACGCGAGAAAGCCCCGGCCGGGGACGGCGGCCGGGGCTTTCGTACAGAGAGATCCGCGCGGGGCAGTTCGACGGCGGAGCGTACCGGCCGCGTCAGACCCGCATCGGCTGCGGCGACTCACGGCGGTCCGCGTCCGGCCCCGGGTACTCGCGGATGATCTCGTACCGGGTGTTCCGCTCGACGGGGCGGAAGCCCGCGTCCCGGATCAGGTCCAGCAGATCGTCGCGGCCGAGCTTGTTCGGCGTGCCGTAGTTGTCCGCGTCGTGCGTGATCTTGTACTCGACGACCGAACCATCCATGTCGTCCGCGCCGTGCTGGAGAGCGAGCTGGGCGGTCTGCACCCCGTGCATCACCCAGAAGACCTTGACGTGCGGGACGTTGTCGAAGAGGAGACGCGAGACGGCGAACGTCTTCAGCGCCTCGGCGCCGGTCGCCATCGTCGTCCGCGCCTGCAGCTTGTTGCGGACCTTGCCGTCCTTCATGTCGACGAAGTCGTGCTGGTAGCGCAGCGGGATGAAGACCTGGAAGCCGCCGGTCTCGTCCTGCAGCTCACGCAGCCGCAGCACGTGGTCGACGCGGTGACGCGGCTCCTCGATGTGTCCGTACAGCATCGTCGCCGGGGTCTTCAGACCCTTCTCGTGCGCGAGGCGGTGGATGCGCGACCAGTCTTCCCAGTGGGTGTCGTGGTCCACGATGTGCTGGCGGACCTCCCAGTCGAAGATCTCCGCGCCGCCGCCGGTCAGCGACTCCAGGCCGGCCTCGATCAGCTCGTCGAGGATCTCGGAGGCGGAGAGCCCGGAGATGGTCTCGAAGTGGTGGATCTCGGTTGCGGTGAACGCCTTGAGGGAGACCTGCGGAAGGGCTTCCTTCAGCGCGCTGAGAGAGCGCGGGTAGTAGCGCCACGGCAGCGTGGGGTGGAGCCCGTTGACGATGTGCAGCTCGGTGAGGTTCTCGCCCTCCATCGCCTTCGCGAGACGGACGGCCTCCTCGATACGCATGGTGTACGCGTCCTTCTCGCCCGGCTTGCGCTGGAACGAGCAGTACGCACACGACGCGGTGCACACGTTCGTCATGTTGAGGTGCCGGTTGACGTTGAAGTGCACGACGTCGCCGTTCTTGCGCGTGCGCACCTCGTGGGCGAGGCCGCCGAGCCAGGCCAGATCGTCCGACGCGTAGAGGGCGATGCCGTCCTCACGGGTCAGCCGCTCCCCTGCGCGGACCTTCTCCTCCAGCTCGCGCTTGAGCCCGACGTCCATGCGGCTGCCTCCCAGGTGTCTCTGACGTGCTGTGCGGTACGTGCGCTCCCCCGGAACCCCCGGTGGAACCCCCGGTCACCTGGGGGCTCCACCACGTTACGCCTACGACTCCTCGGGGAGTTCCCCGACCCGGTTCTCCCACTTGGTGGAGAGCACGATCGTGGTGCGGGTACGGGAGACGCCCTTCGTACCGCTGAGCCGGCGAATGGTCTTCTCCAGGCCGTCGACATCACCGACGCGCACCTTGAGCATGTACGAGTCGTCGCCCGCGATGAACCAGCAGTCCTCGATCTCCGCGAGGTCCTTGAGCCGGCGCGCGACGTCCTCGTGGTCGGCGGCGTCGGAGAGCGAGATGCCGATCAGGGCCGTGACCCCGAGACCGAGCGAAGCGGCGTCGACGGTGGCGCGGTAGCCGGTGATGACACCGGCGGTTTCCAGCCGGTTGATGCGGTCGGTGACGCTGGGCCCGGAGAGCCCGACGAGCCGCCCCAGCTCGGCGTACGAGGCCCTGCCGTTCTCCCTGAGGGCCTGGATGAGCTGCCTGTCCACCGCGTCCATATGACTGAAACCTTCCATTGTTCAGCAGTACCGCGAGTTTACGTATAGAATCTAAGGCACGCAGGGTCCACACCCTGCAGATCTTTCAGATTTTCAAAGAAGTTCTTTCGAATCCTCAGGAGTGAAGACACCGTGTACACGATCGAGATGGCCTACGCCCGGATGCGCGAGCTGCAGGACCTGGCCAACCGCTCGCGTGCCCACCAGCCCGCCGCCGCGCGCGAGATCGACAGGACCCGCACCCAGCGCGCCCCGAAGAAGCGCTGACCCCCGGCCCCACCGGGCCGGCCTCAGCCACGGGAGCCACCGAGCTCCCCCTCCCACCGGCGGTACAGCCGATGCGGCACCCCTGCCGCGTCGAGCACCCGCCCCGCGACGAAGTCCACCAGATCCTGGATGTGCGTCGCGCCCGCATAGAACGCCGGAGAGGCGGGCAGCACCACGGCGCCCGCCTCGTCCAGGGCCACCAGATGCTTCAGTGTCTGACCGTTCAGCGGAGTCTCACGCACCGCGACCACCAGCTTCCGCCGCTCCTTGAGCGTCACGCTCGCGGCCCGCTGCAGCAGATCCTTCGAAAGCCCGAGCGCCACACCGGCCACGCAGGCCGTCGAGGCCGGCACGATCAGCATCCCCTTCGCCGGGTACGAGCCCGAGGACGGCCCGGCCGCGAGATCACCGGCCGCCCAGTGCCGCACCCGGTCGACCTCCACATCGAAGGTGTGCGGTTTCCCGTCCGCCCCGCGCGCCAGCCAGCTCCGCAGGTCCTCCTGCCAGTGCCCGTCACGGAAGGCGATCCCGGTCTCGTCCAGCAGGGTCAGCCGCGAGGCCCGGCTCACCACCAGATCGACGCTCTCCCCCGCGGCCAGCAGACCGCGCAGCACGGCGGCGGCGAATGGTGTGCCCGAAGCACCGGAAACCCCGACAATCCAAGGCTGCCGCTGCTGCTGACTCACTGAAGTCCCGGATTCCACACACCCGAGCCTATCCGGCGCACGGCCTGCGGAACCGAGCGAGGGGTTTCGGGCGTTCCGACAGATGAAGGACAGGCCTGGGACGGAGCCGAGGACGGCTGTGAACAGGCCACGGACAGGGGGCGGCCATGACCGGAACCCGCACAGGCACCTCCGCACGGGCGGTGACGGCCGGCGCGCTGATGCTGGGCTGGATCGCTCTGCTGTGGGCGCTCGAATCCGTCGACATGGCGACCGGCCAGGCGCTCGATACCTACGGCATCACCCCGCGCGAGCCGGGAGAGCTGCTCGACATCGTGCCCGCCGCGTTCCTGCACAGCGGGTGGGAGCATGTCGCCTCCAACACCCTCCCGCTGCTGGTCCTCGGCTTCATCGCCGCCCTCGGCGGGATACGCCGGTTCGCCGCCGTCGCCCTCACCGTCATCGTGGTCAGCGGCCTCGGCGTCTGGCTGACCGCACCGCCGCACACGGTCACACTGGGCGCGTCCGGCGTCGTCTTCGGCCTCTTCGGCTATCTGCTGGTCCGCGGCTTCGTCGACCGCAGACCGCTCGACATAGTGGTGGGCGTCGTGATCGCCGTGGTCTACGGCTCGCTGCTGTGGGGCGTGCTGCCGACCGACTCCGGGATCAGCTGGCAGGGGCATCTGTTCGGGCTGATCGGAGGAGTGGGCGCGGCGTTCGCGTTCCGCCGCCCGCGCCGCGCCACCCGTCCCGCTCCCCCCGCGTTCACGGTGTGAGGCCGCGCACCAGCAGATCCAGCAGGGCGCATGCGAACAGCGCGATCCCGATGAACCCGTTGACGGAGAAGAACGCCCGGTTCAGCCGGGACAGGTCGTGCGGCCGCACCACGCGGTGCTCGTACACGAACGCCACGGCGACGATCACCATGCCGATCCAGTAGAAGAGCTCCGCGCCCGTCGCGAGCCCGAACCAGACCAGCAGCCCGGTCGTCACCACGTGGCAGACCCTGGCCCCCCAGAGCGCCGCCGGGATGCCGAAGCGGGCCGGGACCGAGAGCACGCCGTGCGCGCGGTCCGCCTGGACGTCCTGGCAGCCGAAGATCAGGTCGAAGCCACCGATCCAGACACCGACCGCGAGGCCGAGGATCACCGCGTCCCACGACCAGCTGCCGGTGACCGCGAGCCAGGCACCGATGGGTCCCATGGCCTGCGCGATGCCCAGGATGGCGTGCGGGTAGTGGGTGAACCGCTTGCCGTACGGGTACACGACCATCGGTACGACGGCGATCGGCGCGAGCGCCAGACAGAGCGGGTTCAGCAGCGCGGCGGCCCCAAGGAAGACGACGACGGCGACGAGCGCACCCGTCCACGCCGACCGCACGGTGACGGCACCGGTGACCAGCTCACGATTGGCGGTACGCGGGTTCCGCGCGTCGATCTCGCGGTCGATGATCCGGTTCGCGGCCATCGCGAACGTGCGCAGCCCGACCATCGCGACGGTGATGAGCAGCAGCCGCCCCCAGTGGATGTTCCCGTCGAGCTGGAACATCGCGCTCAGCGCGGCGATGTAGGCGAAGGGCAGCGCGAAGACCGAGTGCTCGATCATCACGAGCCGCAAGAACGCCTTGACCCTGCCGGTCGGTTGCGCGGGCCCGGGGCCCAGCGTCGCTTCGGCCGCACTCACAGCCCGTACTCCTTCCACCGGCGGTCGACCTTCGCCGCCGTCTCCGGATCGGACTCGACCATGTTCGGCCAGCCCCCGTCCCGGGTGTAGCCCTCCTCGGGCCACTTCTTCGTCGCGTCGATGCCGGCCTTGCCTCCCCAGAACTGCTGGTAGGAGGCGTGGTCGAGATGGTCGACCGGGCCTTCGGTGACGGTGAGGTCCCGGGCGTAGTCGGTGTTGCCGAGCGCCCGCCAGGAGACCTCGTGCAGATCGTGGACGTCGCAGTCGGAGTCCACGACGACGATCAGCTTCGTCAGCGACATCATGTGCGCGCCCCAGATGGCACTCATCACCTTCTGGGCGTGCTTCGGGTACTTCTTGTCGATCGAGACGATCGCACAGTTGTGGAATCCGCCGGACTCGGGCAGGTGGTAGTCCACGATGTCCGGCACGATGATCTTCAGGAGCGGCAGGAAGAACCGCTCGGTGGCCCGCCCCAGCGGGCCGTCCTCGGTCGGCGGCCGGCCCACCACGATGGACTGGAGCAGCGGACGCTTCCGCATGGTCACGCAGTCGATGGTGAGAGCGGGGAAGGGCTCCTGCGGCGTGTAGAACCCGGTGTGGTCGCCGAACGGCCCCTCGGGAAGCATGTTCCCGGGTTCCAGCCACCCCTCGATGACGACCTCCGCGTGCGCCGGGACCTGCAGCGGCACGGTCCTGCAGTCGACCATCTCGATCCGCTTGCCCTGGATGAACCCGGCGAAGAGGTACTCGTCGATGTCCCCGGGCAGCGGGGCGGTGGAGGCGTACGTCACCGCCGGCGGCGCCCCGAACGCGATCGCGACGGGCAGCCGCTCGCCGCGCTTGGCGGCGACCTGGTAGTGGTTGCGGCTGTCCTTGTGGATCTGCCAGTGCATCCCGATGGTGCGCCGGTCGTGGCGCTGGAGCCGGTAGAGCCCCAGGTTCCGTACGCCGGTCTCCGGGTGCTTGGTGTGGGTGAGCCCCAGGTTGAAGAAGGAGCCGCCGTCCTCGGGCCAGGTGAAGAGCGCAGGCAGCTGGTCCAGGTCCACGTCGTCGCCGGTGAGGACGACCTCCTGCACGGGGGCGTTGTCCGACTTCACCTTCTTCGGCGGTACGTGCACCATCGAGCCGAGCTTCCCGAACGCCTCGCGCACCCCGACGAAGCCGTGCGGCAGCTCCGGCTTGAGGAGGCCGCCGATCTTGTCGCTGATGTCGGTGTACGACTTCAGCCCGAGCGCCTTCAGTAGCCGCCGGTCGGTCCCGAACACGTTCATGGCCAAGGGCATCGACGACCCCTTGACGTTCTCGAAGAGCAGCGCGGGCCCGCCCGCCTTGTTCACCCGGTCGACGATCTCGCCGACCTCCAGGTAGGGGTCGACCTCGGCCTTGATGCGCTTGAGCTCGCCCTCGCGCTCCAGCGCCCGGAGGAGGGAACGAAGATCGTCGTAAGCCATGCGGACAAGTATCGGCCACGGGCTACCCTGGCCCCGTCACCGGGGCGGGACAGCGCCCCGCCATCTCTTCGCGGGGGGACCCTTCACCATGTTCCGGGCCTTGATCTATCTCCTGCCTCTGGCACTGACGATCTACGCGTTCATCGACTGCTTGAACACCCCGGAGGACGAGGCCAAGCATCTGCCGAAGATCGCCTGGGTCTTCATCATTCTGCTGTTCTGGATCGTGGGCCCGCTCGTGTGGCTGGGCGCGGGCAAGATGCGCCACGTGCCGGCCGGGGGCCGTACGCCGTCGGAATGGCACCGCAACCACCGCCACGAGTGGGTGGCACCGGATGACAATCCGGATTTCCTGAAGGCGCTGAAGGAGGAGAACAAGAAGGACGAGTCGCTCCTCAAGGACTGGGAGGCGGATCTGCGCCGCCGCGAGGAGGAGCTCAAGCGCCGCGAGAGCGGGGCCGGGCCGGAGGAGTCCGCTCCGCCCGCCTCGTGACCGCACGCAGGTTCACGGATACGGCAGCTGCCGGTTCGCGTTCCGGGGCCGGCCCGCTCGGAGATCAAGCCTGTCGGGCGATTGAGCACGGCGGGCGACCGGGTACCGCACGTTGCCGCGGTGCTCCGTGACCGGGAGAGTGAACGGCATGAGGGACAGGGACGACGGCAGCGGCGACGCCGGGGGCACCGGCCGTGACGTCGACAGGGAGCGCCTCGCGACCGCCGTCGCGGAAGCCCGCGCCGGACTGGCCGAGGGCGGCATCCCGATCGGCGCCGCGCTGTACGGAGCGGACGGCTCGCTCCTCGGCCGTGGGCACAACCGCCGCGTCCAGGACGGCGATCCGTCCATGCACGCGGAGACCGCGGCCTTCCGTGCCGCCGGGCGGCAGCGCTCGTACCGTGGCACGACGATGGTGACCACCCTTTCGCCGTGCTGGTACTGCAGCGGTCTGGTCCGCCAGTTCGGGATCTCCCGGGTGGTCATCGGCGAGACGGCCACCTTCCACGGCGGGCACGACTGGCTGGCCCGGCACGGCGTCGAGGTCGTGCTCCTCGACGACGCCGAGTGCACCGCCATGATGCGCGCCTTCGTCCAGGACCACCCGGATGTATGGAACGAGGACATCGGCGATGAGTGAGCCCGGGATTCCCACCATCGATCTGCGACCGTGGCTCTCCGGCGACGCCGGGGCCCGCCGCGAGAGCGCCGCGGCTGTCGACACGGCGCTGCGGGCAGCGGGCTTCCTGCTGGTCACCGGGCACGGCGTGGACCCCGCCCTGCGGACCGCGATCCGCGACGCCGCACGAGGTTTCTTCCGGCTGCCCGTCGCGGCGAAGAAGCCGTACGCCGTCAAGGTCGGCGGCCGTGGCTGGCTCGGGCCCGGTGCCGAGGCCAACGGCTGTGCGGAAGGTACCCGGACGCCCCCGGACCTCAAGGAGTCGCTCTCCTTCGCCGCCGAGGACCCCATCGGCGACCCGGAGATCGACGCCGAGTGGTTCCTGCCCAACACCTGGCCCCGGGAGGCACCCGGGCTGAGGGCCCTGGTGACGGAGTACCTCGCGCAGATGCGGACGCTCTCGGACCGGCTGCTGGAACTGCTCGGGGCCGCGCTCGGTGAGCCGGAGGACTTCTTCACCCGGCACACCACGCATCCCACCTGGGGTTTCAACATCAACTGGTATCCCGGCACCGAGGTGGTCGGGGAGCCGGAGCCGGGCCAGTTCCGGATCGGCCCGCACACCGACTTCGGTACCGTCACGGTCCTCGACCGGCAGACCGGCAAGGGCGGACTGCAGGTCTTCACGGACGACAACGGTTGGCAGGACGCCCCGTACGACCCGGAGGCCTTCACCGTCAACATCGGAGACCTGATGGCACGCTGGACGGGCGACCGCTGGCGCTCGGGCCGGCACCGGGTGCTGCCGCCGCCCTCCGACGCCCCCGCCGAGGAACTGATGTCGCTCGTCTATTTCTATGAGTGCGACCCGCGCACCACGGTCGAGTCGGTGCCCGCGCCCACCGGCCGGGTCACCCACGAAGCGGTGGACTCCCACACGTATCTGCGCGCGAAACTGGACGCGATCTCGGTCGGCTGACGGGGACATGGGCCGGCCGACGGCACCACCCGTATCGTTCGAAAATCTTCACCCCCCTCCAACACACCGTCGATATCCTGCTGTTGACGGTGTGACAGGTCATGCATGGGGTCGGCACTGGGGGTGCTGTGGACAGAGAGCTGTACGGGCGCGAGGCGATCTTCGGCAACGACGGACTTGCGGCGCGTCTGACAGGTCTCACCCCTACCGGCTCCGCCAGGGCCGGCTACGAGCACCGCGACGATCCGCCCGTCGTCGTGCTGACCGGCGGGCGCGGCATGGGCAAGACCGCGGTGCTCAAGCAGCTGCGTCATGTGTACCGGGAGATCACCCCGGTCGCCCTGGTCGACTGCGAGGCGGTCGTCCCGCCCGAGGACCCCGGCCCCGGCTGGACTCCGGTCACCGGCGCGCTGCCGGAGCTCGCGGCGCAGTTGACGGTGCGGGTGCACGGAGCGAAGCCCGTGCAGTTCCCGCGGCTGAGTCTCGGGCTGGTGGCGGTCGCCTCGATCTCCTGGAGCCGGGAGGACGAGACCCGGGCGCAGCGGGATCTCCAGTCGCTCGGTCCGGTGCTGGCCACGGTCGACACCAAGGGGGGCGCGGCGACCGGCTGGGTCGCGAAGGTGCTGACGAAGCTGGCGGCGAGCGCATTCGACTCGATGGTTCCGCTGGCGGGGCTGGTCGCGGAGGCGACCGTCGAGACGGTGCTGGAGGAGACGTTCAGCCGGTTCCAGCGGCGGTCGGCGGACTGGTACGGGAGCTATCCGCAGGCAGGCGGCAACGGCCGGATCGGCCTGCGGCAGCTGGCCGTGGACTTCGAGCGCGGCGGTGATCTGCGCCGCCGGGCCGAGGACCATCTGGTGCTGGCGCTGGTCGAGGACCTGGTCAGGGCCTACCGAGGTATGGCCCGCGGCGCCCGCCGGGGCCGTCCGGTGCTGCTGCTCGACAATGCGCACACGGCGCTGGGGCGGCAGCTGGTCGAGCCGCTGCTGCGGCAGCGCGGCGCCGGGGGCCGCGACCAGACAGCCGTTTTCGCCTCGTCGCGGGCCCGTGACCACGAGGGGCTGAGCCATGCGGTGCGGCGCCGGCTGCCCGAGGTGGCGCACGGCTCGCACTGGGCCAGGTCCACGGAGGTGACGTCCGGAATCCTCGCGGTGGGCCTCACCCCGCTGACCGCCACACAGGTGCAGGCGGCGTTCGACCGCTTCGATCCGGCTGGCCGCACCCCGGCCGGACTGGCCCGCGGTGTGCACCGGCTGACGGGCGGGCGCCCGCTCGGCGTGGCGCTGCTCGCGCAGGCGGCGGGCGAGGCGCGGGAAACGGCGGCAACGGTGCCCGGGGCACTGTTCGACTGCACGGTGGAGCTGCGGGAGGACCGGCCTCCGGTGCGGGTGGCGGACGAGCTGCTGGAGCAGCTGCTGCCTGGGCAGCGTCCGGACGTCCTGAGTGTGCTGGCCGCCGCGCACGGCGAGGAGTCCGCCCGGCTGCTGGCGAGGACGCGGCTGCGCGGGGTCTCGATGGACGGCGATGTGGCGCTGCTCGTACGGGATGTGCTGCGGTCGGAGGACTGGCAGGTCGGTCCCGACTACTTCGTCGCCGATCCGCTGCTGCGGTCGCTGCTGCTGCACCGGCTGCGGTTCCAGGACGGTGACCACCCGCATTACGCGATGTGGCGTGCGGTCCACGAGTCGCTCCGGACGGCCTACGTACCCGGGGGCAGCTTCCCGAGCGTCCCGCACCGCCTGCACCAGGAGTTGGTGCTGGGCGGGGCCGGGGCCTGTGTGACCCATCTGCGGGTGCAGTTCGCACTCACCGACGTGCTGCGCTGGCTGGGCGCGCTGCGGTTCATCGCCGCGGCGCCGTATCCGCGCGCGCCCGACAGCTCCGGCCCCGATCCGCGACGGGCGATAGCCCTGGGGCAGGAGCCGTCCGGTTCGCTGCCGGACGAGGAGACGGGGCTCGCCGGGCTCGACGAGCGGGCGACGGAGCTCCAGCTGCAGCTGCGCCGGCTGCTGCACGCCGTCTGGCTGCTCTCCGATCCGCTGGCGCTGCCGGACGACGAGGTCACCGAGAAGATGGCCTTCGAGCTGCGGCAGCTGTCCGGCAGGCATCCGACGGGCAACAGTGTGCTCTGGGACGCGGCGACGCACTGGCCGCAGGACATCAGGGCGTGGCGGCCGCTCTCCATGCCACCGGGGCCGTCGGCCCACCCGCCGGCCGCCGCGCACGGACCAGGACGGACACAGGGGGACGGTGGCTCGCATGCGTAATCCGCTGCGTTATCGCGTCTGGTACACGGCCCGGCAGAAGATCGTCACGACGATCGTGGTGGGGGCGCTCGTGATCACCTCCGGGTGGTACGGCATCAGCCGGCTGACGGCCCCGGAGAACCGGCGGTGCGTGCCGGGCGTCGAGCGTCCGCAGGGCAGTGACGAGTGCATCGGTGTCTCCGGCTCCGGCTACGACTTCGGGATGCCGAAGCTGACCGATGTCGCCGCGGCGATCGGACGGGAGAACGCCGGGCTGAAGCCGGGCCGGTACGTGTCGGTCGCGCTGCTGCTGCCGCTGACGTCGACCGACGGCTCGATGGGCACGAAGATGCGGCGGGAGCTGCAGGGCGCGTTCGCCGAGCAGTACCGGGCCAACCATCTGTCGAACGACCAGGTGCCGAAGATCCGTCTGCTGCTCGCCAACACCGGGAAGAACAACCTGCTCTGGCGCCCCACGGTGGACCGTCTCAAGACGATGACGGGCGCCCCGGACCGGTTGCGGGCCGTGTCGGGAGTGGCCACCAGCAGTACGCAGGTGAAGTCGGCGGTCAAGGAGCTGACCGCCGCGCGCATCGCGGTCGTCGGTTCGACGATCACCGCAGACGACATCGCCAACGGCCCGAAGGGCGACCCGTTCCCGGGGCTGGCCCGGGTCTCCCCCACCAACCGGGACGAGGCGCGCGCCCTCGCCCAGTTCGGCAAGGTACGGGCCGACAAGGCGCTGCTGGTCCAGGACACCCGTACCGGGGACCACTACACGGACACGCTGAAGGCTGCGTTCGCCACGCTGGTGAAGGGCACCCGGTACGAGCCTCAGCTGTTCACCTCGCCGGAGGACCCGACCGACGAAGGAACCACGGCCAACACGTTCCAGCAGATCACGCATCTGATCTGCGACTCGGGCGCGGACACCGTGTTCTTCGCCGGGCGCCACACCCAGCTGCGCCAGTTCATCAACGCGCTCGGGGCCCGCGGCTGTCAGAACCGGGCGTTCACCGTACTCACCGGCGACGAGGGCTCGTATCTCGGCGGCGACGAGAAGCTCGACCGGAACACGCTACGCCGGAAGGTGACGGTCCGATACGCCTCGCTCGCGCACCCGGACGCCTGGGCGGCGGGGAAGGGCGAGGCGAAGGAGAGGACGGGCGGCTCCCCTGCGGACTACCAGGAGTTCCTGGATCTGCTGGCGGTGGTCGGGAAGAAGCCGGTGGGTCCGATCGGCCCGGCCGGGCGCCAGGATCTGACCGACGGCCAGGTGATCATCGCCTACGACGCGATGGCTACCGCTGTGCACGGCATCCGGCAGGCGACCCCGGGCGGCACGCGTCTTCCGGAGCCCGCGGACGTGGGCGAGCAGTGGCCACGGGTGAAGGCGTCGTTGCGGGTGTCGGGCGCCAGCGGCTGGATCTGCCTGGACAACCATGGCAACCCCTACAACAAGGCGGTGCCGGTGGTGGAGCTGGCGCCCGAGGACGCCTCGCAGCGGTTCGTGGCGATCGCCTGGCCGGAGGGGAAGCCCCCGGAGCGGAACTGCCTGCCACCGTCCTCCGCACCCTGACCGCCACCGGCGCTCCGACCGCCGACGCCCGTACCGTCAGCCCGCGCCCCGACCCCCGTCCGCCGCGTACCCGTCCCGCAGCTCCTGCCACCGCGTGAGCGTCCACGCGGACCAGTCGGCGGGACGCCCGTCCAGCGCCTCGACCAGGTATTCGAAGTGGTTGTGCCAGCCCGCCAGGCAGTCCAGCCGCAGCGCGTCGTCGCCACGGAACTCATTGGTGAAGCGCAGCACCACGTGGTCGCCGCGCGGTGGCTCCAGGTGGAAGCGGACCCGGCCGTGCACCCCTCCGAGGGTGTACTCGGCGACCCGCTCGATGTCCCAGGCGGTGACGGTGCCGGAGGCGACCGTGGCGTTCCCGTCCTGGTCGGTGTTGAGCCAGCGCAGCGTGATGGCACCGCCGATGCGCGGTTCGAACGGTTCGGCGGCGGCGAGCCAGTCCCGCAGCCCCTCGGAACTGGCAACGGCTGCCCACACCCGTGACACGGAGTGGGGCAGCCGGAGCGTGAACCGCAGGATGTGGCGGTCGCCGTCGGTATCCGCCCCGCCACGTTCGATCACGGGGTGCGTGTCGCTCATGGTTCCAGCGTGGCCCGGCAGGGCGGGTTCCGCACCCGTACGGATGGGGCGTGGGGCTCAGACGCCGGCGTAGGAGTGCTTGCCGGTGACGAAGATGTTCACGCCGTAGTAGTTGAAGAGCCAGCAGCCGAAGGCGATCAGAGCCAGGTAGGCGGCCTTACGGCCCTTCCAGCCTGCGGTAGCGCGGGCGTGCAGGTAGCAGGCGTAGGCGACCCAGGTGATGAAGGACCAGACCTCCTTGGGGTCCCAGCCCCAGTAGCGGCCCCAGGCATCGCCCGCCCAGATCGCGCCCGCGATGATCGTGAACGTCCACAGCGGGAAGACGGCGGCGTTGACGCGGTACGAGAACTTGTCGAGGGTCGCCGCGGCGGGCAGCCGGGACAGCACGGACTGGGCGAACGAGCCGGGCTCGACGCCGTTCGCCAGCTTCCTCTCGTAGCTGTCGCGGAACAGGTACAGCAGTGTGCCGACCGCACCGATGTAGAAGACGGCGCCGCAGATGATGGCGGTGGAGACGTGGATCCACAGCCAGTACGAGTGCAGTGCGGGCACCAGCTGGTCGCTGGAGGTGTAGAGCACGGTGGTCGCGATGCCGAGGTCCAGCAGGACGGTCGTGACCAGCAGCAGGCCCATCCAGCGGACGTTCTTCTTCAGCGCGAGCAGGATCAGGTACGCGGCGACGGCCACCGTGGAGAAGGTGATCGAGAACTCGTACATGTTGCCCCAGGGGGCACGCTGCACGGACAGCGCGCGGGCGACGACCCCGCCGGCCTGGACGAGGAAGGCGAGCACGGTCATGGAGACCGCGATCCGTCCCCAGAGATCACCCTTGAACGTGCCACCGGCGGCGCCGGGCCCGTCCGGGACATCGCGCGAACCGGCGGCGGAACGCGTAATGATCTTCGGTCGGTCCAGTACGGCGGTGGCGCCGCCCTTCTGCGCGACCTGGACCTGGATCTTCGCCGAGGAGGCGCCGACGGCTCCGGCCCCGGTCAGCGCGGCGGCGGTGCGGCCGACCTTGCTGCGGCTGCCGAACACCCATTCCGCGATGTGCGCGAAGAAGGCAATGGTGTAGACGGCCATCGACGAATAGATCAGCACATTGCTGGTGTGTGCCAGATTCTCGTTGGTTGCGGCGGCGAGATTCACTTCTCAGCCCCTTCGGCAGGTTCTTCGGAAAGTGCTTCGGCAGATGCGTCGTCGGGCGCGGTGGGCGCCATGTCATGGAGTGTGACCGCGAGATCGGCCAGCTCCTCGGGAAGCTTCGCGGACTCGCTGCGGCCCAGGCCCGCCATCTCGACGACGGTGACGCCGTCCGCCCCGCGTACGGCCCGGACCCAGACCCGGCGCCGCTGGATGAACAGCGACCCGGCCAGACCGGCGATGGCACCGATGGCTCCGGTGAGCGCCCAGCCGCTGGCGGGCTGTTGCGAGATCTGGAAGCTGGCCCACTGCTCGATGCCCTCGAAGGTGATCGATCCGGCGCCGTCCGGCAGCTTCATCGTCTCGCCGGGCAGCAGCCGCTGCTTCAGCTTGTCGCCCTTGCTGTCCTTGAACGCCTCCATCTTCGAGGTGTTCAGCTGGTACACGTTCTGCGGCAGGCCGGAGTCGACACCGAGGCTGCCGTGGTACCCGTTGAGGGCCAGTACCGGGAAGTCCGCGGCCGGGAACTGGGAGAACATCGTCCCCTTGCCGTTGCCCGCGAACGTCGGCACGAAGAACGCCTGGAAACCCAGCTGGTCCTTCTTGCCGTTCTTGTCGCGGTAGCCGTCCATCACCTTGATCGCACCGGTCGAGGTGACATTGCTGTCGATCGGCAGCAGCGGAACGGCGGCCTTGTAGACCTGCTTGCCCGTGCCGTCCTTGACGGAGACGACGGGGGCGTAGCCGTGCCCGATCAGATAGACCTTGGAGCCGTCGACCACCAGCGGCTCGTTGACCTTGATGACGGCCTTCTCGGGCTTGCCGTACGCGCCCTCGGAGTACGTGACGTGGGCCTCGTACTTGCGTGGGGTGCCGATCTGCGGGCCGTTGCGCTCGTACGTGCCGACGAACTTGTCGAGGGTGAAGCTGAACGGGGCGAGCGAGTCCGTGTCGTACAGCGATCCGGACTTGAAGTCGTCGTACTGGGTCAGCGTGTTGGAGAAGCCGTCGCCGTCGACGATCAGCTTGCCGCCCTCGGACTTGAAGAGCTGCCCGGTGGCGAAGGCCACCAGCATGACGATCAGCGCGACGTGGAACATCAGGTTCCCGGCCTCGCGCAGATAGCCCTTCTCGGCGGCGACCGCATCGCCGTCCGCGTGCGCCCGGAATCGCCGCTTGCGCATGATCGCGAGTGCGGCCTCGCGGACCTGCTCGGGCTCGGCGTCGGTGCGCCACGTCGTGTACGCGGGCAGCCGGGTCAGCCTCTTGGGAGCCCCCGGCGGCCGGCTGCGCAGCTGACCGATGAACTGGCCGGTGCGCGGCACGATGCAGCCGATGAGGGAGACGAACAGCAGGATGTAGATCGCGGAGAACCACACCGAGCTGTAGACGTCGAAGAACTGGAGCTTCTCGTAGATCGGCGTGACGGTGGTGTGGGCTTCCTTGAAGGTCTGCACCTTCAGCTCGTCCACGCTGTTCTGCGGGATCAGCGAGCCGGGGATGGCGCCGAGCGAGAGCAGGAAGAGCAGGATCAGAGCGACCCGCATCGAGGTGAGCTGGCGCCAGAACCAGCGCGCCCAGCCGATGACGCCCATGGCGGGGAGTGCGGCCAGGGCTTCTTCGCGCGGTGCCGTGGAGAGCTGCGAGCCGGCACTGCCGAGCTCGGCCGCGTTCTCCCGCTCCTGTCGGCTCTCGCGCTCGCGCTCTTCGGCCGCGTCGGTCTTGGTGTTGCTCATGGAACTCAGATCCCCACCGTGAAGCCGTTGGACCAGCCCTGCAGTTCCTGCATCATGCTGCTCCACACACCGGTCAGCAGGAGCAGTCCGGTCACGATCATCATTGCGCCGCCGATCCGCATGACCCATACGTAGTGGCGCTTGACCCATCCGAAGGCACCGAGCGCCTTACGGAAGGCGACCGCGGCCAGCACGAAGGGCAGGCCGAGTCCGAGACAGTACGCCAGGGTCAGTACCGCCCCGCGCCCGGCGGTCCCCTGTTCGAGGGCGAGCGTCTGCACGGAAGTGAGCGTCGGGCCGAGGCACGGCGTCCAGCCGACCCCGAACAGCACCCCGAGCAGCGGCGCTCCGGCGAGGCCGGACACCGGCCGCTTGTGGATGCGGAACTCGCGCTGGGTCATCCAGGGCATCAGCCCCATGAAGAAGACACCCATCAGGATCATCAGGACGCCGAGAATCTTGGAGATGACCTCGCTGTGATCCTGCAGCCGCTGCCCGAAATAGCCGAAGAGCGCGCCGCCGGAGACGAACACGGCGGAGAAGCCGAGCACGAAGAGCGAGGCGCCGACGACCATGCGCCCCCGTCTGGCCTGGGCCAGATCGGTCCCGCTGACCCCGGTGACGTACGAGAGGTAGCCGGGCACCAGCGGCAGCACACACGGCGAGAAGAACGAGACCAGTCCGCCGAGTACGGCGATAGGCAGGGCCACCAGAAGGGCCCCGTTGAACACAGTCGTGTTCATGCCCGTGGTCGCGGCGAGCGTGAGCACGTGATCACTTCTCCGCGATCAGCGGGTCGATCATCTTGTGGAGCTTGACGTCGTCGAGGGCGACGAGGGTGCGGGCCGCGATCTTCCCGTCCCGGTCGATGACCACGGTCGACGGAATGGCCTGCGGGTTCAGCGTCCCCTTGGGGAAGCGGAGGATGAGCTTGCCGATCGGGTCGAAGAAGCTCGGGTAGGTGATGCCGTTGTCCTTCTCGAAGTTCACCGCCGGGCCCTTCTCGGCGTCCCGGGTGTTGATCCCGATGAACTGGACACCCTGGCTCGCGGTCTCCTTCGACACCTTCGCGAAGTGCTTGGCCTCCAGCCGGCAGGGACCGCACCACGAGCCCCATACGTTCAGCACTACGACCTTGCCCTTGTAGTCGGCGACGTCGAGGGGCTTGCCGTCCAGCGTCGCTCCGTCGAGCTTCGGCGCGTCCTTGCGGTCCGCCTTGGCCACGGTGGAGATCCCGCCACTGCCGGTGACGAAGTGGGAGTTGCCGCCACCGCCGGCCTTGTTGCCGTCACCAGCGCAGGCGGTCAGGGTCAACGCCAGCGCGGCGGCCGCTGCGGGGGCGGCGAGCAGGGTGAAGCGGCGTCGGGGTGCGCGGCCAAAGCTCATGTGAAAAGTTTCGCATGGCGGTTTCGGGGATCTTGCGCACCCCCCTCGGTGCCCGTAAAGACCGTTGTCAGGCCTGATTAAAGAAGCTGTTCCAGCCACCGCCGGGCGACTCGCCGACCTCGAGGGTACGGAGCTTCGCAAGCACGGCCGGGTCCTGGACATCGAGCCAGTCGACGAACTGCCGGAACGAGACGAGCCGCACATCCGGCTTCCCCGCGATCCTTTTGAGGGTCTCCTCGACCGCATCCATGTAGATGCCGCCGTTCCACACCTCGAAATGGTTGCCGATGTAGAAGGGCGCCCGATTCGTTTTGTACGCCCGCTCGAAACCGGCGAGATACGACTGGATGGCCTGCTCACGCCAGGCCGGAAAGCGCGACGGCATTCCCTGGGTGGAGTTCTTCGACTGGTTGGCAAGGATGTTGTAGTCCATCGACAGCACTTCGAACGAGTGACCGGCGAACGGTATGCCCTGGAGCGGAAGATCCCACAGCCCCTGGCGCTTCTCCGGCCAGATCTGGGTGCCGCCGGGCGAACTCGCGTCGTAGCGCCACCCCAGTTTGCGCGCGGTGGGCAGCAGATTGTCCTGGCCGAGCAGACAGGGTGTGCGGGCGCCTATGAGTTCCTTGCGGTAGTCGAAAGGCAGCGGGTCGAGATCGGTCCAACCGGTATTGGTGCGCCATTCGGTGACGAAGGAGACCGCCTGATCGACTTCGTTCTCCCACTGGGCGGGCGTCCAGTGGGCGACGGATCCGGAGCCGGCACAGAAATGCCCGTTGAAGTGCGTGCCTATCTCATGACCGTCGAGCCAGGCCCGGCGTACCTGGTCCAGCGTCGCCTTGATGTGATCATCGGTGAGATATCCGATGTCGGAGGCACCGATGGCGTTGTTCGGCGGCCGGTACAGGGATTTCTTCGACTCGGGCAGGAGATAGAGCCCGGAGAGGAAGAAGGTCATCGCCGCGTCGTGGTCCTTGGCGAGTTCGAGAAAGCGCGCGAAGAGACCGGTGCCGACCTCACCCGCCCCGTCCCAGGAAAAGATCACGAACTGCGGCGGGGTCTCCCCGGGTTCCAGCGGGACCGGCGCGGCAGGCTGGTTCGGCTGCTCTCCGGTGTCAGCGGTGGAACCGTCCCCGATCTCCCGCACGTCATTGTCCCCGGCACCGCTTCCGTCGCCCTTGCCGTCCGTCCGCGCCCCGGGGCCGGAGCCCGGCCCGCTCCTCACGGCAGAGTCCGGGGAACCGCAGCCCGCCATCCCGATGGCAGCCGCCGCTCCCAGTCCGGCTGTGAGCAGACTCCTTCGGCTGATATCACGCATGGCGTCCCCATCTGCGGTCGTTCCGGCCCAACTCCATACAAACTGGCGAAGGCTTAGATGGGTGAAACAGCACGGTGGTTCCGCCGGTCGGCACATGACTCCTCACACGACCCGACCCGACGCCGGAACGCGGCGCGGACCCCGGCCGACGGATCGGCGGGGCCCGCGGAGTCGGCGGAGAGAGGGATCTACGCCCCGAACGCCTTGGACTTCCCCTTCACCGGCTTGGCACCGGCCAGCAGATGCGCAGGCACCAGATCGCGGGCCGGCTCGGTGTAGCCGACGGAGACGATCTTGTCGCCCTGGTACGTGAAGGTGGTCAGCGAGGCGAGCGTGCACTGCCGCTTGCGCGGGTCGTGCCAGAGCCGCCGCCGCTCGACGAAGCTCCGGACGATCCAGATCGGCAGCTGATGGCTGACGCAGACCGCCTCGTGACCGCGGGCCGCGTCACGCGCGGCGTCGAGGGCACCCATCATCCGTACGACCTGCTCGATGTACGGCTCGCCCCAGGACGGGCGGAACGGGTTGGTGAGGTGCTTCCAGTTGTCCGGCTTGCGCAGCGCGCCGTCGCCGACCCCGAAGGTCTTGCCCTCGAAGACGTTGGCCGCCTCGATCAACCGCTCGTCCGTGGCCAGGTCGATGCCGTGCGTCTTGGCGATCGGTGTCGCCGTCTCCTGGGCGCGCTCCAGCGGGGAGGCGACGACATGGGTGATGTCGCGCTTCTCCAGGTGCTCGGCCACCCGGTCGGCCATCTGCCGGCCGAGCTCGGAGAGGTGGTAGCCGGGGCGGCGTCCGTAGAGCACGCCCTCGGGGTTGTGCACCTCCCCGTGACGCATCAGATGTACAACGGTGATGTCCTTGTCGGCCGGGCTCATGCGGTGGCCTCCGATGCGGCGCGGGCGGCGGCGGGCAGCGCGGCGGCGATCCGCTCGACGGCCTGCGTGTCGTGGGCGGTGGAGACGAACCAGGACTCGAACGCGGACGGCGGCAGATAGACGCCCTGCGCCAGCATCGAGTGGAAGAAGGCGGTGAAGCGGAAGGCTTCCTGCTTCTTGGCGTCCTCGTAGTTCCGCACCGGCTGGTCCGTGAAGAACACGGAGAACATGTTGCTGGCCGCGGACACCGTGTGCGCCACGCCTTCCTTGGTGAACGCCTCGCTCACCAGGGCCTGGATCTCCGCGGAGACCGCGTCGACCTTCGCGTACGCCGCGTCGTCGAGCAGCCGCAGCTGGGCGAGTCCGGCGGCGGTGGCGACCGGGTTACCGGAGAGGGTGCCCGCCTGGTAGACGAGGCCGACCGGGGCCAGGTGCGCCATCACATCGGCGCGCCCGCCGAAGGCCGCGGCCGGGAAGCCGCCGCCCATGACCTTGCCGAAGGTCATCAGGTCGGGACGCACCCCGTCGACGCCGAACCAGCCGGCCTTCGAGGTACGGAATCCGGTCATGACCTCGTCGGAGATGTAGAGCGCGCCGTCGGCGGCGCAGATCTCCTTGAGACCGGCGTTGAAGCCGTCCGCCGGCGGTACGACGCCCATGTTGCCCGGCGACGCCTCGGTGATCACGCAGGCGATCTCGCCGGGGTGCGCGGCGAAGGCGGTCCGCACGGCCTCCAGGTCGTTGTACGGCAGCACGATCGTGTCGCCGGCCTGCGCGCCCGTGACCCCTGGGGTGTCCGGAAGACCGAAGGTCGCGACCCCGGACCCGGCGGCGGCGAGCAGCGCATCCACGTGCCCGTGGTAGCAGCCGGCGAACTTCACGACCTTCGCGCGGCCGGTGAACCCGCGTGCCAGCCGGATCGCGGACATGGTCGCCTCGGTGCCGGACGACACCAGCCGTACCTGCTCCACGGGCTCGATCCGGGCCACGATCTCCTCGGCGAGCGCGACCTCGCCCTCACCGGGCGTACCGAACGAGGTGCCGCGGGCGACAGCCTCCTGGACTGCGGCGATGACCTCGGGGTGGGAATGGCCGAGGATCATCGGCCCCCACGAGCACACGAGGTCGACATACTCGCGACCGTCGGCGTCGGTGAGGTACGGACCTGTACCGGACACCATGAAGCGGGGCGTACCACCCACGGCCCGGAAGGCTCGTACGGGAGAGTTCACGCCTCCGGGCGTCACGAGGGACGCGCGGTCGAAAAGCGTCTGCGAAACTGGGGCGTCATAGGGAAAGCTCACACAAGCCATGGTGTCAGAGCCACCGACGGTCTTGCGGACGGGTGTTTCACACCACGCCCGCGGGGGAGGTCACTGACACGATGATCGGGTTGCGCGGCGGGGGCTGTGTCTCCTAAGTAGTAGTCGGGTGGATGAGATATGCATCGCGGTGGCGGAGTGGGCGAAGGGACCGACGACCTGGGGCCCGAGCCTGCCCGGCGAGGTCGGCACCGGCGTGGGGCTGAGCGCAAGCAGGGCATACATCAGGCCGGCAGTGCACAGGCCGGAAGCAGGAGTGGTGGTCGGGTGGGGGTGACCTACAAATATTTCGGGGCCCCCGACGGGGCCACTGCCGCACGCGTGCCCATTTCGATGCGCCCCGAGGAACTCGGCGGTGACGAGCTGGGCATGGGCGGCATGTTCAGCAAGATCAAGCCGGAGACGGTCGCGGCCATGGTGCTCACCGGCATCCAGGGCATACCCCTGCACAAGGTCCCCCCGCTGGAACTGGTCGTCCTGCACCCCGACTACGCGGTGGTCAAGCTCCCGATGACGGTCGTCGACCCGCTGCGCGACGTCGGCGAGGAGTCGGTCGGCGCGGCGGCCTTCATCTGGTCCACGGTCCCGGACCGCGGCGGCCCGCGCGACGCGTTCAACGTCTACCAGCTGCTCCACGAATGGCAGGATTTCAGCCATCGTCTCCATGACGCGGGGCATCAGGCCTACTGCTTGGTGTGGCCCTGAGACGATCCCGATCCGGCCCTGAGCCGGTCCCGGTCCGGCCCCGGACGTGCCCTGCCCCGCCCCCGTCCCGGTCCTGACCTGGTCCCGAGCCGGTCCCGACGCCACCCCGTAGCGCGGCTGTCACCCCGGGGCTCTACGGTTCTCCCCTGTTCTCGTGCACGCTGCACGCTGCACGTTCGGGAGGGGACCCATGACCACCAGTGCCGCATCCGCTCGCCTTGTCGCCACGCTCACCGCACCCCTGGACCGGGATCGTGACGGCGCGTACGCCCCGTCCGTCGTGCGGTGGCCGGATCGCCGTCTGCTGATTCAGCGCGGGGATTTCGAGGCGGTCGCCGTCGACCTGGACGACCCGTCCGCCCCGCAGACCCGCTTCCCGGCTCCCTGGCCGCGTCGCTTCGGTACGTTCACGGTGGCGCCGGGCGGGGATCTCGCGGTCTTCGCGGGGGTGCATTCGGTACGCGCGGTGGATCCGGCGGGGGCGGTGCGCTGGGAGGTTCGGCACGGTTGCTGGGAGGGCAGTTGCCGCATCCTGCACGAGTCGTTCGAGGAGTACACGGACAGCCGGTCGCATCTGTACGCGGACAGCGGCTCGGCGGTGTTCTCGGCGGACGGGTCGCTCGTGTGGGCCCACGTCCGCGGCCCCCTGGCGGCGGCCGGGCCGGATCCGGAGGCGCTCGACGAGTGGCTGGTCATCGATGCCGCCGACGGCCGGGTGCTGGGGCGGGCGGACGCGGAGACCGTGGCGGCGGGCTCGGAACACGTACCGCATCCCGATCCGGCGCAGATGGGGCTGAGCGTCGGTGAGGGCCAGGACGGGGCGCCGCTGCTGTGGGGGCGGTGGGACGGGGCGGAGCTGTCCGTGGAGCACTTCGGCGAGGAGGAGCGGATCCTGACCTCCGTGAGCCCCACGGGCGAGCACTTCCTGACAGTGGCTCACGATCTGGACGCGCTGGCTCTGCACCGGGTCTCCGACGGTGCGGTGGTGGCCGAGCTGCAGGCCGCGGACGCCGTCCCCCGTCACCCCGACGCGGATCCGGACGACTTCGACGCCGACGATGTGATGTGGGACTACGAATGCGGGTTCGTGGACAAGGAGACGGCCATCTCCAGTACGGATCAGGAGGAGGAGTACGGACCGGTGCGGCACTGGCTGCTGGACGCGGCGGGGATGCGCCCGGCGGGTCAGGTCGCGTACCCCTTCCCGGTCTCCGGTACTCCCACGGCACTCGGCGACGGCACCTGGTACACGGTGTCCGGGAGCGGGGACGCCGTGCACCTGTGGGCCCTGGACGCGTAGGCCGGCATACGCCCATATTCGGCCATTCATTGGCCGAAGAATGATCTTCAGCAGACCTCCCCGCCCTGCCGATGCAACCCGTACAGCCGATACCGCCGGTGCGGTCGGTGTGCGAGGCATCGACATCTAGGAGGCCTGCTCATGGGCGACATTCTGCTGTCCCTGTCCATCCCGGCACTGGTTTTCGCCGTAGGGATCTACGCAGGATGCGAGACGTGGTGGCGGCGCCGGCACCCGGCGCCGCCGTCCCCGTACACCCATCAGGCGGCGCGCCTCTCCGGGCGCGAGATGGTCGCGTCCGCCGAGGAGATCGTCCACGGGGCGCACGCGAGGCTGGAGGGGCTCTACGGCACCTCAGGCGGGACGATTCCGGTCACGCGAGCCAGCGGGGTCATGGACGCCTCGTGAGTCCCGGGGCCCCGGCGCTCACACCCGAGGCGGTTGCCAGTCCGGGTCGCGACCGGTCACAGCCAGCATCCGCTCGAAGGGGCCGGCCCCGTCCGGAACGGGGAAGGGCTCACCGAACACCTTCGCCTTCCGTGCATTCGGAGCCATCTCGGCGAGCCCGGGACCCAGTTCGCTCACCACCGCCTCGTCGGGGAGGTATTCCTGACCGGTGGCCCGCGCCAGGTCCCACGCATGCACGGTCAGGTCGCCCAGGACCATCCGCGCGACGGTTCTGGCGGGGAACCCCATGGAACCCGCGGTCCCCTCGTCCGCACCCGGCGCGTCCCACGCCGCCACCAGCTTGGCCGTCTCCTCGCCGAAGCGGCCCCGCCAGTCCCCGGTGACCGCGGTCGGCTTCGCGCCGAAGTCCGGCTCCCCCCTGGCCGCCAGGGCCTGGAAGTTGACGACCACCTGGAAGAGATGGTCGATCAGGTCCTTCACGTCGTACTCCGTGCACGGTGTGGGGTCGCCCAGTCGGCCGTCGTCGATCCCATGCATGACGGGAGCAGCGCTGTCGGCGGCCGCAGCCAGCAGTTCACTGATTTTCTTCATGCTGCGACCGTCCGCCCGGCGGCGGCCCGTGTCTTGAATAAACGCGACACCACCGATACGAACGTACGTTCGCAATAGAATCGCTGCCATGTCTGCTCCTCGACGCGACACCCGGGGCATCGTCGACGCCCGCGAACTCTTCTCGCATGTGCACTTCCGCCGGCGTGAGCCCGCACCCGGACTGCGGACGCAGGTGGCCTTCTACTGGCTGATCGACTGGGACCTGCCGGAGCCGTACACCTCGCACGTGGTGCCGCACCCGTCGGTGAACCTGGTCTTCCAGCACCACGAGAGCAGCGGCGAGGCCGCCTTCGCGGAGGTCGCGGGCATCGGACTCGAACTCTTCACCCAGAAGCTGGAGGGCCGGGGACGGGTGTGCGCGGCGAAGTTCCGGCCTGGCGGCTTCCGGCCGTTCGCACCGGGCCGCCCCGTGTCGGAGTGGACGGGCCGACGGCTCCTGGCGCACGAGGTCCTCGCCGTACCCGCTCCCGTGGAGGCCGTGCTGGACCCGGTCCAGGAGGACGCGCGGGTCGCCGCGCTGGACGCGTACCTGCTGGCACTCGCCCCGGAACCGGACCCGCAGGCCGAACGGGCCATGGCCCTGGTCGAGCGTGTCCGCACCGACCGCACGATGCGCCGGGTCGACGAACTCGCCCGCGCCGAAGGGCTTTCGGCACGCTCGCTGCAGCGGCTCTTCGCCACGTACGTGGGCGTCGGCCCCAAGTGGGTGATCCTCCGCTACCGCATCCACGAGGCGCTGGAGCGCGCCGAGTCGGACCCCGAAGTGGACTGGGCGGAGCTGGCCGCGGACCTCGGCTACAGCGATCAGGCCCACCTGACCAGGGACTTCACGTCGACCATCGGCGCCCCGCCGACGGCACTCGCCACCCGTTGACGGTCGGTGCCGGTAGTTGTCGGTGGTGCGGCCTACTGTCTTGGGTATGGAACGCACCACGTCGTCGCCGGCGCCCGTCGTACGGATCGTGCCCTGGTCGGACGACGACCTGGAGCTGCTCCGCCGCGCCAATGCACCGGAGCTGATGGACCACCTCGGCGGCCCCGAGTCCGAGGAGCAGCTCATGGCGCGTCACGACCGCTATGTCGCGCTGAGCGAGGACCGGGCGGGTCGCGGCAGGATGTACCGGATCGCGCTGACCGACGGCAAGGGGGACGAGGCCGTGGGGACCATCGGGTTCTGGGAACGGACCTGGCGGGGTCAGGAGGTGTACGAGACGGGGTGGGCCGTCCTCCCGGGATATCAGGGGCGGGGCATCGCGGCGACCGCGGCCGTCGCCGTCGCCGAGCAGGCCCGGGCCGAGCACAAACACTGCCATCTCCACGCATACCCGTCCGTGGACAACGCCGCATCGAACGCGGTGTGCCGCAAGGCGGGATTCACCCTGCTCGGCATGTGCGACTTCGAGTACCCGCCCGGCCATGTGGTGCTGACGAACAACTGGCGGCTGGAACTCGCCCCGGAGTCCGCCCCGTAGTTCAGCGCGTAGCTCAGCCCCGGTCCCGGGCCAGCCGCTTGGTGAAGCTGAAGGCGACGATGGCAAACCGCTCCCGCAGATAGAAGCGGTGGGCATCCGTGCGGTGGGTCCCCGAGTCCAGACTGAACTCCAGGCATCCCGACTCCTGGGCGCGCTGCTCCAGATACCTCAGGAGCCGGCGGCCGACGCCGGTGGAGCGGGCGCGCTCCGCGGTGACCAGATCGTCGACGTACAGCTTGCGGATCTGGCTGGTGTTGTCGACGACGCGCCATCCGGCCGCACCCACGCATACGCCGTCGTCGTCGTAGCAGGCGGTGAAGCGGAGCCCCTGCGCGTGTCCCCTCCCGTACACCTCGCTGAAGAGGTCCTCCGTCAGATGCGGACGCAGTTCACGCAGGACGGGAAGCAGGTCGTCGGCCAGTCGGGGATCGCCGGGTTCGAGATCGAGAATTTTCATGGCAGAACTGTAGGCGGGTCGCCCGAGGCCCGAAGCCGGGCGGACCCTGACCAGGCAATCATCTGCAATGCACAGCTTCTGTGTAATACAACTAAATGCTCTGCAGACCTGCCGCACACACCGCCGCGTTCCGCGCCCGAGCCACCGCCCCTCCCTCCGCGAATCCCCTGGCTGCCATGGACCGCTCAATGGCATCCTGGCGACGTGAACGGACCGGAGATCCACCTCGAGGTCGACCCCGAACTGCGGCTCTTCGTCGCGCACGAGCGCCGCAACGGGCGCACGGTCGTGATCACCGACGGCGCCTCGACGCTCGGCCATGTCGTGGAGTCGCTCGGGGTCCCGCTCACCGAGGCGGGCCAACTGCTCGTCGACGGGCACCCCGTCCCCGTCTCGCACATCCCGGGCGCGGGTGAACTCGTCGAGGTGCGCGCGGTGGCACGCCCCCAGCGCATCGAAGGCGCGCCGCTGCGCTTCGTCCTCGACGTCCACCTCGGCACGCTCGCCCGGCGGCTGCGGCTGCTGGGCGTCGACGCCGCGTACGAGAGCGCGGACATCGGCGATCCGGCACTGGCCGCGCTGTCGGCGAGGGAACGACGGGTACTGCTCTCGCGCGACCGGGGACTGCTGCGGCGGCGGGAGATCTGGGCGGGCGCGTACATCTACAGCGACCGGCCGGACGACCAGCTACGGGACGTACTCGAGCGGTTCGCACCGGTGCTGGCCCCGTGGAGCCGGTGCACCGCATGCAACGGGCAGCTCACAGAGGCCGACAAGGACTCCGTCAGCGGCCAGCTGGAGCACGGCACACGGCGGTCGTACGACGTCTTCGCGCAGTGCGTGGAGTGCGGCCGGGTGTACTGGCGCGGCGCCCACCACGCACACCTGGAGAAGATCGTCGCCAGCGCGGTCCACGAGTTCGGTGACGCTTCCGATCAGGCCGGTCCACTGGTGTAGGCGGTGTCCGGCCGAGTCCCCACCGAGGCCGGCGGGGCCGTTACGGCCGCTCGGCGGTCAAGTAGCGCTGGACGGTGGGCGCGAGCCAGGCGATCACCTCGTCGCGGGACATCGAGGCGGCGGGCGCGATGCGCAGGACGTATCGCGCGAGCGCCATCCCCAGGATCTGGGACGCGGTGAGCGCGGCACGGCGTGGGGCATCCGCGGGGTCGGGGCAGACCCCGGCAGCTATCGGACCGAGCTGTTCGGCGAAGACCGCCCGCATACGCTCGGCACCCGCCTCATTGGTGACACCGACCCGGAGCAGCCCCGTCAGCACGTCGTCCTCCTCCCAGCGGTCCAGGAAGTGGGCGACGAGTACGGCCCCGATGTGCTTGCCGGGCAGTGCCCCGAGCGCGGGCAGGCGCAGATCGATCTCGGACGCGGCGGCGAACAGTCCTTCCTTGTTGCCGTAGTAGCGCATCACCATCGACGGATCGATGTTCGCGTCGCGGGCGATGGCCCGGATGGTGGCGCGCTCATAGCCGTCGGCTGCGAACCGCTCGCGGGCGGCTTCGAGGATCGCGGCCTTCGTGGCGTCCGAGCGGCGGGGGGCGCCGGAGGCTTCCGTCATCATGCCAACAATCGTAGGCCAACAGGTGTTGACTTGCCATATCCGTCGGATCTACATTTGCCAACAAGCGTTGACCCACACTCGTTGGCAAACGGCTTCAGGAGGCCGCCATGACCGGCAAGCCCAGCACCCGTGCGAAGGCCGACTCCACCCCCGACGCGCCGCGCAACGCGACCACCGCCGATGTCTTCGTGGTGGGCGCAGGCCCCACCGGGCTGCTGCTCGCGGGCGACCTCGCCGCGCGCGGCCTGTCGGTCACCGTCGTCGAGCGCCGCCGACGCAGCGCCAGCAACATGACACGCGCCTTCGCCGTGCATGCCCGCACCCTCGAGGTGCTCGACGCCCGCGGCCTCGCCGACGAGCTGCTCAAGACGGGCTCCCGCCTCACCAGGCTGCGGCTCTTCGGCAACCTTTCGCTCGACCTCTCCCGGCTCCGGTCCCGCTTCCCGTTCGTGCTGATCACCCCGCAGTACGAGATCGAGCATCTGCTGGAGGGCCGCGCGCTGTCAGAAGGGGTGCACTTCCGATACGGCACGAAACTGACCGGCCTGCACCAGTCCGCCGACGAGGTCACCGCCGAGGTGGAGGACTCCGACGGGACGCGGACCACCCTCTGCGCGCGCTACGCCGTCGGCACCGACGGGGTGCGCAGTGCCGTCCGCGAGGCGCTCGGGCTCCCCTTCCCCGGCAAGTCGGTGATCCGGTCCATCATCCTGGCCGACGTCCGGCTGACCGAGGAACCCGCGGCCCTCCTCACGGCCAGCGGCGTGGGGGACGCCTTCGCATTCATCGCCCCGTTCGGCGACGGCTGGTACCGGGTCATGGGATGGAACCGGAACCACCAGGCCGACGACACCGACCCCGTCGAGCTCGACGAGCTGCGCGAGATCGCCCGTCTCGCCCTGGGCAGCGACCACGGCATGCACGACGCCCGCTGGATCTCACGCTTCCACAGCGACGAGCGCCAGGTACCCGCCTACCGCACGGGCCGGGTCTTCCTCGCCGGGGACGCCGCTCATGTCCACTCCCCCGCGGGCGGCCAGGGCATGAACACCGGCCTCCACGACGCCGCCAACCTCTCCTGGAAACTCGCAACCGTGCTCCGGGGATACGCGGCGGACCCGGAGGCGCTCCTCGACAGCTACCACGACGAGAGGCACCCGGTCGGCGCCAAGGTGCTGCGCAGCAGCGGTGCGCTGGTCCGCCTCGCCATGGCCCGCACGCTGCGGCAGCGAGCGGTCCGCGCGGCCGCCACCCGCCTCCTGTCGATGGCGCGGCCGGCCGGCGACAAGGCGATGGGCATGATCTCCGGCGTCGGCATCGCGTACGGGGCGCCGCGCGGATCGCATCCCCTCACCGGAAAGCGCGCTCCCGACCTGGGACTGGTGGAGGGCCGCCTCCAGGAGGTGCTGCGTGACGGCGAATTCGTCCTCGTGACTCCCGCCCACACGCCCACACCGGTATCGCCGGCCCCGCTGGTGCACACGCACTGGACGGACGACCGCTCGACCGTGCTGCTCGTCCGCCCCGACGGTCATGTCGCCTGGGCGAGCGACCGGCCCGACCCCGCGGCGCTGCGGGCCGCCCTCACTCGATGACCGACGCCCACACCACCACCGCGGCCGGCAGCCGCGTGTCCGGCCCCGCCGGACACGCGGTCAGAAGACGTATTCGTCCCCGGTGGCAGGCGCCAGCACCTCATGCCGGTCGTTCTGCGGGTTCCGGTCGGTCACGCCGCCGTTCCACGCGGTGTCGATCCGTACGGCCACCTCGTTCGGCCGCCCCGCGAGCTGCAGTTCTAGCGCGAACTGCCGCCCCGGCGCCCCACCCGCACGCAACGGGCCTGTCCGGCACAGCAGGGTGCGGGCGTCGGCCTGCAGACAGGCGCTCGGCATCTCCTGCCGGCCGGTGAGGGCCACCGAGAAGCGCAGCCGCACGGTCGAGCGCATCACGTCCGACGGGCCATGATTCTCGCTGAGCAGCCAGACTCCGAGTGCCTCGCCCCACAGTGAGACATGGCCGTGGTAGGAGATGTCCGCCTCCGGCGCAACCGACCGGTAGGCCGGAACCGGCATGGCCGCAGGTCCGGCCACCGGCACGGGCGCCGGGACCGCCCCGCTCGCCTTTCCGGCCCCCCACATCACAGTCGACACCGTCGCCGCAGTCGCCATCGCGACGAAGACCATCAGTCGAGCCCTACGCGTCAGTACCATGCCCCGAAGATACTGATCAGTCCGAATCATCCTTATTTACACACCGGCTCGACACACCAACTCCACCCACCTGCCCCACCTTCCGGATCACCTCCCCCGAGTCATCCCGCCCCGCCCACATGAAACGCTGCTCCCATGGTCGTCGCCCGCTCAGTCGCGCTGTTCGTCGTCGCCGCGCTCTTCGAGATCGGCGGAGCCTGGCTCGTCTGGCAGGGCGTGCGCGAGCACCGGGGCTGGATCTGGATCGGCGCCGGAGTCATCGCCCTCGGTGCGTACGGTTTCGTGGCCACGCTTCAGCCGGACGCCGAGTTCGGCCGTGTCCTCGCCGCGTACGGCGGTGTCTTCGTCGCGGGTTCGATCGCCTGGGGCATGATCGCCGACGGCTACCGTCCCGGCCGCTGGGACGTGATCGGCGCACTGATCTGTCTGGCCGGCATGGCCGTGATCATGTACGCGCCCCGCAACCACTGACCGCGCCATCGATCCCCTCGGTGACCAGCACCGACCGCACCGGCCGCGCCGCTGAACGCACCACCCCCGGTCGGCCGACGAACGGCGCTCGTCCCGCCTGCCTATCCTGAACGTGTACCGATCAGCTGTCCGAGGAGTCGAGTCCGCATGGCCGCCACCCCCATCGCCGTGATCACCGGAGCGAGCAGCGGCATCGGCGCCGCGACAGCCCGCCGGCTGGCCGTCGCCGGCTACCGCGTCGTCCTGACCGCCCGCCGCAAGGACCGGATCGAGGCGCTCGCCGCCGAGATCAACGAAGCAGGCCACGAGGCCACGGCGTACGCCCTGGACGTCACGGACCGCGAGGCGGTCGACACGTTCGCCACCGCCTTCCGCACCCTCGCCGTCCTCGTCAACAACGCGGGCGGCGCACTCGGCGCGGACCCCGTCGCCACCGGCGACCCGGCCGACTGGCGCCAGATGTACGAGACGAACGTCATCGGCACCCTCAACGTCACCCAGGCCCTGCTCCCCGCCCTCACCGCAAGCGGGGACGGCACGATCGTGGTCCTCTCCTCGACGGCGGCCCTCGCCTCCTACGAGGGCGGCGGTGGCTACGTGGCCGCCAAGCACGGCGAGCACATCCTGGCCGAGACCCTCCGCCTGGAGATCGTCGGCACCCCGGTCCGCGTCATCGAGGTCGCCCCGGGCATGGTCAAGACGGAGGAGTTCGCCACCACCCGGTTCCGTGGCGACACCGAGAAGGCCGCCAAGGTCTACGCGGGCGTCGACGCCCCCCTCACCGCCGACGACGTGGCCGACACGATCACCTGGGCCGTCACCCGTCCCAGCCACGTCAACATCGACCTTCTGGTGGTCCGCCCCCGCGCCCAGGCCTCCAACTCCAAGGTCCACCGCACCCTCTGACAGCCGACAGCGACGCGCACACGCAGAAGAGCCCCGGACCACCACCACAGGGTCCGGGGCTCTTCCGTTCATCGGTGCGAGAGGCACTCAGCCCTTCACGCACACCACCTGCTTCAGCTTCGCGACGACCTCCACGAGGTCCCGCTGCTGCTCGATGACCTGCTCGATCGGCTTGTACGCGCCCGGAATCTCGTCCACGACGCCGGAGTCCTTACGGCACTCCACACCCCGCGTCTGCTCCTCCAGGTCCCGTGTCGAGAAGCGCCGCTTGGCCGCGTTGCGGCTCATCTTCCGGCCGGCGCCGTGCGAAGCCGAGTTGAACGACTTCGCGTTCCCGAGGCCCTTCACGATGTACGAGCCGGTGCCCATCGATCCGGGGATGATGCCGAGGTCCCCCGACCCGGCCCGGATCGCACCCTTACGGGTGACCAGCAGGTCCATGCCTTCGTACCGCTCCTCCGCCACGTAGTTGTGATGGCAGGAGATGACCGGGTCGAAGGTCACCCGGGCCTTCTTGAACTCCTTGCGGACCACGTCCTGGAACAGCCCCATCATGATCGAGCGGTTGCGCTTCGCGTACTCCTGGGCCCAGAACAGGTCGTTGCGGTAGGCCGCCATCTGCGGCGTGTCCGCGATGAAGACGGCCAGGTCGCGGTCGACCAGTCCCTGGTTGTGCGTCAGCTTCTGTGCCACCCCGATGTGGTGCTCGGCGAGTTCCTTGCCGATGTTCCGGGATCCGGAGTGCAGCATCAGCCAGACCGAACCCGATTCGTCGAGACAGAACTCGATGAAGTGGTTGCCCGACCCGAGCGTCCCCATCTGCTTCGTGGCTCGCTCCCGACGGAACTTGACCGCATCGGCCACTCCCTCGAACCGTCCCCAGAAGTCGTCCCAGCCCGCCGTCGCGAAGCCGTGCAGCCGCCCGGGGTCCACGACGTCGTCGTGCATCCCACGGCCCACCGGAATGGCCTGCTCGATCTTCGATCGCAGCCGCGACAGATCTCCCGGCAGGTCGTTGGCGGTCAGGGACGTCTTCACCGCGGACATTCCGCAGCCGATGTCCACCCCCACCGCAGCCGGGCAGACCGCACCGTGCATCGCGATCACCGAGCCGACGGTCGCGCCCTTGCCGTAATGCACGTCAGGCATGACGGCGAGCCCCTTGATCCAGGGCAGGGTGGAGACATTCTGCAGCTGCTGCATGGCGCCGCCCTCGACCGAAGCCGGGTCGGCCCACATGCGGATCGGGACCTTGGCCCCCGGTACCTCTACATACGACATAGTTCCTCGATTCCCCCGAAAAGTCAGAAAGCGCAAAACCGGTGCCAAGGTCGGCAAATGAGTCGGCCGACCGGCATTCACAGCGGCGCGTGCGATACACATTGTGTCCACCGGCCGCCATCGAGCGGCAACCGTTTTTCGCACGAAGGGAGCCCAGGATCGTGCGACGAATGGCGTACGTACCCGGCGCCGCGCTCCTTGCAGCGCTTGTCGTCGGCTGTAGCGCCGGCACCGGAACCGACGGCTCCGCCGCCGACAGCAGGCCCGGCGGCCCGACGGCCTCCCCCGCCGCACCGGCGGGCAAGTACCGCACACTTCCCGACCCTTGCCGTTCCGTCACGCACTCCACCCTGAAGGACCTGCTCCCGGGCGTCGCCGAACTGCCGGAGGACCAGCAGGAGAAGGCGTACGCGGGAACGGCCTCCGTGACCTACGACACGGACCGCCGCGTCGGCTGCACATGGAAGGCCGAGGCCCCGGACTCGTCCCGCACCCTCTCCCTCGACTTCGAGCGGGTCGTCTCGTACGACACCGCCGTGAGTGACGACGACCGCGCCGACGAGGTGTACGGGAAGAAGGAGGCCGCCGCCCATCTGCCGCCCTCCGCATCGGACACCCCCTCGGACTCGGGCTCCCCGTCGGGCTCGGCGCCGAGCGACGCGACGACCGACGAGGAGACCGACGGAAAGGGCGGCGACGGGTCCACCGGAGCCACCGAAGACCTTCAGCCGCGTATCCTCGACGACCTCGGAGATGCCGCATTTCTGGACGATCTACTCATCCAGGCAGGTTCCGCCGCGCAGCACCGGACGGTGAGCGTGGTATTCCGCACATCGAACGTCATCGTGACCGTCCAGTACACCGACCAGCCCGCCCTCTCGACGGAGATCCCCGACAGCGAGGAACTGCAGGAGAAAGCCCAGGCGCTGGCCCGGAAGCTGGTCGACAAGTTCAGCGAATAGCCCCGTGCCGAGCGGCCCGGACCGGATCCGGTCGCCCTCGGCGGTCCACCCGGCCGAGGCGGCATCCGGCCGCCGTCCGTCGTACCGTGGCCCTCCGGAACACCCGCCCGACCGCCCACCCGCGCCGCCCGCGCCACCCGAGTGAAGGAACCATGCACCGATCAGCCTCGCGACTCACCCGCATACTCGCCTGCGCCGCCGTCCCGGTGATGCTCGTCGTCGCCGGCTGTTCGTCGGACTCCGGCAGCAAGAAGGAGTCGGACGGCTCGTCCTCCTCCGCTCCGGGCGCGAAGAAGTCGGCGGCGGCGGTCGCGCCGGCGAAGTTCGCCGAGCTGCCCGACCCGTGCAAGGCGATCTCCACGAAGACGATCACCTCGCTGGTCCCCAAGGCCAAGAGCAAGGCCGGCTCGCCGGCCACGTCCAGCGACACCTCGGCGCGCGCCGGCTGCTCCTGGAACGGCCTCGACGACAACGGCGTCAAGGGCTCGCAGTACCGCTGGCTCGACGTCGGCTTCACCCGCTTCGACTCGGACCAGGCCCTCGGCAGCGGCGCCAAGCGCGCCGAGGACGACCTCACGAAGCAGCTCGCCAAGACCAGGACGGCCGAGGGTGCGAAGAAGATCACGGAGGCGCCCGTCAGCGGTATCGGCGAGCAGGCCACCAAGGTCACGTACGACCTCACCAAGACCGGCGAGGACTTCAAGTACGCAACGATCGTGGCCCGTACGGGGAACGTCGTCGTCACCCTGACCTACAACGGCGCGGGTTACGCGGGTGCGAAGACGCCGTCCGGCTCCGACATCCTCAAGGACGCCGAGAAGGCCACCAAGGAAGCCGTCGCCGCGGTCGCCGACACCAACGGCACCGCCGACGACAAGCAGTCGAGCCCGTCCGCGAGCCCGTCGAAGTCGGCCAAATCCTCGTCGAACTAGGCGTCACAGGGCCCCGGACCCGGACCCGCCGCCGCTCGCCCGGCAGCCGCCCCGATTCCCAACCCCCCCTGCCCAGAAGCGGTTTTACGAAGCCCGGTCCTGCCCCGAGGACCGGGCTTCTCCCCTCCCCGCGCAACGCACGGCACACACATGTGCCAGGCTGTGCCCGCCAGAAGTCGAAGAAGGGGACACAGGGAGGGGATCGCGGGTGGCCGCGATGCAGCTGACACGCACGCACCGGGTACTCATCGGGGTCGTCGTCGCCGGCGCGGCAATCATCGCCGCGATCGGCTTCGCGGGCTCGTACGCCGCCGTGCGCGCGCTCGCAGAACAGAAGGGCTTCGGGAACTTCTCCCTGGTCTTCCCGATCGGCATCGACGCGGGCATCTGCGTGCTGCTGGCGCTGGACCTGCTCCTGACCTGGATGCGGATACCGTTCCCGCTGCTGCGCCAGACGGCCTGGCTGCTGACCGCCGCGACGATCGCCTTCAACGGCGCCGCGGCCTGGCCCGACCCGCTCGGCGTCGGCATGCACGCGGTGATCCCGGTGCTGTTCGTGGTCGCGGTCGAGGCCGCCCGGCACGCGGTCGGCCGGATAGCCGACCTGACGGCCGACAAGCACATGGAGGGCGTCCGGCTCACCCGCTGGCTGCTCTCCCCCGTCCCCACGTTCAAGCTGTGGCGCCGGATGAAGCTGTGGGAGCTGCGTTCGTACGAGCAGGTCATCAAGCTCGAACAGGACCGGCTGATCTACCAGGCCCGGCTCCAGGCCCGTTTCGGCCGGAACTGGCGCCGCAAGGCCCCCGTCGAGTCCCTGATGCCGCTGCGGCTGGCAAAGTTCGGCGTTCCGCTGGCCGACACCGGCCCGGCCGGACTGGCCGCAGCGGGCATCGAACCGGTCCTGCTGCCCCCGGCCCCGGAACCGGCCGCCGTCGAGACGGTCCACCCCCAGGCCGAGTTGCCGTACACCCCGCAGCAGCAGTACGCCGAGCCCCAACAGCACCATCCGCAACAGCGCGCCCACCCCTCCGACCCCGCCGCCGAGGAATGGCCGCAGGAGGGCCCCGGCTCGCACGAGAGCCCGTGGTTCGCGGCGCCGCAGGTCCCGGAGGGCGCGTACGAGGGTGCGTACAACCCGACGTACGTCGAGGGCCTCGAGCCCACCCCGGTCATGATCCCGTCGGGCCCGGGCGGCCGTACCCGCCCGCTGGGCAACGTGGGCACGATCGGCGCGGTCCCGCACCCCCGTAGCGAAGAGCCCCTGCCGGAGTCGCTGGAGCAGCCCCAGCAGCCCCAGGAGCCCGCGGCGGACCCGGTCGAGTGGGCGCAGGAGGACGCCGAGTTCGGCGAAATCGCCTACGAGGTGTTCAGCGCTTACACGCACCAGCACAACGACTACCCGAGCGTCGAGGTCCTCGACATTCATCTCTCGGACGGCCACAACGTCAGGCACCCGCGCAGCGCGGCCCTGCTCCGCCGTCTGCTGCCGGGTTTCAAGCAGCGCTTCGACAACGAGATGGCCGAGAACCACATCGCGTGAGCGATCCGGGCCCGTCACCGCGCGAGGACGGACCGGAACCGGCACGACGGAGGGCCGTCACCCACATCACCGGGTGACGGCCCTCCGTACAGCGGGCAGCTACGCGCCCAGCAGCTTCCGCACCCGCTCCGCACCCACGGCCAGCAGCAGGGTGGGCAGCCGCGGCCCGGTGTCCCGGCTGACGAGCAGCCGGTACAGCAGCGCGAAGAACGACCGCTGCGCGGTCTTCAGCTCGGGCGTCGGCTTGGCGTCCGGCTCCAGCCCCGCCAGGATCTTCGGCACGCCGTAGACGAGCGTCGTCAGCCCGTCCAGCGACCAGTGCGAGTCCAGCCCGTCCAGAAGCAGCTGCAGCGACCGGCGCCCCTCCTCGTCCAGCGAGCCGAGCAGCTCCTTGTCCGGCTCGTCGCGGACGATGGTGCGGGCCTCGGCCGGAACCTGGCTGGTGATCCAGTTCTCCGCGCGGTCGAGCCGCGGCCGCGCCTCGTCGAGCGAGGCCAGCGGGTTCTCCGGGTCCAGGTCGCTCAGGATGCGCAGCGTCTGCTCGTCGTGCCCGGCCGTGATGTCGACCACGGACGCGAGCGTGCGGTACGGCAGCGGACGCGGGGTACGCGGCAACTCACCGGCGGCCGTGCCGATGGCCCGGGCGTACGCGGCGGCGTCGGCGGGCAGCACGGAGCCGTCGCCGACCTTGCGGCCCAGCGAGTCCCACTCGTCGTACAGCCGCTGGATCTCCTGGTCGAAGGCGATCTTGAAGGACTGGTTGGGCTTGCGGCGCGCGTACAGCCAGCGCAGCAGCGGCGCCTCCATGATCTTCAGCGCGTCGGCCGGGGTCGGCACACCGCCCTTGCTGGAGGACATCTTCGCCATGCCGGAGATGCCGACGAAGGCGTACATCGGGCCGATCGGCTGCACACCGTCGAAGACCTCACGGACGATCTGGCCGCCGACGACGAACGACGAGCCGGGCGACGAGTGGTCCACACCGCTGGGCTCGAAGATCACGCCTTCGTACGCCCAGCGCATCGGCCAGTCGACCTTCCAGACCAGCTTGCCGCGGTTGAACTCGCTGAGCCGGACGGTCTCGGCGAAGCCGCAGGCGGTGCACGTGTAGTTCAGCTCGGTCGTCTCGTCGTCGTACGACGTGACGGTCGTGAGGTCCTTCTCGCAGTTGCCGCAGTAGGGCTTGTACGGGAAGTAGCCGGCCGAGCCACCGCTGCCGTCGTCCTCGCTCGCCGCGCCGGAGCCCGCCTCGGCCTCGAGCTCGGCGTCGTCGACCTTCTTCTGCTGCTGCGGCTTCTTGCCCTTGCCCGCGGCCGCCGGGTCCTTCTTCGTGCGGTACCGGTCGAGGACTGCGTCGATGTCGGCCCGGTGCCTCATCGCGTGCAGGATCTGCTCGCGGTAGGCCCCCGCCGTGTACTGCTCGGTCTGGCTGATGCCGTCGTACTCGACGCCCAGTTCGTCCAGCGCGGCCGTCATGGCGGCCTTGAAGTGCTCCGCCCAGTTGGAGTACGCGGACCCGGCCGGGGCCGGCACGGACGTCAGCGGCTTGCCGATGTGTTCGGCCCACGACTCGTCCACGCCGGGGACGCCCGCCGGGACCTTCCGGTAGCGGTCGTAGTCGTCCCACGAGATGAGGTGCCGGACCTGGTGCCCCCGGCGGCGGATCTCGTCCGCGACCAGGTGCGGGGTCATGACCTCGCGGAGGTTGCCCAGGTGGATCGGGCCCGACGGCGAAAGACCGGACGCGACGACGACCGGTTTGCCAGGCGCACGACGCTCCGATTCGGCGATGACCTCGTCCGCGAAGCGGGAGACCCAGTCGGCCTCGGTGCTGCTCTGACTCTGAGCCACGGTCGGCACGTCCTTCTCTCTGGTAGGGCTCGTAGGGGCACCGTCCATTCTCCCAGGTCCCACCGGCAGCGCGAAAACGGCTTTACAGTGCGTGGGATACTGGGCGTGATCCCTTGTACCCCTACGGAAACGGCAGCCGTCCCATGGCCTCGGTCAATTCCCTCGCTTCCACGCTCCAGCAGCAGCTGGCGGACGCCCTGACGGCAGCTCTGCCGGATGCCGGCACCGCGGACCCGCTGCTGCGCCGAAGCGACCGGGCCGACTTCCAGGCCAACGGGATCCTGGCCCTCGCCAAGAAGCTGAAGGGCAACCCGCGCGAGCTCGCGTCCCAGGTCACGGCCGCGATCCCGGCGGGCGACCTGATCAAGGAGATCGAGGTCTCCGGCCCCGGCTTCCTGAACATCACGCTCAGCGACAAGGCGATCATCGAGACCCTGGCCGCACGCGCCGCGGACGACGAGGGCCGCCTCGGTGTCCCGTACGGGCAGAACGCGGGCACGACGGTCGTCGACTACGCGCAGCCGAACGTGGCCAAGGAGATGCACGTCGGCCACCTCCGGTCCGCGGTGATCGGTGCCGCCATGGTGGAGGTCCTGGAGTTCACCGGCGAGACCGTGGTCCGGCGCCACCACATCGGCGACTGGGGCACCCAGTTCGGCATGCTCATCCAGTACCTGATCGAGCACCCGCAGGAGCTCGACCACCGGGGCGGCGAGGAGCAGGACGGCGAGGCCGCCATGTCCTCGCTGAACCGGCTCTACAAGGCGTCGCGGGCGCTCTTCGACTCCGACGAGGAGTTCAAGGCCCGCTCCCGGGACCGGGTGGTCGCGCTCCAGGCCGGTGACGAGGAGACGGTCGCGCTCTGGCAGCGGTTCGTCGACGAGTCGAAGATCTACTTCTATTCGGTCTTCAACAAGCTCGACATGGAGATCCGCGACCCCGACATCGTCGGCGAGTCCGGTTACAACGACATGCTCGAGGAGACCTGCCGGATCCTGGAGGAGACGGGCGTCGCCGTCCGCTCCGAGGGCGCGCTGTGCGTGTTCTTCGACGACGTGAAGGGCCCGGACGGCAACCCGGTCCCGCTGATCGTCAAGAAGACGAACGGCGGTTACGGCTACGCGGCGACCGACCTCTCCGCGATCCGCGACCGGGTGCAGAACCTCAAGGCCAGCACCCTGCTGTACGTCGTGGACGCGCGGCAGTCGCTCCACTTCAAGATGGTCTTCGAGACGGCCCGCCGGGCAGGATGGCTGAACGAGGACGTGAAGGCGCACCAGCTGGCGTTCGGCACGGTGCTCGGCAAGGACGGCAAGCCCTTCAAGACCCGTGAGGGCGAGACGGTCCGGCTGGTCGACCTGCTGGACGAGGCGATCGAGCGGGCGACGGCCGTCGTGCGCGAGAAGGCCGAGAAGGTCGGCCTGACCGAGCAGGAGATCGTCGAAAACGGCGAGTACGTCGGCATCGGCGCGGTGAAGTACGCCGACCTCTCCACGTCCGCCGTGCGGGACTACAAGTTCGACCTGGACCAGATGGTGTCGCTGAACGGCGACACGTCCGTGTACCTCCAGTACGCGTACGCCCGTATCAAGTCCATCCTGCGCAAGGCGGGCGAGATCCGGCCGGTCGCGCACCCGGAGCTGGAACTGGCCCCGGCCGAGCGGGCGTTGGGCCTGCACCTGGACCAGTTCGGCGAGAACCTCGCCGAGGTGGCGTCCACGTACGAGCCGCACAAGCTGGCCGCGTACCTCTACCAGCTGGCCTCGCACTACACGACGTTCTACGACCAGTGCCACGTGCTGAGCGACGAGAATCCCGCCGGGGTGGTCGAGAACCGGCTCTTCCTCTGCGACCTGACCGCCCGCACCCTGCACCAGGGCATGGCACTGCTCGGCATCCGCACCCCCGAGCGTCTCTGACCCTCCGTCTCCCCCTGTGACCTGCGAAATCGCCTATTGACCGGAGGTCGGTCACCGGGCGACAGTGACGCGGCCGACCTGTTCGGCACGGACGCGAAGTCACAGGGTGGGGACGGACCATGCAGGTTGTCGGCGAAGAGGACAGACCGGCGCGCGCGGAAGCGGAAGCGCTGTTGCGGGCGGGACGGCTTTTCGAGGCCCGGTGCACGGCACAGGACGCGCTAGACGCGGACGGGCCGGACGCCGGGCTCTACGTCGTTCTGGGACGGTCCCATGCGGCTGAGGACGCGGATGACGAGGACGATCTCGCCGAACGGGTCTACCGCACAGGGCTGGCCGCGTTCCCCGACAACCTCGACCTGCTCGCCGCCTACGCGGAACTCTGCCTGAACAGCGACCCGTTCGACCGCCCCGCCCGGTACGGGCACGGCCCCGAGCTCGCCGAGCGGCTGCGCCAACTGGCTCCGGGCTCTCCTCAGGCGCTCCGCCTCGAACAGGCCGCCTCGCGCCGCGGCAGCCCCACCGGCAGGACCGGCACGCTGCCACCGTCGGCGTCCCGTGCCCAGCGTCACGACGCCCGCGAGGCACTGACCGCGGCAGCGGCAGCAGGCGTGGCTCCGCGCGAGGCCGCGCACAGCGCCCGGGAACAGGCGGACGAGCACCCCTCCGACCTCCGTCTCGGCGTGCGCGCCGAGACCCTCGCAGCACTGGCCCGCCCTGGCCTGGCTCCGCTCCGTCTCCTGGTACGCGCTCCGCTGGCAAGCCTGGCGGCACTCTCGGTGGCCGTGGGCGCCGCTGTCCTGGCCGTACCGGCGGTCCACCTGCCGTGGTGGGTCTCGTTCGCGGGCCCAGTGCTCTGCCTGCCGCACCGGATACTCGCGCTCCTGCTGCGCGCGGCCCGTCGCCGGGCCGCGACCACCACCGCCCCGCCCACCGGCACCGAGGCGCCGGAACCGACCGCATACCCCGCGCTCCAGCCCGTCCCCGGGATCTCGCGCCGGGAGCGGGCCGTGTCCCTGACCGCAGCTCTCGTCGTCGTCGCCGCAGTGATCACCGCCGGGGCGTGGTCGGACGCCCGGTACCGGTCCTACCCGCACTACACGGCATCCCCTCCGGCCGTCTTCCGGGGAGCGCAGCTGCTCCCCGACACCCCGGCCGGAACCGCCCTCAGCAATGCGATGACGGTCGAAGGGGACTTGGGGGACAGTGAGCCATTCACGTACATCTACGGGACGCCGGGCCGCACGCGGCCCGAGGCCATGGTGTTCGGCGCGATCGGCGACTTCCACGACACCTCGCCCGAGGTCGTCGGCTTCTTCGAGCAGGGGCTGCGGGAACTCACCTCGACGGCCGGCACCGCCTGGAACGCCGACCCGGGTGACGACGGCGGGTGGCTGCGCTGTGTGGCGTACACGCCCGTCGTCGACAGCGGTGCGCGCCAAGTGGCGTGCAGCTGGGCCGACAAGGGCAGTCTGGGCACGGTCGTCGTCAACGAGGAGGGGCTGGACCACGAGTCCGCGGCCGGGCTGGCCCGCGCGCTGCGCCACGCGATCCTGCACACGGGCCCCGAGGTCTGACAGGGTTCGCCACCGCTGGCCCTGGACCCTGCTTCGAGCCCCGGCACGGCGGCCCGCGCGGCCTCGTCGCCGTACACATCCGTCTGCCCGACGACGAGCCCGTCACCGTCGGCCGCCACAACGACCTGCTGACGCCGGGGCCGGGCCGCCGGTTGTCGGTGGCGGCCTCTAAGGTCACCGACATGGCGACGCTCCCGAACCCGCTCCCGTCACTGGCCACTTCCGGGCTCCAGCTCCCGCCCGGCACCCTGGTCGACACCACTAACGACGGCCCGTGGCACGAACCCCTGCTCTGGTACGCGGACGGGCCCGCGACCCCGGACACCTGGCCCCGGCTGCTCACCGAGGGCAGGACGGTCGGGCTGCTCCCCGTCCTCCTGGACGGCGGACCACGCGGCGAGTGGCCCGAGAAGTGGGAGCTCAGCCCCGGCATCACGTCGTACCCGGGCGACCACCACGCGGATGACGTGCTGGGCGAGTTCTGGGAGGAGTACGCGGAGGACGAGCTGGAAGGTGCGGCCATCGAGCCGTTCGGCCCGGAATGGCCGGGCCTCGCGCCCACCCCGTCGGCGAACGGCCCCGTCGACGCGGAGGAACGGGCCGCGGGGATAGCCGCTCTGCTCACCGACGCGGACGGCCGGATGCCGGGAGCCCGGGCGGCGCTGGTCCCCGCGCGGCGCAGCGCGGACATACCGGCGGCGATCGGCTGGGCGGGACCACTGAACCACGAGAACGACGTGGCGCGGCTCTGCGCGGTGCTCCGGTCCTGGGAGGACCGCTTCGGCATACGCGTGGTGGCGCTCGGTTTCGACCATCTGATCGTCTCGGTGGCCACCCCGGCTGCCACTGCCGACGAAGCGGTAGCGGTCGCCGCCGAGCACTTCGCGTTCTGCCCGGACAACATCGCCCACAACACCCCGGACACCCTGCGCGCCTACGCGGACCAGTACGTGCTGGGCGAGGATTCCTGGTCGTTCTGGTGGGACTGAGCGAGTGGTGCTGACTGCTCGCTCACCAGGACTCCCCGGCCACCCGAACCCCCTCCGGCTCCCCCTCTTCATGAGCACGTGGAAGACCGCGGTTGCCGTGGCCGCCTGGAGGGGCGGACCACGGGAACGGGCCGGTCACCCGGTCCTTGGGACAGGGGCCGAGGAATGCAACCGCCGCCGACGGGGAAACGCACACATCATGGATCGGACAGACAGCCTCATCGAGCAGTTCCGCGCGCTGCCCGCCGAAAGCGACGAAAAGCGCGCACTCATCGCCGCAATGGGCGACATGCTCGCCGACCGCCCGGACCATCCGGCCGCCGTGCCCTTCCTCGCCTCGGTGACCGCCGACTCGGAGGAGTACGACCTCGCACGGGTCGAAGCCACCATGGTCCTGCGCCTGCGGCCGCCGACCGAGGCCGATTTCCGGCTCCGCGCGGGCCGGGCACTGCTGACCGTGCTGCGCGGCCCCGACGAGAACCTGGTCCGCCAGTACGCGGCCATGGCACTCGGGCCCTACGCCGACGATCCGGAGGTCCACGAGGTGCTGGCCGCCGCCGTCATGGACGACTTCGACCGGCTCGTACGGGACAACGCCCTGGCGGCACTGGACGAGGCGGGCCCCAGCGACGAGCGGATCGAGCTGCTGCACCGGCTGTCCGCGGACGCCGCGCTGGGCCACGAGGCGGTCCGCATCCTCTCGTCCTGGGGCCTGGAACCCGCGGCCTGAGGCGACGCCGGCTCCAGGTGTCCGCTGCTACGAACGGCGCAGCCGCTCGGCGACCTCCGTCGCCCAGTACGTCAGGATCATCTGTGCACCCGCGCGCCGGATCCCGGTCAGGCTCTCCATGATCGCCGCGTCGCGGTCGATCCAGCCCTTCTCGGCGGCGGCCTCGATCATCGCGTACTCGCCACTGATCTGGTACGCGGCGACCGGCACATCCACCGCGTCGGCCACCTTCGCCAGGATGTCCAGGTACGGTCCGGCCGGCTTGACCATGACCATGTCGGCGCCCTCGTCGAGGTCGAGCGCCAGCTCGCGCAGGGACTCACGGGCGTTCGCCGGGTCCTGCTGATACGTCTTGCGATCGCCCTTCAGCGACGATCCGACCGCCTCACGGAACGGCCCGTAGAACGCCGACGAGTACTTCACCGTGTAGGCGAGGATCGACACGTCCTCGTGCCCGGTCTGGTCGAGAGCGTCGCGGACCACGCCGACCTGGCCGTCCATCATGCCGCTCGGGCCGACCACATGGGCGCCCGCATCCGCCTGGACCTGGGCCATCTCGGCGTACCGCTCCAGGGTGGCGTCGTTGTCGACGCGGCCGTCGGCGGTCAGGACACCGCAGTGACCGTGGTCCGTGTACTCGTCGAGGCACAGGTCCGACATGACGACGAGATCGTCACCGACCTCTTCGCGCACCGCGCGCAGACCGACCTGGAGGATGCCGTCCGGGTCGGTGCCCGCGGTTCCCCGGGCATCCTTCTTCTCGTCCGTCGGAACGCCGAAGAGCATGATCCCGGAGACCCCGGCCGAGACCGCGTCGACGGCGGCCTTCCGGAGGGTGTCCAGAGTGTGCTGCTGGACACCGGGCATGGCCGAGATGGCGACGGGCGCCGTGATGCCCTCGCGTACGAACGCGGGCAGGATCAGGTTCGCCGGGTCGAGCCGTGTCTCGGCGACCATCCGCCGCATCGCCGGGGTCGTCCGCAGCCGCCGGGGGCGGGAGCCGGGGAAGTTTCCGTACACAGTCATCCTTCGACGATAGACCCGTACACATCACCGTCTTACCGACACCTGTGCCGGAAAAACGAACGGGAGACGGGCCGGCGAACAGGCAGGGGCCCGGCTGCCGAAGCAGCCGGGCCCCTGAGCACCCTCGACATTCCCGAACGGGCCGGTCAGGTCGTCGTACGACGCCTCCGCGCGCCAGGACGCCGCTCGCTCGGCCGCGTCACCGGGTCACCGGCCTCCTTCGCCGCGTCCCGGCGCTGCGCGCCGAAGTCGGCGAGCGCCGCGGCCAGCTTGTGCACCGACGGTTCCGGCGACAGCACGTCCACCCGCAGACCGTGCTCCTCGGCGGTCTTCGCCGTGGCAGGGCCGATACACGCGATGACGGTCACGTTGTGCGGCTTGCCCGCGATGCCGACCAGGTTCCGGACGGTCGACGACGAGGTGAAGAGCACCGCGTCGAAACCGCCGCCCTTGATGGCCTCACGGGTGTCGGACGGCGGCGGCGAGGCGCGGACCGTGCGGTACGCGGTGACGTCGTCGACCTCCCAGCCCAGCTCGATGAGCCCGGCGACCAGCGTCTCCGTGGCGATGTCGGCGCGCGGCAGGAAGACACGGTCGATCGGGTCGAAGACCGGGTCGTAGGGCGGCCAGTCCTCCAGCAGACCGGCGGCGGACTGCTCACCGGACGGCACCAGGTCCGGCTTCACACCGAAGTCGATCAGCGCGGCGGCGGTCTGCTCGCCGACCGCCGCGACCTTGATCCCGGCGAAGGCACGGGCGTCGAGCCCGTACTCCTCGAACTTCTCGCGGACGGCCTTGACCGCATTGACGCTGGTGAAGGCGATCCACTCGTAGCGGCCCGTGACGAGGCCCTTGACCGCACGCTCCATCTGCTGGGGCGTACGCGGCGGCTCGACGGCGATGGTCGGGACCTCGTGCGGCACGGCGCCGTACGACCGCAGCTGGTCGGAGAGCGACGCCGCCTGCTCCTTCGTACGCGGCACGAGCACCTTCCAGCCGAAGAGCGGCTTGGACTCGAACCACGAGAGCTGGTCGCGCTGGGCGGCGGAGCTGCGCTCACCGACCACGGCTATGACCGGCTGGTGCCCGTCCGGCGACGGCAGCACCTTCGCCTGCTTGAGCACCTGGGCGATCGTCCCGAGCGTCGCCGTCCAGGTGCGCTGCCGGGTCGTCGTACCGGCGACCGTGACGGTGAGCGGGGTGTCGGGCTTGCGGCCCGCCGATACCAGCTCGCCCGCGGTGGCCGCGACCGAGTCCAGCGTCGTCGAGACGACAGCCGTGGCGTCGCTCGCGCCGATCTCGGTCCAGCAGCGGTCCGAGGCGGTGCGGGCGTCGACGAACCGGACGTCGGCGCCCTGCGCGTCACGCAGCGGCACGCCGGCGTACGCGGGCACGCCCACGGCGTTCGCGACACCCGGGACGACCTCGAAGGGGATGCCGGCGGCGGCGCAGGCAAGCATCTCCGCGCCCGCGGACCCGTCCAGGCCGGGGTCGCCGGAGACGGCACGGACGACCCGCCTGCCGCCCTTCGCGGCCTCCATGACAAGATTGGCCGCGTCCCTGAGAACGGGCACCCCGGCGGCTGTTGACGACACGTCAACAACCGCCAGCTCAGGCGTGCTTACGCCTGCCCGCGCATGCCCGCGAACAACGCCGAGCACGTCGGGCTCGGCGACAAGGACGTCCGCGCTCGCGAGCGCCTCGACAGCGCGCAGAGTCAGCAGTCCCGGATCGCCGGGACCGGCGCCGAGGAAGGTGACGTGCCCTGCGGACAGGACAGGAAAGTCGGATGCGGCGGGGCCGGTGGGGCTCAAAGTGCTCGCTCCCCCATAAGACCGGCCGCACCCTTGGCAAGCATCTCGGTCGCGAGCTCGCGACCGAGGGCCGCCGCGTCGTCGTGCGACGTGGGGACGGGACCGGTGATGGACATCTGTACCAGCGAGGCGCCGTCGGTGGAACCGACGACACCGCGCAGGCGCAGTTCGTTGACAGCCTGTCCGTCGACCAGGAGGTCGGCCAGCGCACCCACAGGTGCGGAACAGCCGGCCTCCAGGGCGGCGAGCAGGGAACGCTCGGCGGTCACGGCGACCCGGGTGTACGGGTCGTCGAGCTCGGCGAGCGCGGCGGCGAGGTCCGCGCTGGTTGCAGCGCATTCGATCGCCAGTGCTCCCTGACCGGGAGCGGGCAGAACGGTGTCGACCGGCAGGAAGTCGGTCACCTCACCGGTCCGGCCGAGGCGGCTCAGCCCGGCCGCGGCGAGAACCACCGCGTCCAGTTCACCGCTTCGTACAAATCCGATACGCGTATCGACGTTGCCACGGATCGGCACGGTCTCGATGTCGAGGCCGTGGCTGCGGGCGTACGCGTTGAGCTGCGCCATGCGGCGCGGCGAGCCGGTGCCTATGCGGGCACCGGACGGCAACTGCTCGAAGGTCAGCCCGTCCCGCGCCACCAGCACGTCGCGCGGGTCCTCGCGCCGCGGTACGGCAGCCAGCACGAGGCCCTCGGGCTGTGTGGTCGGCAGATCCTTGAGCGAGTGGACGGCGAAGTCCACCTCGCCTCGCAGCAGCGCCTCACGCAGCGCCGCGACGAACACGCCGGTGCCGCCGATCTGCGCGAGGTGCTCCTTGGAGATGTCTCCGTACGTGGTGACCTCGACGAGCTCGACGGCGCGCCCGGTCACCTCGCTGACCGCGTCGGCGACCAGGCCGGACTGCGCCATGGCGAGCTTGCTGCGCCGGGTGCCCAGCCGGAGCGGCGCGCCGGTCTGCGCGCGGGGTGAGTTGTCGGTCATGACCGCCCTCGATTCGGGTCGTTCAGGTCTGCCCGGGAGACGGCGGCGACCGTCTGCGGGTCGAGGTCGAAGAGTTCCCGCAGAGCGTCGGCGTACCCGGCGCCGCCGGGCTCACTGGCGAGCTGCTTGACCCGCACGGTGGGCGCGTGCAGGAGTTTGTCGACGACGCGGCGCACGGTCTGCGTGATCTCGGCGCGCTGCTTCTCGTCCAGGTCGGGGAGGCGTCCGTCGAGCCGCGCGATCTCGCCGGCCACCACATCGGCGGCCATGGTGCGCAGGGCCACCACGGTCGGGGTGATGTGGGCGGCACGCTGGGCGGCACCGAACGCGGCGACCTCGTCGGAGACGATGGTGCGCACCCGGTCCACATCGGCGGCCATCGGAGCGTCCGCGGACGCCTCGGCGAGCGACTCGATGTCGACGAGGCGCACGCCGGGGAGGCGGGCCGCCGCGCCGTCGATGTCACGCGGCATGGCGAGGTCGAGCAGGGCGAGCCGGACGGTGCCGGTGGACTGCGCGGGCACGATGGCCCTGCGCACGGCCGGCGCCTGCACGGGCGTGGCGGCGGAACCGTTCTCCACCCACGCGGCGTGCTGGTCCAGGTCGGCGGCGGGCACGGCGGGCGCCTCGACGGCGATGGCGGCCGCGTCGAACGGCAGGCCGAGCGCACCGGCGACGGTCTCACCGGTCAGGACGAGTCCCGTCGCACCGGTACAGGACACAACGACATCGGCACGTGTCAGTTCGTCGGAGACCGCGGCCATCTCGACCGCCCGGGCGGTCACTCCCGTGCCACCGGCCTGGCCCAGGATCTCGACGAGCCGGTCGGCGCGGGCCCGGGTCCGGTTGGCGACGACGATCTCGGCGACACCGGTACGGGCCAGCGTGGCGGCGGCCAGCGACGACATCGAGCCGGCACCGATCACCAGAGCACGCTTGCCCCGGGCCCAGTCGGCAGTGTCGGCGCCGCCCGCGAGCTGCTGCAGGCCGAAGGTGACGAGCGACTGCCCGGCCCGGTCGATCCCGGTCTCGCTGTGCGCGCGCTTGCCGACCCGCAGCGACTGCTGGAACAGGTCGTTCAGCAGCCGGCCCGCGGTGTGGCTCTCCTGCCCCAGCGCCAGCGCGTCCTTGATCTGGCCCAGGATCTGGCCCTCGCCGACGACCATGGAGTCCAGGCCGCACGCCACCGAGAAGAGGTGGTGGACGGCCCGGTCCTCGTAGTGCACATAGAGATACGGAGTGAGCTCGTCCAGCCCGACCCCGCTGTGCTGCGCGAGGAGCGTGGACAGCTCGGCGACGCCCGCGTGGAACTTGTCCACGTCGGCGTACAGCTCGATGCGGTTACAGGTGGCGAGGACGGCGGCCTCGGCCGCGGGCTCCGCGGCCAGGGCGTCCTGCAGCAGCTTGGACTGCGTCTCGGCAGCCAGCGACGCCCGCTCCAGTACGGAGACCGGGGCGCTGCGGTGACTCAGCCCAACGACAAGGAGACTCATGCCGGCATCACGGCGGGCATGTCCCCGTCGGGTCCCTTCCGGCTGCTCGCGGCGGTGCGCACGGGCGGCGCGGCCTGGTCGGCGCCGCCCCCGGCCTCGGCTTCCTCACCGGCCTTGCGCTGCTCGTGGAAAGCGAGGATCTGAAGTTCGATCGAGAGGTCGACCTTGCGGACGTCGACGCCGTCGGGCACGGAGAGCACCGTCGGCGCGAAGTTCAGGATGGAGGTGACGCCCGCGGCGACGAGGCGGTCGCAGACCTGCTGGGCGGCACCGGCCGGGGTGGAGATGACACCGATCGACACGCCGTTGTCGCTGACGATCTTCTCCAGTTCGTCGGCGTGCTGGACGGCGATCCCGGCGACGGGCGTACCGGCCATCGCGGGGTCCGCGTCGATCAGCGCGGCGACCCGGAAACCGCGGGAGGCGAAGCCCCCGTAGTTGGCGAGCGCGGCGCCGAGATTACCGATACCGACGATGACGACCGGCCAGTCCTGGGTGAGCCCGAGCTCGCGGGAGATCTGGTAGACGAGGTACTCGACGTCGTACCCGACGCCACGCGTTCCGTAGGAGCCGAGGTAGCTGAAGTCCTTGCGCAGCTTGGCAGAGTTAACTCCCGCCGCCGCGGCGAGTTCCTCGGACGAGACCGTGGGGACCGAGCGCTCGGAGAGCGCGGTCAGTGCGCGGAGATACAGCGGAAGCCGGGCGACGGTGGCCTCGGGAATTCCTCGGCTACGGGTCGCCGGTCGGTGAGTTCGGCCAGTTGCCACGGTGCTCCTGCGGGATGAGCGGGGCTGCAGGCGGCCGTATGTTCCAAGACCGCCCCGTCGAGTGCAGGCTATGTCTTTGTGAACGCGTGCACAAAGATGGTGTCCGTTTTGTCCGGTCAAAGTGACCGGGGTCACGCACATCCGTCGCGCGATCCCGGAACCTTGGATCGCATCAGCCCGTTGCAGGCCCGAAGGGGGCAAAGCCGCACACACTCCTCACAACTACGCCCCCGAGATCACTCAAAACGCCCACGATGGTAACCGGGTTTCACTCAGGAAAGCAGCGCGCTGCGCAGCCTCGCCGGATCCACCCGCCAGAACGTGTGCTGTTCGTCATCGATGAGGACGACCGGAATCTGCTCCCAGTACTCCCGGTGCAGCTCCTCGTCCTGAGTGATGTCCTTCTCCTCCCAGGACGCGCCGGTCTCTTCACAGACCTCCCGCACCACCAGCCTCGCATCGTCACAGAGGTGACACCCCGGTTTCCCGACCAGGGTCACCACCCGGTCCGCGGGCTTCTTCTTCGCACGACGCAGCAAGGGACTCATGCCTTCATTCTGCGCCGACGGACCGTCCTTTCCGGAACTCGTCCGGCATCGATCCGGTACGCCCAGAATCGCCCGTTTAACAATTCGGCCGCCGAGAGTTCACGCCACCGCATCCCGGCAGGTCGGGAAGGGCTCAACAGACTGGCTATGCTCACGACATGGCCGCTCTTGGATGGCTCACACCACGTAGGCGTTCCGCGACAGCACGGAGCGTGCTGGCAGGCGAGGCAGCAGCCGAGGCAGCGCGGAAGTCGTCACTCCACGCCGAACAGCCCGCCGAACGATCCGCCGACGAGATCCCCGCCACGACCGCGGAGCCGGAACCGGCCTTCCCGGTCGTCGGCGACGAACGGGCTGCCGCCTTCTTCGACCTGGACAACACCGTCATGCAGGGCGCGGCGATCTTCCACTTCGGCCGCGGGCTGTACAAACGGAAGTTCTTCCAGCGTCGCGAACTGACCAGGTTCGCCTGGCAGCAGGCCTGGTTCAGGCTGGCCGGCGTGGAGGACCCGGAACACATGCAGGACGCCCGTGACAGCGCCCTGTCCATCGTCAAGGGCCACCGTGTCTCCGAGCTGATGTCCATCGGCGAGGAGATCTACGACGAGTACATGGCCGACCGCATCTGGCCGGGCACCCGCGCCCTCGCCCAGGCCCACCTCGACGCCGGCCAGAAGGTGTGGCTGGTCACCGCCGCCCCGGTGGAGACCGCCACGATCATCGCCCGCCGCCTCGGGCTGACCGGCGCGCTCGGCACGGTCGCCGAGTCCGTCGACGGCGTCTACACCGGCCGCCTGGTCGGCGAGCCGCTGCACGGGCCGGCGAAGGCCGAGGCGGTCCGCGCCCTGGCCGCCGCCGAGGGCCTCGACCTCGCCCGCTGCGCGGCGTACAGCGATTCGCACAACGACATCCCGATGCTGTCCCTGGTCGGCCACCCCTACGCGATCAACCCGGACACGAAGCTCCGCAAGCACGCCCGGGCCCTCGACTGGCGGCTGCGCGACTACCGCACGGGCCGCAAGGCGGCCAAGGTCGGCATCCCGGCCGCGGCCGGTGTCGGCGCCCTCGCGGGCGGCACCGTGGCCGCCGTCGCCCTGCACCGCCGCCGCCGCTGACCGCACGCGGACCTTTCCCCGCGCAGGGGGCCGAGCCACGCCCGGCTCCCTGCCGCCAATCGGGACCCCCTACCCGCTGACCGCTCCGGCCAGTCGGATTGCGCGCACCCGACCACAACCCGTTGCGGCCGCAGGCAGATCACGAAGTAATCCGATCAATAAACGGTCACGATGTGCTACTTGATGCGTCTCATAGTCGCTACAGAAGCGACGGAATCGATGATTTGAGCAACTGGGTGTAGCACTGCCTGTACGAAGCGTTATTCTCCTCAGACGCATTCCGGAACCCGCCACTCACTACGACGAGTGACGGTTTCGCACTGCACGTGATGGAAGCTCTGCCTCTGGGAGTCCCGTGTACCCACACGTCGGGGTTGACGCCTCGGGCCTGGCTACGCTGCGCGCAACGGTCGCCGACCGCTTGCGCGGCTTCGTCCCCACCGCGTACGCCGTACCCGCTTTTGCCGCCCCTGCACCTGTCGGCCCTTGCTATGCCCTGGCCGAACGCGGTGCAGCGGTCGGAAGACGCAGCAACCGCGGCGCAACGACCACGTCCACCGTTCGTCGGCCGACCGCCGACAGCGACAGCGCGCGCATGATGGATCTCGTCGAGCGCGCACAGGCCGGTGAGGCTGACGCCTTCGGCCGTCTCTACGACCAGTACAGCGACACCGTGTACCGGTACATCTACTACCGCGTGGGCGGCAAGGCGACGGCGGAGGACCTCACCAGCGAGACCTTCCTGCGCGCCCTGCGCCGCATCTCCACGTTCACCTGGCAGGGCCGCGACTTCGGCGCCTGGCTGGTCACGATCGCCCGCAACCTGGTCGCCGACCACTTCAAGTCCAGTCGTTTCCGACTGGAAGTGACCACCGGCGAAATGCTCGACGCCAACGAGGTCGAGCGCAGCCCCGAGGACTCCGTCCTGGAGTCCCTCTCCAACGCCGCACTGCTGCAAGCCGTGCGCCGACTCAACCCCCAGCAGCAGGAGTGTGTGACGCTGCGCTTCCTGCAGGGCCTCTCGGTCGCCGAGACGGCCCGCGTGATGGGAAAGAACGAAGGCGCGATCAAAACCTTGCAGTACCGCGCTGTGCGCACGCTCGCCCGGCTCCTGCCGGATGATGCCCGCTGAACACGCTCTGCGACACGCCCCTCACGCACTGGTCCGATCATCTTTCGTGCGTAACCCATGTGCCGCGCCACTCGTTGTGCCGGTTGCAGGCCCCCTGTCGTCACTCCATGTCCGCTGACACTCACTCTTTCGTGTGGAAGCGCTCAAGGTGTGCAACCTTCCGGACCCCCAGGGGAGTCGACCGTCATGACGAGAGGAGGTGCCGCCAGTGATCGCAAACGTTTCGGCACACCGGCGGGCGAACGCCTTCGCCCAGGCCCTGGAGGAGCAGGAGCTCCAGGGTGCGGCGGCCGTACAGCCCGAGGACCCGGCCGAACCGGCCGACCACGGAACGCTGTTGGCCCTGGCGAACGGCCTCGGTGAGCTGCCGAGGCCGAAGTTGGATCCCGAGGTCAAAGTGGTGCAGCGAGCACAGCTCGTCGCCGCCATGGAGGCCATGTTTGCCGAGGGCGGCGCGTCCACGGGCCCTACGGTGCCCGAACAACGGAGCAGGGGAGCCCACCGGGCCTCCCCGCTCCGGAAGTTGCGCCCCCGCTCCCGCTGGACGAAGGGCATCGCGGCCGGCGGTCTCACCGTCGGTGTGGCCGCGGGAGCCTTCGGCGGAGTGGCCGCTGCCAGTTCCGACGCCCTCCCGGGTGATTCGCTGTACGGGCTGAAGCGCGGCATGGAGGACATCCACCTGGGCATGGCCGACGGGGACGCCGACCGGGGCGAGGTCTACCTCGACCAGGCGTCGACCCGGCTGAGCGAGGCCCGCAGACTGATGGAGCGCGGCCGCGCGGGCGATCTGGACCACGAATCACTCGGCGAGATCAGGCGCACGCTCAACGGCATGACGCGCGACGCCACCGAGGGCCACCGTCTGCTCCACGCCGCGTACCAGCGCGACGGAGCACTCGGGCCCATCCAGACCCTGGACTCCTTCTCCCGCTCCCACCGCGGAAGTTGGAGCACCATGCGCGACCGTCTGCCGGTCCAGCTGACGGACGTCGGGGACGAGGTGAGCTCGGTCTTCGAGGCCATAGACGAAGAGGTCGCACCACTGCAGTCCCTGCTCCCCCGCAGCCCGGACCGGAGCACCGACTCCCAGGAGTCCGGTTCCTCGCAGCAGACCGACGAGTCGCCCGGCACGGACGACCCGTCCCCCTTCTCCCCCGAGGCCTCACAAGGCCGGACGGGGAGCAGCGGTACCCCGGATCCGTCCGGATCCGCCTCCACCCCGGAGGACGGCCTGATCGCCGGCGGCACGGATGGCTTCCTGGACACACCGTCCCCGGGCACCACCCCGCCCTCGACGGGCAGGGACAGCACCCCGCCCACCCCGGACGTGACGCTGCCGCCCCTGCTACCCGGCCTGCTGCCGGGCCTGGGATTCAACAGCGAGGACGAAGAGCAGTGATTGCCCGGCGGACGGATTCCCCCAAACCCGTCCGCCGGTCGCTCAACCCCTTCCGGCGGTGAGGACACCCGCCGTCAGAAGAACACCGACCTCCGCTGCACCAACAGTTTGTACAGCGTGTGCTGGATCTGCTCCCGCACCTGATCCGTCAGGTTGAACATCAGCATCGGATCCTCCGCCGCCTCCACCGGATAGCCCTCCGTGGGAATCGGCTCCCCGAATTGAATCGTCCACTTCGTCGGCAACGGCACCGCCCCCAAGGGGCCGAGCCAAGGAAACGTGGGCGTGATCGGGAAGTACGGAACCCCCAGCACCCGAGCCAGCGTTTTCGCGTTGCCGATCATCGGGTAGATCTCCTCCGCCCCCACGATCGAGCACGGCACAATCGGCACGCCGGCTCGCAACGCCGTCGACACGAAGCCGCCCCGCCCGAACCGCTGCAGCTTGTACCGCTCGCCGAACGGCTTACCGATGCCCTTGAAGCCCTCCGGCATCACACCGACGACCTCGCCCTGCCTGAGCAGCCGCTCCGCGTCCTCCGCACAGGCCAGCGTGTGCCCGGCCTTCCTGGCCAGCTCGTTCACCACCGGCAGCACGAAGACCAGATCCGCAGCGAGCAGCCGCAGATGCCGGCCCGCCGGGTGGTTGTCGTGCACGGCGACCTGGAGCATCAGCCCGTCCAGCGGCAACGTCCCCGAGTGGTTGGCCACGATCAGCGCCCCACCGTCCGACGGGATGTTCTCGATGCCCCTCACCTCGACCCGGAAGTACTTCTCGTACATCGGCCGCAGCATCGACATCAGAACCTGATCGGTGAGTTCCTTGTCGTACCCGAACTCGTCGACCTCGTACTCGCCGGTGACCCGCCGACGAAGAAACGCGAGCCCACCCGCGATCCGCCGGTCCCAGCTGCCGCGCCGAACGTCGTCCTGCACACCCTCCACGGGCTCCCCGCCCCCCTGCACCGCCTCCTGGACCGGCGCGGCGTCCAACTGCCCGGGCAGGGCGCTCAGGGCCGCAGTGCCCACCGCGGGACCCGCCCCGGACCGCCGCCGCGCCGACCGCGGCGCGCCACTCGACCGCGAACGGTCGTCGTCGAACGGAATGACCTTGGCATCCGCCATCGTCGGTGCGCTCCTCTATCTCCCGCTGTGGGTCGGTTGTGTGTCGTCGGTCCCGGTGATCTCCGTGACCTCGCCGGTCCCACCGGCGAACGGCATCGCCGCCAGCCGGTCGACGGCCCTGCCGACCATCTCGGGCGGCAACAGGCCGGGAGCCTGGTTCCGCGCGAAGTCCGCGAACGTCTCCGCAGTGGTGAAACCCGGGCGGAAGCCCAGCGTCTCGCACATCTGCACGGTGGAAACCACCCTTCCGTGCGTGAGCAGCCGGATCTGCTCCGGTGAGAAGTCCGTCATGCCGACGGTGCGGAGCGCCTGGCCCACCCAGGTGACGGCGGGCAGGGGCACCGGCATCGTCGGCCGCCCGAGCCGCCGCGAACACTGCGACAGCAGCAGCACCCCGTCGCCCGCGATATTGAACGTGCCGCTGTTCAGCGTCCCGCGCCGCGGTTCGTGCGAGGCGATCCTCAGTACGTCGATGACGTCGTCCTCGTGGACGAACTGGAGCCGGGGGTCGTACCCGAACACCGTCGGCAGGACGGGCAGCGACAGATAGTCGGCGAGCGGCGAGTCCGCGTCCGGCCCCAGGATGTTCGCGAACCTCAGCACGCACACGGCGACATCCGGCCTGCGGCGCGCGAAGCCCCGCACGTACCCCTCGACCTCCACCGCGTCCTTCGCGAAGCCCCCGCTCGGCAGGGACTTGGGCGGGGTGGTCTCGGTGAAGACCGCCGGATCACGCGGTGCGGACCCGTACACGCCCGTACTGGACTTGATCACCAACCGCCGCACCGTCGGCGACTTCTGGCAGGCACCGAGCAGCTGCATGGTGCCGATGACATTGGTCTCCTTGACCATGGTGCGGCCACCGGCCCCGAGCGCCTTGCCGCTGACGTCCAGATGCACGACCGTGTCGACGGTGTGCTCGGCGAGGACTCTGGCGATCGCGGGCTGGCGGATGTCCGCGCGGACGAAGTCGGCATCACCCAATTGGTGCCCCGGCGCGATCGCGTCGACGGCGATCACCCGGTCCACCTCCGGGTCACGCTGGATGCGCCGCACGAATCGGCCGCCCAGCTGCCGGGCCGCTCCCGTGACGAGCACGACCTTCCCCAAGATCAGCGCCTTCCGTCGAAGAGGTTTCCCCTGGCCGTCACCGTAGCGGGTGGATGTTGCCCTGTGATGACTGCGCGGCGGCGTTCTGTCGAGTCTTTGGCCCAAATATGCGCAAGGCCGCTCGCACAACGCACCGCAGCCCTCCCACCGTGTCGGCGGGAGGGCTGCGGATTCACGAACTGCGTTCGCTTACTTCTTGTTGCGACGCTGAACGCGCGTGCGCTTGAGCAGCTTGCGGTGCTTCTTCTTGGCCATCCGCTTGCGCCGCTTCTTGATAACAGAGCCCACGACTACCCTCGCTCACTTCTCTTCACTGGTGCGGGGCGTCTGGGCCCACACGACCTACGTCGGCCTAGCCTACCCGCCACCGGGTGAGGGACGTAATCCGAGGCAAACCTCAGGCCGACTCCACCCCCACAAAGGACTCGCGGAGATACTCGTGAACCGCTTGCTCCGGGACCCGGAAGGACCTGCCCACCCGGATCGCCGGCAGATGACCACTGTGCACCAAGCGGTACACGGTCATCTTCGACACCCGCATGACCGAGGCGACTTCCGCCACGGTCAGAAACTTGACCTCGTTGAGAGGCCTCTCGCTGTCAGCAGCCATGACCCACCTGTACCTTCCGCACGAGACGCGCACCGGCTTCCCCTCCGGTGACTCTTCGTCGTTGTGCGCTCACTCCCCAGATTAGGGGCGGGTGATGCGAGTGGGGAAGAGGAGGGACCATCGGCCGCCTACTGTGACAGACACGCCCGATTGAGCACATAGCGAGTGAGTGGCCGGTAGTAGGCGGACCGAACGGCGTCATCAAGCGGAACGGCGACCGACACCTGCCCCTCGGCCTCGCCGACGAACAGGGCGGGATCGTCCGTGTCCGCCAGGCCGATCGCCTCAATGCCCAGCTGACCTGCCCCGCAGACCCATCCGTGGTCCCCGACGACCAGCTCGGGCAGCCGCCCGTGGGCAGCCACCGCCGCCTCCAGCGCCACCCGAACCGGCAGCGGCGAGTGGGTATGTGCGCCCGGCTCACCACCGCGGACCCGCACGCCGGGCTCGCGCACCAGGGCGACTCCCCGTACGTAATCAAGGTTGTAGGTGCGTACGCCGAACCGGGTCGTTATGTCGATACATCGCCCCTGCGCCGGGGTGAGTACGGCGCAGCCTGCCGCCGACAAGGCGTCTGCCAACGCGGCGTAGAAGCCGAGCAGTCGGTGCGGATGGCCCGTCCCGAACAGCACGGGTGCCCGCCGGACCGCCACATTCGACAGCCGCTCGGCGAACGCGTCCAGACCAGCCAAAGTGCGCTCCGGATCGATCACATCAGGACCCGAGACATCGGCAGGATCGTCCGAGACTCCGCACTTCTCTGCCATCAACCGAAGCAGATCGCACTCCTTCCACCCCCACTCGGGATTGAGACCGAGCAGCACCCGCGGATCCCTCGCCGCGAACAGCCGATAGCTCCGCAGGCTCACCTCCCGCGAGGTGGCCACGGGCCCGGCCAGCCGGGCCGCCAGCAGATGCGCACGCAGCGCTCCGGTGCTCAACACCCTGCCGATGCTCCCCCAACCACCCGGACGGGGGGACAGAAGTCCGACTACGCCCCACAGTTGGCGTAACCATTCCTCGGTTGGCGCAACCCTTCCTCACGTCAGCACGGAATCGGCCGCACCGGGACCGTCCCCGCCCGTTTCAGGCCAGCAGCCCCCGCAACGGGAACGCCGCCCGCCTGGTCGCGAGCACCGCCTGGTCGAGCCGGTCCGCCGGGTCGTACCCGCCCTCCCACGACTGCCACGAAGGCGTACGTCCATCCGTCATCCGGGCCGGCCCCAACTGCCGCGTCCGCGCATAGACCTCGTCCCGCCACGAAGCAGGAATCACCGACTCCGGGTCCACCGGAGCATGCGCGGCGATCCCCACCAGATGCGTCCAGGACCGCGGCACCACGTCGACGACCGCATACCCTCCGCCGCCGAGTGCCACCCACCGCCCGCCGTCCACGTACTCATGGGCGAACTCGTGACACGACTCCATGACCGACCGCTGCGCGTCCAGCGACACCGCCAGATGGGCGAGCGGGTCCTCGAAGTGCGTGTCGGCCCCGTGCTGGGTCACCAGCACCTGCGGCCGGAAGTCCGCCAGCAGTTCCGGCACCACCGCGTGGAACGCCCGCAGCCACCCCGCGTCCCCCGTACCCGCAGGGAGCGCCACATTCACCGCGGCCCCCTCCCCCGCACCGGCACCGGTCTCCTCCGGCCAGCCGGTCTGCGGAAAGAGCGTCCGCGGATGCTCGTGCAGCGACACCGTCAGAACCCGCGGGTCCTCCCAGAACGCGGCCTGAACCCCGTCGCCGTGGTGCACATCCACATCGATGTACGCGACCCGCTCCGCACCCAGCTCCAGCAGCCGGGCAATGGCAAGCGCCGGGTCGTTGTAGATGCAGAACCCCGACGCACCGCCCGGCATCGCATGGTGCAGCCCGCCGGCGAAGTTCACCGCATGCGCCGTGACCCCGCGCCACACCGCCTCGGCCGCCGCCACCGACTGCCCGGCGATCAGCGCCGACACCTCGTGCATCCCCACGAACGCGGGATCGTCCACCGTCCCGAGCCCGTAGTTCTGATCGGCCGCCTTGGGGTCCGCCGAGGCCACGCGCACAGCAGCCACGTAGTCCTCGCGGTGCACGAGCCGCAGCGTGGAGTCCCCGGCCGGCTTGGCAGCCACCACGTCCACCGCACTGTCCAGCCCGTAGGCCCGCACCAGACCCATCGTCAGGGCCAGTCTGACGGGGTCCATCGGATGACCGTTCCCGAAGTCGTATCCCGTTACTGCGTCATCCCACATCAACTGTGCGCGGCCGCTCATGTCCGCCACCGTATCGGGCGGGCTCCGGACCGAACGACTTGGCGTACACGAGCGTCGCGAGCACCAGCACCATCGGGACGAGCATCGCGCCCCGGTAGCTCCATACGTCCCCCAGCGCCCCGACCAACGGCGACCCCACCAGGAACCCCACATAGTTGAAGACGTTCAGCCGCGCGACAGCCGTATCGCTCGCGCCGGGGAACATCCGCCCCGCCGCCGCGAACGTCTGAGGCACGATCACACAGAGCCCCAGCCCCAGCATGGTGAACCCGAGCATTCCGATCCACGCGCCGGAGGCAACCGCCACCACCCCGAACCCGGCAGCTGCCAGCACACTCCCGAACCGCACGACAGTCACGGCCCCGAACCGCCGCACCCCGAAGTCCCCCCCGGCCCGCCCCAGCAGCGTCGTCACCATGTAGACGTTGTACGGAACCGTCGACAGCTGCTCCGAACTCCCCAGCACGTCCTGCAGGTACTTCGCGCTCCAGTTGGAGACCGTCGAGTCCCCGATGTACGCGAAGCTCATCACCAGACAGAGCGGCATCAGCAGCTTGAACGAGACCGCGGCCCCCGCGGAGACCTCTTCCCGCTGCCCCTCGCCGTCCGTCTTCCTCTCGACACCCTCGACGTACCACCGGCTCCCGATGAACGCGGCCGGCAGCAGCACGACCACCGCCGGAAGATACGAGACCAGCAGCGTCAGATCCCAGTGCGCCCCGGCCCACGCCAGCGACGCCCCGGCGATCCCGCCCAGGCTGTACGCGGCATGGAACCCGAGCATGATGCTGCGCCCGTACGCCCGCTGGAGGCTGACCCCCATCATGTTCATGGAAGCGTCGAGTGCCCCGACCGACAGCCCGAACACACCGAGCGCCACGGCCGCTTGCCACAACTCGCTGCCGGCACCGACACCGAGCAGCGCCAGCAGCACGACGGGCTGCGCCCACCTGAGCACGACCCCGGGCCGTACCCGCGCGACCACCTTCTCGGTGACCACGCTGCCCACCCCGGCCAGGATGGGCACGGCGGCAAGGAACACGGGCAGCAGACCGTCGGATATCCCGTACCGGTCCTGAATGGCAGGAATACGCGTCACGAGCAGGGCAAAGGTGACCCCCTGCACGAAGAAGCTCAACGCCAAGGAGGCCCTACCGTGCCGCAACCGCGCATCCTTCATGGCCGCAGCGTAGGGCCCTGGCCTACCCGTGGGTAGATGGATCAGGCGAGCAATTCCCGCAGTTGAGCCATGTCGGAGAAGCAGCCGGTCACCCCGGCGAGCCGGTCGGCGGGCATCATCGACGTGAACCCGTACACATCCATCCCCGCGGCCCGGGCCGCCTCCACACCGAGCGGGCTGTCCTCGATGACCACACACCTCTCGGGCGGAACGCCCATCCGCTCAGCGGCATGGAGGAACAGGTCGGGTGCCGGCTTCCCGTGCCCCACGTCCTCCGCGCTGAAGATCCACTCCTCCTCGAACCACTGGTCGAGCCCGGTCTTGCGGTGCCCGACCCTGATCCGCTCGTGGTTCCCGGACGAGGCGACGCAGTACGGAACCCCGTCGGCGACGAGCTTTCCCAGCACGTCGGCCACCCCTTCGACCGGCTCCAGCTCTTGCTGGAACGCGGCGAAGATCCGGGAGTGGAGCGTCTCGTCGAAGTTCACGGGCAGCTTCTCCCCGGTCCTCTCCTCGACGAGGTCGTGGATCCGGTGCACGGCAGACCCCATGTAGTCACGGAGCGATTCCTCGTACGAGGTGGGGTGACCGAGCTCGGTCAGGTAGCCGGAGAGGATGGTGTTGGAGATCGGCTCACTGTCGACGAGCACACCATCGTTGTCGAAGATGACCAGTTCGTAGCGCATGGTTCGAGCCTAGACGCTCAGAACGCAGAAAAGCCCCGTGCCACAAGGGCACGGGGCTTTCCCGGAATAATTGTTCGGCGGCGTCCTACTCTCCCACAGGGTCCCCCCTGCAGTACCATCGGCGCTGAAAGGCTTAGCTTCCGGGTTCGGAATGTAACCGGGCGTTTCCCTAACGCAATGACCACCGAAACACTATGAAATTAACCAACACCGGGCAACAACACGGCCGTTCGTTATTTCAGAACTAACACAGTGGACGCGAGCAACTGAGGACAAGCCCTCGGCCTATTAGTACCAGTCAGCTCCACCCGTTGCCGGGCTTCCACATCTGGCCTATCAAC
>NZ_JBIAKK010000008.1:0-120972 GCF_042872425.1 Streptomyces sp. NPDC005262
CAGCGTCAGGTCATCAGCGAAATGCCGGTCACCGGTGGCGTCGGGCACGTACTTCACACAGACAACGATCCTCAAGCTCACGCCGGCTCTCCTACCTGGGTGTGGTTCGTAAGGCGACCATATGGCACTCAGTACCCTCTGTAAAGGTACGTAGTGTCAAAAGCTGTGGTTGGTGTTAGGTTCCGGGCATGACCGAGGCGCGCAGAACAGTGAAGAAGCCCCCCATGCGGGAGGTGCTCGCCGAGGCGGCGTTCCAGCTCTTCCTGGAACGGGGCTTCGAGCGGACGACGGTGGACGACATCGTTGCGCGCGCGGGCGTCGGACGGCGTTCGTTCTTCCGCTATTTCCCGTCCAAGGAGGACGTGGTCTTCCCCGACCACGAGAGCTGTCTCGCCGATATGACCGCGCTCCTGGAGGCGGCCGGCGACGGCGACCCGGTGGCCACGGTGTGCGACGCGGCCAGGCTCGTGCTGCAGATGTACGCCGCCAATCCGGAGTTCTCCGTCCAGCGTTACCACCTCACGCGGGAGGTGCCCGGCCTGCGCACCTATGAGCTTTCGGTGGTGCGTCGCTACGAACGGACGATGGCCGAGTACCTCCGGGGCCGATATCTCGGCGACACGGACGGTCCGCTGCACGCCGAGGTGATCGCCGCGGCCGTGGTCGCCGCGCACAACAACGGCCTGCGGGCGTGGCTGCGTTCGGGTGGCGAGGGCGACCCGGAGGCCGCGGTGGACCATGCCCTCGCCTTCGTGCAGCGATTGTGGGGCGCCGCGGCAGGGGGCGCCGCCGTGCAGACAGTGCACCACCGCCAGAACGACGACGTCGTCGTTCTGGTCACTTCCAAGGGCACGCCGATGTGGCGCGTGGTGCAGAAGGTCGAGTCGGCTCTCGCCGAGGACTGACGTCAGGACAGGCACTCAGTACCTTTATTTTTTGGCACTCGGTGCCATAAGGTGCGTCTGCGTCGAGGTACGGCGTCGACGCACCCGAGCCGAGTCCAAGGGGTCGAGACGTGTCTCATTCAGTTTCAGCCGGCAATGCCGCACCGACGGCGCAGAGTGAACCCGGATTGATCTACCAGTGTTGCCGCTGGTGCGGCACGGCTTCCTTCCGACGGTTGTTGTGCCCCGTGTGTGCGTCGAGCGACCTGGATTCCGTACGCAGTGACGGTCTCGGCGTCGTCGTACGGACCGGAGTGGTGCACCGCTACACCGAGTCCGCCCGCAACGAGTCCCTGGTGCGGCTGCCCGAAGGCTTTGTCTTCCGGTGCCGGGTCGTGGGTGCCGCACCGCATCTGGTGCATGTGGGCGCGCGGGTGCGCCCCGTCGTCGGCGCGGACCCGGACGCGGGGGAGCCCCACTTCGAACTCTGTGACCCGGTCGACCACCTCGCATGGCAGTAACGCCGCCGATGACGACCCTGCGCCTTGCGATGCCCCGCATCTGACGCCGCGCGCTGATCCACCAGGGATCACGGGACGGCCCTCGGGCCGGTCCGGGCGGATCGAAACCGGCCGACGCAGTGAGTCGGCACGTCCTGACGAGTGAAAGTCACGCCCCGGCGGGCGCCGGGCCGCCCATGACGGCTCCGCGGCTGATTTGCTGCAGCTGGAAAACTGGCGCGACGCCTCGGGGGGCCGCCCGGCCGCCCCGGTGGGTGTGGCGCTCTGCCGGGTGCCGAGCCCACCCGCGAAGGACCGATCGAAGGAGCGTCGCAGTGACGACGATGGGCACACCTGGGGCGGACGAGACAGAGGAGGCGTACGCGAACGAACTGCCGCTACGCAGCAGGGAACCGGGAAACGTCGTCGTCAGGTGGATGAGCACCACCGATCACAAGACGATCGGCACGATGTATCTGGTCACCTCGTTCTCCTTCTTCGTCGTCGGCGGCGTGCTGGCTCTCGTCATGCGCGCCGAGCTGGCCCGTCCCGGCACGCAGATCGTCTCGAACGAGCAGTTCAACCAGGCGTTCACGATGCACGGCACGATCATGTTGCTGATGTTCGCGACGCCGCTGTTCGCAGGCTTCGCGAACTGGATCATGCCGCTGCAGATCGGCGCGCCGGACGTGGCGTTCCCGCGGCTGAACATGTTCGCGTACTGGCTGTACCTCTTCGGCTCGATCATCGCGGTGGCCGGCTTCCTCACCCCGAACGGCGCCGCGGACTTCGGCTGGTTCGCCTACTCCCCACTGACCGACGCGGTCCATTCGCCGGGGATCGGCGGTGACATGTGGATCATGGGTCTGGCCTTCTCCGGCTTCGGCACGATCCTCGGTTCGGTCAACTTCATCACCACGATCATCTGCCTGCGCGCACCCGGTATGACGATGTTCCGCATGCCGATGTTCGTGTGGACCGTGCTACTGACGGGTGTGCTGGTCCTGCTGGCCTTCCCGGTGCTGGCGGCGGCACTTCTGGTGCTGGAGGCGGACCGCAAATTCGGGGCGCACGTATTCGACGCGGCCAACGGCGGCGCGTTGCTCTGGCAGCACCTCTTCTGGTTCTTCGGCCATCCGGAGGTGTACATCATCGCGTTGCCTTTCTTCGGGATCGTCAGCGAAGTCATTCCTGTCTTCAGCCGCAAGCCGCTCTTCGGCTACGTCGGTCTGATCAGTGCCACCATCGCGATCGCGGGCCTGTCCGTGACCGTGTGGGCGCACCACATGTACGTCACCGGCGGTGTGCTGCTGCCGTTCTTCTCGTTCATGACGTTCCTCATCGCGGTACCGACCGGTGTGAAGTTCTTCAACTGGATCGGCACGATGTGGAAGGGATCGCTGTCCTTCGAGACGCCGATGCTCTGGGCCATCGGCTTCCTGGTGACGTTCCTCTTCGGTGGTCTGACAGGCGTCATCCTGGCCTCGCCCCCGCTGGACTTCCATGTCTCGGACTCGTACTTCGTCGTCGCGCACTTCCACTACGTCGTCTTCGGCACCGTGGTCTTCGCGATGTTCTCCGGATTCCACTTCTGGTGGCCGAAGTTCACCGGCAAGATGCTGGACGAGCGGCTCGGCAAGATGACGTTCTGGACGCTGTTCGTGGGCTTCCACGGCACGTTCCTGGTGCAGCACTGGCTCGGTGCCGAGGGCATGCCGCGTCGCTACGCGGACTACCTCGCCGCCGACGGCTTCACCGCGCTGAACACGATCTCGACGATCTCCTCGTTCCTGCTCGGCCTGTCGATGCTGCCGTTCTTCTACAACGTGTGGAAGACCGCCAAGTACGGCAAGAAGGTCGAGGTCGACGACCCGTGGGGGTACGGCCGTTCGCTGGAGTGGGCGACCTCCTGCCCGCCGCCGCGGCACAACTTCCTCACCCTGCCGCGGATCCGTTCCGAATCCCCGGCGTTCGACCTGCACCACCCCTCGGTACGGACCCTCGACGAGGGTGCCCACCGTCCCGGCGCCACACCCGCGACCCCGGGAGACCGCCAGGCGTGAGTGCGGCCGCCCGCCGACAAGGAGGAAGGAGCCCGAGTGGACCCCGACAAGGAAAGCGCCCGCGGACTGGCACAGATGGAGGGCTATCTGCTCTGGAGCGCCGAGGTCGAGGAGGCACGCAGGCTGGCCCTCCGCTTCACCGACGAGCTGCCCTGGCTCACCACCACCCAGCGTGAGGAAGTGGCCCGCGTGTACACCGCGGACCGCGTCGCCGCATCCCGGGCGATGCTGGCCCGTATCGCCGCCCGCTCCATCGAACTGCGCGGCGAGTACAACGACCGCTACCGCAGGCTCAGGGCGCGCTGTGTGGCGGCCGCAGTCGTCACTGCCGGTGCGGTCAGCGGGACCTGTACGGCGCTCACCCTGCTGACCCGCTGACACCGGGCGCTCGTCCGTTCTGCCGTCCTCAGCAGGCGAACTCGGACCCGGTTCGTGAGGATGGTGGGTGATGGGCGCGCGCGACCGGGCAGGAGAACGGGCGCTCGCGCAGACCCGAGAAGGGACGAACACCGTGGCACGACCCAGGATTCTCGTCGTCGGCGCCGGATTCGGCGGGGTCGAGTGCGTACGCCGACTGGAGCGCGCACTCAAACCCGGCGAGGCGGACATCGCGCTCGTCGCCCCGTTCTCGTACCAGCTCTACCTGCCACTCCTGCCGCAGGTGGCGTCGGGCGTGCTCACACCGCAGTCGGTCGCCGTTTCACTGCGCCGCAGCCGTCGGCACCGCACCCGGATCATCCCCGGCGGGGCGATCGGCGTGGACACGACGGCGAAGATCTGCGTCATCCGCAAGATCACCGACGAGATCGTCGACGAACCGTACGACTACATCGTCCTTGCCCCCGGCAGTGTCACGCGCACCTTCGACATCCCCGGTCTGCTCGACAACGCCCGCGGGATGAAGACGCTGGCCGAGGCCGCCTACCTACGTGACCACGTGATCGCACAGCTGGACCTGGCGGACGCCAGCCACGACGAGGAGGAGCGGGCCTCCCGGCTGCAGTTCGTGGTGGTAGGCGGCGGATACGCGGGCACCGAGACCGCGGCCTGTCTGCAGCGGCTCACCACCAATGCCCTCCGGTACTACCCCCGGCTGGACCCGAAGCTCATCAAGTGGCATCTGATCGACATCGCCCCGAAGCTGATGCCCGAGCTGGGGGACAAGCTAGGGCTCAGCGCCCAGCAGGTGCTGCGCGCACGCGGGGTCGAGGTGTCGCTCGGAGTCTCGGTCGCCGAGGCGGGGCCGGACACGGTGACGTTCACCGACGGCCGGGTGCTGCCCTGCCGCACGCTCATCTGGACCGCCGGTGTCACCGCGAGTCCGCTGGTCGCCACCTTCGGCGCGGAGACCGTACGAGGGCGTCTGGCGGTGACCCCGGAGATGACCCTGCCGGGCTTCGACGGTGTCTTCGCACTCGGCGACGCCGCCGCCGTACCCGACCTGGTCAAGGGCGACGGCGCGGTCTGCCCGCCCACCGCGCAGCACGCCATTCGGCAGGGCCGCACGCTCGCCGACAACCTGATCGCCACACTCCGCCACGAGCCGCTGAAGCCGTACGAACACAGGGACCTCGGGCTCGTTGTGGACCTCGGCGGCAAGGACGCGGTCTCCAAGCCGCTCGGCTTCGAGATGCACGGGATCGCCGCACAGGCCGTGGCCCGCGGATACCACTGGTCGGCGATGCGGACCAATGTGGCCAAGGCACGGGTCATGACCAACTGGATGCTCAACGCCGTCGCCGGTGACGATTTCGTACGCACCGGATTCCAGGCCCGCAAGCGGGCCACCCTGCGCGACTTCGAGTACACGGACTCCTACCTCACCCCGGAACAGGTCCGCCAGCACACCGCCTCGTTGACCGCCCGCGGCTGATCCGGGGCGGGGTCCCTCCGCCGCCGGTCACATCCCTTCGGCGCCGCGGGTCGTGGCACCGGCGGACCGGATTCCGTCGCAGTGACATGAAGCATGAACAGCCACCTGATCGGCGGCGGCCGGCGTACCGCCTCGGTGAAGGACACGGACGGCAACGTGACCGTCCTCGTTCAGCTCACCCGAGGTCATGGACCGTGCTCGCAGGCCTTGCCGTTCGTTCGCCAAGGGGAGCGGCGAGGCCTGCCGCCTTCTCGTAGGGGCCGCCGCGGGCCGCCGGTCTCTCACACACCGCGGATCCGCAGATCCATCCGGGCGATGTGGTCGGCGTCCGCGACGAGGTCGATCGAGACGATCCGCCCGGCCTCGATGGTGAAGCCGATGACGATCCTCGGCCCTCCGCCCGGGGTCCAGACAGCGCCGGGAAGCCCGTCGATCAGGGCGGGCCGTGCCCGAGGCACGCCCCGCGAACGTGCCGGCGACCGCGGCGGCCCCCACTGCCCCCGCCGCGCCCGACAGAGCCGCCGCGGGGTCGACGCGGAGTACGACGTGCGGGTCGAGCAGGGCCGACAGCGCCTCGAAGTCGCCGCCGCGCGACGCGGCCAGGAATGCGTCGACGACTTCGCGCCGACGGGCCATGTCGGTCCCCGGATCCGGGACCGTACCCTGCACCCGCAGGCGCGCACGGGCGGCGAGCTGCCGGGTCGCGGCCGGGGTGAGTTCCACGACGGGGGCGATCTCGTCGAACGGCACGGCGAACATGTCGTGCAGCACGAACGCCAGACGTTCCGCCGGCGACAGCGTGTCCAGCACCACGAGCAGCGCCAGGCCGACCGAGTCGGTGAGCTCCTCCTGCTCCTCGGATCCGATGCCCTCGTCGTGGCGCAGGGCGGGCCCCGGCAGATGTGCTTCCCAGGGATCCTCGCGGCGGGCCTCGCGGCTGCGCAGCATATCGAGGGAGATCCGGGCGACGACCGTCGTCAGCCGGCGGCCGAGGTTCGCGGGGTCGCCGGCGTCGGAACGGGTGAGCCGCAGCCAGGTGTTCTGGACGGCCTCGTCGGACTCGGCGGCCGAACCGAGCATCCGGCAGGCCACTGCCCGCAGCCGGGGCCGGTGCTCCTCGAAGCGGGCTGCCAGAACTTCCTGTTCGTCCATCGGTCACCTTCCTCCGTCGCTCCGTGTCGTACAAGTGACCCATGGGACCAGGCCTCTGCGACACGCTCCGGGTGCCGACACGCCGCCGCGTCGCCCCGTGCGGGAGGCCGGTGACCGCCGGACAGCGGGCACCGGCCTCCCGGAGCCGTGACCGGCCGGCTCAGCCGTTGCCCTCGTGGCCCGCGGTCAGCGCCGGGTCGCTCTCCACCACGGGACCCAGTACGTCGTCGATGGCCTTCAGCAGATCCGCGTCGAACTTCACGCCTGCCGCCTTCACGTTCTCCGTGACCTGTTCGGGCCGGGAGGCGCCGATGATCGCGGCGGAGACGTTGGGGTTCTGCAGCACCCAGGCGACGGCCAGCTGAGCAAGGCTCAGACCGGCCTGGTCCGCCAGCGGCCGCAGCTGCTGGACCCGCTCCAGGACGTCGTCGCGGAGCCAGCCGGCGACGAACGATGCCCCGCCCTTGTCGTCCGTCGCCCGCGAACCGGCCGGCGGCTGCGCTCCCGGCTTGTACTTGCCCGTCAGCACGCCCTGGGCGATCGGCGACCAGACGATCTGACCGATGCCGAGCTCCTCGGACGCGGGCACGACTTCACCCTCGATGACCCGCCACAGAGCTGAGTACTGCGGCTGGTTGGAGACGAACGGAACGTTCAGCTCGCGGGCCAGGCCGTGTCCGGCGCGCAACTGGTCAGCAGTCCACTCGGAGACGCCGATGTAGAGGGCCTTGCCGGAGCGGACCACGTCGGCGAACGCCTCCATGGTCTCTTCCAACGGCGTGCTGTGGTCGTAGCGGTGTGCCTGGTACAGGTCCACGTAGTCGGTCTGCAGCCGGCGCAGCGAGTGGTCGATCGATTCGAGGATGTGCTTGCGGCCCAGACCGCGGTCGTTCTGCCCGGGGCCGGTCGGGAAGTAGACCTTGGTGAACACCTCGATGCTCTCGCGGCGCTGGTCCTTCAACGCCCGGCCGAGGACGGCCTCGGCGCGGGTCTCGGCGTAGACGTCCGCGGTGTCGAAGGTGGTGATCCCGGCGTCCAGGGCGGCCCGGATGCAGGCGGCGGCCGCGTCCTCCTCCACCTGGGAGCCGTGGGTGATCCAATTCCCGTATGCGATCTCACTGATCGTCAGACCGCTGCGGCCGAGTCGGCGGAATTCCATGTGCCTGCTCTCCCTGTACTGGTGCGTGAACACGTCATGCTATGCATGCACCACCGTTCCGGCCGGGAGGACTCAGGCGTCGGGTACGGTGCCCTGGATCCGGCGGAGGAAGGCCGCGTTGTCGGGTGTCTGCCGGATCCTGTCCAGCAGCACTTCCAGCATCGCCTGCGGGTCCCTGGTGTGCAGTGCGCGCCGCAGCCCTCGTACGGCGGTCAGTTCGGCGGCGGGGAGCAGCAGTTCCTCGCGGCGGGTGCCGGACTGAGGGATGTTCACGGCCGGGTGGATCCGTTTGTCCGCCAGTGCACGGTCCAGCCGGAGTTCCATGTTCCCGGTGCTCTTGAGCTCTTCGAAGAAGTAGTCGTCGGCGCGGGACCCGGTGTCCGCCAGCGCGGTGGCGAGGATGGTGAGCGAACCGCTCTCCTCGGTGCGGCGTGCGGCGCCGAAGAGCCGCTTGGGCCCGAGCAGGGCGGCGGCGTCCACACCACCGCTGAGGGTGCGGCCTCCGGCGGACGCCACGTTGTTGTGGGCGCGGCACAGGCGGGTAAGCGAGTCGAGCAGGATCACCACGTCCTGGCCCTGCTCGACGAGCCGCTTGGCTCGTTCCACCGCGAGTTCGGCGAGGGCGATGTGCTCCTTCGCGGGCCGGTCGAACGTCGAGGCGAGGACGTCGCCCCGTACGGAACGACGCATGTCCGTGACCTCCTCGGGGCGCTCGTCGAGCAGCACCACCATGAGATGGCACTCGGGATGGTTGGCTGCGACGGCGGCGGCGATCTGCTGCAGCAGCACTGTCTTGCCGGTCCTGGGCGGGGCGACGATCAGTCCGTGCTGTCCCTTGCCGACGGGGGCGACGAGATCGACGACGCGGGTTGCCGGGCTGCCGCCGGGTGTCTCCAGACGCAGGCGTTGCCCGGGGTGGAGCGGGGTGAGATCGGCGAAGTGCGGCCGGCCGCTCAGCGCCTGCGGGGGGCGGCCGTTGATCCGCTCGACCGCTGACAGGACGCGCGGCCGGTCGCAGAGGCCTTCGACGAGGTCGCCCGTGCGCAGGCCGTGCCGGCGGACGAGGGCCGCAGGCACCTGGATGTCGGCGGGGGAGGGGTGGCCGCCGTCGGTGCGCAGCGCCCCGTGCCCCTGGTGCGTCAGGTCGAGGACTCCTGTCACGTTCGTGGGGAGTTGTTGCCGGTCAAGAGGGTGCTTGAGGGTGGTGGTCATGCGGGGTGGTCCTTTCGCGACATGGCGAATGAAGGGGCCCGGCGGATGCGCGGGGGCGGTGGGATCACGCCCCGGACGACGGGCAGGAAAGTCCGTACCGGACTGGAGGAAGGTGGTGCGGGAAGCTGCCTCGCCGGTCGGAAAAGGACGGACGGAGCAGCTACAGAATGGAGAACCGGCACCGGCGCCCGAATCGGGCGTTACACACGTGCCGTTTCGCACTGTACCACCTGGCGGTCATGGTAGGTGCCGGGAATACGGGAGAGGGCAGTGGCTGCACGGCAGCCACCGCCCTCCCTCGCCTGCCCCGCCCGATCCGCTCAGTCGCCCCGGAAGGCGGCGAGGATCTCTTCGGCTGCGAGCGTTGCCGTCAACTCGCCGTCACGTACGCGCTGTTCGAGCGAAGGCGTGAGCGCACGCACCTGCGGATGGCTGCGCAGGCTGTCCAGCAGTTCGTCGCGCACCATCGTCCAGGTCCAGTCGACCTGCTGGTCACGCCGCTTCGCGGCCAGCCGCCCCGTCGAGTCGAGCAGCGCACGATGCTGCTCCAGCCGCTCCCACAGGGTGTCGAGGCCGGTGGACTCACGGGCGCTGCACGTCAGCACCGGGGGAGTCCAGGCCGCATCTGCCGGGTGCATCAGCCGCAGCGCGCCCGCCAGTTCACGGGCCGCCGCTCGCGCGTCGCGCTCGTGCGGACCGTCGGCCTTGTTCACCGTGATGGCGTCCGCCAGCTCCAGGACACCCTTCTTGATGCCCTGCAGTTGATCGCCGGTGCGGGCCAGCGTGAGCAGCAGAAACGTGTCGACCATCTGGGCCACGGCCGTCTCCGACTGGCCCACCCCGACCGTCTCCACCAGCACCACGTCGTAACCCGCCGCCTCCATCACCACGATGGACTCCCGGGTCGCCTTGGCCACCCCGCCCAGTGTCCCGGCGGTGGGGGAGGGGCGGACGAATGCCGCAGGATCGACCGCCAGCCGCTCCATCCTGGTCTTGTCGCCCAGGATGGAGCCGCCGGTCCGGCTGGATGACGGATCGACGGCCAGCACCGCGACCCGGTGCCCGAGCCGCGTGAGCATCGTGCCCAGTGCATCGATGAACGTGGACTTCCCGACCCCCGGCACCCCGCTGATTCCGATGCGCCGCGCGTTGCCGGAGCGCGGCAGCAACTCGCGCAGCAACTGCTGGGCCAACGCCCGGTGATCGGGGCGGGTGGACTCGACGAGAGTGATGGCGCGCGCGATGTGCGCCCGCTTCCCGTCGAGCACCCCCTTCACATAGCTGTCGATATCGATCGTCGGAGCCATCGGGTCAGCGGCTCACAGCTCATGGCCGAGCGCGGCACCGAGCCGCGTCACCAGATCGAAGGCGGCATCGGGGATCACCGTGCCCGGCGGGAACACGGCCGCCGCACCCGCCTCGTGCAGCGCTTCGACGTCCTGCGGCGGGATCACCCCACCCACCACGATCATGATCTCGTCGCGGCCCTCGGCGGCCAGCTCCTCACGGAGCGCCGGTACGAGAGTGAGGTGCCCGGCAGCCAGCGAGGAGACCCCCACGATGTGCACATCCGCCTCGACCGCCTGCCGTGCCACCTCGGCCGGCGTCTGGAACAGCGGGCCGACATCGACGTCGAAGCCCAGGTCGGCGAAGGCCGTCGAGATCACCTTCTGGCCGCGGTCGTGACCGTCCTGGCCCATCTTGGCGACCAGGATGCGCGGACGGCGCCCCTCCGCCTCCTCGAACCGGCCGACCAGCGTCCGGGTACGGTCCACGGAAGGTGACTCCCCTGCCTCGTTGCGGTACACACCGGAGATCGTACGGATCTGGCCCGCGTGCCTCCCGTACACCTTCTCCAGGGCGTCCGAGATCTCGCCGACGGTGGCCATCGCCCGCGCCGCGTCGACCGCCAGTGCCAGCAGATTGCCTTCGAGACCCGGGCCGGGACCACTCTCGGCCGCCGCCGTCAGTGCCCGCAGGGCGGAGCGGCAGGCTGCCTCGTCGCGCTCCGCGCGCAGCCGCCGCAGCTTCTCGATCTGCTGGGCGCGCACCGAAGAGTTGTCGACCTTGAGCACATCGATCTGCTCGTCCGTCTCCACCCGGTACTTGTTGACTCCGATCACCGGCTGCCGCCCGGAGTCGATCCGCGCCTGGGTACGGGCCGCGGCCTCCTCCACCCGGAGCTTCGGGATGCCCGCGTCGATGGCCTGCGCCATCCCGCCCGCGGCCTCGACCTCCTCGATGTGCTGCCAGGCCCGCCGTGCCAGGTCGTACGTCAGCTTCTCCACGTACGCGCTGCCGCCCCACGGGTCGATGACCCGGCCGGTACCCGATTCCTGCTGGAGCAGCAGCTGGGTGTTCCGGGCGATCCGCGCCGAGAAGTCCGTCGGCAGTGCGAGGGCCTCGTCGAGCGCGTTGGTGTGCAGCGACTGGGTGTGTCCCTGGGTGGCGGCCATCGCCTCCACGCAGGTCCGGGTGACGTTGTTGAACACGTCCTGCGCGGTCAGCGACCAGCCCGAGGTCTGCGAATGGGTGCGCAGCGAGAGGGACTTGGCGTTCCTCGGTTCGAACTCCTTGACCAGCTTCGCCCACAGCAGGCGGGCAGCCCGCAGCTTCGCGATCTCCATGAAGAAGTTCATGCCGATCGCCCAGAAGAACGACAGCCGGGGTGCGAACGCGTCCACATCGAGACCCGCGTCCCGACCGGCCCGCAGGTACTCCACCCCGTCGGCGAGGGTGTAGGCCAGCTCCAGATCGGCCGTCGCACCCGCCTCCTGGATGTGATAGCCGGAGATGGAGATCGAGTTGTAGCGCGGCATCTTCTGCGAGGTGTACGCGAAGATGTCGGAGATGATCCGCATCGAGGGCTTCGGCGGATAGATGTAGGTGTTGCGGACCATGAACTCCTTGAGGATGTCGTTCTGGATGGTCCCGGCCAGCTTCTCGGGCGGCACGCCCTGTTCCTCGGCCGCCACGATGTACAGAGCCAGCACGGGAAGCACCGCGCCGTTCATCGTCATCGACACCGTCATTCTGTCCAGCGGGATGCCGTCGAACAGCTGGCGCATGTCGTAGATCGAGTCGATCGCCACACCGGCCATGCCGACGTCGCCGGTCACCCGCGGGTGGTCACTGTCGTAGCCGCGGTGGGTCGGCAGGTCGAAGGCGACGGACAGTCCCTTCTGCCCGGCCGCGAGGTTGCGGCGGTAGAAGGCGTTGGACTCCTCGGCCGTGGAGAACCCCGCGTACTGCCTGATCGTCCAGGGCTGGTTGACGTACATCGTCGGGTAGGGGCCGCGCAGATACGGGGCCATGCCCGGATACGTACCGAGGAAGTCGAGCCCTTCCAGGTCACGACCGGTGTACAGCGGCTTGACCGCGATGCCTTCCGGGGTCTCCCAGAGAAGTTCGCCGTCGGAGCCACCGGTGGACTCCTTCACCGCCGTGTGCCACTGGTCCTCGGACCCCTCGGCGCCGGTGCCCGGCCCGAGTTCGATGTCTGAGAAGTCGGGGATCCGCATTACGCCACACCCATACGGTCGAGGACGGAGGAGAGCACGGCCACCACGTCGCAGCCCGCGAAGACGTACTCGTCGACACCGGGATACCCGGCGGGCCGGCCCGCGAGGAACACCTGTTGCGCACCGGCCGCCCGCAGCGACGAGGCCACGGCCTCCGCCTGCTCGGCGTACAGCGCGTCACCGGAACACAGGCAAGCCACCGTGGCCCCGCTGGTCGCGAAGGCCTCGGCAGCCGTCGAGGTGTCCACCGACGCCGGGTCGTGCACGGGCTCGATCCCACCCGCCTGGAAGAGGTTCGAGGCGAACGTGGCCCGCGCGGTGTGCGCCGACGCGGGGCCGAGCGCCGCGAGGAACACCCGGGGCCGCCGGCCCGTCGCCGCCAGATGGGCGTCCGACCGGGCACGCAACGCCTCGAACGCCTCGTCACGACGCACCGTGGGCAGCCCGCCCGACGCGCCGTCGGCGCCGGGGGCCGCCGCGCGCTCCACCGGGCGCTCCGCAAGGTGCGGGAACTCGCTGACGCCGGTGACCGGCTCCTTGCGCCGTGCCAGATCCTTGCTGCGCGCCGCCCAGGTCGCCGCCAGCCGCTCACCGATCAGGCCGGAGCCGAGCGCCGCTGCCTGACCGCCCGCCCGCTCGATCTCCTGGAAGAACGCCCAGGCCCCGTCTGCGAGTTCGGTGGTCATCCGCTCCACGTACCAGGAGCCGCCCGCCGGGTCGATCACCCGGGCCAGATGCGACTCCTCCATGAGGATCGTCGACGTGTTGCGGGCGATGCGCCGGGCGAACGCGTCCGGCAGCCCCAGCGCGTGATCGAACGGCAGTACGGTGACGGAGTCGGCCCCGCCGACCCCCGCGCCCAGACATGCCAGCGTCGTCCGCAGCATGTTCACCCATGGATCGCGCCGCGTCATCATCACCGACGACGTCACCGCGTGCTGACGCTGCGCGCCGGCGCCCGCGGCTCCGCACACCTCGGCGACCCGCGCCCACAGCCGGCGCGCCGCCCGCAGCTTGGCAATGGTCAGGAACTGGTCGGCGGTGGCCGCGTACCGGAACTCCAGCTGGGCGCAGGCCGCCTCGACGGAGAGCCCCGCCTCGGTCAGCGCGCGCAGGTAGGCCACGCCGGTCGCCAGCGAACTGCCCAGCTCCTGGGCCGCCGAGCCACCGGCCTCGTGGTACGGCAACGCGTCCACGGTCAACGCCCGCAGCCCGGGATACTCCTTCGCGCACCGCTCGGCCCAGTGCACGGCGGCGGCCGGCTCCGGTGCATTGCCGCTGCGCGCCGCGCGGCCCAGCGGGTCGGCGCCGAGAGCGCCGCGGGCCGACGCCGGGGCCACGCCCCGCTCCTCGTACAACCGCAGCAACTCCGTTGCGGCGGAGTCGAGTTCGCTGCCCGCGTCGAGCACGACCGGGGCCAGATCGAGATAGACACCGTCCAGCGCACGCGCCAGCCCGGATACCGGTACGCCCGTCGCACCGCCGACGGTCAGCCACAACGAGGTGACACCGTTCTCCAGATCCGCGAGCACGGCTTCGTTGAGCCGGGCCGGATCCGTCAGGCTGTGCCGCTGCCGTACGTCCCAGCCGTTCGCCGCGTTCCCCTCGGCCTTGCTGCCGCGGGTGAAGGGGGCGAAGCCCGGAAAACCGGCATCGGGTGCGTCATCGCGCGAGGTGTACAGAGGGCGGGTGATGAGCCCGTCCTCCACTGTGGTGGACAGCGCTTCCTCGGCTGCCGAACCCGCAACGTCCTTGCCCGACTTGCGCAGCACGCCTTCGACAAGGCTCTGCCACTGCTCATGGGCTGGGTCAGGGAATTCGGCGGCCAACGAAAGCCCGTCAGCAGGCAGGACCGTCATGCCCAGATGCTAGGCGAAGGCTCAGATGAGCAGCAGGGGAACCGCCTGTGACCTTGCCCTCTCCGCGCGCACTTGATCCTTTACGGACGGTGGCGTAGTCGGGGGGCCGCCGGCGGGCGGGCCAGCCGTGTCGCGCCGGGCCGGGCATGTGCCGGCCGCCCCCGCCCGGGCGCTGCTCTGCTCGATGCCCCCTCGCTTCACCCGATCGGCCCACCCGCCCCCACGACGCCTCACTCCGCGCACCCCTCCGGCCTGCTTCGGTGGCGCCTGCCTGATCGTCACCCGCGACCCCGTCGGAGCGGTTTCGGCGGCCGACCGTGCCGGCGTGCACGACCAGGGACGCACCTTCCTGTACCCGGCACCGTCCGAGGTCGCCCGGCATCCGCTGTCGCCGCGGCCGGTCGGGATTGCCCGGTTGCCATGCCCCGGCCCGGAAGCCGTGTCCCCGGCGGTATCCATGCGCTCGCGGATTTCGTCGCCGAGATCTCCCACGAGGCGGCGGGGGCGGGCGGCACCGAAAAGGCGGTTGTCCGGACCGGCGTCGAGGCCGCCGCTCAGCTCTCCGTCCCAGGTGAATTGCCATAGTGCAGCACCAAATATCCGAAGTTATGCTGCAGACAATCCATCCGTCAGGAGAGGACACGCCCGTGACTGTGGGACCTGTGGAGTACCTCGTCGTCGCCTTTCCCGGGAGCCGTTTCACCGGGGCCATTGCGCCGGCGCTGGCCGAAGCGGTCGCCTCGAAGGCAGTGCGGATCCTCGACCTGACGTTTGTGTACCGCGGTGAGGACGGCACGCTCGAATCAGTGGAACTGGAAGACCTCGATCCCGATGACCTGGTGCCGTTCGAGCCGGTGGAAGGAGTGGTCAGCGGGCTGTTGAACAGCGAGGACATCCGGACTCTCGGAGAGAGCGTGCCACCGGGCAGCTCAGCCGCGCTGATCGTGTGGGAGGACCTGTGGGCGGTGCCGCTCACAGCGGCCGTCCGGGCCTCGGGTGGTCAAGTGGTGGCGCATGAGCGAATCCCCGCCGAGATCGCGGAGGCAGCCGTGGCCGCCGCCGGTCCCACCGGCTGACCCTGCACGGCCCGCAGTACGCCGTCGCGCCGCACGCACCGCACCACACCTGGAAGGGGCACACATCATGCCGATTTTCCGAGGAGCGGGCATGAACCGCAGAGGACCGGGACTGCTGGGCACCGTGGCGCGCACCGCCGTCGTCGCGGGCACGGCATCAGCGGTCAGCGGACGGGTCCAGCAGCGCCAGCAGCAGAGGTGGGGCGCTCAGGAAGCAGCCGCACAGGAAGAGGCCGTACAACAGCAGACACCCCCGGCCCAGGCGGCGCCTCCCGCGCCCCCGGCGGACGACATCATCGACAGGCTGGAACGACTGGCCGAGCTGAAGAAGCAAGGAATCCTGACCGACGCCGAGTTCGAGGCACAGAAGGCGAAGATTCTGGCCGTTTGATCCGGCCGGGGCGAATCCATTCATCAGCCGTGGCCGCAGTAAGCCGTGCCCGCTATGAGTCGCGTCCGGAATAAGGGGAATCCATCGTGCAAATCGCCAGCGCCGTTGCGGCTTCCACCGTTATCAATCTGCGCGACCTGGGCGGTATTTCGCTGGGCCGCGACCGCTGCTTCCGGTCCGGGGCGGTGCTGCGCTCCGGTCAGCTCAGCGGATTCGACGCGGCCCGCGACGTGGCGGTGACCGCCCTGGGTATCCGGACCGTCGTCGACCTGCGCACGGCGGACGAGCGCATGGCGGCCCCCGATCGGCTGCCGCCCGGAGCCCGGCTGTTCGTCGCAGATGTCCTCGGCGACAACCCGGGCGTGGCACCCGCCCGGCTGCGCGCGCTGCTCAGCGATCCGGTCGCCGCGGAGGAGATGCTCGGCGGCGGAAAGGCCGAGGAACTGTTCGCGCAGACCTACCGGAAGCTGGTCCTGTCGCCAGGCGCCTCGGCCGCGTACCGCGCCCTCGTCGAGACGGCCGCGGACGACCGGGCCCGGCCGGTGCTCTTCCACTGCACGGCGGGTAAGGACCGCACCGGGTGGGCCACCGCGCTGCTCCTGCTCATGGCCGGGGCGTCACGCGATGTCGTACGGGCGGAGTTCCTCGCCGTGAATCCCGTGGCGCGGGCCGCCTTCCAGCCGTATGTGCAGGGCTTCCTCGACGCGGGCGGCGATCCCGAGATCGCGTCCGCGATCATCGAGGTCCGCCCCCGCTATCTCTCGATGGCGCTCGACGCGATGGACGAGCGGTGGGGCGGGCTGGACGGCTACGTGCGCGACGGCCTGCGGATCCCCGAGCCCGTGGTGGAGCGGCTTCGGAGCCAGCTCGTGGTCTCCGCTCAACCGGAACCGGCCGTCTTCGGTGCCCGATCGACCGAAGCGGCCGTCCGCGGAGGACCCTCGGGCTGACCCCTATACCCCTGGCGGGTACGCTCCCGTCCTTCGGCAGGAAGGGATCGTCTGCACCGCCGTCCTCGCGGTCGAGTTGGCGTGTCGGCCGGGCCGCAGACGGGGACGCCCGGCGTCGGACACGTGCGCCGAGCGGGCCTCAGTGTTCCAGGGGGTCCTGCGCCGGGACCTGCTCGGTATCGTGGGAGTACTGGATCAAGGGTTCTCCGAGAGGGGTGCACGTTGACCGAGCGCAAACCCGCCGGCGTCAGCTTCGAATCGTGGGTCGACAAGCAGATCCGTGAGGCCGAGCAGCGCGGCGACTTCTCCCAGCTGCCGGGTTTCGGCAAGCCGCTGCCCGGCATCGACCGCCCGTACGACGAAACCTGGTGGATCAAGGCGAAGATGCAGCGCGAGGGGGTGTCGATGCTCCCGCCGGCCCTGGCCCTGCGGAAGGAGGCGGAGGACACCCGCGCGGCGGTGTCCGAAGCCCGCTCGGAGTCCGAGGTGCGCCGGATGCTCACCGCGGTCAACGAGAAGATCGAGGCGGCGATGCGTCGGCCGCCTCCGGGGCCCCTGCTGAACACGCGCCCGTTCGACATCGACGCCGTGGTCGAGGAGTGGCGTGCGGAGCGCGGTCCGGCCTAAGGGCTGTCCCGCAATCGCTGGCGGGCGTACGACGACAGCTGCGGCACCTCGCTGCGTTGTCGGAACGCCCGAATACGACCGGTATGAGCACGCCCCTCCGCCTTGCGATGCACCGCATCTGACGCCGCGCGCTGATCCACCAGGGATTACGGGACAGCCCTTGGGTCGCGGCGGCGGGCGGTTGAGGCCGGGCGTGCGCCCGGCCTCCGATGCGTAATACTCCCTTTATGAAACCGAGTGTTACGCGAGCGGTAGGCGGGGCAGGTCGCCGCGATGTGCTGATACGACGGGCCGCCGCGCGCGACGCCAAGCGTCTCACCCGGCTGGTCAGGAACTCCCGGGCCTACGAGGGCCCGTACGCGCCCATGGTGGCCGGATACCGGGTGGGGCCCGACTACATCGAGACCCATCGGGTCTTCGTGGCCGTCCACGGCGGTACCGACCGGCTGCTCGGGTTCTACTCGCTGGTTCTCGAGCAGGCCGAACTGGATCTGATGTTCGTCGCCGACGATGCGCAGGGGCTCGGTATCGGACGGCTGCTGATCGCGCATCTGCGCGGCGAGGCGCAGGTGGCCGGGCTCACCGGCGTTCGCATAGTCTCGCATCCACCCGCCGAGGGCTTCTACCGCAGTGTGGGCGCCCTGCGTACCGGCACTGCCGCGGCCAACCCGCCCGCGGTGATGTGGGACCGGCCCGAACTGACGCTTCCGGTCGCCTGACGGACCGCGAAAGAGCCCGGCCGGGACCCGGTGACCCGGAATCCCGGCCGAACGCCTGGTGTGCCGGGAACCGTTACGAGGCGAAGCCGCCGTACGGGCGCGTGATGATCTCCATGGCGTGTCCGGCGGGATCGAGGAAGTAGATGCCCCGGCCGCCGTCATTGTGGTTGATCTCGCCCGGATGCTTCTGATGCGGATCGGCCCAGTAGGTGATCCCGAGCTCCTTGATGCGGGCGTACGACGTATCGAACTCCGCCTCCGAGACCAGGAAGGCGTAATGCTGCCCGACGATCGATTCGGCGGGAATGGTGGCGAAATCCAGCGTGACCCCATTCGCCGTGGCGACCGCTACGAACGGGCCCCATTCCGCACCGATTTCCAGACCCAGGATGTGTGCAAGGAATTCGGCGGATTCCCGGTTGTTCCGGGCGTGAATGATGGTGTGATTCAACTCGACTGACACTGTGGAATGCCTCCAACGGGCATCTCACGGGCACCTCCACGCCTCACCCGGCCGGTGACCGGCGCGCGATGCCGTATTCAAGATCGTAGGCGCGGCCGGCACGTTCGTCGAGGGCATTGCCGACGCGGCGCATTCGGGCTGCCGGTCCGATGTGAGATCTCTACGGTGGGGTAGGAGGCGACGCAACGGGTTCGACACCTACCGCGGACGGAGGCTCACGGTGACCCCCACACCCGGCGAGGACCGCGACGCGGAAAGCGGTCGGGGGCCCGACATCGGCCGCCACGAGACGGCCGAGGAACGGGCGGACCGGCTGTGGACGGATCTGCTCCAGGAGCTCCGCGTCGCCCAGACCGGCGTCCAGATCCTGTTCGGCTTTCTGCTGGCCGTCGTGTTCCAGTCGCGGTTCGCCGCTCTGTCGGACACGGACAGCACCATCTATGTTGTCACCGTGATGCTGGGGTCGGCCACGGCCGCCGCGCTGATCGGGCCCGTCTCCCTCCACCGGATGCTCACCGGGCACCGGCTCAAGCCGCAGACCGTTGTGTGGGCGTCGCGACTGACCGTGCTCGGCCTCGTCCTGCTGTTCTGCACGATGTGCTCCGCGCTGCTGCTCATCCTGCGGGTGGCCCTGCACAACTCGCTCGCACTGTGGCTGGTGGGCGCCATGGCGCTGTGGTTCCTCATCTGCTGGTTCGTGTTCCCGGCCTGGGTGCTCGCACGCTCGACATCGGAAGGCGAGCAGTGACCTCGGACATGCACTCGGCGCGCAAGCGGCCGAACAGCTGACTGCGACCGTTCGGCTCAGATGCCCTCGCCGGCCGGGCTCCGGATGTCCGTGATGGTGAACAGCCCGCCGTCCGGGTCCAGCAGGGTTGCCTCCGCACCGTGTTCCTGTGTCCGCTGCTCGACGACCGAGCCCCCGTGCTGCCGCGCCGCCGACACAGCTGCCGCCACATCGGCCACCGGGAAGTGGACCTGCCAGTGCGGGCGGACCAGCGGATCCGGCGCGGCCTCGACCGCACCGGAGCTGATCCGGGCCAGCCGCCTGCCGCCGCAGTCCACCACGACCTCGTCCGTCTCGTACGACACCTCGCAGTCACCGGGACGTCCGGTCGCCCAGTCGAGGACCTGGCCGTAGAAGATCGCGGCGTCGAAAGCGTCCCTGGTACGCAGTTCCAGCCACGCGTTCGAGTGGTCGTCCGGCGCCGGCGGTGATGTCGCCGCCTCGGTGCGCTCCCAGATGCCGAACACCGCGCCGTCGCGGTCCGCCGCCAGGGCGCCGCGTCCCTTGCCGAGCGCCAGTGGCCCCACCGCCACCGTGCCGCTGCGCTCACGGATGCGCGCCGCGGCCACATCGGCGTTCTGCACGGCGAAGTACGGAGTCCATGCCACGGCGACCCGGATGGCCGTCGCCACCGCCGCGATACCGGCCACCGGCACGTCGTCGCGGCGTGCGACGGAGAATTCCTGCCCGAGCTTTCCCGGCCGGAACGTCCACCCCAGCGTGGCGGCGTAGAACTCCTGCGCCGACTTCAGGTCCCGGGTCATGAGGTTGACCCAGCAGGGTGCCGAAGGTCCGGTCAGCGGTGCCGAGGGGGGCGTGGTCCTGGGTCTGCTTCCCGTCATGGTGCTGCTGCCTTCATCGGTTCTGCGGCACACGCATGCCGTGGCGGTCGGGCCTCTACCAGCCTCACTTCGGTCGATGGGTCGCGCAACACGCGCCGATGCGGACGTGCACCTGCTCAGTCGCGCGTCTCGTCCTTGTCGTGCCGGATGGGCGCGTTCCCGTGGTCTCCCAGTTCGTAGGGGGAGAGGCCGCGCCCGTCGGCCGGGAAGCTGTCGTCGCCGTGGACGTCGCGCTCCTCGACGTGTGTGCGGTGATCGGGCCGTGGCGGCTGCTCATCGGGCCGGGGCGGCGGCAGTTCCTCGGCGCGGCGCCGCCGTCCCAGCCAGACGGCGCCGATCAGCATGCCCACCAGGGCCACACCGACGACCGCCATCACCACGCCGAGCGCACCCCGCCCGTCCGCGAGCGTGACGGCCAGGGAATTGAGGGCTCCATTCGATACGTCCATGCATGCCGGATACCCCGAGTCGGGGCCGTCACTCAGTTATGACCTTGAATTCATGTTTTAAGTGGATATAAAGAGAAAAGAGTTTCATTGCTCGCCGACCGCTTCGTGTCGCCGACACCCAGCCGTGGGGTGAGCCTGGAGAAGGTCAGCACTGCGAACGGAAGGAACCCCCGTGAACAGCACACAGGCGCAGGCGGAGGAGAACCGGTACGGCAAGGAGGTGGCGGTCGCCATCAGCGGATGCTCGAAGGACGACGCACGGATGGTCTTCGACGTGCTGCGGGCCGCCTTCACCACCGACCGGGCCTCGGTGGACGTACCGCAGGACCTGGGAGGAAAGCGACCCACCGTATGGAACGTGACCGTCGATGTGTCCGAGGCGAGGGTGGTCTCGGGCCCCATCGCGATCGACCGGCCCGTGACGCTCGATGCGCAAGGCGGCTACTGGGCGGTCGACGAGCTCAGGAGGCACCTGGCGGACGCCTTCACGGTGCAGGTCGTCGGAACGGTCTCCGGCGACCAGGAGGAGGAGATGCGTCTGCGGGTGGAGAGCCGGTGAGGCGCATACCTGCGCCCGCGGTCGGCGCAATGCACAGATAGGCCTTTCCGTATCTGGTACAAAGCAGCCAAAAGCTACCGCTTTGAGAGGTGCGAACGCGTGGAACACGCAAGCGGGCGGGAGGACGGTGCCGGAAATCCGGAGGCGGCCCTTCACCGTTCGACGCTGACGCTGCACATCAACGGAACCGAACGGACCCTGTCGCTCGACCACCGGACCACCGTCCTGGACGCCCTGCGTGAACACCTCGGCCTCACCGGAGCGAAGAAGGGCTGCGACCACGGCCAGTGCGGGGCGTGCACCGTCATCGTCGACGGCCGGCGCGCCAACAGCTGTCTGCTGCTCGCCGTCGCACACGACGGGGCCGCGATCACCACTGTCGAGGGGCTCGCCGACGGGGACGAGCTGCACCCCGTCCAGGAAGCCTTCCTCGCACGGGACGCCCTGCAGTGCGGATACTGCACCCCCGGCCAGATCTGTTCGGCGGTGGGCATGCTCGACGAAGCGGCCGACGGCTTCCCGTCCCACGCCACCGAACCAGGCCGGCCCGGCGCCACCCCGGCCAGGCTCACCGGCCCCGAGATCCGCGAACGGATGAGTGGCAACCTGTGCCGGTGCGGGGCGTACCCCCGTATCGTCGAAGCGATCCTGGACGTGGCGCCGTGAAGCCGTTCGAATATCTGCGCGCCCGCACCACCGCCGAGGCGGTCCGCGCGAGCGCCGCCCGCCCCGGGGCCGTGTTCCTCGGCGGAGGCACCAATCTGGTCGACCTGATGAAACTGGGTGTGGCCACCCCCGACCTGCTCATCGATGTCCGTGGGCTGCCCCTGGACCAGGTGGCGGACACGGCCGACGGCGGCCTGCGCATCGGTGCGACCGTGAGCAACAGCGACCTCGCCGTCCATCGGACCGTGCGCACCCGCTACCCCGTCCTGTCGCAGGCACTGCTCTCCGGTGCCTCCGGGCAGCTCCGGAACACCGCCACGACCGGCGGAAACCTGCTGCAGCGCACCCGCTGCCCGTACTTCCAGGACACCTCGAAACCCTGCAACAAGCGGGCACCGGGCACCGGCTGCCCCGCACGCGAAGGCGCCCACCGGGATCTCGCCGTTCTCGGCCACTCCGCAGACTGCGTCGCCACCCAACCCTCGGACATGGCCGTCGCCCTGGCCGCCCTGGACGCCGTGGTCCAGCTGCACGGACCGGACGGCGAACGCTCCGTACCCGTCACCGAGTTCCACCGGCTGCCGGGGGACGCACCCGAGCGCGACACGGTGATCCGTCCGGGCGAGCTGATCACCGAGGTGCTGCTGCCGCCAGGTCCGGACGGCGCCGTATCCCTGTACCGCAAGGCCCGCGACCGCGCCTCGTACGCCTTCGCCCTGGCCGCCGTCGCCGCGGTACTCACCGTCCGCGACGGCCGGATCCGGCACGCCGCGCTGGCCTTCGGCGGGCTCGCCCATCGCCCGTGGCGTGCCCGGGCCGCGGAAGAGGTCCTGCGGGGCGCCACCGCCACCGACGAGACCTTCACCCGGGCCGTGGACGCCGAACTCGCGGCCGCCCGGCCGTTGCGCGACAACGCGTTCAAGGTGGAGCTCGCCCGCGGCCTGGCCGTCGACGCCCTGGCAGCACTCACCGCCGCCGCCTGAGAACGTGAGGACTCCCGACATGAGTCAGGTCCCCGAGCCGCTGGGCAGCCCTGTGGTCCGCCGCGAGGGCAGGGACAAGGTCACCGGCGCCGCCCGCTACGCCGCCGAATACACCCCGCCCGGCTGTCTGTACGCCTGGCCCGTACCCGCCACCGTCGTACGCGGCCGGATCACGGCGATCCGCACCGGCGAGGCGCTCGCCCTGCCCGGCGTGCACACCGTCCTCACCCATGAGAACGCCCCGAAACTGAGACAGCCCGACGACCCGGCACTGGCCGTCCTCCAGGACGACCGCGTCCCGCACCGGGGCCGGCAGGTGGCGCTCGTGGTGGCCGACACGTTCGAGGCGGCGCGAGCCGGAGCCGAGGCCGTCCGGATCGAGTACGAGAGCGCCCGACACGATGTCCGGCTCACCGAGGACCACCCGGGCCTGTACGTGCCGCAGACGGTGAACGGCGGATACCCGGCCGTCCGTGAACGCGGCGACTTCGACCACGCCTTCGGCGTGTCCCCCGTACAGGTCGACGTCACGTACACCCTCGGGCCCCTGCACAACCACCCCATGGAACCGCACGCCTCAACCGCCCACTGGTCGGACGACGGGCAGCTGACCGTGTACGACTCCAGCCAGGGCACCGGAACGGTCCGCGACACCCTGGCCACCGTGTTCGGCCTCCGGCCCGATCAGGTGACGGTCGTCTCCGAACACGTCGGCGGCGGCTTCGGTTCCAAGGGCACCGCGCGCCCACAGGCCGTCCTCGCGGCCATGGCCGCGCGCCACACCGGGCGCCCCGTCAAACTCGCCCTGCCGAGGCGCGAGTTGCCCGCCGTCGTGGGCCACCGCGCCCCCACCGTGCAACGCGTCAGACTCGGCGCGGAGTTCGACGGCACCCTCACCTCGCTCGCCCACGAGATCATCACCCACACCTCCACGGTCAAGGAGTTCGTGGAACAGGCGGCCGTGCCGGCCCGCACGATGTACTCGTCCGGACACAGCCGTACGGTTCACCGGGTGGCGGCCCTGGACGTACCCAGCCCCTCATGGATGCGCGCACCCGGTGAGGCCCCTGGTATGTACGCGCTGGAGTCGGCCGTGGACGAGCTCGCCGTGGCCCTCGGCATCGACCCCGTCGAACTGCGTCTGCGCAACGACCCCGCGTACGAACCCGACTCCGGCCGCCCCTTCAGCAGCCGCGGCCTCGCCGCCTGCCTGGAGGAGGGCGCCGCACGGTTCGGCTGGTACGACCGCGACCCGCGCCCCGCGGTGCGCACCGAAGGACCACTGCTGATCGGTACGGGTGTCGCCGCCGCGACGTACCCGGTGTACATCGGCGGCTCCAGCGCCTCGGCGCACGCAGCCGCCGACGGCACCTACCGCATCAGGATCAATGCCACCGACATCGGCACCGGGGCCCGCACCGTCCTTGCGCAGATCGCGGCGTCCGTGCTGGACACCTCCGTGGCCGACGTCCGGATCGACATCGGCAGCAGCGCACTGCCCGAAGCACCGCTGGCCGGAGGTTCCGCGGGTACGGCCTCCTGGGGATGGTCGGTGCACAAGGCGTCCACCGCCCTGGCACGACACCTGCGGGAACGCACCGGGCCCCTTCCCGGCGAGGGCGTCACGGTCACCGCAGAAACCGGGGAGGAAGCGGCGGTGGAATCCCCGTACGCACGGCATGCGTTCGGCGCGCACTTCGCCGAAGTCGCCGTCGACACCCGCACCGGGGAAGTCCGGATGCGCCGCATGCTCGGTGTCTTCGCCGCCGGACGCATCCTCAACTCCCGTACCGCACGCTCCCAGTTCGTCGGCGGCATGATCATGGGGCTCGGCATGGCACTGACCGAGGGCAGCACGCTCGACCCCGTCTTCGGCGACTTCACACAGAGCGATCTCGCTTCCTATCATGTGCCCGTCTGTGCCGACGTCCCGCAGATCGAGGCGCACTGGATCGACGAGGACGACCCGCATCTCAACCCGATGGGCAGCAAGGGCATCGGTGAGATCGGCATCGTGGGCGCCGCGGCCGCTCTCGGCAACGCAGTGCGGCACGCGACCGGCGCCCGGTTGCGCAGCCTCCCGCTCACGCCGGACAAGCTGCTGCCGTATCTGCCGTGAGGGCGGATGTGGGCAGTCACGCTCCGTGGTGAGATCACGGGCCCGCCCACCTTCGTGTTGCGCAACCGGTCCCACCGGGTCACCCTAAGGAGTGACCTAATAGTGACATCTGCTCACTCTTCGTATTCGGGGGTCGTTGGTTCAACGGGGCGAAGCAGATGGGCCTGGATGTGAGGAGCCTCGACGATGACCGTTCCACTCGACCGGCATTATCTGGTCGAACTCCAGGTATCGGAAGAGCGTGTTTCGCAGTTGCGACGAATCGTCGCTGCGCATCTGCGCCACTGGAGTCTCGAACTTCACATCCGGCCGGTGTGCCGGGGTGTGGAGGAGCTGCTGACCAATGTCCACCGGCATGTCGGTGGCGACAACAAGTGCGTCGTCGAACTCCGGTGGTCCGGTCGGCACCTCACGGTCTCCGTCGCCGACAACAGTTCCGAGATGCCGCGCCTGCTCAGCAGCGGCGGCGGTGGTCTCAGCCGTGTCATGGCCCTCAGCCACAGCTGGGGCACCTGTCGGACCCTCGACGGCAAAGTCGTCTGGTTCACCCGCTACGCCGAGGCGCCGCGGAACACCGATCTGCTGCCGCGCGCACCCCTGCCCGGAGTTCGCGAGTTCCTGCTGCCGCCGGCCTCCGAGCCGGCCGAGCCCGCCCTCGTCTGAGAGGCGGGCTCCGACAGGGGTGGCGGGGATCCCTGACCGGACCGGTACCCGAATCCCTACGCGAAGAAGTCTGCTCTGCCCACCGGCGCGGATGACGTGCACAGCGCACGCATGATCCGCGCCGGTCGGGTACCCGCACCGGAACCCGCGTTGCGCGCAGGGGCGTCGCGCGGCACGGTCGAAGAATCCGAGGCAAGGAGACCACAGTCATGCCCATCGCGACGGTCAACCCGGCGAACGGCGAGACCCTCAAGACGTTCGAGGCGCTGGGGGCGGCGGAGATCGAGCATCGGCTCGCGACCGCGGACACCACCTTCCGGGAGTACCGCACCACCGCTTTCGGTGAACGGGCCCGGCTGCTCAACCGGGCCGCCGACCTCCTCGACGAGGACCAGCAGGACATCGCCCGCACCATGACCACCGAAATGGGCAAGCCCGTCAAGGCGGCCCGCGCGGAGGCCGCCAAATGCGCCAAGGCCATGCGCTGGTATGCGGCCAACGCCGAGGGACTTCTCGCGGACGAGCACCCGCCGGCCGCCGACGTACGTGACGCCGGAGCCTCCCGGGCCTATGTCCACTACCGTCCGCTGGGCCCGGTCCTGGCCGTGATGCCGTGGAACTTCCCGCTGTGGCAGGTCGTACGGTTCGCCGCCCCCGCACTCATGGCGGGGAACGTCGGCCTGCTCAAGCACGCGTCGAACGTCCCGCAGACCGCGATGTACCTGGAGGGCCTGTTCCGCCGTGCAGGCTTCCCGCCCGGCTGCTTCCAGACGCTGCTGGTGGGAGCGGGAGCGGTCGAGTCGATCCTGCGTGACCGCCGCGTCGTCGCCGCCACCCTCACCGGCAGTGAGCCGGCCGGCCGCTCCGTCGCGTCGATCGCGGGCGACGAGGTCAAGCACACCGTGCTGGAACTGGGCGGCAGCGACCCGTTTCTCGTCCTGCCGTCGGCCGACATCCCGCAGGCCGCGCGCACGGCGGTGACCGCCCGGGTCCAGAACAACGGGCAGTCGTGCATCGCCGCCAAGCGATTCATCGTGCACACCGATGTGTACGACGAGTTCGCCGAGCGGTTCATCGCGGGCATGAAGGATCTGACGGTCGGTGACCCGCAGCAGGAGACCACCGACATCGGCCCGCTCTCCAGCGAGCAGGGCCGCGCCGACCTGGAGGAGCTGGTGGACGACGCCGTACACCAGGGTGCGACCGCACTGTGCGGTGGCGGCCGGCCCACCGGCCTGGGTGCGGAGCTGGAGCGCGGCTGGTTCTACACCCCCACCGTCCTCAGCGGGATCACTCCCGCCATGCGGATCCACCGTGAGGAGACCTTCGGCCCGGTCGCCACGCTGTACCGCGTCGAGGACCTGGACGAAGCGGTGACCCTCGCGAACGACAGCCCGTTCGGCCTCAGCTCCAACGTGTGGACGCGCGACGCCGACGAGAGCCGTCAGTGCGTGCGTGACCTGCAGGCCGGCGGTGTCTTCTTCAACGGCATGACCGCCTCCCACCCCGCGCTGCCGTTCGGCGGGGTGAAGCGCTCCGGTTACGGGCGGGAGCTGGCCGGTCACGGCATCCGTGAGTTCTGCAATGCCACGACGGTCTGGTACGGCCCCGAGCCGGACGGAGGCGGCTCCGCCTGAGGGGTGTCCAGTAATCCCTGGTGGATCGGCGCGCGGCGTCAGTCGCGGTGCATCGCAAGGCGGAGGGACGTCCGCGGACTGAATGTATTCGGTCGTTCCGACAACGCGGCGAGGTGCCGTAGCTGACGCTGCTCGCCCGCCAGGGATCACGGGACGGCCTCAGCCGCACCGCCCGGCGATGGTGAGGGCTCAGCGGCCGACTGCCTTGGCCAGCTGGGCCTTTGTCATGGTCGAGCGACCCTTGACGTTCTTTTTTCTGGCCTCTTCGTAGAGCTGGTCGCGGGTGGGGTCTTCGGCCCCGCCGTGGGAGCGCAGCTCGGCGCGCCGTAGGGACGAGAGGTCGTGGACCAACGTACGGCTCGCGGTCGTCGGCGGTTTGGAACGGGCGCGCTCCTTGTTCGCCGTGCGTGCCGCGATCTCTTCGGCCCGCTCCTCGCTCACTCCGAGCTCCTGCGCGCTCTCCTTGATGTGCTCGTACTGCCGCTCGCGCCTGGGATTGGATCCGCGTGGCATGGTGCGGTCACTTCCTCTCCGTGGCCTCCGTGCCCGAGAGGGACGGTCCGGGGTGCACCACCCAGTGTCCCAGTGGCTCCGGGAGCGTGCATCGGAATACGGTGCCGTGCGGCCGCCCGTGCGCTCTCGCTGCCGCGGGCCGTATGTATCCCGTCGGTGGCGGCCCGGCCGGCCGCCGACGAGCGGTTGGCGGCCGCTGCGGCCCGCCGACCGGGCGGGGTCGACAGCCCTTCGTACGGCCGGGACCGCATCCGCGCGCCGCTCAATAGCGTGGGCTTCCCGGCCTGCTTGTCGAGGTGTCGCCGAGGGGCACCCGTTCGGGTGCGCGACGGAACGCGGGTGACGTAATTGAGCGGGTCAATTCATGCCTTTTGATCCTAATATGGGCGAGCTGATCGGTTCCGGAATCCGGAGGTATGCGCGATGTCCACCCTCACCGTGTGGAAGTTCCAGTCCGCCGAAGGCGCGGAGGACGTGGAGAACACACTGAAGGCCCTCCAGAAGGAGGGACTGATCAAGATCCTCGACGCCGCGGTGGTCAGCTGGCCGATCGACAAGGCGAAGCCGAGAACGAAGCAGTTGCTCAACCTGGTGGGCGCCGGCGCCTTGAGCGGCACGTTCTGGGGGATGCTCTTCGGGCTGATCTTCCTCATGCCGCTGCTGGGCGCGGCCATCGGCGCGGCGGCCGGGGCGCTGGGCGGCAAGCTCGCCGACGTAGGCATCGACGACGACTTCATCGCGGAGGTCAAGAAGCAGGTGACGCCCGGGACTTCGGCGCTGTTCCTGCTCACCACGAACGAGGTGCCCGACCGGATCAGCGACGCGCTTCCCGGCGGCGGCGCCGAGCTTCTCCACAGCAACCTGGACACCCTCAGCGAGGCCCGGCTCCGCGAGATCTTCGGCGACGAGCCGAGTGATCCGGTGCCTTCCTCCCGTCCAGCCGTATCCCCCTGACTCTCTTTTCCGAGCAGACCCGGAGTGTCCGTGAACCAGCCCAGCCCTCTGCGACGCGCCCTCGGCGGCCGCACGGCCCGCAGCCTGACCCCCGCCGTGCTGGCCGCGGTGCTCATGGCGGGTGCCGCCGCCTGCGACTCCGGTGGAACGTCGCCGGGAACGGCCAGGAGCACCCGTACGGTGTCCCCGGAGCCGCACGAGTCGCCCTCCGCCAGCGCCTCACCGCGCACCCAGACCGACTTCGAGGCTTCGGTCTCCGCCGAGCTCGAACGCAGCCGGCAGAGAGCCAACCAGCAGCTCGCCGGAGTCAAGGGGCAGGGCAACGCGATCAAGGACGTCTCGGTGAACGGGCTGCCGATCGCGGCGGGTGAGCAGTTCCGCAGCGCACTGGTCCGCGTCACCAACCCCACCCCCAAGGCCGCTTTCTACGCCGTCCGGGTGGAGTTCGTCGACGCGTCGGGGAAGGTGCTCGACTCGGTGGTGCTCGGCTTCCCGGACGCCCCGCCCGGCCGGGCGGTCAGCGAACACGCGAACAGCCGTAAGGCGGCCGGAGTCAAGACGTTCCCCCGGATCGCCCAGGCCGAGCGCAGCTGACGGCCGGGAGCGAGGTGAGCTCCGCAGCCGGTGCGGTGACGGATGCGCTGCGTGAACTGCGCACCCGGTTCGCCGGTGTGCGCGACGGCGAACCGGCCGACTACATCCCGCAGTTGGCCACGGCCGACCCGGAGGCTTTCGGGCTGGCCCTGATCAGCATGGACGGCCATCGCTACAGCACGGGTGAGGCCGACGTCCCGTTCACCATGCAGTCCGTCTCGAAACCCTTCGTCTATGCCCTCGCGCTGTGCGAGCTCGGACTCGACGGCGTGTCCCGGTGGGTGAACGCCGAGCCCAGCGGCGAGGCCTACAACGCCATCAGCCTTGAACCGGGCACCGGCCGGCCGGACAACGCCATGGTCAACGCCGGTGCGATCGTCACCACCGCGCTGGTCCCCGACACCGCCGACGCTCCGAGGTTCGACCGCATCCTCGTGTCTGAGCCGGTTCGCCGGCCGGCAGCTGGACGTCGACGAGGCGGTGTACGCCTCCGAGGTCGCCACCGGCGACCGCAATCGCGCCCTCGCGTATCTGATCCGCAGTGCGGGCCCGCTGCCGGTCGACCCGGTGGGAGCCGTGGAGACGTACTTCCGGCAGTGTGCGGTACGCGTCACCACGCTGGATCTCGCCGCCATGGCCGCGACCCTCGCCAACGGCGGCGTGAACCCGCTCAACGGTGACGTGGTCGTCGAGGAACCGGTCGCCGCGCAGGCGCTCGCCGTGATGGCGACCTGCGGCATGTACGACACGTCGGGCGACTGGCTGCTACGGGTGGGGCTGCCCGCCAAGAGCGGGGTGTCCGGTGGCCTGATCGCAGCGGGACCGGCCCGGTTCGGCCTGGCGGCCTACAGCCCGCGGCTGGATCCGACCGGCACGTCGGTCCGCGGGCGCATCGCGCTGGGGGCGCTGTCGGAACGGCTCGGCCTGCATCTGATGCACAACCCGGCGCTCGCCGCCTCGACCGTCACCCTGGTCACCACCGCCGACGATCTGCCGTCCGCCCCGACGGAGGAGCAGGAACGCGCCCTGCGGGAAAAGGTGGCGGTCGTCGCCGCGCAGGGCGCCCTCGACTTCACCGCGGCGGAACGCGTGCTGTACGCGCTCGACGAGTCCGGGCCGGAGGAGACCGCGTCCGTGGTCCTGGATCTGCGGCAGGTGACCGGCATCGACACGGTGGCGAGGTCGATGCTGTGCTCCGGACTGGCCCGGCTCACGGATGGCGGACGGCGCACGGCCGTGGTCGACCCCGCCGGCCACCTCGGAGTGACGGGCGGCGACCCGACGGCCCCCCGGCGCTTCACCTCGCGCGAGGAGGCCGTCGAGCGCGCCGCGCGGGAAGCGGGACGCCCGACGACCTGATGGCGGCGGACCGCGCTGCTACCAGATGGCCTCGACCCACTCGGGGTGGTCGATGAACGGGTTCCTGTTGTGCTGGTACTGGTCGAATATGACGTCGTTGCGCCGCTCCTCGAAGGAGTCCGGCGGGTCCTCCTGGCTCCACTGCTTCAGTACGGAGAGCCTGCCGATGTTCGGCGCCGAGCCGTTTTCCACCCGGTCGTTCGGTTCGAGGTCGGGGAAGGCGTCGTCGCCCTCGTACCGGACCGCCATGTAGAGGATCATGCGGGCGACGTCCCCCTTGACCGCGTCGCGCGGTTCGAAGGAGTCGCTGTCGGTGTAGTTGCCCGCCGCCCCGCTCACCGCGGTACCGCCGTTGTCGAAGTCCTTGTTGCCCCGGATGGAGTTGACCGTGACGTCCTCCGGGCGCAGGTGGTGGATGTCGGTGCCGGGTCCGGTGCTGGTGCCGAAGTCGCCGTGGGACTTGGCCCAGACGTGCTCGCGGTTCCACTGGCCGACCGCCCCGCCGTTGTCGCTCTTGGGCTCGGAGCGGCCGGTGTAGAGGAGGATCACGTTCGAGGAGTTGGCGGGGTCCTGGTCGGTGTTCTTGAGCGCGTCCCAGACCTGGCTGTAGGAGATCTTCGTCTGCACGCTGATGATCGAGTGGAGGGCGCTCTTCAGCTGCGTTCCGGTCTTGCCGAGCGCGTCCTGGTAGTACGTGTCGTCGAGCGCGGCGAGTGGCGTCGCGGCCACCGGCGTGGTCCGGGATGCGGCGGGCGTGGCGGGTGCGGCGGCCGCGGTGCCGGCGAGTACCGCGAAGGCGGCGAAAGTGGCCAGCAGCGGTCGCCGGTAAGGAAGGTGACGACGGGACATGTGGGGTGTCCTCTCCGGAAAAGCAGGCACCGCGGCGCCGTCACGGGGTGGGGGACGATGCCGCGGTGTTCGTGTGTGGTACGTGGTCAGCGGGAGCCTTCCACACGCACGGTGACCGAGGTGTGAACGCTGTGTACCTATCATGTGCAGGTCAAGTGGGCTCTCGGATGCGGTCCTGGAGCCGCAGAGCGAGAATTGCGGCAAGGACGAGGAGGCGGCATGAGCGAAGAGCCCGAATCCGTACCCGTATCCATGGCTCGGGGCGTGACCCCGGACAGCCTCTTGCACACCGGCGGGACCAGCCATCCGTCGGCCGAGGATCTGGTGCTCGCCTCCGGGCGGGACCTGACTCCGCAGAATCTCGAGTGGGCGCAGCGCCGACTGGCACGAGAGGGCCGGGCGGCGATGGAGAAGCAGCTGCCGTAGGCGGCCGGTGCGGCGGGGAGTGTGTGGGCGCTCCCCGCCGCTCGGCTAGCCTGAACGGACAATGAACCGTTTGACGACGTCACAGGGCGGGTTCGACCTCGCCCGCTTCCCCGAGCACCCGCGCGACCCGTTCCGCGCCTGGGACGCTGCCGACGAATATCTGCTGCGGCAGCTGGAGGGGATCGACGGAGCGGAGCCGGTCGACCTGTCCGGCACCGTGGTCGTGGTGGGCGACCGCTGGGGTGCGCTGACCACCGTGCTGGCCGGGCACCGCCCCGTACAGATCACCGACTCGTACCTCGCGCAGCGCGCCACCCTGGCGAACCTCGCACGCAACGGTGACGACCCGGACACCGTACGTCTGCTGTCGGCCAGGGACACGCCGCCGGAGCGGATCGACGTCCTCCTCGTACGCGTCCCCAAGAGTCTGGCGCTCCTGGAGGACCAGCTGCACCGGCTCGCCCCCGCCGTGCACGCCGGCACCGTCGTCATCGGCACCGGCATGGTGAAGGAGATCCACACCTCCACCCTCAAACTGTTCGAGCGGATCATCGGTCACACCCGCACCTCCCTCGCGGTCAAGAAGGCCCGACTGATCTTCTGCACCCCCGACCCGGCTCTGGCCCGCACCCCCAGCCCGTGGCCGCACCGCTACGACCTGCCCGACGGCATCGGCGCCGTCTCCGGCCGGACCGTCGTCAACCACGCCGGGATCTTCTGCGCCGAGCGCCTCGACATCGGCACCCGCTTCTTCCTGAACCATCTGCCCGAGCGCAGCGGCCGGGACCGCATCGTCGACCTGGGCTGCGGAAACGGGGTCGTCGGCACCTCCGCCGCGCTCGCCAACCCCGAAGCGACGGTGACCTTCATCGACGAGTCGTACCAGGCGGTCGCCTCGGCCGAGGCCACGTTCCGGGCCAACCTCGGGACGGACGCCGAGGCCGACTTCCTGGTCGGCGACGGGATGGCGGGCGTACCGCCGGGCAGTGTCGACCTGGTGCTCAACAACCCGCCGTTCCACTCGCACCTTGCGACCACCGACGCCACGGCCCGGACCATGTTCCACGGGGCGCGCACCGCGCTGCGGCAGGGCGGCGAGCTGTGGGTCGTCGGCAACCGGCACCTCGGGTACCACACCCAGTTGCGCCGCACCTTCGGCAACTGCACCACCGTCGCCGGTGACCCCAAGTTCGTCGTGCTGCGCGCCGTCAAGCGCTGACCGGCGGACGAGGCCCCATGGCCCTTCCGGATTCTTGCAACACGTTCTACTGTGTGCGCCGCCGCACACGGGCGATGCGACCGCGAGACTCCTGGAGGGGCCGTGCACCTCGAATACACGCCTGAGCAACAGCAGTTGCGCGCCGAGCTGCGCACGTACTTCGCCGGACTCGTTCCCGACAACGCCTACAGCAGGTACGACGACCCCGCCGACCAGAAACGCTTCTACCGCGAGACGATCCGTCGCCTCGGCGCCGACGGCTGGCTCGGTGTCGGCTGGCCGACGGAGTACGGCGGACGCGGCCTGTCCCCGATGGAGCAGTTCATCTTCTTCGACGAGGCCGCCCAGGCGGGCGTACCGCTGCCCCTGATGGCCCTCAACACCGTCGGCCCGACGATCATGCGGTTCGGCACGGACGAGCAGAAGGCCTATTTCCTGCCGAAGATCCTGGCCGGCGAGATCGACTTCGCCATCGGTTACAGCGAACCCGACGCCGGCACCGACCTGGCCGCCCTCAAGACCCGGGCCGTACGCGACGGCGACGAGGACACCGGCCATTACACGGTCAACGGTCAGAAGATCTGGACGACCAACGGCGACACCGCCGACTGGGTCTGGCTCGCCGCCCGCACCGACCCCGACGCCCCGCCCCACAAGGGCATCACGATGCTGCTCGTCCCGACCGGCGACCCCGGCTACTCCTGCACCCTGATCAACACCCTCGCCTCGCACGACACCACCGCCAGCTACTACGAGAACATCCGCGTCCCCGCCTCGCGCCGCGTCGGCGACGAGAACAAGGGGTGGCGGCTCATCACCAACCAGCTCAACCACGAACGCGTCACCCTGGCCGCCCACGGCACCATGGCCATCCGCGCCCTCCACAACGTGCAGCGCTGGGCCACCGACACCGAGCTGGCCGACGGTCGCCGGGTGATCGACCTCGGCTGGGTCCGCACCCGGCTCGCCCGCACCCACACCCGGCTCGATGCCATGAAACTTCTCAACTGGCAGATGGTCTCCGCCGTCCAGGAATGCACCCTCACCCCGCAGGACGCCTCCGCCGTCAAGGTCTACGGCTCCGAGGCGCGCCGCGACGCCTACGCCTGGCTGATGGAGGTCGTCGGCTCGGCCGGACCTCTCAAGGAGGGCTCGGCGGGTGCCGTCCTGCACGGCGAACTCGAACGCGGCTACCGGTCCGCCGTCATCTTCACCTTCGGTGGCGGCAACAACGAGATCCAGCGGGAAATCATCTCGTGGATCGGCCTGGGGATGCCGCGCGTGCGCCGCTGACCGGTGGTGACGAGGCTTTTTGGTTGGCACAGAAGATGGATGGTCAGCACCTCTGGACTGACAGGGGAACAAGTAGAGCTCCTACGGCGCCTTCGATGGTGAAGCCGCGGCCGTGACCGGGAAGTGCCCGTTCCCTGCGGGCGGGAATGAGTCCGTGCCCCGTCTCATGATCCATATCGCCGGAATCCTGGGGTTCGCCATTCCTGGCCGTCGGGCAGAACCGCGAGTGCTTCGTAGCCGTCCAGTGTTTCCACCCAGCCCTGTGCCCCGTCGCCTCTGGCGAAAGCGGCGGTGGCGTAGGTGTCGGTGAGCGTCAGGCGGGGTCCGACGAGGGTGAGTGAGGCGAACGCGACGGCGGGTGTACCGCTGTGCGGGTCGACGATGTGAGCGCCGCGTTCGGCAGTGCCCGAGGTGGCCACGGCCAGGTCGTGGCCGGCGGTGATGACGGTGGCCAGTTCACCGGGGCGTAGCGGGTGGGCGATGCCGATGCGCCACGGAGTGCCAGGGCCGGCCTGACCGCGGAGCCGCAGGTCACCGCCGCCGTTGACGCACGTGTGGTGCGCGCCCGCGTCGTAGAGAAGCTGGGACGCCGTTTCGGTGGCCCAGCCTTTGACGAGACCTGAGGGGTCGAGGGTGCCGGAGGGGGCGATGCTGAACCAGCCGTCGCTGTCGTGGGTGGCCTGTGCGCACAGGGACAGGACCTCGTGGACTTCGGGCGGACAGTCCTGAAGGCGGATCTCACCGCGGTCGAGGCGGCTGATGTGGCTGTCGGGCCGATAGGTGGAGAACACGGCGTCGACCCGGTGGAGGTGGTACACGGCCTCGGCGAGCGCGCGGTGGATGGCGGGGGTGGGCTTGTCACGGATATCGAAGGAGAAGACGGTGCCCATGACGTGCTCGACGTGGCGCAGCCCGCGCGCGGGGTCAGGCATGGGCCCGGTCCAGGGCGCTTTGGAGGGACTGTATGTAGCCCTCACTGGTGTAGCTCGCACCGGAGACGGCATCGATGTGCGCGCTCTGAGCCCCGAGGGCCTCCTGGGTGAGGCGGGGCAGGGCGTAGGAGGCGATCTGCTGGTCGCGGCCGTTCCGGTCCGGTGCCTGAAGAACCTTGACGGACGTGATCTTTCCCTTGGAGAGGGTGGCGGCGACCTGCACGGTTCCGTACTGGGTGTCGATGGGGTCCCCGGTGAACGTGCCCGTCCCCGAGGGCGAGCCGGGCGTGGCCCCCGAAGAGGTGTGGGGGGAGGAGACGGTGGGAGAGCGGGGGGACACTCCGGCGACGGCGGGGAGCTGGTGGGGTTTGAGGGCAAGCAACGTCACGACGAGGGCGCTGATCCCAATGGTGGCGAGGACGGCTGGGCGCATGGCGGTTCTCCTCAGAACGCGAAGGACTCGTGGTGGATGCGCCGTGCCGGCACACCGGCGTCGCGCAGGGCTGTGATCGCGGCCTGGGTCATGCCGGGAGGGCCGCAGAGATAGACGTCGTGTGCGGCCAGGTCCGGCACCAGATCGGTCAGGCCCCGGGCGGTGAGCGGTGAGGAGTAGGTGGTCGGTTCGTCGACGACGTAGTGCACGCGGGCGCGTCGGTGGGTGGCTACCGCGTCGAGTTCAGTGCGCAGGGCGAGGTCGGCCGGGCGGCGGGCCCGGTAGACGACGGTGACCTGGCCCGGCAGTGTCTCGAAGAGCGCGCGCAAGGGGGTGATGCCGACACCGCCGGCCAGAAGGAGGACCTTGGGGGCGGTGCGGCGCCTCGCGGTGAAGGCGCCGTAGGGTCCCTCGGCCCAGACCCGCGTGCCGGGTGCCAGGCGGGCCAGCGCGGCGCTGTGCCCGCCTGCCGTCTTCACGGTGATGCGCAGGTGGCCGGGTTGCGCGGGGGCGGAGAGGGAGTAGGGGTTGGCAGTCCACCACAGCCCGCGTGTCAGGAAGCGCCAGCGCAGGAACTGCCCCGGCTCACCTCCCAGTTCGTCCAGGTGGTCGCCGGTGAGGTGGACGGATACCACGCCCGGTGCCTCAGGATGGACCGCGCTCACGCGCAGGTGGTGGCGCAGTCCACACCGGACGGGGACCGCGAACCGGTACCAGGCGACCAGCGCCGCGACGCCGAGGAACAGCGAGTACCAGGCGGCCTGAGCCGGGCGGTTGCCGACGAAGTCGGCGCCGTTGGAGAGCTGGTGCCCGAAGGTGAGGAATACGGCCAGGTATGTGGCGAAATGCAGGTAGTGCCATGTCTCGTAACTCAGCCTGCGACGGGCCGCGCGGGCCGAGATGACCCCGGTGGCCAGGAACAGGAGGAAGCCGGCCGTGCCTTTGAGGAGGTCTGGATAGTGCAGGACGAGCGAGGAGGTCTGGCTGACCAGCTGCGTGTGGGAACTCAGGGAGTAGCCCCAGATGATCAGCAGGGTATGGGCGAGTGCCAGGGAGATGGTGCAGCGGCCGCCGAACGCGTGCCAGCGGGCGAGCCGGTCCGTACCGACGGTGTGGTCCAGAAGCGGCATGCGGGCCATGAGGGCCAGCAGGACGGCGCAGACGTACCCGGCCAGGAGCCCGGTGATGCGTCCCGCACCGGTCAGCCAGCCTGCCGGGCCGATCACCGAGGTCGTGTCGCTCCACCACAGGGCGAGCACCCCGGCAGCGCCGGCCCAGATCACGAGCGGCGCCAGGATCGGCACGACGCTGCGGCGCGGGCGCCGGTGGCGCATCCCACGGCTTGCGTACGTGGTGGTGGATGTGGCGGTCATGGCGCTCCTCCGGATGAGACACGCTCCGGTGACGGGCGGCCAGCCTCACAGCCCAACTTCTGTGTACCTTCTGAATCGGCCCTGTCGGGCCGCCCTCGGCGCCGATTTTCAGAGGAAACTCAGAGACACGGCTTGCCTTGCTGTGCTGTGTGCTGAGGGATGCTGAAGGAACCATGGACGAGCCGCGTACGACCTCGCTTCTGCACCGCCCCGACGGAGAGCCCGTACGGGTCCTCGTCGTCGACGACGAGCCCGATGTCACGGATGTGCTGGCCGGGGTCATGACCGGGGAGGGCTGGCAGGTCCGCACCGCCGCAGACGGCGTGACTGCGCTCGCGACGGCCCGTGATTTCCGGCCCGATGCGGTGGTCCTGGACTGGATGCTGCCCGACCTCGACGGCCTGCACGTCCTGCGGTCCCTTCGGCGCGAGGCACCCAGCGTGTGCGTGCTGTTTCTGACCGCCCGTGACGCCGTCGAGGACCGTATCGCCGGCATCACCGCAGGCGGTGACGACTACGTCACCAAGCCCTACAGCCTGGAAGAAGTCCTGGCCCGGCTTCGCGGGCTGCTCCGGCGGGCCGGGATGACTGCCGAGCCGGGCACGAACCGGCTCACCGTCGGGGACCTCGTCATGGACGAGGAAGCCAGGGAGGTCAGACGCCGCGGGACCACGGTCGACCTGTCCCGCACCGAGTTCGAACTCCTGCGTTTCCTCATGCGCAACCCGCGCCGGGTGCTGTCGAAGGACCAGATCCTCGACCGGGTCTGGGCCTACGACTTCGGCGGGCGCGCCCATGTCGTCGAGCTCTACATCAGTTATCTGCGCAAGAAGATCGATGCCGGACGCACCCCGATGATCCACACGGTGCGTGGTGTCGGCTATGTCCTCAAGCCGGCGGACTCCCCGTGAGGTGCCTGCCGCCCCGTACCCTGCGCGGTCAGCTCACCGCCGGACTCGTCACTCTGCTCGCTCTCGCCTGCCTCGTCGTCGGCATCACCACCGCCCTCGCTTTGAGGGGCTTCCTGATGGGGCGGCTCGACGAACAGCTGTCCGCCTCCGGCGGCCGGTTCGCCGCCAGCCTGGAACACGAGGCCGAGCCCGACGCGGACAACCGTCCCGACACGCGCGGTCAGGCCGAGGCGACCTTCGGCGCCCGCCTCCTGAACGGCACCGTCACCCAGGCAGCCGTCGTCGATGAAGCCACCGACCGTCCCCTCCATCTCACCCTCCGGGATCGCCGCGTCCTGGCGGAGGTCCCCGTCGACGGAAGCGGACACAGCATCCGCCTCTCCACTCTGGGCGGCTATCGCCTCACGGCCGTTCACGGCGACGACCAGGACATTCTGATCACCGGCCTGCCCCTGCACCCGGTGGAAGAGACCGTTCACCGCCTCGAAGCGGTCGAAGCCGTCCTGTTCGGCGCCGCCCTCGTAGTCACCGGCATCGTCGGTGCTCTATGGGTGCGGATCTCCCTGCGCCCCCTCCAGAGGGTCACCGCCCAGGCAGCGGAGGTCGCCGGGCTGCCGCTCGCCAGCGGCGAGGTCGCCATGCCGGAACCACTTCCCGACACCGACCCGCGCACCGAGGTCGGCCAGGTCGGCACCGCCCTCAACCACATGCTCGGCCGCGTCGAGGACGCCCTGATCCGCCGCCAGGCCAGCGAGGAGAGGCTCCGGCACTTCGCCGCCGACGCCAGCCACGAGCTACGTACCCCCGTCGCCAATATCCGCGGCCACGCCGAACTCGCCCTGCGCCGGCACGGCCCCGTCCCCGCCGAAGTCCGCCACGCCCTGGAGCGCATCGACGCCGAGTCGCAGCGTATGACCCGCCTCGTCGACGACTTGCTCCTCCTCGCCCGCCTGGACGCCGGACGCCCCCTCGAACACGAACCGGTCGATCTGACCCTGCTGATCCTGAACGCGACGGAGGACGCACGCGCCGCAGGACCCGGCCACCGCTGGCTCCTCGACCTCCCCGAAGAACCGGTCACCGTCGCCGGCGACGCCCACCGGCTCCAGCAGGCCATCGCCAATCTCCTCGCCAATGCCCGTACCCACACCCCGCCGGGCACCGAGGTGACCATCGCCCTCACCACCGAGCCGGCCAACGTTTCCGTCAGCGTGAGTGACAACGGGCCCGGCATCCCCGAAGAGATCCAGCCCGAAGTCTTCGGCCGCTTCGTCCGCGCCGACCACGCCCGCTCACGCAGCACCGGCAGTACCGGTCTGGGCCTCGCCATCGTCCATGCCGTCATCACCGCCCACGGCGGAACCGCCACCGTCACCAGCCGCCCCGGACACACCAACTTCCGCCTCACACTCCCCAACTGACACCGGTCGCCCTGCCCGCACACCGATAGAGCAGGCCCGATCGCTCGCTACGGTGCGCATGACGGCGCCGATCTTCGTGGGTTCATGGCTGGTCTCCTTCGATCTGTGGGGACCAGGTCAGCGCAGCCGACGTAGATACGGGTCGTGGGCATGGCGCGGGACGAGCCGGATGCGGGCGTCGAGCGTCGTGATCCCGTGGGACCCGGCGAGTACTGGGTTGAGGTCGGCGTCGGCCAGCTGGGGCAGGTCCGAGGCCATTCGCGACAGCCGATGCGGCAGCTGCTCCAGAGCACCGAGGTCGGCGGTGGGACGACCGGCGCAGCCGAACAGCAGCGGGGAGCAGCGTGGCGAGGTCAGCAGGTCGTGCGCGTCGAGCTCGGTCAGCGGGGCCGGCCGGGCCGCATGGTCGGCGAGCAGTTCGGTCGCCGTACTCAGCCCGAACACCACGAGATCTGCATGGCCTGGACGTCTGGGTTTGGTGTGATAGCCCTCCTGACCTGGGCTGTACCAAAGTGCCAACTATCTTTCTGATTCCGTACCTAAGTGGCCGGGGCTAGTTGGCATCAGCGCAGGTCACGAACGCCCCCGATGCCAACTAGCGCTCCTGGGCGCTGTCAGACGGCGGAAGCCGCCGGGGCAGGACCCCTCTCCCGGGGCGGCGGGCCGGCGATGCCGGTGTGGGCGGCCAGCGCCTTCTCCAGTCGCTTGATGTGGTAGTACTGCACCCGCGTGGTGCGCTGCAGGGCCATGACTGCCGTGAGGAACTGATCCATCTCGGCGGCCCGGGTGAGGATGTCGTCGGGCACGTGCTCGTCGTGCAGGCAGGTTTTCGCGTCCTGGCTGAGCACGGCTTGCGCCCAGCCGCGGGTGATCGGCTTGAACAGGCCCGGGTGGTTGGCCACGATCCGCGCCCGGATGGCCAGGTCGTTCTCGGCGGCTTCCAGGTGCAGCCCGGTGTCCTTGTTGCGGGCCCCGAAGAGTGCCTCATGGATGTGGTGAGCATCGAATCCGTGCTCGACACAGCCGATCCAGAAGTCCCAGTCCTCTCCGGCCCGCATGCTCTCGTCGTATCCGCCCACGGTCTGCCAGGCGACACGGCGGTACAGCGAGCAGTAGAACATGATCAGTCGCTGCAGCAGCAGTTCTCTGCTGTAGGCGGGGAGAGGCATCGCCTGCGGGGGCAGATCGTCGTCGGTGAAGGTGAACACATCGGTCGAGGCGATGGCGATGCCGGGGTCGCTTTCCAGTACCCCGACGGTCTTCTCCAGCATGGTGGCCGCGATCACGTCGTCGGCATCCAGCGGAAGGATGTAGCGGCCGGTACTGGCCTCGATCCCGGTGTTGCGCGCGGCAGAGACCCCGGCATTGGACTGCTGGAGCAGCCTGATGCGCCGGTCGGGGTGGCGGGCGATCAGGCCCTGGGTCACCTCGACAGTGTCGTCGGTGCTGCCGTCGTCGACGATGACGAGTTCCCAGTCGCGAAACGTCTGGGCAAGGACGCTGGACACCGCCTCGGGCAGATAGCGGGCGTAGTCGTGGCAGGGGATGACCACCGAGACCACAGGGTCGGAACCGTGGGGCATGCGTCGTCCTTCGCTTCGGAGCGGGAAGGAGATGGATTCAGGGGTGATACGGATGGTCGGTCGGATTCCGGCAGGTCGGGCGGTGCCCCCGGCGTTCGAGGGCCACCACCGGACCGGACCCGCTGGACCACTCCCTAGCTGTGCTGCTGTTGGAACCAGGGGAAGTAGTTGTCGTACCCGTGCTCGTGGTGGTGCCCGTAGTAACAAACGGTCACGTTGCCCACCGGAGTGCTGTACTGGCCGTAATCGGTAACGGTCATGTTGCCCACGGGGGTGCAGCAGTGGTGGCCGTAATCGGTGATCGTGACGTTGCCCATCGGCGTGCAGGGGTGCATTGACCCGGGAGTGAGGGTCACGTCGCCCATCGGCTGTTCCTGGTACCCGTACTTCGCCGACGTCGTCAGCGTGTCCGGACCGGCGGTGGCGGCGTAGGCGGCCTCCGCGGTGTTGAGTAGTCCGGCGGTGGCCAGCGCTGCGGGGAGCGCCAGGGAGGTGATGACACGGGCCTTCACAGTGGGCCCCTTTCTCTCGGGGGGTGGGGGAGCTGCCCGGTCATGCCGGCGAACTCCACGGCAGGGCAGTAGCGTTACCGTAGGATTTGCATACATAAAGTGTCAAAACGATTACTCCTTGTTGCGTAATGGCTGTGTCGGCGCCTCTGTCACCCCTGTCGGTCAGGAATGGGACGTGGCCCCGGCGTGCGCGCGCTCCGGGACGTGGTGCGGGTGCACCACCTCCAGGTCGGGCAACGCCCAGCAGGCGGTGCCCATGTCCCGTGCCATCGCGGCCAGTCCCTCGGTCTCGATGAGGTGCTGGTAGGGGAAGGGCGGGAAGATCAGACCGTCGCGGTGCAGGTCGGCGCGGACCAGCAATGCGGTGCCGCCGACCGAATCGACGCGGACGAGTCCCTGCCCGCGCAACTCGTCGAGGTAGGTCCGACCGAACCCCTTGGGGGGCTGGAGGATGCCGTCGCGAAGCCATTGGGACCAGTTGAGCGTGCCGGCCCTGGGCTGAAGGGCGAAGGTGTTGAGATCGTACGTGGGCCCACCGGGCGCGGTGGCACAGTGCGGGACGACGATGTTTTTGCGCGCGCCGAGCAGGCGCTGCACGAGGTCGGCCGGGTAGCCGGTCACATCGACGTCGAGCCAGAGCACCCACTCCTCGTCGGCGAGGGCCCGGGAGAGCAGCTGGTTGCGCACCTTGGCCAGCACTGATCGGCGTCGGCGCTGGATGCCGGCCTCCCAGCGGGGTCCGGCCAACTGGAGGCCGAAGTCGCGGCGTACGAGGGTGACGCGCCGGTACTCCGCCTCGAGACGAGGCAGGACCTGCTGGAGCAGTTCCGGTGTCGTGTCCTTGCTGTCGCCCTCCAGCAGCCCCAGCGAGATCGCCTCGCGTGGGTAGTCCAGGGCACGAAGGCTGTCCAGATAGCCGGGCAGGAACGCAGCCGCGTCCTTGAGGGGCGTGAGCACCAGTACCAGGGGCCGCTCGCTCGCCGGGGCCCCGGCGGGCTCCACCACCGCCTGCGGTCGCCCGGAGGTTCGGGCGGCGGGGCCGGTCTCGGCGTGGGCGATGTCCGCCGGTTCGATCGGCAGCCGGGTCGCCATGGCCAGCAACCGCTCGGCGTAAGCAGCGGGTTCGGCCCAGATCTCGGTCGCCACCGCGAAGTGCTCCGCGAAGTGTGACTCGTCGAACGTATTGTTCCCGTGGCACACATACGTGTACAGCTCGGGCGCGTCCATCGATACGACCCGGCAGGTCCGGACCACCCCTTCCGCCACCGGGGTGTCCTCGCCGCGGCGTTGCGCCGGGTAGCGCGGGAGGTGGTCCTTCGCGCACACCATCGACCCTTCCCAGACCCGCGCACAGGAGACCGCGAGCTTGCTGCGGGCGGGCCACCACAGCCGCTCGCGGGCGAGGAAGCACGCCTCGGCGCCGAGCGCGAGAATCGCGGCCATCTGCGCCTCGACCCGCTCCGGGTCATACAGGTCGTCGTCGTCCCACTGGCACACGTAGGGCCCGGTGGCCCGGTCCACCGCCTCATTGCGCAGTTCGCCCAACGTCCGCCCCTCCGGGGGGAGCCGGTGATGGCGGATCCGCGGGTCACCCAGGTCGCGGATGTGTTGTGCGAGGGCGTCATCGGTGCCGTCCTCCACCACGACCAGCTCCAGATTCGGATAGGTCTGGTCAAGGAAGCATCTGATCGCACGTCGCGCCGTCGCCGAGCGGTCCTTCGTCACCATCAGGCAGGACACCGTGGGCGCGGGCGCGCCCGAGGCCCAGCGGCGGCGCTGCGCGTCGAGGCTGATCAAGCCGTCGGCGACCGGTTGCATCTCCTGGCTTGCCCAGAACGGGAACCGTTTGCCGGCCGAAGTCCGTGGCGTCCCGGAGGTGTTGTACGTCCAGCTGCCCGACCAGTGATGCACGGCGTAGGCACGGTCGTAGTCGGCTTCCTGCGGCCCGAACAGCTCTGTCGCGTACGGGCTCACTTCGGGATACAGGACCTCCGGTTCGAGAACCGTGATCGACTCAGGCTCCGGGGCGTTGTCGATCGCTCTGGTGAGGAAGAACGGGCCTGTCACGTCCAGAGTGCTGGGCAGCTTGTGGGTGGCGACCATCTGGCGGTGCACATGGGCCCAGAACGGGTGGCCCGGCCGTGACGCGATGAACGCGTTGCCGACGATGCGGTCGAATCCACGTCGGCGGGCCAGCAGTAGCCGGGTGTGTGCGTCAGGCTCGCGGCCGAGGACGAGATCGTGCCCGTCCAGGATTTCGGTGACCGGCTTCAGGCACTCGAAATCCAGATCCACGTAGAGCCCGCCGAAATGGTCGAGCAGGAAATAGCGAATTGCGTCAGCCCGCATGATCGCTTCGGGATAGCCGTCGTAGACCGGCAGGAACCACGGATAGTGCTCCTGGAGGAATGCGTGGTTGTCCGCGTCGGTCCACAATCGGTAGTCCCAGCCTGGATGCTGGATGCGCCAGGAATCGGCCCATTCCCGCCATTCCGGGGGAACATCCGTGTCTTTCCAGGTCTGGTGAATCAAGGCAGGAATTTTAATATGCGCAACCATTTGCGCAGTATGCCGGTCGGCCGGGCCGCCGGGATTTACAGGAGGACCCGGCGGAAAGAATTTTCACCCGGGCGGCCCACCCGCGGGGGACGCGGCGTACGACTGGCGCGCACATGGGTGGCGTGGGCGAGTGCCGACGGGAAGACGTTGTCCGGCGCTCCGGTCTCAGGCCGGGGCGGTCAGGGAAGCGGCGGCTGTCTCCCTGAGGAGGTCGAGCAGATGCCGCAGGCCCGGGCGGCGGGCGGTGCCGGTGCGGTTGGCGGTGTAGATCGTCCGGGTGACGGGCTGCATCAGCGGGTGCAGGCTCAGCGGTGCGTTCGCCTCAGGCAGGGCGAGGCGGGGCACGAGTGCGACCCCGGCTCCGGCGGCCGCGAGCGAGGTGAGCACGGAGAAGTCGCTGCTGCGCACCCGGATGCCGGGGACGAATCCGGCGGCGCCGGTGGCGCGTTGGACCATCTCGTAGCAGGAGGTCTCCGGACCGGGGGTCAGCCAGGGGTCATCCGCCAGGACGGACAGATCGGCCGCCTCACCCTCGGCCAGGCCCAGCGCCGTCGCCCGGGCCGGCGCGAGGGCGAGCAGGACCGGGTCCTCCATGAGCGGGGAGGGCTCGCATCCGGCGGGGAAATCTCGTGGCAGCACGGTGTAGCCGTGCACCACGGCCAGGTCCACCTCCCGCTTGCGCAGGGCTGCCAGAGCGAGGTCGGGTTCCTGTTCGACGAGGTGCAGTGAGAGCGAGTGGCTCCTGCTCTCCTCGGTTCCCAGGCGCGCGAAGACGGCGGGCATGAGCCGGCGGGCGGCGGAGGCGAAGGAGGCCACGCGCAGGACGCCGTGCTCTCCGCCTCGCAGGGCCGCGAGGTCGGACTCGGCGGCGGCCAAGTCGCCCAGGACGACCTCGGCATGTGCGACCAGCAGCTCCCCGGCGGCAGTTAGGCGCAGGGTGCGCCCGTGTTTCTCGACCACCGGTACGCCGGCCTCGCGCTCGAGGACCGCCAACTGCTGGGAGACGGCCGGCGCGGTCAACTGCAGTACGTCGGCGGTTGCGGCGACCGTGCCGTACGTGGCGAGGTGCTGCAGGATCCGCAGGCGTCGCACATCAAGCATGAAGACATCCTTACAAAAGTCGACCACACGGGCCAGGACGACTTCTTTCCTGGCCCGTGTGGTCGGCAGGGGCGGTGCGCAGGGTGAGATCCCGTCGGTCCCGCGTCACTCCGGAGCGGCGACGGTTGATCAGTACGACGCCGGCGACGGTGACGGCGCCGCCGGCCAGTTCGATCACGTGCGGGACCTCGCCCAGCCACACGAAGGAGACGACCAGCGTCACGGGCGGCACCAGGTACAGCGCCGCGGTCGAGGTGGCCAGCGGCAGGCGGGCCACGGCGTAGCCCCAGATCACGAAGCCGAGAGCGGACGGCAGGAGGCCGAGGAAGACGGCGGAGAGCAGGGCGTCGGCAGGGGCGTGGGCGCTCGCACGGATGGTCGCCGGCAGCAGCGGCAGGGCGAAGACGGTGCCCGCGACCATGGCATAGGTGGCGACTTCGAGGCCGGTGCGGCGGCGCAGCAGCGGCTTGGTGGCGAAGTGGTAGGTGCCCTGGACGACGGCCGCGGCGAGGACGACAAGGGCTGCGGCAGTGAAGCCGGAGAGGCCGTCGGCCAGGGTGACGACAGCGGTTCCGGCGACGGCGACGAGGCTGCCGATGACGACGTTGCGCGTCAGCGGCTCGGCCAGGAAAGCGCCTGCCAGCAGGACGCTGAATACCGGCGCCACGGCTATCAGCAGACTGGCGGTGCCGGCCTCGACGTGGATCTCCCCCCAGTTGAGCAGCACCTGGTAGGCGGTCATCCCGGTCAGTCCGCACACGGCGATCAGCGGCAGGTCGCGCCGGTGGGGCAGGCGCACCCCGGCGAAGGGCGCTACGGCGACCAGGGCGGTGGAGGCGATGGACAGGCGCAGGAACGACAGGGCTGCCAGCCCCAGGCCGTCGACACCGACGCGGATCGCGGGGAACGCGGAAGCCCAGAGCGCGACGGTTCCGGCCAGGGCCAGGAAGCGTGGGGAGGCGAGAGGAGTGAGCACCCCTTCAGACTCCCCGTAGCAATGAAAAAGATCCAGTTAGGCTTTTTTAGGCCTTACGACAGATTTTCTTATCCATTCAAGGCTCGTCGCTGCACTCCTGCGAAGCTTTCCGTGCTCGACGTCGATGGCGGCCGGGTCGGCGTGGCGGTCGTCGCCGGGGTGTGACCGCGCAGGAGCGGGGCCCCTGGAGCATCAGCCCGGTAGCAGCGCATCCTGTGGGTGCACACGTCATACGTAGGGACGCGGCCGAGAGGGAGGCAGGAGCAGACATGGCGCACGCCGATCCGGGGCTCTTCGGACCCGAAACCGTCACCTGGCAGCTGCACGGCGACCCGATGATGTGGATCGCCGGCGTGCGCGCTCTGTACCTCCAGGCGCTGCACCCCCGCGCCGTCCGCGGCGTCATGCAGAACTCCGACTTCCGCAAGGACGCGTGGGGACGGCTGATGCGCACTGCCGGCTTCGTCGGCACCATCACCTACGGCACCACGGACGCCGCCGAGAAGGCGGGAGCCCGGGTCCGCAGGATCCACCGGCTCCTCAAGGCCACCGACCCGGCGACCGGCGAGACGTACGGTGTCGACGAACCGGAGCTGCTGCTGTGGGTGCACTGCGCCGAGGTCGACTCCTACCTTCAGGTGCAGCTCCGCTCCGGCCGGTCCCTCACCGCCGCGCAGGCCGACCGTTACGTCGACGAACACCGCACCAGCGCCCGTCTGGTGGGCCTCGACCCCGGCGGCGTACCCGCGACCACCGCCCAGCTCGCCGCCTACTTCGACCGGGTGCGGCCCGAACTCGCCGCGGGCGCCGAGGCGCTCGACGTCGACGACTTCCTCCGCCGTCCGCCCGTCCATGCCCTGCTGATCCCGGCGCGTGCACTGCTGTGGCGGCGCGTGGCGGCACTGGCCTACCAGTCACTGCCCCCGTACGCGCACGACCTCTACGGCAGGCCCGCGCCACCCCTGCGCACCGTCGACCGGCGCCTGCGCGCCACCGGAACCGCCCTGCGCTGCATCCCGTCGCGGCTGCGCTGGCAACTCCCGCCCGGCCACATCGTGCAGGCGATGGAACGACTCGGCCCCGGTAGCCGCCCCGCCCCCTCCAAACTCCGTGACGGGGCAGCCATACTGGACGGGCCGGGGAGGGCGCAGCAGTAGGCGAAGCAACGGGGGCGACAGCACGCGATGGCGGACACCAGGCTGATCCAGAGCCGGTACCGGCTGCTCGATGTGATCGGGCGCGGGGGCATGGGCGAGGTGTGGCGTGCCCGCGACGAGTCGCTCGGCCGTCATGTGGCCGTCAAATGTCTCAAGCCGATGGGGCCCCAGGATCAGTCGTTCACCCGGATCCTGCGTGAACGGTTCCGCCGCGAGGCCCGGGTGGCCGCCGCCCTCCAGCACCGGGGCGTCACCGTCGTCCATGACTTCGGCGAACACGACGGTGTGCTCTACCTGGTGATGGAGCTCCTCGACGGCCGCAACCTCAGCCAGCTCCTGGAGGACAACGAACAGCATCCACTGCCGGTGTCCGACATCGTCGACATCGCCGAGCAGGTCGCCGACGCGCTCGGCTACACGCATCAACAGGGCATCGTGCACCGCGACCTGAAGCCCGCCAACATCATGCGGCTGACCGACGGCACGGTGAAGATCTGCGACTTCGGCATCGCCAGGCTCGGTCACGACATCGGCTTCACCTCACGCCTCACCGGTACGGGCATCGCCATGGGTACCCCGCACTACATGTCGCCGGAGCAGATCAGCGGCGGCCATATCGACCACCGCAGCGACCTCTACTCACTGGGCTGTGTGCTGTACGAGATCGCCACCGGAGTCCCGCCGTTCGACCTCGACGACGCCTGGGCCGTCCTCGTCGGGCACCGCGACACCCAGCCCGAACCGCTGCGCACCCACCGCGCCGAACTCCCCGGCTTCTTCGACCGGGTCGTGCTGGAGCTGCTCGCCAAGACGCCGGAGGAGCGGCCCGCCGACGCGGGCGACCTGCGGCAGCGGATCGCCGTCGGACGTACCGGTGAACAACGGCACCTCCCGCCGGCGAGGCATCCCCAGCCGTCGGGGCAGGTCCGGCTCGCCCCGCCGGTACCGGTCCTACACCCCGGCCGGCAGCCCCACGGCCCCGGGCCGCGACTGCCGTCCTGGACCCGTGGCATGACCGTCGGGCACAGGGCGTCCGGGGCCACGCACCTCGGCCTCGCCCTGCCCGACCACTCCGCGGGCCTGACCGGCGAATGGACCACCGGTAGCGACCTGCGAGCCCTGACCGGAGGCGTCCCGCTCGCCCGGCCCGAGCGGCCCACACCCTCGCCGGACCTGCTCTCCACCCTCGCCAACCGGCACAGCGCGGGCCTCAACCTGGGCCGGCTCGGCCACTGGGAGGAAGCCGGCGAGGTGCACCGCGCGGTCGCCGCCGAACGGGAGCACGCCCTCGGCCCCGACCACCCCGACACCCTCTCCAGCCGGTTCGAGGTCGCGTTCACCCTCAGCCGCACCGGCCGCGCCGTGGACGCTCTGCGCGAGTTCGACCGTGTCGCCCAGGGCCGCGAACGGACCATGGGCCCCGACCACCCCGAGACGCTCGCCGCCCGGCAGGAGGCGGCGTACGTACTGGGACAGCTCGGCCGACACTTCGAGGCGCATCAGGTGTACGCCGCGGTCCTCGCCTCCAGGGAGCGGTCGATGGGCCCCGACCACCCCGACACCCTGCGCTGCCGCCACAACCTCGCGTTCAACCTCAGCAGGCTCGGGCGTCTGGAGGACTCTTACCGGATGGCCCGCGACGTGGCGCACGCCCGCAGCCGGCTGCTCGGCGCCAGTCACCCCGACACCCTGGTCACTCTGTTCGAAGTCGCTTACACCTTGGGGCAGTTGGGACGCTGGTCGGACGCGCTGCAGACCTACCGGCAAGTCGCCCGGGCCCGCGCGGAGACGCTCGGCGCCGACCATCCCGACTCGCTCTCCGCACGCTACGAGGTCGGCATCAGCCTCGGCAGGCTGGGCCGCAGCGCGGAGGCCCTGGAGCTGTACCGCGCCCTCGTCGACGACCGGACCAGGGTGGGCGGCCCGGCCGACCCCGAGACGCTCCGCGCCCGCCACGGCCTCGGCGTCAATCTGGGGCGACTGGCCCGCTGGGAGGAAGCCCTCGCCGAGTCGCGCGATGTGTGCGCGATCCGGGAGCGCATCCTCGGCCCCGACCACCCCGACACCCTCGTCAGCCGTCGCGAGGTCGCGGTCGGCCTGGGCTGGCTGGGCCGCTGGGCCGATGCCCTCACCGTGTACCGAACGGTCGCCGAGACCCGCGAGCGCATCCTCGGCGCCGACCACCCAGACGCGCTCGCCAGCCGGAACGACGAGGCGCACTGTCTCGAACAGCTCGGGCGCGGCACGGAGGCGGTCGAGCTGTACCGCAAGGTCGCGGCGCTGCGCCGGCAGCGGGGCGTCGAACCGCACTGACCAGGAACTTCCGCCCCGCCGCCTCTGGTCAGAGGCGATCGTCCCGTGTTACCAAGGGCCATGCCCGCACCTGACACGTATGACGCAGTGATCGTGGGCGGTGGCCACAACGGTCTGGTCGCCGCCGCCTATCTCGCCCGCGCCGGACAGTCCGTCCTCGTCCTCGAACGCCTCGGCACCACCGGGGGAGCGGCTGTCTCGACCCGTCCGTTCGACGGAATCGACGCCAGGCTGTCGCGCTACTCGTATCTGGTGTCCCTGCTGCCCCAGAAGATCGTCCGCGATCTCGGGCTGGACTTCGCCGTACGCAAACGGACCGTCTCCTCGTACACACCGACCGTGCGGGGCGGCCGTGCCACCGGACTGCTCGTCGGCGGGGACACCACGAGGGAGTCCTTCGCCGCGCTCACCGGCGGCGAGCGCGAGTACGCGGCCTGGCAGCGCTTCTACGGCATGACGCAGCAGGTCGCCGAACGGGTCTTCCCGACCCTCACGGAGCCGCTGCCCGACCGGGACGCGCTCCGCGAGCGGGTCGGTGACCCGGAGGCCTGGCGGATGCTCTTCGAGGAACCGATCGGGGTGGCCGTCGAGGAGAACTTCGCCGACGATCTCGTACGCGGAGTCGTGCTGACCGACGCCCTGATCGGCACCTTCGCGGACGCGCACGACCCGTCCCTGCTCCAGAACCGCTGCTTCCTCTACCACGTGATCGGTGGCGGCACCGGCGACTGGGACGTCCCCGTCGGCGGCATGGGCGCGCTCACCGATGCCCTCGCGCGGGCCGCCCGGGAGGCGGGTGCCGAGATCCGGGTCCGGCACGAGGCGACCCGGGTCGAGACCGACGGCACCCGGGCCGAGGTCACCGTCCGCTCACCCGACGGTGAACACCGGGTCGCCGCCCGCCGGGTCCTCGTCAACGCGTCGCCGCAGGCCCTCGCCGCACTCCTCGGCGACGAGCCGCCGGCCCCCTCCGAAGGCGCCCAGCTGAAGGTCAACATGCTGCTGCGCCGGCTGCCCCGGTTGCGGGACCGTTCCGTCGACCCCCGCCAGGCGTTCGCCGGAACCTTCCATGTCGCGGAGGGGTACGGGCAGCTGGCCGACGCCTACCGGGACGCCGCATCGGGCCGGCTGCCGGCGGCGCCCCCGTCCGAGATCTACTGCCACTCGCTGACCGACCCGTCGATCCTCGGTCCCGACCTCGCGGCCCGCGGCTACCAGACCCTCACCCTCTTCGGCCTGCACACGCCCGCTCGGCTCTTCGCAGCGGACAACGAGACGACACGCACCGCCCTCCTCAAGGCCACGCTCGCCGAACTCGACGCGCATCTCGACGAGCCGATCGCCGACTGTCTGGCCGTCGACGGGAACGGCGAGCCGTGCATCGAGGCGAAGACCCCGCTCGACCTGGAACGGGATCTGCGGTTGCCGGGCGGTCACATCTTCCACCGGGATCTCACCTTCCCGTACGCCACGGAGTCCACCGGCCGGTGGGGCGTCGAGACGGCGCACGCCAATGTGCTGCTGTGCGGGGCGGGCGCCGTGCGCGGTGGCGGGGTCAGCGGGGTTCCGGGCCACAACGCCGCAATGGCGGCGCTGGGCCGGTGACCCGCCTGCCGGACCGTACCTATTGACCGAACACGCCGCGCAACGCGCCCAGCTTGCGCGGCAGGTCGTACTCCGCGCCGCCCTCGTGCCCGTTGTACGTGAACACCTCGATCGCGGCGGGTCCGGCGTAGCGGTGGTAGGCGGCGAACACCGTCGCCGACGGGCAGATCTTGGCCATCAGCCCCACCGAGAACCACGCCGGAGCGGTCGATTCACCCACCTGCTGGCGCAATATCTGGGCCTGCATCTCATGCAGCTGCGCGGTGACGTGGTGATCCTGCCGGACCGGGACGTGGAACGGACCGCGGTGCTCGCGGGTCTGGGCAGACAGGACGTGCTCGTGGTGTTCGACTACCGCCGCTACGAACCCGACAAGGTCGTCATCACCGAGCTGGCCAGGGAAGGTGGCAGCAATATCGTGCTGTTCACCGATGCCTGGCTCTCGCCGGTGACCAATCTCGCCGACGTCGTCCTGCCCAGCCGGGTCGCCGCTCCGTCGCCGTACGACAGCATGGTGCCGACGCTGGCTACGGTCGAGACGGTCCTCGCGGGCGTACTCGGGCAGCTCGGCGAGGAGGGGCGCGTCCATCTGGAGCACAGCGAGAACGTCGCACGGCGGGCCGGGATCCAGCCCGCCGACAAGAGGCCGGACGCCCCGTAGCCAGGGGGAAGGCACGGGCCCCCGACCACGGGTTCGCCGGTCCGGGGAAGTCATGGGCGAGCAGTGGGGTGGCTGCCGGAAATTGCGTTGCCCGCGCCCCGGCCCGCCACCATCATCTGCTCATGAACTCGATCGCCGTCCTCCTGTCGCCGACCCTCGCCGCCGCCCGACCGGTCCGGGGCCAGCAGCAGCCCGGCCCACCGCGGAGGCCGACCTCCCTGCACGCGTGATCGCCGCCTCGGTCGCGGGGCTCCTGGCCGGCTTGGGCATTGCCATGCCGATCGGAGCCGTAGGGGCCTACCTGGTGACCCTGACGGCCCGGACGTCTCTGAAGACCGGTGCCGCAGCCGCGCTCGGTGTCGCAACGGCCGACGGCCTCTATGCGCTGGTCGCGGTCGTCGGAGGTTCGTCGCTCACCCGTGTCATCGAGCCCGTCGCACTGCCCCTTCGCTGGGCGTCGGCGCTGGTGCTCGTCGCGCTGGCGGCAGTGGGTGGGGCCACGGCAATCGGCAGGTACCGCAAGCGGCATTCGGCGGTCCGGGCCGACGGTCCACCGCTCGGCCCCGCGCGGGCCTATCTGGGGCTGCTCGGAATGACGATGCTGAACCCCACCACCGTGATCTACTTCGCGGCGCTGGTGCTCGGCAGCCGGACGGCCGCTGCGGATCCGGACCGCTGGGAACAGTCGGTGTTCGTCCTCGCGGCCTTCGCGGCATCCGCGGGCTGGCAACTGGTGCTCGCCGGTGGGGGAGCGCTGCTCGGCCGTGCGCTGACCAGCCATCGTGGGCGGCTCGTCACCGCCCTGGCCTCCAGCACGCTGATCACCGCACTCGCCGTCCATCTGCTCGTCCCGTCGTCATGACGCCGGGCTGCCGGCCGAAACGGCCGGCAGCCCGGGCCCTGCTCAACGTCGCCCGCCGGGCGCGACGGCCCGCCTCAGTCCGCGGACACCGTCCATCCGTTGGCCTCGATACGCCCCGCGTCGGCGGACCTGCTGTCGTCGAAGACCGTACGGCCGTGGTCCTCGACCCGGATGCCGTCCACGTACGCCCCGCGTCCGACGTACAGCTGGTCCGTGGTGTACCGCCACCGCAGCCGCACCTCCTTGTCGCGCCAGGCGGCAAGGTCCGCTTCCAGCCGGTGCCAGACCCGGCCCGACCAGCCGGAGACGGAGCCGGCCGGATGCGGTTCGGGCTCCGTCCCGTCGTGTTCGGCCTCCGTCGGCACGGTGGTGAACGGCACCGGCTGCCAGCTCGCCCCGGCGTCCGAGGAGGCCTCGAGGAACAAGAAGTCGGAGCCCGGCTCGGTGTCCCACCACAGCGCGCAGCTCAGCGCGGCACGCGATGTCACCGGACGCAGCACGGGCAGTGCGAGCGTGGCGGAGGCGGCGCTCGCCATGCCGGAGAACCAGGCGGTACGGCCCTGGGCCGGGCGCACCGCCACCGCTCGCGCCATCTGGTTCGCGGTGGCGACCCGTGGTGCGCTGCCGGAGCGCCAAGTGCGCACCGGGTGGACCGAGTTGCCAAGCACGATCAGGAACGAGTCGGTCGTCGGATCGAGGACCACGCTGGTGCCCGTGAAGCCGGTGTGGCCCGCGGTGCGCGGGGTGGCCATCGCTCCCATGTACCAGTGCTGGTAGAGCTCGAAGCCGAGCCCGTGCGCGTCCCCCGGGAACGCGGTGTTGAAGTCGGTGAACAGGAGCTCCACCGACTCGTCGGAGAGGATTCTCGCGTGCCCGTAGACGCCGCCGTTGAGCAGCGTTCGGGCGAGGATCGCCAGGTCCCAGGCGCAGGAGAAGACTCCGGCATGGCCCGCCACCCCGTCCAGGCTGTAGGCGTTCTCGTCGTGCACCTCGCCCCAGACGAGGCCGCGGTCCAGGCCGGACCAGGGCAGCCGGGCGTCCTCGGTCGCCGCGATCTTCGGCTTCCAGGCGGCGGGCGGGTTGTAACGAGTGCGGTGCATACCGAGCGGAGCGGTGATCTCCTCGCGGAGCAGGACATCCTCGGTGCGGCCGGTGATCTTCTCCAGGACCAGCTGCAACGAGATCAGATTGAGGTCGGAGTAGAGGTACACGGTGCCGGGCGGGTTGGCCGGCACCTCGTTCCACAGCAGCTCCAGCTTGCCCTCCCGCGTCGGCGCCTTGTAGAGCGGAATCCAGGCACGGAAACCCGACGTGTGCGTCAGCAGCTGACGGATCGTGATGTCCTGCTTGCCGCCGCCCGCGAAGTCGGGCAGATACGAGGCGACCTTCGCCTCCAGCTCCAGCGCCCCGCGCTCGATCTGCTGCACGGCCAGGATCGAGGTGAACAGCTTCGACACCGACGCCAGATCGAAGACCGTGTCCTCGGCCATCGCGATCTGCTGGTCCGCCGGGAACTCCACCCCGGTGTCGGTCTTCTCGTCGTACGCCGCGTACCGCACCGCCTTGCCGATCGGCCGGTGCAGGGCCACCGTGCCACCGCGCCCCGCGAGCAGCACCGCGCCCGCGAACCACGGGTGCTTGGGGGAGGCGCCGAGGAACTTCTCGGCGTCGGTGACCAATTGGTCCAGCGGACCCTGCAACAGGCCCGCGCGGGCGGCGGAACCGCGCCGCAGCGTCGGCCGGCCGTGCGCGGCACTCGCGCCCGGCCCCGATGCCGCCGCCTCCGGTGTCCCCGACGATCCCGCCGCGGACTCCATGGCCGACGCCGTCTCCGCGAACGGAATCGGTGCCAGGGCGAGCGCCCCGCCCAGTGCCAGCATCCCGCCGCTCAGCCTGCGCCGGCTGATTCCTCTGCCGGTTGCGTCCTCGGTCATCCGGAACCCCTTCCTACCGGGTGAAAGTAACTTTCGTCATCCAGTCCTGTGGTGAAACTTCCTGCCGTCGCAGAGATTACTGTCACCCCTGCCGTCCCGGAGGCTCCCGGCGCCACAAAGAATCTGACACTGCATCAGAAAACCTCTTCCTTCGGATGTCCGACTGCGGCATCCTGCCGCCCATGGAGACGGAGCTGAGCAAGAAACTGGGAGTCGAGCACGCCATCTTCGGCTTCACGCCGTTCCCGGCGGTGGCCGCGGCCATCACCCGGGCCGGCGGGTTCGGCGTACTCGGCGCGGTCCGCTACACCGCCCCCGACGAGCTCGCGCGCGACCTCGACTGGATGCAGGAGCACACCGAGGGCAAGCCGTACGGCCTCGATGTCGTCATGCCCGCCAGAAAGGTGGAGGGGGTGACCGAGGCCGATGTCGAGGCGATGATCCCGGTCGGACACCGCCGGTTCGTCCAGGACACCCTCGCCAAGCACGGCGTACCCGAACTCGCCGAGGGCGAGGCCTCCGGCTGGCGGATCACCGGATGGATGGAGGAGGTCGCCCGCAACCAGCTCGGCGTCGCCTTCGAGTACCCCATCAAGCTGCTCGCCAACGCACTCGGTTCGCCACCCGCCGACGTCGTGCAACGCGCACATGACGGGAACGTTCTCGTCGCCGCCCTCGCCGGGAGCGCCAGACACGCCCGGCACCACGCGGAGGCGGGCATCGACATCGTCGTCGCCCAGGGGTACGAGGCGGGCGGCCACACCGGTGAGATCGCCTCCATGGTCCTCGTCCCCGACGTCGTCGACGCCGTGGGACCGCTCCCCGTCCTCGCCGCCGGAGGTATCGGCAGCGGAGAGCAGATCGCCGCCGGACTCGCCCTGGGAGCGCAGGGCGTCTGGCTCGGCTCGCTCTGGCTGACGACCGAGGAGGCCGACCTGCACTCCCGCGCGCTGACCCGCAAACTCCTTGCCGCAGGTTCCGGCGACACCGTCCGCTCCCGCGCCCTCACCGGTAAACCCGCACGTCAGCTCCGTACCGAATGGACCGACGCCTGGGACGACCCTTCGGGGCCCGGCACGCTCCCCATGCCGCTCCAGGGACTGCTGGTCGCCGAGGCCGTCTCCCGCATCCAGAAGTACGAGACCGGCGCACTGCTCGGCACCCCCGTAGGCCAGATCGTCGGCAGGATGAACACCGAACGCAGCGTGCAGGCCGTCTTCGACGACCTGACCAGCGGCTTCGAACGCGCCGTGGACCGGATCAACCGCATCGCCGGACGGAGCGTCGCATGAACCAGCCCGCGAACGGCTTCTGGGCCCAGGCCGCAGCAGACCCCGACCGTACGGTCCTCGTCTCGCCCGACGGGCAGACCTGGACCGCGGGCCGGCTGCACGCCGCTGCCAACCGCCTGGTCCACGGGCTGCGTGCAGCAGGGCTCCGGCAGGGCGACGCGTTCGCCGTCGTCCTCCCCAACGGCGTCGAGTTCTTCACCGCCTACCTCGCGGCCACCCAGGCCGGCTTCTACCTCGTACCCGTCAACCACCATCTCGTCGGCCCCGAGATCGCCTGGATCGTCTCCGACTCCGGCTCCAAGGTGCTGATCGCGCACGAGCGGTTCACCGACGCCGCGACCGCCGCCGCGGACGAGGCGAAGCTGCCCGCGAGCCACCGGTACGCCGTCGGCGAGGTCGACGGCTTCCGCCCCTACGCCGACCTGCTCGACGGGCAGTCCTACGTCCCGCCCGACGACCGCACACTCGGCTGGGTCATGAACTACACCTCCGGCACCACCGGCCGGCCGCGCGGCATCCGCCGCCCGCTGCCCGGCAGGCTCCCGGAGGAGAGCCATCTCGGCGGATTCCTCGGCATCTTCGGCATCAGGCCGTTCGACGACAACGTCCACCTGGTCTGCTCGCCGCTCTACCACACCGCCGTACTCCAGTTCGCGGGCGCCGCCCTGCACATCGGGCACCCCCTGGTGCTGATGGACAGGTGGGCGCCCGAGGAGATGCTGCGGGTCATCGACGCCCACCGCTGCACGCACACGCACATGGTCCCCACCCAGTTCCACCGCCTGCTGGCCCTGCCCGACAAGGTGAAGGAGCGGTACGACGTCACCTCGATGCGGCATGCCATCCATGGCGCGGCCCCCTGCCCCGACCACGTCAAACGCGCCATGATCGACTGGTGGGGACGGTGCGTCGAGGAGTACTACGCCGCCAGCGAGGGCGGCGGGGCGTTCGCCACCGCCGAGGACTGGCTGAAGAAGCCCGGCACGGTCGGGAAGGCCTGGCCGATCAGTGAACTCGCCGTCTTCGACGACGACGGCAACCGCCTCGCGCCGGGCGAACTGGGCACCGTCTACATGAAGATGAGCACCGGCGGCTTCAGCTATCACAAGGACAGGACCAAGACGGAGAAGAACCGCATCGGCGACTTCTTCACCGTCGGCGACCTCGGCATCATCGACGAGGACGGCTATCTCTTCCTCCGCGACCGCAAGATCGACATGATCATCTCGGGCGGCGTGAACATCTACCCCGCCGAGATCGAAGCCGCCCTCCTCGCCCACCCCGCGGTCGCCGACGCCGCCGTCTTCGGCATCCCGCACGCCGACTGGGGCGAGGAGGTCAAGGCGGTCGTCGAACCGGCCGAAGGACACCCACCGGGCGACGGGTTCGCCACCGAGATCCTCGCCCACTGCGCACAGCGGCTCGCCGGGTACAAACGCCCCAAGAGCGTCGACTTCATCGAGACGATGCCACGCGATCCGAACGGCAAGCTGTACAAGCGACGGCTGCGCGACCCGTACTGGGAAGGCCACCGGCGGCCCCTGTGACCGACGGGCCGGTACCCTGCCGTCTCCGGGCGGGGTACCGGCCCGCAGCGGACTACCGGTGCTCGTGCACCCGCACCACCCGCAGTGCGGGCGAGCGTGCGATGTCCTTCTCGCAGAACCGGGAGGTCACCCAGCGCTCACCCGAGTAGAGCTCGGTCTGGTCGCTGAAGTGCGGAGACTTCGGATTCGACGACTGGGAGTACGTCAGCAGGGTCCGGGCCACCGGGCACTTGGAGCCGTCCCAGCCGACCGCCTGGACATAACTGGAGCCGGCCGACACCTCGGTGTAACCGCCACTCGCCGTGTCCCACACCGGCTCCGTCTTGTTCCAGATGCCGAGGGACTCCGTACCACCGCCGACCGGGATGCGCTTCCCGTTCCGCACGACCCCTTGGTGGTCGCCGAGCGGTGCGTCCAGAGCGATCCCGGCCGCGCGCAGCTCGGCGACCGCGTCGGCGAGCGCCGAAGTGACACCCGGGGCCGAGGTGTTCAGCGTGTTCGGGGTACGGACCGGGTCCGCGGCGGAGAAGGGCACCTTCCACAGCCCGGCCGATGGCAACGTCGTGGCCCTGCGCCAGAACCGGTCGAAGAGCAGCGCGCCCCGGCTGCCGGTGTCGACCCTCCGGTCCCACTGGGCAAGAACACCGCATGCCGCCGAGACATCGACGGCTGTCCCGTCGCTGCCGACGGCACGCCCGCCGGGCAGCGCGGCGCAGGCGCGCGCCAGGTCGGCCGCGGCCAGATCTCCGGCCGGGGCGCGGTTCGCGTACTGCTGGTCCTGCAGGTCACCGACGGTGAGGCGGCCCTTCTCCGCCATCGCCGACACATCCTCGATCGCGCCCCGGGTCCGCATCGACCGGGGCGCGGCGACCGTACCGAAGACCCGCTCGAAGCCGGTCAGCGGAGCGGCGGCGTTGGTCAGCCAGGCGCTGTCGTTGGAGTTCTCGACGTACGGGGCATCCTTGACGGTCGGCATCCGGCCCGGCCCGAAGATGCCGGGCTGCACCGCGTCCGGGTCCGAACCGAGCGCACAGTCGCTCCTCGAACCGTCCAGCACCGCGAGCCCGGACGACGGGTACGTCGCCCGGCCCAGCGGGGTGGAGCACCGCTGGGCGAGCTCGTCCGTGATCCTCGGCAGCACCTGCGACTGGGAGAAGAACGAATGCCCCGACGAATCGGCGGCGATGGTGTTCACCCACGGCAGCCCCTGGGTGCGGCGCAACGCGGTCTGGATGTCCGCGGTGCTGCGGGCCCTGCTGAACCCGAGACCGGTGTCCGGGGACCGCAGATTCGTGGCGTTCGGGTCGTTGAGCGCATACGCGGTGGTCGCCGTCCACGGCAGCGGCAGCCCGGCACCGAGCGAGGTGACGACCGGGCCGTACCGGGTCCACCACTGCGTGCGGGTCACCGCTGCGCCGCCCTTCACGGCCACCGAGACCGTGCGCTCCACCATGTGCTCCGGCCGGCCGTCCACCAGATACACGGTCGGATCCGCCGGGTCGAGGGTCAGCTGGTGCAGATTGAGGGTGACACCGGTGGCGACCGTGTGGCTCCACGCGATGTTCGCGTTGTGCCCGATCGACACGGTCGCCGAGCCGAGCAGCGAACCGCCCGCCACGTTCAGCTCCCCGGGGATGGTCTGCTGCGACTGCCAGAACCGCCGCCCGCCCTGCCACGGGTAGTGCGGATTACCCAGCAGCAGCCCACGCCCGTTCGCCGTCGAACTACCGCGGAAGGCAACCGCGTTGGAGCCCATGTCCGCGTTCTGCGTGGACAGCAGCCGCTGCGCCGCCTGCGCGGCGTCCGTGGGCGGGACACCGGGCGACGCGGCCGCGCCCGTCGGCGGCTGCGCCGCTGTGATGCCGTCGATGCCGCGGCCCTGACCGCCCAGCACGGACAGCGCGAAGGCTCGGGTCGTGACATCCAGGGCCGTCACCGGCCGCACCCAGTCGGCGTCCCGGCAGGCCGGATCCGTAATCCGGTTCTGGGCCAGCCAGGCGTTGTAGCCGGCCGCCCAGCCGCGTTCCAGCTCCTTCACCTCATGGCTCTGCCCCGCCGGAGCGGGCACCTTCAGCAGTCTCTCGACGGTGTGGCTGTCGCGTATCCCGCGGAAGTAGAGATCACTGGAGAGGTTCTTCGTCGCGGAGGACAGCGAGCCGTCCGGCGCGCCGTCCGGACCGAAGTACCTCGACCGCTCGCCGCGCAGCGTCACGAAGCCGTCGGCGAGCGTGCACACCTGGTCGGCGGCCTGCGCCCAGCCGTTGCCGAACCCGAGATCCGCGTAGTCCTTCGCCACGATGTGCGGGATGCCGTACTCGGTGTAGCGGATCACGGCGGACAGCCCGCCGCCCGACGGGTGCCGGCCGTGCGAGGGACCGGCCGCGGCCGGTGGCAGGGACGCCGACACGGTGAACAGAGCGAGACCGGATACCGCGAGAAGTCTCAGACGGTTTCGGAGGGGCAAGGGTCCTCCCAACTGTGCGTGCACGAAAGGCGGTTGCTCGGATCGTCCGAGGCGCCACGCGCAACTCAGCCAGCACCCGCGTACCCCTGTCAACATCGAGGCCGGTATCCGCACTTGACCACCGGGCCCCGGCCGCACAGGATCACGCCATGACAGGTGTACGCAGCTCCACAGTCGACGGCGTCGTGACGCGCAGCGCCCGGCGCACTCCTGATCGCACCGCCGTGCGGTATGCCGAACGGTCCTGGACCTACCGGGCCCTCGACACGGCGGTCAGCACCGCGGCCGCCGTCCTCCTCGACGGGCACGGCCTGCACCCCGGCGACCGGGTCGCCTCCTACGCACACAACTCCGACGCGTACCTGATCGCGTACCTCGCCTGCGCCCGCGCCGGCCTGGTCCATGTGCCGGTCAACCAGAATCTCACCGGCGAAGACCTGACGTACATCCTGCAGCAGTCGGGCAGCGCCCTCGTCCTCACCGATCCGGACCTCGCCGACCGGATCCCGGCCGGTTTCGCGGTACGTCCGCTGCGCGACGCGCCGCACTCCCTTCTCGGTGAACTCGCCACCCCACGCCCCTTCACCGCCGGGCGCGAACCGACCGCCGACGACCTGGTGCAGCTGCTCTACACATCGGGCACCACCGCGCTCCCCAAGGGCGCGATGATGACGCACGGCGCCCTGGTCCACGAGTACGTCAGTGCGATCACCGCCCTCGATCTGCGTCCCACCGACCGGCCCGTCCACTCACTGCCGCTCTACCACTCCGCGCAGATGCACGTCTTCCTGCTGCCGTACCTCGCGGTCGGCGCGGAGAACACCATCCTCGACGCGCCCGAAGCCGGCCGGATCTTCGACCTCGTCGAGGCCGGGCAGGCGGACAGTCTGTTCGCCCCGCCGACCGTCTGGATCGGCCTCGCCAATCACCCGGAGTTCGCCACCCGCGACCTCGGCGGGCTGCGCAAGGCGTACTACGGGGCGTCGATCATGCCGGTTCCCGTGCTGGAACGGCTCCGTGAGCGGTTGCCCGCGCTATCCTTCTACAACTGCTTCGGGCAGAGCGAGATCGGCCCGCTCGCCACCGTCCTCGGGCCCGACGAGCACGAGGGCCGGATGGACTCCTGCGGCCGGCCGGTGCTCTTCGTCGAGGCGCGAGTCGTCGACGAGCACGGCAAGGAGGTCCCCGACGGGACGGCGGGCGAGGTCGTCTACCGCTCCCCGCAGCTGTGCGAGGGCTACTGGGACAAGCCGGAGGAGACCGCCGAGGCGTTCCGCGACGGCTGGTTCCACTCCGGCGATCTGGCGGTCCGGGACCCGGAGGGCTTCTTCACCGTCGTCGACCGGGTGAAGGACGTCATCAACTCCGGCGGTGTCCTCGTCGCCTCCCGCCAGGTCGAGGATGCCCTCTACACCCACCCCGCCGTCGCGGAGACCGCCGTCGTCGGGCTCCCCGACGAGCGCTGGATCGAAGCCGTCACCGCCGTCGTGGTCCTGCGCGCCGACGCCACGGAACAGCAGCTGCTCGACCACGTGCGGGAACGGCTCGCCCACTTCAAGGCCCCGAAGAGAGTCCTCTTCGTGGACGAGCTGCCGCGCAACGCCAGCGGAAAGATCCTCAAGCGCGAGCTCAGGGACCGGTTCGCGCTCCCTGGGTGACGATCGCGCCGCAGCCGATGCCGACGACGGACCCCGACACGTCGACGGCCCGTGCGGAGGCCGGGAACACCGCCGTGCCCGCCCGATCCGCCGTCGGTGAGCGGCGCCCGCTCCCCGGCGGCAGGCGCTCAGTGCCCGCCGCGCTCGTCCACGATCCGCTTGAACTTGCCGACCGACCGCTCCAGCGTCTCGGGGTCGACTATCTCGACCCCCACCGACACCCCGATGCCCTCCTTGACAGCCGTCGCGATCGCGAGTGCTGCCGCCGCCCGCTGGTCCGGCGTCGACTCCGCCCGCGCCTCCGCCCGCACCGTCAGCGCGTCGAGCCGGCCCTCGCGGGTCAGCCGGAGCTGGAAGTGCGGTGCCACGCCGGGTGTACGCAGGACGATCTCCTCGATCTGGGTCGGGAAGAGATTCACTCCGCGAAGGATCACCAGGTCGTCGCTGCGCCCGGTGACCTTCTCCATCCGCCGGAAGACCCTGGCCGTGCCGGGCAGCAGCCGGGTCAGATCCCGGGTCCGGTAGCGGATCACCGGCATGGCCTCCTTGGTGAGCGAGGTGAAGACGAGCTCCCCCTCCTCGCCCTCCGGCAGCACCTCACCGGTCAGCGGGTCGACGACCTCCGGATAGAAGTGGTCCTCCCAGATGTGCAGTCCGTCCTTCGTCTCGACGCACTCCTGCGCGACGCCCGGGCCGATCACCTCCGACAGGCCGTAGATGTCGACCGCGTCGATGGCGAACCGCTCCTCGATCTCCCGGCGCATCTCCTGCGTCCACGGCTCGGCACCGAATAGCCCGACGTTCAGCGATGTCGTACGGGGATCGACGCCCTGCCGCTCGAACTCGTCGAGGAGTGTGAGCATGTACGACGGCGTGATCATGATGATCTCCGGCCGGAAGTCCTGGATCAGCTGCACCTGGCGGGCAGTCATGCCGCCGGAAGCGGGGATTACTGTGCAGCCGAGGCGCTCCGCTCCGTAGTGTGCCCCGAGTCCGCCGGTGAACAGCCCGTACCCGTAGGCCACATGGACCTTCTGGCCCGGGCGGCCGCCGGCCGCACGGATCGAGCGGGCGACCACGTCCGCCCAGGTGTCGAGGTCTGCCTGGGTGTAGCCGACGACGGTGGGGTGGCCCGTGGTCCCGCTGGACGCATGGATGCGCCGTACCCGGCCCTCCGGCACCGCGAACATGCCGAACGGATAGTTGTCCCGCAGATCGGTCTTCGTCGTGAACGGGAAGCGGGCCAGGTCGGCGAGACCGCGGCAGTCGTCCGGGCGCAGCCCCGCCGCGTCGAACGCCGCACGGTAGAAGCCGACGTGGTCGTACGCATGGTGAAGTGTGGCGCGCAGACGCTCCAGCTGCAGCGCCTCCAGCTCCGTGCGGTCGAGTCGTTCCGCCGCGTCCAGCAGAGCCGTCATCCCGATCTCCCTCGTCCCGAGCAGACGACCGATCATTCGGTCGATCGTTACGGGAGCAGTAATTCAGGATGATCCGCAACCTGGCAAGGGGGGCGACACGATCGTGCAGGTCGGAGCCGAACCGCGGTGCGGATACGCTCACACCGAACACCGGTGCAGCCCGGCGCGGTGCCTGTTTGGATGGCGTGCATGCCGTTCTTTCACACATATGACGGGACCGAGCTCACCTACCACCTCCAGGGCGACGGTGAGCCACTGATCTGTGTGCCCGGTGGGCCGATGCGGGCCGCCGTCTACCTCGGCGACCTGGGCGGACTCTCCGCCCACCGGCAGTTGGTGATGCTCGATCTGCGGGGGACGGGCGACTCCGCGGTGCCCGACGACCCCGCGACGTACCGCTGCGATCGACTCGTCGACGACGTCGAGGCGCTGCGCGTACACCTGGGCCTGGAGCGCATCGACCTGCTGGGGCACTCCGCGTCCGGCAACCTGGTCGAGCTCTACGCCGCCCGGTATCCGCAGCGGCTGCGCTCGCTCACGCTCGTCACTCCGGGAACCCGGGCCGTCGGAGTGGAGACGACCGACCCGGACCGGACCGAAGCCTTCGCACTGCGCAGCGGCGAACCCTGGTACGACGCCGGAGTCTCGGCACTGAAGGAAATCCGGGCCGGACGAGGCGGGAGCGAGCAGTGGGCGGCGGTCGAGCCGTTCGCCTACGGACGGTGGGAGGCCGCGGCTCGGACGCATGCCGCCGGGAAAGCGGCACAGTGCAATGCCGGGGCGATGGCCGTCTACCACCAGGACGGCGCCTTCGACACGGCGGCCACGGTTGCCGCGCTGCACGACCTGCCGGTCCCGGTGCTCGTCCTCGCGGGGGAGTACGACGCAGCACCGACCCCCGACCGCGCCGCCGAACTGGCCGCGCTTTTTCCGCACGCCGAGTTCGCCGTGCAGCGCGGTGCCGCGCACTTCCCGTGGCTCGACGACCCCGGCGCGTTCGTCCGCACCGTCCGTGCGTTCCTCGACCCCGAGGTGCACAGCGTGCAGGCGGGCGGCATACGGCTCGCCTACCGCGTCTGGGGCGATCCGTCCGCCCCGCCCGTGGTCCTCGCCCACGGGCGGGGCGGCGACAGCCGGGACTGGACGGAGATCGCCGAACAGCTCGCCGCCGACCATCGGGTGTACGCACTCGACTTCCGCGGGCACGGCCTCAGCGACTGGACCGGCCGCTATTCATTCGAGCTGTTCCGCGACGATCTGCACGCGTTCATGGAGGCCCGCAATCTGGCCGGCGCCACCGTTGTCGGGCACTCGATGGGCGGCGCCGCCGCCTATCTGCTCGCCGAACGCGAACCCGGCCTGATCGGCAGACTCGTCATCGAGGAAGCTCCGACGCTCATCCCGCTGGACCCGCCGCGTCCGCCTGCCGAACGCCCGGACCAGGAGCTCGACTTCGACTGGCCGGTCGTCCCGTCGATCGACGCCCAGCTCAACGACCCCGATCCGACGGGCCGTGAGCGCCTCGGCGACATCACGGCCCCGACACTCGTCATCGGCGGAGGCCCCGGCAGCCACCTCCCACAGGATCAACTCGCCCGGATGGCACGGCAGATACGCGACTGCCGGTTCGTCACCATCGACGCCGGACATCTCGTCCACACCGCCCGGCCCGCCGAATTCCTGGTGGCGCTACGGTCGTTCGGCATGGACTGAGACGTCGGCGACGGGTCCCGACGGACTCCGCCGTAGTCAGTCGCGGCTGAGCAGGGTGGTCAGGATCCCGTGCAGGGTCGCCTCGGGGTCGGCCACGGAACCGGCGGACCGCCAGGCCACGAAGCCGTCGGGGCGCACCAGCACCGCGCCCTCGGCGGTCGTACCGTGGGCCTCGGCCCAGTCCGCCCCGTTCTCCGGTTCCAGATCGGATCCGGAGCCGATGCCGAACGCGTCGAGCCGGAGCGACAGCCGGTCGGCGACACGCACGGCCGCACGGCGCCACGCGACATCCGAGCCGTCGCAGAGGAGCACGAACGAACGCTCGTACAGATCCAGTGTGGACTTGCGCTCACCGGACTGACGGACCCACAGATGCGGGGCCCGGGAGCCGGGGTCACCCGTCAGCTGCAATCCGCGGGGCACCACGGGCTGCTCGGGGTCGACGCCGACCACGGCGCCACGGACATAGCGGTAGCCCAGTGCCACGGGCAGCAGGCCGCCCTGCTTCCCGCCGCCCGCACCGGGAGGCGGGGCATAACCCGGGTGGCTGTGTTCCGCGGATCGGGCGGAGGCCCGCTCGCTCGTCGCCCTGGCCACCGGCTGCCGCTCCGCCTCGTACGTGTCGAGCAGTCCCGGGCCGGCCTCGCCGCGCAGCACGGCGGCGAGCTTCCAGGCGAGGTTGTGCGCGTCCTGGATACCGGTGTTGGAGCCGAACGCCCCGGTGGGGGACATCTCGTGGGCCGAGTCGCCGGCCAGGAACACCCGCCCGGAGCCGTACCGGTCGGCGACGCGCTCCGCGGCGTGCCACGGGGCCTTGCCGGTGATCTCCACATCGATGTCCGGGGCGCCCGTCGCCCGGCGGATGTGGTCCGCGCACCGCTCGTCGGTGAAGTCCTCGAGGGTCTCGCCCTGTTCCGGCTTCCACGGCGCGTGGAACACCCAGTCCTGCTCGTTGTCCACCGGCAGCAGCGCGCCGTCCGCCTCCGGGTTGGTGAGGTAGCACACGATGAACCGCCGGTCGCCCAGCACGTCGGCGAGCTTCTTGGACCGGAAGGTGATGCTGACGTTGTGGAACAGGTCGCCGGGGCCCGACCGGCCGATCCGCAGCTGCTCCCTGATCGGACTGCGCGGGCCGTCGGCCGCGATGAGGTAATCGGCGCGGACGGTCGTGTGCTCACCGGTCTCCCGGTTCTTCAGCACCGCGTCCACCGCTGACCCGTCCGAGTCGAAGCTGAGCAGCTCGGTGGAGAACCTCAGATCACTGCCCTGCTCACGGGCCTGGGCCAGCAGCACCGGCTCCAGATCGTTCTGGCTGCACAGGCACCAGCCGCTCGGGGTGAACCGGGCGAGTCCGCCACCTGGGTCGATCTCCTTGAACAGCCACTCCTGGTCGTCGCCGGTCAGCGAGCCCGCCTGGAGGATGCCATGGTTGTCGGCGAGGACCGAGGCTGCCTCCCGGATCCGCTGCTCCACCCCCGCCGTGCGGAACACCTCCATGGTCCGGACGTTGTTGCCGCGCCCCCGCGGATGGGTGGAGGTGGCCGCGTGCTTCTCGACCAGCAGATGCTCGATGCCGAGCCTGCCGAGGAAGAGCGATGCGGACAGGCCCACCAGCGAGCCTCCCACGATGAGGACTGGTACGCGGTGGTCGACGTTCTCGTTCATCAGTTGCTCCCGCTAGGACGCTGTGCAGATGCACTGTCCATGCCCTCGTGGGAGCCGTTCGGACGGCCGCCGGAGCGCTGCTCACCTGAACGGTTCATAAATCTCGCGTCAGCCGGACCAGCGTTTCACGATCGGTCACGGAGAGATGCCCGCGGTCCGGGGGCGGACCGTACACATCCGCCGGGAGAAGCCCCGCTCCGATTCCACTCGACAACCGACGGCCGGCCGACCGATACGGCCACCGCACCGTCTCGAAGGAGAGCGCAACCATGACCACCCTCTCGGAACGGATCTCGCAGTCCGCCTTCGACGGCTCCAGGCTGCGGATCGTTCTGCTGCTCGATCTGCACGACGGAGCCCAGAAGCAATTCCTGGAGGCGTATGAGGACATGCGCAACCAAGTGGCATCCGTCCCCGGACACATCAGCGACCAGCTGTGCCAGTCGATCGAGAACCCCTCCCAATGGCTCATCACCAGCGAATGGGAGAGCGCGCCGCCCTTCCTCGCCTGGGTCAACAGCGAGGAACACGTCAAGACGGTCCAGCCCCTGCACAGCTGCGTGCGCGACACCCGCTCGCTGCGCTACAGCATCCTGCGCGAGACCGGCAGCGCCTTCGACGCATTGCCCGAGTCGGCCAAGGGCGGCCTGCAGGCCTCGCCGCGGCTGGGTGACGGTGTGGTCCGCCACGCGCTCACGTTCACCGTCAGGCCGGGCACCGAGGAGGTCGTCGCCAAGATCCTCGCCGACTACGACTCACCGCAGTCGCGGGTCGACGAGCACACCCGGCTGCGCCGGACCTCGCTGTTCATGCACGGCAACCGCGTCGTACGCGCGGTGGAGGTCGAGGGCGACCTCCTCGCGGCGCTGCGTCACGTCTCCCGGCAGCCCGAGGTCAGGGCCGTCGAGGAGGCCATCAACCCGTACCTGGAGCAGGACCGGGACCTCACCGATCCCAACTCGGCCCGGATGTTCTTCACCCGGGCGGCGCTCCCCACGGTCCACCACGTGACGAGGGGCCGGCACAACCCCGACGAGATCCGCCGGCACGCGCTCTTCTACCAGGCCAAGGAGGGCTGCGGCATGGCGCTCGCCCGGCTCCTCGCCGGCTACGACGAAGAGGCCGCCGGCGACACGACGAGCCCGATCGACAGCAGCACCATCTTCCAGCGCGACGACATCGTCGTCCGGCTCCTCGAGGCCGTCGGCCCGCTCGACGCCCAGGCCGCCCAGGCGGTCGGGGTCGACGGACCCGGCAAGGTGGCCCGACTCGGACGCCTCCTCGACGAGGACGCCAACGCCGTCCCCACGAACGACCGGGAGATCTCCCGCTTCATCAAGCATGCCGAGATGAAGCTGATCACCGATCGGCGGGCCGCGGAGTCCTGAACCGCGCGTCAGCACCTGGGGGGTTCTCGCTCAACCCGTCACCATCACGCGCACTGCGCCAGGAGGAAAGCAGCCATGACCACGCACCGGCCACGCATCGTGGACCTCAGTGAGACCCAGCCCAACCGCAGGCGCGGAGGCGATCTGCGCGCCATGCTCACGCCGACTGCGGTGGGCGCCACCAGCGGCTTCATGGGGCTGGCCATCGTGCAGCCCGGCGACCGCATCGGAGAGCATTACCACCCGTACTCCGAGGAGTTCGTGTACGTCGTGAACGGTCTTCTGGAGGTGGACCTGGACGGTGAACCGCATGCCCTGCGGCCCGACCAGGGTCTGCTGATCCCTCCGCACGTACGCCACCGCTTCCGCAACGTGGGTGATGTGGAAGCGCGCATGGTCTTCCATCTCGGCCCGCTCGCCCCGCGCCCGGAGCTCGGCCACGTCGACACCGAGCACACCGAGACAGCGGACCGGGCCGCGCCGCCAGAACGAGCCGAGGCCGCTTCATGACGCGGCGCGTGGCGGTCACCGGGGTCGGCGTCGTCGCCCCGGGCGGAATCGGCGCGCCGGCCTTCTGGGACCTCCTCGCGAACGGACGCACCGCGACACGGGGCATCACCCTCTTCGACCCGGCCGGGTTCCGCTCCCGGATCGCCGCCGAGTGCGACTTCGACCCGGCACAGCACGGTCTGGACGAGGAGGAGATCGCCCGTGCGGACCGGTACGTCCAGTTCGCGCTGGTCGCCGCCCGGGAAGCCCTCGGCGACGCGGGTCTCGACCTGGAGAAGGTGGACCCCTGGCGGATCGGCGTCTCGCTCGGTACGGCGGTCGGCGGCACCACCCGACTGGAACACGACTACGTCGCCGTCAGCGGCAGCGGCGCCCGCTGGGACGTCGACCACCGCCCGGCGGGCCGGCACCTGGAGCGGGCCTTCTCGCCCAGTGCCCTCGCCTCGGCGGTGGCCGAGGAGGTCGGCGCGCACGGCCCGGTGCAGACCGTTTCGACGGGCTGCACCTCCGGCCTCGACGCGATCGGGTACGCCTTCCAGTCCATCGAGGAGGGCCGCGTCGACGTCTGCATCGCCGGCGCGTCCGACTCGCCGATCACCCCCATCACGGTGGCCTGTTTCGACGCGATCAAGGCGACCTCGGCGAACAACAGCGACCCGGAGCACGCCTCCCGGCCGTTCGACGCCCGCCGGGACGGCTTCGTGATGGGCGAGGGCGGAGCCGTGCTCGTCCTGGAGGAGCTGGAACACGCCCGCGCCCGTGGAGCGACCGTGTACTGCGAGATCGCCGGCTACTCCACCTTCGGCAACGCATATCACATGACCGGGCTGACTCCCGAGGGACGGGAGATGGCCGAGGCCATCAACCAGGCCCTCGGTCATGCCCGTATCGACGGTTCGGAGATCGACTACGTCAACGCGCACGGCTCCGGCACCAAGCAGAACGACCGGCACGAGACGGCCGCGGTGAAACGTGCCCTGGGCGCACACGCCTACGAAGTGCCCATGAGCTCCATCAAGTCCATGGTCGGTCACTCACTCGGTGCCATCGGTGCCATCGAGATCGCCGCCTGCGTCCTTGCGTTGGTCAACCAGACAGTGCCACCGACGGCGAACTACGAGACCCCCGACCCCGAATGCGACCTCGACTACGTGCCGCGTACCGCACGTCCCATGAAGCTGCGCAGCGTCCTGTCGGTCGGCAGCGGCTTCGGGGGTTTCCAGTCCGCGGTGGCCCTGACCAGAACAGGCGGGAGGACACGATGAACGTCCGAGAGGCCCGGCGCACCGTCGTCACGGGTATTGGTGTCGTCGCCCCCAACGGCACGACCACGGAATCGTTCTGGAAGACGACGCTGGAAGGGATAAACGTCCTCGACCGCGTCACCCGCGAAGGCTGCGAACATCTGCCGCTGCGGGTCGCCGGTGAGGTCCGGGGCTTCGACCCGGTGGAACTGGTGGAAGAGCGTTACCTCGTACAGACCGACCGGTTCACGCACTTCGCGATGGCCGCGGCGGATCTCGCGCTCGACGACGCCCGGCTCGGCCGGGCCGACTACGAGAACGCCCCGTTCGGCGTGGGCGTGGTGACCGCCGCCGGGTCGGGCGGCGGCGAGTTCGGCCAGCGCGAACTGCAACGGCTGTGGGGTCAGGGGTCGAAGTACGTCGGCCCCTACCAGTCCATCGCTTGGTTCTACGCCGCCAGCACCGGCCAGATCTCCATCCGGGGCGGTTTCAAGGGGCCCTGCGCCGTCGTCGCCAGCGACGAGGCGGGTGGCCTGGACGCGCTGGCGCACGCCGCCCGGACCATCCGTCGCGGCGCCGACGCGGTGGTGGTCGGCGCGGCCGAGGCTCCCCTGGCCCCGTACTCGGTCGTCTGCCAGCTCGGCTACGAGGACCTGAGTGTCTGCGACGACCCCGCACGGGCGTACCGCCCCTTCACCGCCGACGCCTGCGGCTTCGTGCCGGCCGAGGGCGGCGCCATGCTCGTGGTCGAGGAAGAGGGAGCGGTACTGCGCCGCGGGGCCAAGGTCAGGGCCGAACTGGCGGGCCATGCGGCGACGTTCACCGGGGCGTCCCGGTGGGCGGAGTCCAGGGAGGGCCTGTCCCGGGCGATCAGCGGTGCGCTCCGGGAGGCCGACTGCGCGCCGGAGGAGATCGACGTGATCTTCGCGGACGCGCTCGGAGTACCGGCGGCCGACCGGGCCGAGGCGCTGGCCATCGCCGACGCGCTCGGCGCCCACGGCAGGCGCGTACCGGTCACTGCGCCCAAGAGCGGGATCGGCAGGGCCTACTGCGGAGCGCCGGTGCTGGACGTGGCTGCCGCAGTGCTGGCCATGGAGGACGGTCTGATACCGCCCACCCCCAATGTGGTCGACGTGTGCCACGACCTCGACGTGGTCACCGGCCGGGCGCGCCCCGCCGAGCTGCGGACGGCGCTCGTGCTGAGCCGCGGCCTCATGGGATCGAACGCGGCGATCGTGCTGCGGCACCCCACCGACACCCACGCGTGAGAAGGAGAAGCCCCTCATGACCAATCCACTGACGTACCAGGAGCTGGCCGCGCTGATGAAGAAGGGCGCGGGAGTCACCGTCGACCCCAGCGAGATGGAGAGCCGGCCCGCGTCCGGCTTCGACGAGTTCGGCCTGGACTCGCTCGGCCTCCTCGGCATCGTGGGTGTGCTGGAGAACCGGCACGGCCAGGCGCTCCCCGCCGACGCGGACCGCTGCAAGACCCCCCGTGAATTCCTCGACCTGGTCAACAACACCCTCGTGACAGGAGCCTGAAGTGTCCGGACACACCGAGAACGAGATCACCATCGCCGCCCCCCTGGACCTCGTCTGGGACGTGACGAACGACCTCGAGAACTGGCCGCGACTTTTCAGCGAGTACGCGTCCGTCGAGGTCCTCGAGCGGGACGGCGAGAGGACCAAGTTCCGGCTGACCATGCACCCCGACGAGAACGACAAGGTCTGGAGCTGGGTATCCGAGCGCACCACCGACCGCGCCGCGCGGATGGTCATCGCTCGCCGGGTCGAGACCGGCCCCTTCCAGCACATGAACATCCGCTGGGTGTACTCGGAGGTCCCCGGCGGCACCAAGCTGCACTGGCAACAGGACTTCGCGATGCGGCCCGACGCACCCGTCGACGACGCGTGGATGACCGACAACATCAACCGCAACTGCCGCGTCCAGATGGAACTCATCCGGGACAAGATCGAGCAGCGCGACCGTGAGCGGCGCACCGCCCCCGTCAGCGCCCGCTGACGTTCCGCCCGTCCACCCCGCCGCCCGGCGGGTACCAGAAAGGCATCCTCTCGATGCACCATGCTCTGATCGTCGCCCGTATGGCGCCGGATTCGGCGCCGGACATCGCCGAACTGTTCGCCGCCTCGGACGGCAGTGAACTGCCGCATCTCGTCGGCGTCACCCGGCGCAAGCTGTTCCAGTTCGGTGACGTGTACCTGCATCTGATCGAGTCCGACCGCCCGCCCGGTCCGGAGATCGCCAAGGTGCACCAGCACCCGGAGTTCCAGGATCTCAGCGACAAGCTCACCGCATTCATCAGCCCGTACGACCCGAAGACCTGGCGTGGTCCGAAGGACGCGATGGCGCACGAGTTCTACCGGTGGGAGCGGGACTCCACCGCCTGAGCAGGAATGAGCGATTGCCCCGGGTCCGGCTCGAGAGCCGGACCCGGGGCGTTTCCACGGCCCGAAGCTTCCACGGTCCGAGGAGTGAACGGGTCAGGCGGGGACGACGCATTCGAATGCGTGCAGATACGCGTTGACCGGACTGATGTCGCCGACGATCAGGCCGGCCTCCGCCATCCGGCTCATCAGACTCTCCCTGGTGTGCTTCGCTCCGCCGACATTGAGGAGCAGCAGCAGATCCATGGCCGTGGTGAACCGCATCGACGGCGTGTCGTCGACCAGGTTCTCGATGATCACGACCCGGGCGCCCGGGCGGGCGGACGTCATCACGTTGCGCAGTGTCCTGCGGGTGCTCTCGTCGTCCCATTCCAGGATGTTCTTGATGATGTAGAGGTCGGCCTGGACGGGGATCTCCTCGCGGCAGTCCCCGGCGATGATGCGGGTCCGTCCGGCGAGCGGACCACCGTCCCGGAGCCGGGCGTCGGCCCGCGCCACCACGCCCGGCAGATCCATCAGCGTGCCGCGGACGGACGGGTGCTTCTCCAGCAGGCTGGCGAGCACGTGTCCCTGACCGCCGCCGATGTCGGCGACCTCGGACACTTCGGCGAGGTCGAGGAGTTCGGCGACCTCCAGCGCGGACTGCATGCTGGAGGTGGTCATGGCCCGGTTGAAGACCTGGGCCGACTCGTGCGCGTCCTGGTGCAGGTAGTCGAAGAACCCCTTTCCGAACACCTCGGGGAAGACGCTCCCGCCGGTGCGCACCGCGTCGTCCAGGCGGGGCCAGACCTCCCAGGTCCAGGGCTCGGTGCACCACAGGGAGATGTACCGCAGGCTGTTCGGATCGTCCTCGCGCAACAGCCGGGACATGTCGGTGTGGACGAATTTGCCGTCCTCGGTCTCGGCGAAGATCCCGTAGCAGGACAGGGCTCGCAGCAGCCTCTTCAGCGGCATCGGCTCGGCGCTCAGCTCCGCCGCCAGTTCATCCGCTCCGGCGGGGGTCTCTCCGAGCGCGTCGGCGACGCCCAGCCGGGCCGCCGCACGCACGGCGGCGGCGCAGGCCGCGCCGAAGACGATCTCGCGCAGTCGCATCCCCGGATGCGGGGTGAGGGGGGTGGTGGTGATGGGGGTGGTGCTCACGGTGGTCATACCGTCTCGCTTCTCCTCGTGCGGGGGGACATGGGTCAGCACATTCCGGCCGGTGCGGACGTCGCGCATACGTTGCGGGCGAAGCTGTTGCGCTGTGTGGTCTCCTGGTTGGTCAGGTCCGTGGGCCGGTTGCCCATCGCCCGGTTGTCGCTGATGGTGTTGCCGGTGTTGTGAGCGCCCACGAAGCTCTTGAACAGCACGATCCCGCCGGAGAGCGGTGTGGCACCCACGTTGTTCTCTACGGTGTTCGAGCGCACATCGGTGTCCACGGTGCCGGTGAGGATGATCCCGGACCCCTGGATTGCGGGCAGTCGCTCGGTCTTGACGCAGTACTTGTTGTTCTTGGTGACCCGGTTGTCGTGGATGGACATCGCCCCGGCCTGCGGCTTGCCCTCGTCGCCCACGACGAAGACACCGCTGCAGTTGCCGGTGAGGGTGTTGTTGTGGATCGAGAGGTTGCGGACCCGGCGGGCGGTGAGGCCGATCCGGTTGTCCGTCAGCGTGTTGCCCTGGACCTTGGTGCCACGGGTGTCGGTTGCGCCACCCTCCTCGTCCACGGTGTTCGCGACGAAGATGCCGGCGTCGCCGTTGGAGCGGGCGGTGTTGTCCCGGATGTCGGAGCGGGTGGACCGCTCCTGGGCGATGCCCCAGATGCCGTTGGACCGGGACGTCACCTGCCGGACCGACAGCCCGTCGGTCCAGGATGCCCAGACTCCGTTCTTCTTGAATCCGGAGACGGTCAGCGAGCGGATGCGCACACCGTCGACGGGATGTTTTGACGTGCCCTGGACGCAGATGCCGTTTCCGGCCTTCGCGCAGGCGTTGACCGCCTTGGCCCCGGTCGCGCCTGGCTTGAGCACGGTCCCGGCCGTGGCACCCCGCAGGGTCAGGTTCGCCTTCTTGATCAGGACACTTTCGTGATACGTGCCGGGCCGGACGTCGATGGTGTCACCCGACCGGGCGGCATCCACCGCGGCCTGGATCGACTGGCCCGGACGAACCACGCGCACGACTGCGGAATCCACGGAACGGGAGGCAGCCGCGGTGCAGGCCGGCACGGCGGAGCCCACGGCGATGGCCGCCACGGCGAGGCACAAGAGCTGTTTGGTGTGACGTTTCTCCATGAGCCGAAACTATGGGCGAACACCGCTCGATGCCACGCAGGGTGAGCGGTTGGACACATCACGTGCCCGAATGGCTTACGCCGGAACAGCCGCCGCGCACAAGTGGTGGACGCGCGGCGGCGCACTCGGGTGAGATTGCACGGCTCGGTGCCGGTCCTCGTACCGGGCCGGGCCCGGGATCGAGGACCGGCGTTCAGACCTGCGGTCCGCGGCCGGGCGCGACGATCGAGCGGGCCCACCGGTAGTCGGCCTTGCCGCTGGGTGAGCGCTGGATCCGCGGGGCGATCACCAGCTGCCGGGGGATCTTGTATCCGGCGAGACGGGTCCGGCAGTGCGCCTGGACCTCGTCGAGCGAGGGTTCGGCCGCTCCCTCCCGCAGTTGTACCACCGCCGCGACGTGGTTTCCCCACCGTTCGTCGGGCACCCCGGCGACCAGCGCGTCGTACACGTCCGGATGGGCCTTGAGTGCCTGTTCGACCTCCTCCGGGTACACCTTCTCGCCCCCGGTGTTGATGCACTGCGAGCCGCGGCCGAGAACCGTGACGATGCCGTCCGCGTCGACGGTGGCCATGTCGCCGAGCAGCACCCACCGCTCCCCGTCCCTGCGGAAGAACGTCTCCGCGGTCTTGCGCGGGTCGTTGTAGTAGCCGAGCGGTACGTGGCCCCGCTGGGCGATCCGGCCCGGTTCGCCCGGCGCCGCCGGTTCGTACGTCGCCGGGTCGACGACCGCCGTACGGGAGTTGACCTGGATGCGGAACCCGTTCTCCGGACCGGAGTCGGCCGTCGCGGTGCCGTTGAAGCCGGACTCCGACGAGCCGAAGTTGTTGAGCAGCATCACGGTGGGCACCAGCGACTGGAACTCCTCGCGCACCGAGTCGGACATGATCGCGCCCGAGCTGGAGACGGAGAACAGTGACGAGCAGTCGGTGCCCTTCAGCGGCCCCCTCAGTGCGTCGATCAGCGGTCGCAGCATCGCGTCTCCGACCAGCGACACACTGGTTACCTTCTCCTTCTCGATGGTACGGAGCACCTCCTCGGGCACGTACTTGCGATGGACGACGACCCGCTGACCGAAGTTGAACCCGATGAACGCGGTCAGCGTCGACGTTCCGTGCATCAGCGGGGGAGTGGGGAAGAAGGTGATGCCGTCGCCGCCCGCGGCGACCCGCTCGGCCAGCTCCTGCGGGGTTTTCACCGGGTCACCGGTCGGTGCGCCGCCGCCGAGACCGGAGAAGAAGAGGTCCTCCTGGCGCCACATCACGCCCTTGGGCATGCCCGTGGTGCCACCGGTGTAGATGATGAACTGGTCATCGCCCGACCGGGGCGCGAAACCGCGCCCGGGATCCCCGGCCGCCTCGGCGTCGGTGAACGGCACGGCATCCGCAGCAGGGGCGCCCGCCGCCGGCGTACCGACCCGTACGAGATGGCGGAGCTTGCGTGCTCTCGGTGCGGCGGCCGCGACCCGCTCGTCGAACTCGGCGTCGAAGACCAGGGCCGCCAGATCCGCGTCCCGGTAGAGGTAGACCAACTCGTCTTCCACGTACCGATAGTTGACGTTGACCGGAACGATGCGCGCCTTGAGACAGGCCAGTACGGTCTGGAGGTACTCGATGCCGTTGTAGAGGTGGAGCCCGAGATGTTCGCCGGGAGTCAGACCCGCGTCGATCAGGTGGTGGGCGATCCGGTTGGCGGCGCCGTCCAGCTCCGCATAGGTGAGCCGCCGCTCGGCACCCGTACCGGGATGGTTGAGATACACGAGCGCCTCGCGATCCGGGACCGCGTCGACGACCGACTCGAACAGGTCGGCAAGGTTGTACTCCACCGTTCCTCCTGACCCCGGATGCTGAGTGGTCCGGCGGTCATTAGAGCGCCGACCGGTACAACTGGGAAGGGGCGCCGCCGAAGAAATCTGACTGACTGTCAGAAAACTATTGAACTGGGCCCCCACCTACTGCAACCTGTTCTAGATCTGGAGACGGGAGGCAGGCAATGGGTGGTACGGAACACCTCACCGTGCAGCGCGAAGGCGCCACATTGGTGCTCACCTTGAACAGGCCGGAGGCGAAGAACGCGCTCTCGCTGCCGATGCTGGTCGGGCTGTACGACGGCTGGCTGGCCGCGGACGAGGACGACGGAATACGCTCCGTCGTCCTCACCGGCGCAGGAGGCTCCTTCTGTGCCGGCATGGACCTCAAGGCCCTCGCGGGCAAGGGCATGGAGGGCGAGCACTACCGCGACCGGATGACGGCCGACCCCGACCTGCACTGGAAGGCGATGCTGCGCCACCACCGCCCCCGCAAGCCGGTCATCGCCGCCGTCGAGGGGCACTGCGTGGCGGGCGGCACCGAGATTCTGCAGGGCACCGATATCCGTATCGCCGGTGCGAGCGCCACCTTCGGGCTCTTCGAGGTCAAGCGGGGACTGTTCCCCATCGGCGGCTCGACGGTACGGCTGCCGCGCCAGATCGCCCGCACCCACGCCCTCGAGATGCTCCTCACCGGACGCTCGTACAGCGCCGACGAAGCAGCCCGCATCGGGCTGATCGGCAGAGTCGTCCCCGACGGCACCGCACTGGAACAGGCCCTCGACGTCGCCGAGCGGATCAATGCCTGCGGCCCGCTCGCCGTCGAGGCCGTCAAGGCCTCCGTCTACGAGACCGCCGAGATGACCGAGACCGATGGGCTCGCCGCCGAGCTGAAGCGCGGCTGGCCGGTATTCGCGACCGCCGACGCCAAGGAAGGCGCCCGCGCCTTCGCCGAGAAGCGCCCGCCCGTCTTCCGGCGCGCCTGAGTCAAGGAGACAACCGTGCCCGACGTCCTCAGCGCACCACTGGTGGTCGAGTTCCCCTTCACCCGCTCCCTCGGCCCGGTCCAGAGCGCCTTCCTGACCGGGCTCCGCGAACGGACCGTGCTCGGCGTGCGGACCGGCGACGGAAGGGTCCTGGTCCCGCCCGTCGAGTACGACCCCGTCACCGCCGAGGAGCTGCGCGAACTGACCGAGGTCGCCGCCACCGGCACCGTCACCACCTGGGCCTGGAACCCCGCGCCGCGCCGCGACCAGCCCCTGGCCACCCCGTTCGCCTGGGTGCTGGTCAAGCTGGACGGGGCCGACACCGCCCTGCTCCATGTCCTCGACGCACCGGGACCCGAAGCCGTGAACACCGGCATGCGGGTCCGGATCCGCTGGGCCCCGCAGCGGACCGGTGCCATCACGGACATCGCCTGCTTCGAACCGCACGAGAGCGAGGCGACGGCCGAAAGCACCCCGCACAGCGGCGAGTTCGCCGACCCCGTCACCGGCATCGTCACCCCGGCCCGCCTCGACTACACGTACACCCCCGGCCGTGCGCAGAGCGCGTACCTCGACGCCCTCTCCCAGCAGCGCACCGTCGGCGAGCGCTGCCCGTCCTGCCGCAAGGTGTACGTGCCGCCCCGCGGTGCCTGCCCCACCTGCGGCGTAGCCACCACCGAACAGGTCGAGGTCGGCCCGCGCGGCACCGTCACCACGTACTGCATCGTCAACATCAAGGCGAAGAACCTCGACATCGAGGTCCCGTACGTCTACGCCCACATCGCCCTCGACGGCGCCGACCTCGCCCTGCACGGGCGGATCGGCGGCATCCCGTACGACCAGGTGCGGATGGGGTTGCGGGTCGAGCCCGTCTGGACCGAGGGCGCCCGCCACCCGGACCACTACCGGCCCACCGGAGAGCCGGACGCCGACTACGACGCGTACAAGGAGCTGCTGTAGATGCGAGACGTAGCGATCGTCGCCTTCGCGCAGACGGATCACCGGCGGCGCACCGACGAACTCTCCGAGGTCGAAATGCTCATGCCGGTCCTGCATCAGGTCCTTGAGGCGACCGGCCTCAGGGCGCGCGACATCGGCTTCACCTGCTCGGGATCCAGCGACTACCTCGCCGGCCGCGCCTTCTCCTTCACCATGGCCCTCGACGGCGTCGGCGCCCAGCCACCGATCTCCGAGTCCCATGTGGAGATGGACGGCGCCTGGGCGCTGTACGAGGCATGGGTCAAACTCCGGACCGGCGAGGCCGACACCGCCCTTGTCTACGCCTACGGGAAGTCGTCGCCCGGTGAGGTGCGCGACGTCCTCACCCGCCAGCTCGACCCGTACTACGTCGGCCCGCTCTGGCCCGACTCCGTCGCGCTCGCCGCACTCCAGGCCCAGGCGCTGATCGACGCGGGCGAGACCGACGAGGCAGCCCTCGCCTCGATCGCCACACGTAACCGCGCCGCCGCCGCGGACAACCCGCACGCACAGCTCTCGGGCTCCGTACCGGCCGGCGACTACGTCGTCCGGCCGTTGCGCACCGGTGACTGCCCGCCGGTCGGCGACGGCGCCGCAGCCGTGGTTCTCGCCGCCGGTGACACGGCGCGCGCTCTGTGCACCCGCCCGGCCTGGATCCGCGGCATCGACCACCGCATCGAGGCCCACAGCCTCGGGGTGCGGGAGCTGACCGATTCGCCGTCGGCCCGGCTCGCCGCCGAGCGGGCCGGCGCCTTCGAACGGCCCGTCGACACCGCGGAGCTGCATGCCCCGTTCACCTCCCAGGAGGTCGTGCTGCGCAGGGCTCTCGGGCTCGACGACAGCGTCCGCGTCAACCCGTCCGGCGGTGCGCTCGCCGCCAACCCCGTGATGGCCGCCGGGCTGATCCGGCTCGGTGAGGCCGCGGCCCGTATCCATCGCGGCGAGTCCGACCGGGCGCTGGCCCACGCCACATCGGGACCCTGTCTGCAGCAGAATCTGGTCGCCGTCCTCGAAGGGGAGACCACCCATGTCTAAGGAGCCCGTGGCCGTCGTCGGCATCGGCCAGACCAAGCATGTCTCCGCCCGCCGGGACGTGTCCCTCGCCGGTCTCGTCCGCGAAGCCGCCGTCCGCGCGCTGGAGGACGCCGCCCTGACCTGGGCGGACATCGACGCCGTCGTCATCGGCAAGGCACCCGACTTCTTCGAGGGCCTGATGATGCCGGAGCTCTACCTCGCCGACGCCCTCGGCGCGGTCGGCAAACCGATGCTCCGCGTGCACACCGCGGGCTCGGTCGGTGGTTCCACCGCGCTCGTCGCCGCCAATCTCGTCGCCGCGCGGGTGCACCGCACCGTGCTCACCCTGGCCTTCGAGAAGCAGTCCGAGTCCAACGCCATGTGGGGGCTGTCGCTGCCCATCCCGTTCCAGCAGCCGCTGCTCGCGGGCGCGGGCGGCTTCTTCGCCCCGCACGTGCGCGCGTACATGCGCCGTACCGGGGCGCCCGACACCGTCGGCTCCCTCGTCGCCTACAAGGACCGGCGCAACGCGCTCAAGAACCCGTACGCACACATCCACGACCCGGGCATCACCCTGGAGAAGGTGCAGGCCGCACCGATGCTCTGGGACCCGATCCGCTACTCCGAGACCTGCCCGTCCTCGGACGGCGCGTGCGCGATGATCCTCACCGACCGGACGGGCGCCGGCCGTTCGCCGCATCGGCCCGCCTGGTTGCACGGCGGCGCGATGCGCAGTGAACCCACCCTGTTCGCCGGCAAGGACTTCGTCTCGCCGCAGGCGGGCAAGGACTGCGCGGCCGATGTGTACCGGCAGGCCGGGATCACCGACCCGCGACGGGAGATCGACGCCGTCGAGATGTACGTCCCGTTCTCCTGGTACGAGCCGATGTGGCTGGAGAATCTCGGCTTCGCAGCCGAGGGGGAGGGCTGGAAGCTCACCGAGTCCGGGGTCACCGAACTCGACGGCGACCTGCCGGTGAACCCCTCGGGCGGTGTGCTCTCCACCAACCCCATCGGCGCGTCCGGCATGATCCGCTTCGCCGAAGCGGCCCTGCAGGTACGCGGACAGGCAGGCGAACACCAGGTGCCGGGCGCCCGCAGGGCGCTAGGCCACGCGTACGGCGGCGGCGCGCAGTTCTTCTCCATGTGGCTGGTCGGAGCCGAGCCTCCCGGCACCTGAGACGGGCGCGGTCCCGGGCCGGTCGAGCAAGCCTTGGCCGCGGCCTGTCCGGGACCGCCCGCGGTGGCTAGGCTTTGGCCGGGACGACTAGCGGGAGGAGCCGACGTGGCGGAGAGCACCACCACCCAGCAGCCCTTTGCCGGCTGGGACAAGCCGGACCTCGACCTCAGCAAGGCCGACTGGCAGTCGGGCACACAGGGGGCCGGGGATGTCCAGATCGCCTTCGTCGAGGGATTCATCGCGATGCGCAACGCCGGTAAGCCCGGCAGCCCTTCGCTGATTTTCACCCCGGCCGAATGGCGGGCCTTCGTGGTGAACGCCCGCGACGGCGAGTTCGACCTCACCTGACAGCGCGGCCCGCGCGGAGCGGACTCAGGGCCACAGCAGTTCTCGTTCCCAACCAGCCTCAGGAGAGCCTCGCTGCCGTACGGTCCCTGCGTGCCGCCGTCCGGGCGCTCCTCGCGCACGCCGTACTCGCCGACGAACCGAGTCCCGCCGACGCCCGGAGCCTCATCCTCGTACCCGAGGCACTCGACCGGCTCAATGCCGCGGCCGCGGCCGTCCCGACCGTCCCACGTCTCTACTGGCCGGACGAAGGCGATCCACTCGTCTCCCACCACCCGACCGGCGCAGCGCGGCACGAGGACGCCGTGCCCGCCGCCCTGGCCCGCGCCGTGATCGGATTCCTCGCCGGGCCGGACCGCGCCACGCTGCGCGCCTGTCACGCGCCACGGTGCGTGCGCTACTTCATCAAGGAGCACCCCCGCCAGGAGTGGTGCAAGCCGTCCTACGGCAACCGGGCCCGGGTGGCGCGCCACCCCGAGAGGCACCGCTCGTCGCACCCGTAGCCGGGTGAACCGCCGTAGCGTGGTGATCATGACTGGCGAACGCGACCTGCGAACCCTGCTGAGTGGCATGAGGCCGGAGCTGAACACCGGCCGGTACGTCTTCACCACGGTGCCCGACGGTGCCGCGCCCACCGGCGTGGCTCCCGTGGTGGCGGTCACCGAGCGCGAGGGGCTGACCCTGGTGCTTCCGGAGGAGGAAGCCGTCGCCGCGGGGCTGACGTACGACTACGTGGCGGCCTGGATCACCCTGCGCGTCCACTCCGCGCTGGACGCCGTGGGGCTCACCGCCGCCGTGGCGCTCGCTCTCACCGACGCGGGGGTGAGCTGCAATGTGGTGGCCGGTTACCACCACGACCACCTGTTCGTCCCGCACGGACGAGCCACCGAGGCGGTGGCCGTCCTGGAGGCGCTGGCCGCGGAGTCGGGCCATGATGCGCCGTCCGCGCCTCGGCCCGCCGGTCGGCCGTCCGACGTGCGCGGGCCCGGCTCCGCAACGTGAGCCCGGACACGTAACATGTCTGCATGTCCTTCCTCCGCCGCCGTAGCGCCGCCACACCCGCGGGCCCGGATTTCGACGTCCTGGCCATGGACCCGGGGGACTGGCCCGGAAACCTCGGCGCCGGTCTGCTGCCCGCACCCGACGGGAGCTGTCAGGGTGTCTTCCTGCGGTACGACCTGTTCGGCGGCCGTGGCCCCGCGATGATCATCGGTAATCTCCCGGAGGGTTCGCCCGCCCGCGAGACCGAGGAGGGCCAGGTCCCGTTCGAGGTCGCCCAGCTGCTGCTCGCGCTGGAGAACGACGAGCCGGTCGAGGTCACCGGCACCGACGACATGCCGGTGATGCAGGGCGACAACCTGCTCATCGTCCGCCGGGTGAAGCTGTCCGAGACCCGGATCTCCTGCGTCCAGTTCGACCGCAGCGACGGGGTGCTCGTCACCATCGCCAGCTGGGACCGGCCCATCACCGACGATCTGTACACCCTGCTGAAGCCACTGCCCGCCGAGCTGTTCCAGCAGGGCTGAAACGTCCCTGCCGCGGCCGTCCGCACCGATCCGGACGGCCGCGGGGCACCGACCGGAACGACCCGGCCGACGACCACGGCCACGTCTCGCACCTCTTCGCCCTCCACCCAGGGCGGCAGATCGAACCCGGCAGCAACCGGGCCGAGGCGGCCGAGGTCCCTCTCGAAGCGCGTGGCGACGCCGGCACCTGCCGGCCCTGAGCATGGAAGATCAACTTCTGGGCACGGATGCCCGACGGCGGCCGTTCCCACAAGATGCTCGGGGAACAGCTGAAGAGCTACACCCTCCCCGACCGCCGGCACACCCACCCGCCGTTCCGGATCGACGGCGACTTCGGTGCCACCTCGGACATCGCCGAAAGCTGCCGCAGAGCCGGTACGGCATGATCGAGACTCTCCCCGCCCCGGCCGGCCGGCCGGATCGGTGCGCGGACTGCGCGCCCGCGGAGGCTTCACCGACGACATCGAATAGGACCGCCGGGCAGGCCCGCCGTGTGGTGATCACGGCGGGCCGAGGCCGCGAGATGACCGTACGCAGCTCCCTGTGGCCGAGCGGCGTGAGGACCTTCAAGGCCCGTGCGGGCGGCCGCTACACGCCGCCGGCGGAGGGCTGAGCCGAACGCTGAGCGAACAGCGCGGTGACCCGCGCCGCCGAGACTCCGCGCCCCGTGGGACCACTGAGGTGCCACGGGGCGCCGGTGCCCCGCCGCAGATCCTCTTCGCGGTAGCGGCGGCAGCCCCGGTGCCAGATCAGGATGCCCGCGATCCAGTGCCTGAGCTCCTCCACGTAACCCGCCAGGATCTCCCTGGCCTCGGCGTCCAGCCCGAAGTCGTCGTACAGGACCGGGAGTTCCTGCTCCGCGACATGGAGGAACTGGCGCAGCCGCGAGTTCATCAAGTCGTGCACGATCGCCACCGCCGTCGGATAGTCGACCCCGAAGAAGTTCTGCACGACCAGGACGCCGTTGTGCACCTCACCCTCGTACTCGATCTCCTTCTGGTACGAGAACAGGTCGTTGAGCAGCGTGGCATAGTCCGCCGCCGCGTTCTCCAGGGAGTGCAGCGGACCGCTGCGGTAGATCTCCTCCGGCACCTTCTTCCCGTGACCGAGCCGGCACAGACTCATCGTGAGGTCCGAACCGAACGTCAGCCGCCGCATCTCGATGTAGTCCACCGGGTCCGGGATCCGGTTCTGCGCCTGGTTGGCCAGCTCCCAGAGCCAGCTCGCCGTCATCGACTCGACGGCCGTACGGAAGTCGCGCCGCGCGCGGTCGTCCATCGGGGCCGCCGTCCGGTGCCAGAGATCGGCGAGAGCGCGCTCCAGCGCATTGACCGGCTCCGGGGCCGCGGAGCCGTCCAGCGGCATGAACAACGAGAGACGCGCGTTGGCCAGCCGCGCCCCGGCCAGGTCCCGGGCCCGCCCGTGCACCACCGGGAACCAGTCGTCGCCGTAGGTACCCCAGGCCAGCCACCCCGAGGAGAGATCCAGCTCGTCCGCCGTCGCGTCCGGGTACAGACCCGCCGCGCACAACGGCAGATCGATCGCGACGAGCCGCTCCTCGTCCCAGATGTGCGAGCCCGGCACCCCCGGCTGCGCCTCCAGGATCCCCATCCGGCGGGCCCAGTCGACGATCCGGACCCGCGCGCCGTCCAGATGCGGACTGAGCGTCGTACCGAACGGCAGGTCGAACTCGGGCAGCAGCGAGGGGCCGACGTGCCGGTAGGGCATATGGGAGTGGCTGCGCAGCCGGGCCCGCTCCGAGCGTGGTGTGAAGCGGATCGACGCGGCGGCCGTACCGAAGCCGGGAGCGGCCTCGGCCGCCCCGCCGTCGTTCATGTAGCGGCTGGAGCGCATGTGCCACTCGTGGCCGCCGGACTGCCAGTCCTGCAGACCCTTGGCGTACGCGAGAACCGCCGCCGCCTCCGTCGGATCGAGTCCCTTCTCCGCGCACAGCGGCCCGAGTTCGGTGAGCGCGGTGTTCTCGAACTGCTGGAGCCGTGAGGTCAGCAGATCGTTCACCGCCTCGGCGGCCTCCTGGGTGGAGCAGTTCAGAAACCTCTCCAGTACCAGCACGCCGTTGCTGTTCTCGCCCTCGTCCTCGACCTCCCGCTGGTACGAGAACAGGTCGTTGCGCAGATGCACCCCGTCGGAGAAGGCGTCCCGCAGCACCCGCAGCGCCCGCTCGTCGGCCACCGAATCGGGGACCTCGGCGCCCGCCGCGTACTCCACGAGCCCCGCCGACCATGGTGCGCCGCCCACCTTGCGGCGCATCTCGATGTACTCCACGGGGTTCGCGATGCGCCCCTCGTTGATATTGGCGAGTTCCCACAGCGACTCGTGGAGCAGGTTCTCGGTCGCCTCCGCGAAACGGGCCCGCCAGGCGTCGGACATGCTCGGCACCGTCCGCGCCCACAGATCGGTCAGCCCCGCCTCGACCGGGTTCGTCGGCTCGGGTGTCCGCGCCCCTCGCTCCATCGGCATGAACGCCGGCAGCCGGTCCAGATACTTCTTGCCGCCCTCCCGGTCCGGGGTGCGCTTGAACAGCTCCAGGAAGTGGTCGTCGAAGAAGAACACCCACACATACCAGTCGGTGACCAGTGACAGGGCCTCCGCCGAGCAGTCGGGGTGGGTGTACGCGCACAGCAGCGCGTAGTCATGGGAGTCGAGATCCTTCTCCTCCCAGATACCGGACCCTTCCACCATCCCTATGCTGCGCGCCCAGGACTTGGTGTGCTGTCGCGCCTCCTCGACATGGGGGTTGAGCCGCGCCGGATACGGAACATAGAAGTCCGGCAGGGTGAAGGGCTGAGCCATGTGCGTCCGGCCTTTCCGAGGAATTCCGCGCGGGGCCCGCGCGGACCTTTCGTGTCCGCGCGAGCACTACCCTTCGGCCGTCCGGGGCACGCACACCAGGAATTAGTCACACAAAAGGTACGTGTGCGTGTGGGGCATCGACGGACCGCGGCGCATGCCCGCCCACTCCGTAAAACTCAGGTAACGCCCCATCGCCACAACGTCCTTGCTTCCTGACCTTCGCAGGTCAGAGCACCTGCCAGTGGTCTGGTCCAGTGGCTCGTCCGACAACCCGCCTTGCGCTCTTGACGCGCTATCACCTCAGGTCACAGAGTGTGCGCCCATAGCCGAACAGCGACATCGGACCACGTACGACTTTCGAAGCGCGCAGCTCCAAGAAGGGTTGTCATGACGTCCAAGCAGAGGACCCGACTCACTCTCGCCCTGACCACCGTCAGCGCCCTGAGTCTCGCGCTGCTCTCTCCCGCGGCGCAGGCCGGTGCGGACGGGGTGCGGCCCGAGTGTCCCCGCGGCCTCGACTGCGACTGGGTCCCGGCGGCCTATCAGCAGACCGGAGATCCGGCCGACAAGGAGACGTACGGCAACTACGACACCGCGGACCGCCCGCACAGCAACAAGATCAGATTCATCGTTCTGCATGACACCGAAGAAGACTTCGACACCACCCTGAAGATCTTCCAGAACCCGCTGAACCAGACCTCGGCCCACTATGTGGTGCGCTCGGGCGACGGTCATGTCACCCAGATGGTCAAGGACAAGGACGTCGCCTGGCAGGCGGGCAACTGGTACGTCAACACCCACTCCATCGGCATCGAGCAGGAGGGTGTCGCCGTCGAGGGCGCGAAGTGGTACACCCCCGAGCTGTACAACTCGACGGCGAAGCTGGTGCGTTATCTCGCCGCCAAGTACGACATCCCGCTCGACCGGCAGCACATCATCGGCCACGACGGCGTGCCGCCCACCAGCACGGCCGGTACCAAGAACATGCACTGGGACCCGGGAACGTACTGGGACTGGAACCGCTTCATGGCGCTGCTCGGCAAGCCGACGACCGTGCCCAGCGCACCGAAGAGCAGCCCGCTGGTCACCGTCAGCCCCCGCTTCAAGGACAACAAGCAGGCTTTCCGCGACTGTGAGAAGAGCGTCGACCTACCGGTGCAGGGCAGCAGCGCCGTCCCGCTCCACACCGAACCGTCCACCGACGCACCGCTGTTCTCCGACCCGGGCCTGCACACCGACGGCTCGCCCGGCACGAACTGTGCGGCCGACTGGGGCAGCAAGATCAGTGCGACTCAGCAGGCGGTGGTCGCAGACCACGCGCCCGGCTGGACGGCGATCTGGTGGTACGGCCAGAAGGCCTGGTTCGAGACGCCCGCGAAGGCCCGGACCACCGTGCCGACCGCCGGCTATGTCGTCCGGCCGAAGGCCGGCCGTACCGAGGTGCCGGTGTACGGGGTGGCCTACCCGGAGAAGTCGGAGTACCCGGCGGACTTCGCGGACCAGCGGGTGGGAACGCCGCTGCCGTACACCATCAAGGCCGGGCAGTCGTACCCCGGCGGGGGCGAGGCGCCGACCGGTTTCTTCTACGCGCCGACGATCGATGCGTCGTATCCGCTGGACCACGCGTACTTCAAGGGCGGGGAGAAGTACGTGACGGTGCAGATCGGGCACCGGATCGCTTTCGTGAAGACGTCGGAGGTGGATGTGGTGCGGGTGCGGTGACGGCTCGAGGCGGAGCGGGCGGGGCCCTTCAGGGGCTCTGCCCGCGAACCCGTTCCCCGCGCCACGATGGCCGGAGGGACTGAACGCGACAGCGCGCTGCAGGCCCGGTGTGTCGGCACCGGACCCGCAGCGCGCATCCCTCGTGGAGCCGCGTCAGCGAGTGCCGACCGCGGCGCGCACGGCCCGCCGGGCCATCGCACAGTCGTCGTGCAGCCGGCGCAGCAGCAGCCGCTGCTCCTCGCCCGACGACAGCACGCCCGGACGCTCCTGACCGCCGCCCGTGGGCGTGGTCTCCCGCATCGCCCGCTGCACAGCCGTCTCGTACGTACGGATCTCCCGCGTCAGCACGATCATCAGGTTCACCAGGAACGCGTCCCGCGCCGCCGGACCCGTGGCCTGTGCCAGCTGGCTGATCTGGCGCCGCGCCACCGGTGCGTCGCCCAGCACCGCCCACAGCGTCGCCAGGTCGTACCCCGGCAGATACCAGCCCGCGTGCTCCCAGTCCACCAGCACCGGACCCGTCGGCGACAGCAGGATGTTGGAGAGCAGGGCGTCACCGTGGCAGAACTGCCCCATCCCCTGACGGCCGCCTGCGTGCGCCAGGCCGTGCAGCAGCTTCTGCAGGTCACCCAGATCACGGTCGGTGAAGAGACCCAGCTCGTGATAGCGGGCGATGCGCGAGGCGTAGTCCAGCTGGGCGTCGAACAACCCGGCGGCCGGCCGCCAGGCGTTGACCCGGCTGATCGCGCCGAGCGCGGCCCGTACATCGGCCCTGGGCGGAGCCTCCGACGGGTGCCTCGTCAGCGCCGCCACACGTCCCGGCATCCGCTCGATGACCAGCGTGCAGTTCTCCGGGTCGGCCGCGATCAGCCGCGGCACCCGGACCGGCGGACGGTGCCGGACGAACGCCCGGTATGCCGCTATCTCGTGGCGGAACCGCTCCGACCAGACGGGGGAGTGGTCCAGTAAACACTTCGCGACCGCCGTCGTGCGTCCGGTGGTGCCGACGAGCAGTACCGAACGCCCACTGCGGCGCAGCACCTGGACCGGGTTGAACTCCGGGCAGATCCGGTGCACCGAGGCGATCGCCATCCTCAGCTGCGCGCCCTGCGGACCGGACAGGTCCAGACGCCCGCTGAGCGGTGGGGCGCCCGGCCCCGCCGGCCGCCGGGGCCGGACCGTGCCGGCCGCCGAGGGACCGGCGTGAGGTGCGAGGTACGGTCCGGTGCCCGCCCCCATGGGACGCAGGGGCCGGGGCGGGGCGGACACGGAGGACGATGCTGTGTACATGGGCGAGACAGATCCCTTCGTGCGCCGACAAGTTGCGTGCGCCGCCCCGGCCGGCGGCCGTTCGGCACCCTGGGGAGTGCCTAGGGCTGCCGGGCGGGGTGGCGCTTTCCTACCTGACACCGGTGCGCGGGTGGCAGACCATCTGGCGGACCCTGGCGAACCCTGGCGAATAGTCGCAAGGCATCTGACAGAGGGTTACTGTCAACTCAGCCGAGAACCTGGGGGCTTGACGTGACCGGAGAACCCAACACCCGTCTGTCGGATCTGTTCGGCCTTGCCGGCTGGTCCAAGGGCGAACTCGCGAGGATGGTGAACCGGCAGGCGGCGGCCATGGGCTACCCGCAGCTGGCCACCGACACCTCGCGCGTGAGGCGCTGGATCGACATGGGGGAGTCCCCCCGCGATCCCGTGCCCGAAGTGCTGGCAGCCCTGTTCACCGAGCGACTCGGTCGTGTCGTGACCATCGAGGACCTCGGGTTCGGCCGGCGCGGGCGTGTGGGGAAGCGGAAAGAGGTCGGGACGGAACCCAATCCCGACGGACTGCCGTGGGCGCCCGAACGGACGGCAGCGGTCCTCACCGAATTCACGGGAATGGACCTCATGCTCAACCGACGCGGCTTGGTGAGCGCGGGCGCCGCGCTCGCCGCAGGATCGACCATCACCGGCCCCATGCACGACTGGCTGCACACCGACCCCGTGCTGGCGGCCGACGCTCCACGGATCGACGATCCCTTCCACGCGGACCCGGCCGGCTTCGACCGGTACGAGGCCGCCCCCATCGGGTCGGAGGAGATCGAAGCACTCGAACGGTCCGTCGAGGTGTTCCGCGCCTGGGACGCCTCCCGGGGCGGCGGACTCCAGCGCAAGGCGGTCGTGGGCCAGCTCAACGAGGTGGGCGGCATGCTCGCCTACCGCCATCCCGACCATCTGCAGCGCCGCCTCTGGGGCGTTGCCGCCAATCTCGCCGTACTCGCCGGTTGGATGTCCCACGACATCGGCCTCGAACCCACCGCCCAGAAGTACTTCGTCATCGCCGCCCATGCGGCACGCGAGGGCGGCGACCGCCCGCGTGCGGGAGAGGCGCTCTCCCGGGCGGCCCGCCAGATGGTCCACCTGGGCCGTCCCGACGACGCCCTGGACCTGATGAAGCTCGCCAAGTCCGGTTCCGGGGACATGGTGCTGCCACGCACCCAGGCGATGCTGCACACCATCGAGGCCTGGGCGCAGGCGTCCATGGGGCGCGGCCAGGCCATGCGCCGCACGCTCGGCAAGGCCGAGGAGCTCTTCGTGTCGGACAAGAGTGATGTGCCGCCGCCCAGTTGGATGCAGCTGTTCGACGAGGCGGATCTGCACGGCATGCAGGCCCTGGCGTTCCGTACGCTCGCCGAGCACGATCCCTCGGTGGCCGTGATCGCCCAGCGCCACGCCAAGCAGGCCCTGGAACTGCGCGCCAACGGGCGCCAGCGCTCCAAGATCTTCGACTACATCTCGCTCGCCTCGGCGTGCTTCATCGCCGACGACCCGGAGCAGGCCGACCGATACGCGCGGCTCGCCCTGGTGACGATGGGGGAGACCTCCTCGCACCGAACCTGGGACCGGCTGCGCGAGATGTACCGGCTCACAGGGCAGTTCGCCGGGTACGCGAAGATCGAGGACCTGCGTCAGGAGATCAGTCTCGCGATGCCTCAGAGCTCCGTGATCAGGCGGCCGAGAAGCTCGGAGATCTGATCCAGGGGCGCTGCGACGACAGGGTGCCGATCACCCACCGTCCGAGCCCCGCACGACACGAGCAGGCGGCATCCGTCTGCGTCCCCGTGCTGTGCACTCGTGCTCGTGACCGACCCGGGCTCACCCCCCGATACGGGCGACCAGCACGCATGCGTCGTCCAGGCGCTCGGTGCCACCGAACTCCTCGACGACCGTCCGTACGCAGTCCTGTGCCGTGCGCGCCTCGGCGAAGCGCGGTGCGAGCGCGAGCAGCGCCTCCGGGCCCACCCCCCGGTCGCTGCGGCGGGTCAGTCCGTCGGTGTGCAGAACCAGCACATCGCCGGGCAGCAGGGTCACTTCGTCCTGCTCGTACGCCACCGAGGAGGCGGCGCCGAGCAGCACCCCGTCCGGCGATGGCAGGGGTCGTCCCGCTCCGTCGCGGAACAGCAGCGGAGCGGGGTGGCCGGCCTGCGCCCAGGCGAGAGTGCCGGTCACGGGGTCGAAACGGCAGCACATCGCACTGCCGAGTGCGGGCTGCACGGACGCTTCGAGTAATTGGTTGAGGTGGCCCATCAGGGCGCCCGGCTCGATGCCCGCCACCGCCATCCCGCGCAGCGCACCCAGCAGCATCGCCATGGCCGAGGTGGCCGGGATGCCGTGACCGGTCAGATCGCCGACCGTGAGCAGTGTTCTGCCGTCCGGCAGTTCCAGCGCGTCGTACCAGTCGCCGCCGATCAGATCACTGGCATGCGACGGCAGGTAGCGGGCCGCGACATCCATTGCGTTGGGTCCGCGCTGCGGGAGCAGCAGCGAGCCGCGCCATGCGGGGAGTACGGACTCCTGGAGCTCGACCGCCACGCGACGCTCGGTCTGTGCCATGTGCTGCTGGCGCCGGAACGTGTCGCCGGTCCGGCGCACCACGCTCTGGCTGCGTCGCAGTTCGCTGACATCCCGCAGGACGGCCCACATGGAGGCGGTGCAGCCGTCTGCGTCGAGAACGGGCTCACCCATCATGTGCAGGGTGCGCATCCGGCCGTCGGTCCGCAGGATGCGGAACTCGCCGTCTATCGGCTTTCCGTCGACCAGACAGTCCGTCACCAGTGCCGTGAGCAGGGGCTGGTCCTCGGGGAACAGCACGGACGGAAGTTCGTCGAGCGACAGCGGTCCCGCCTCCAAGGGCCGGCCGAAGATCTCGAACAGCTCCTCCGACCAACTGACCTCGTCGGTCAGCAGATTCCACTCGGCGCTGCCCACCCGGCTCAGCAGCGCACCGGCCTGCGGCTCGGCGACGCTCTCCTGCTGCGCCCGCTCCGCGTCCTGTGCCGGCTGCTCCGCCGACCCGGGCGGGGGGCCCTCCTTGAGCTGGCCCAGATGCGTGCCGAGATCGTCGAGGTGGTGGACCGCCAGCTCACAGAGCGCGCGCTGCCAGCGCAGCTGCGGATCGTCCTCGTCGACCAGCGCCGTGTCCCGCCGCACAGCATCCACATCTCCGCGCAGCCGACGGGTGCGGTTGATCAACACGTCGACGGCATCGCGCTCGGGAGGCTGTGGGGCGGGGCGGTCCGCGGACAGATGGGACGGCATCTCGTACTCCGATACAGGCGCGGCACAACCAGGTCTGAAAGGTGGACCGAAGACGACTGTGGCACAGGCTGCGGGAGCCCGTAAGTGGTTTGGCAACACTCGATGCGTTGTTGCTTCTGGCATATGCCACAGGCTGTACAGAGCCCCGGTTCTTCGAACAGCCTTGCCCCCCACGGTCGTTGATGCAAGTCACTCGCCGCGCGCCCGCGCGCGCCGTTCCTGGGCGGGCCGCCGCACCTGATCGGGGCATATGCGCCGGAGCCTCCACCGCTGGGCTGACGCCCCGTCGGACCGGGGCCGGGGTGTGCCGGTCGCGGGCCTGTCCGCCACGTGTTCGGGGTGGTGGTCGCGGCCTCGGGCCGGCGCGGGGTCCGAAGGCGGGGCGCGATGCCCGGACGGGGCGCGCACGATGGCATTTCCCGGCTCGTGGTGGGGTCGAGCTTTCGATACTCGCCGTCCGGGGCGGATCCCCTTGATCTCGGCCCCTTCGCGCGAGTGTCCGGGACGGGAATGTGGTCCGGTCCTCTCGCGTTACAGCACCAGAACGAAAACGACACCCATTCCCACAAATGCGGGATGGGGTCGGTGAGAGCGTCCGGAGGTGCCCATGGCACGCAGTGAAGCCCGCCCCGTCGTCACTCTGAGGTCGACCGCCGGGACGGGACAGACCTATGTGACACGGAAGAGCCGTCGCAACAATCCCGACCGGCTGGTTCTGCGCAAGTTCGATCCCGCCGCCGGGCAGCACGTCCTCTTCCGCGAGGAGCGCTGACCCGTCGGGCGCGGCCGGCGGCGGAAGTCCTCCTCATCCATGAAGCCAAGGAAGGAACGCATATGAAGCCCCGCATCCACCCCGTCTCCCGCCTGGTCGTCTTCCGCGACCGCGCCGCGGGGGTCGCCTTCCTGACCCGTTCGACCGCTGACGCCGATCAGCGTGTGGAGTGGGAGGACGGCAACAGCTACCCGGTCATCGACGTGGAGACCTCGTCGGCGAGTCATCCGTTCTACACCGGGACCAACCGGGTGGTGGACACCGCCGGCCGGATCGAGCAGTTCCGGCGCCGCTACGGGACGACGGTGCCCGCCGGGCGCTGAAGCCCCGTGCGCCGCGTCACAGTCGCCGGTGCCGATTCCGGGGAACAGGGCGTGATGGTTTATCGTTCATCTACATGTGGATGACGCGCTGAGCGCCCGCACTCAAGCTGCCCCGGCTGGATTCCCCCGATCCGGCCGGGGCCTCTCGCTGTCCGCCCGTTCCTCGCCCTGGGACGGCCGTCCCGGCACCACCTCGGCGAGCAGGGCCCCCGCCGCCAGCGCCGCGGCGACGCAGGCAGCGGCGTCCGGCCAGAGCCGGACCGTAAGCGCCGTCGCCGTCGCCCCCGCCACGACAGCGATCAGCCGGCCCATCACCCAGCCGTCCTCGCCGCGCAGGGACCGCAGCGCCACCCGCCCGACAAGTGACGTCAGCGTGCCGGTGAAGTAGTTGGTCGGCGTTGCGCGGATCCGGCCCTGAATCCCCATCGCCAGGGAGATCACGGCCAACAGCCCGAGCCGGTCCCCGCCGGACGTGATCGCCTCCAGGCCCCACAGCACGGCGCCCGCCGTGAGCAGCGCCACCTCGGCCAGCAGCATCGCCGGCAACCGCCACCGCAGCCCCTCACCCATCCACGCGCCGCACGCGACCCCGCAGCCGTACGCGACGAGCGCGGTGACGACACGCAGCGCGACCCCGTCCTCCCCGACGCCGGCGGCGGAACCACCCAGCAGCACGAGATTGCCCGTCATCACTCCGGCGAACACCTGGCCGAGACAGAGGAAGGCGAACGCGTCCGCAGCCCCGGACGCGGCTGACAGCAGTATCAGCGCCCACTCGCCCCATGGATCGCGTGCGGGATCCGCGCTGAACCGGCCGGTGGGCACCGTAGGAGTGGACACGCTGCCACCCTATGGGCTGTCCCGTAATCCCTGGCGGGCGCACGACGACAGCTACGGCACCTCGGTGCGTTGTCGGAACGCCCGAATAGGACCGGTATGAGGACGCCCCTCCGCCTTGCGATGCACCGCATCTGACGATGCGCCGATCCACCAGGGATTACGTGACAGGCCTTAGGGTTCCACTCCGTGAACTGACAGATGCGTTCCGCGCGGCTCCACAACTTCGGCGACGTCGGTGGATGCACCGGCGCCGACGGGCCCCGTCCGACGCGGCGGGCTTTGCCGTTCCGACTCGCGCGGCGAGGTCCAGGGGGGAGGACGGGGCGGCGAGGCCGGCATCGTCGCCGATGCCGGCCTCGCCGGTGAGCGCATACTCGTCGGTCGGCGGGCGGACCCCGAGGACCAGGAACCGAACCGGCCCGGCTGCGGCACGGCGCCCGCCGCCGACATGCCGCTGTTCCCGGCGGACATGGGCGCCGCATGCGGCTCCGTACGCGGCTACGCCGGGAACTGCTCGGCGCAGACGGCGAAGCGATGGCCGTGCCGCGCCGTGACCTCGCCGACCGCCGGTCTCCGTCAGCCCGCCGCGCGCGGCACGACCGTCGAGAGCACCTGAGTCAGCGCATGCCAGTCCGCGGTGATGATGCTCGCGTGCCGTCCCGCCAACAGGGCGAGCCGGTCCAGGGCCTGAGCCTGTGTCGGGTTCGTCCCGTCGATGGCGGGCGCCACATTGTGGGCGTCGGTCATCACGACGAGATACTGGTTCCGGGCGTACCACCCCGTGTCGATGGACCCACCGGCGTACGTGGCGGCGTCGCCGTCGAAGACCACGAACCAGGGCCGGATGCCCGCGTCCGTGTAGCGCCCTCTCGGGTCACCGGCCTCGGCCCGGTGCACAGCGGGGAAGGCGGCCGCGTCCCCCAGCCGCCCGGCCGCCGCGAGATCGCGCAGATGAGTGGCGTACTCCCGGTCGGTCCACAGGGTGTCGGCCGGGTTGCCCTCTTCGACGGTCCCGGGAATCAGCTCCACGACGAAGCGCCCGGCAAGCGCGGACCGGGCGGGCCACCCGCCGGCCCGTACCGCCTCGTCGAGCGTGGCGTGCCCACCGGCCAGATCGGCGGGCCGGAACAGCGCGCTGCCGAGCTTGTCGGACAGCAGTGCGTCCAGCTGGGCGGGGCCCCGGCCGTTGTTTGCCTGGAAGCCGTCCTTGAGTTCGAGCTTCAGCACCACCGGCCGGTGGCCCGGGTGCGCGTCGTGCCAGGCCCTGATGTCCGCGAGACAGCCGGCCAGATTCTGATTGCGCGCCTTGGTGCGCAGCTGGCTCGCGTTCGCGGCGTTCTCGCAGTTGTTGTCGTTGCCGATCGGGTTGCTGTGCGAGACCCGCCAGGAACTGCCGAAGACGTTGGTCCACACATCGAGCTCGAGAAGCGCCGCACCGGAGTCGAGAGCGTCGGCGAAGTAGGGATAGGTGCTCTTCTCGTACGCGTTGTGCACGCCGACGCCGGTGGTCGCCGAGTAGGCGGACTCACCCGTGTCGGCCGAACGGGCGGATCCGGCAGTCAGTCCGACAGCGAGCAGACCGGCCGCCGCGGTCGTCAGCCCTCGACGCCATCCGTGTCCCATGTGCCGTCCGTCTCCCATGATCCTCACCCTCATCGTTGATGCGAACGCGTCAAACGACAGGCACGATAGGAGAGTTGGGTGACGGGCAGTGGTACGGAAACCGGCCGATCGGTTCCGACAGCGACGACAGGTCGTCATCCCCGGCCGTACGGCCCGGATGCCGGGCGTGGCGGTCCACGACGGGGGCTGCACCGCCTCGGTCGTGACCGGTCGGTGGACCGGCTGCGGGTCCGGATGCGGCCCTGGAAGCGCGGCCGTCGGGGGCTGGTCCACGTTCTCGGCGGCCGGCACGAGCGCACCGCGAGCTGATGGGGCGACACGGCCTCGTCCGCACCCGGCCGGACGCCGCCATCACCCGGTCGGCCGGGTGCATCGGCCGATCGGCCCGTGACCGATTGCGAACCGGATTCCGAGGGCCCAGCGTGGGGTGATGACGTGTGTGCCGATGGCATACGTGTCACCCGCCGAGGAGGAGCGACATGGCTGACGCCCAGTGGACGGGCCCCAGGGGAGCGGACCTCGGCGAATGGCTGCCCGTCCTGGACCTCGTCGAGCCGCCGGGACAACGGCGACTCACCGTCCTGGTGCGACTCCTCCTGCTCATCCCGCACTTCATCGTGCTGTTCTTCCTCCACATCGCGGCCGTCTTCACCGTCATCGTGGGATGGTTCGCCGCCCTGGTACTGGGGCGGCTGCCCGAAGCGGTCTTCCGCTTCCTCGCCGGATATCTCGGCTACCGGATGCGGGTCGGCGCGAACGCGATGCTGCTGATCGACCGCTATCCGCCGTTCACGCTGACCCCGCCGCCGGACTACCCGGTCCAGATCGAGGTACGGCCGACGGAGCTCAACCGGCTGGCCGTCTTCTTCCGGCTGCTCCTGATGATTCCGGCGGCCGTTGTACAGGGCCTCGCCTCGTCGGGCTGGTGGGCCCTGTCCTTCATCTGGTGGCTGATCACGCTCATCCTGGGGCGGATGCCCCGTCCCCTCTTCGAGGCCTCGGCCGCCACACTCCGGTACAGCATGCGCTTCGCCGCGTACTTCATGATGCTCACGTCGGCCTACCCCAAGGGGTTCTTCGGTGACGACGCCCTCTCCGTACCGGAGCGGCAGACACGTTCCGCCACCCGGCCGCTGGTCATGAGCGCTGCGGGGAAGGCCCTGCTGGTCCTCTTCCTGATCATCGGAGTCGCCACCGACATCACCACCTCCACGACGACCACTTGGACATCGGACACCGCGGACTGGTGAAAGGTCTGGCACGGACTGCCGGCCAACAGGCATGATCATGCGATGACTTGGACCGCACCTGAAGCGAAGCGCATCCCCGGATCCTTGGTCGCCGGCGAGCGGGAGATGCTCACGGGATATCTCGGCTGGTTCCGCAGCACGCTGCTGCAGAAGTGCGCCGGCCTGACCGGTGAACAACTCGCCGAAAGGACCGTTCCGCCGTCCAACCTCACCCTTCTCGGGCTGCTCCGTCATATGGCGAAGGTCGAACGCACGTGGTTCCGGGAGCGATTCGCCGGACAGCCGCTGGAGCCGATGTACGACCCGTCCCGGGGCAAGGACGCGGACTTCGAGGACCTGGACCCGGCCCGTGCGGCGGACGACTATGCGCGCCTGATCGAGGAGTGCCGCCTCGCGGACGCCGTCGTCGCCGATGCGTCGCTCGACGACACCTTCACACATCGCGGCGAGGTCTTCTCACTGCGCCTGGTGCATGTCCACATGATCGGGGAGTACGCGCGTCACATCGGCCACGCCGACCTGGTGCGCGAACGCCTCGACGGGGTGACGGGGGACTGAGCGTCCATCTCGTCGCTGCTCCCGCTTCCCGCACACGGCCGGGAACATGGCCGCGCCCGACGGGTGGCCCCTGCCTGTCGGCGCCTATCGTTCGCCGTGTCTCTCGAGCAGCCGCTCCACACGGTCGAACCTCTCGTGCAGCGCCCGGAGCTCGGCGTCGAACACCTCCTCGCCGTGCCGGGCATAGCGGCGTACCGCCCTGCCCACATGCTGGGCGTCCTGCTCGGCCCGGCCGACGAACCATGTGGCGATGGACGCGGTGACCATGCCGAAGGTGGTGATACCGGCCAGCATCATCACCGAGGCGATCACCCGCCCCCATGCGGTCACGGGGTACAGATCCCCGTACCCGACCGTCGTCGCGGTCTCGATGGACCACCAGACGGCTTTGGGGAACGAGGTGATGTTCGCGCCGGGCGCGCCCTCCTCGGCGGGAACGACCAATGCCGCCCCGGCCAGCAGGACCGTGGCCGTGGCCGCCGAGACGGACAGGGCGGCCCGGGCATGAAAGGTGCGCCACCACCGGTTGGTCAGCAGACGGCCGAGCAGAAGCGCGAAGAACGATTGCTGCACGGGCAGAACCCCCCGGGCTCCAGGCAGAGAGAAGAGTGAGGGCGACGCTACCGTCGAACGGTCCTGGTGAGCGGCCTGACACACGCCGGTCCCGGCCAGGAATCGCGTGCCCGCTCCCCATCACGGAACTGGCGTGACCGGCCCCGTTCCGAACCGTTCTCGCCCGCTGCGGCACTGGGCGCCGCCACCCGCTGCAGGCGGTGCCACCGCTGTTACCGATGGCTTCCGGGGATGACCCTGTCGACAGTCGACGGCCTGTCGGAGGGCCCGTCGGGAGAGTGGTGAGCGAGAGGCGGCAGGAGCGTTCGGATCTCGCCGGGCGTTTCAGTCCAGCAGCAGCTCTGGGTCGTAGAGATCGAGCCAGACAGCCAGATCCAGGGTGCGCTCCAGCCCGCGCCGCGACGCCTGGGTGACCTGCGGGAGTTCACGGTGCGCGGCCCGCTTCAGCCGGTCCCGGTCCACGAGTTCGAAGACCCGGTGTGAGGGGCTGGCAAGCAGATCCCTGGCCTGCTCGTGCAGGGCGATTGCGTACTTCGGATCCTGTGTCGACGGATACGGGCTCTTCACCCGGTCGTACACCGACTGGGGCAGTACATCGCGGGTGGCCTCCCGCAGCAGACTCTTCTCCCGTCCGTCGAACGACTTCAGCGACCATGGCGTGTTGTACACGTACTCGACGAGCCTGTGGTCGCAGTAAGGCACTCGAACCTCGAGGCCGACGGCCATACTCGTCCGGTCCTTGCGGTCCAGGAGTACCCGCACGAAGCGTGTCAGGTGCAGATGACAGATCCGCCGCATCCGGTACTCGAAGTCGGACTCGCCGTCCAGGCGGCGGATCCCGGCTGTGGCGACGGCGTAACTGTGGCGGATGTAGCCGGGCAGGTCGAGCGCGTCCGTCAGTTCGGGGCGCAGGACATCGGCGTCGTCCCCGAAGTGCTCCGCGAACTTCACCAGCCACGGGAAGGTGTCGGCGGCGCGAGCCTCTTCGTCGAAGAACTGGAGATAGCCGCCGAACACCTCGTCGGCGGACTCACCGGAGAGGGCCACCGTGGAATGCTCGCGAATCGCCTTGAACAGCAGGTACAGCGACGCGTCCATGTCGCCGAAGCCCATCGGCAGGTCACGCGCCCGGATCACCCGCGCCCGCACGTCGGGATCGGCGAGCGCCTGGGATTCGAGCACGATGTCGAGGTGCTCGGTACCGGCCGCCCGGGCGACGTCGTGCACGTACGGGGTGTCGGGCGTGGAGCGAAGCTCGTCCGCGACGAAGTTGTCGGCTTGCCCCACGAAGTCCACGGCGAAGCTGCGCACCGTCTCGCCGCGTTCCGCGAGTTGCCGGGCGGCGATGGCGGTCATGGCGGACGAATCCAGACCGCCGGACAGGAGTGTGCAGCGCGGGACGTCGGAGACCAGCTGGCGGCGCACGATGTCGTCGAGCAGCTCGCGCACGGTGGCGATCGAGGTGGCCTGGTCGGCGGTGTGCGGCCGCGTCTCCAGGGTCCAGTAGGTGCGCCGGCGCAGCCCGTCGCGGTCCACGGTGACGACCGTGCCGGGCTCGACCTCGTGCATCCCGTCCCACACGGCATGCCCCGGGGTCTTCACGAAGGCGAACAGCTCACGCAGCCCGTCCAGGGTGACCGCGCGCCGGGCGAGAGGGTTGGCGAGGATCGCCTTCGGCTCGGAGCCGAACAGCACGCCGTCCGCCGTGGGGGCGTAGTAGAAGGGCTTGATGCCCATGCGGTCGCGGATCATCACCAGTTTCTGTGTGCGGGCGTCCCACACGGCGAAGGCGTACATCCCGTTGAGCCGCTCGGCCACCGCGTCCCCCCACTCCAGGTAGCCGTGGAGCACGACCTCGGTGTCTGAGTCGGTCGTGAACCGGTGTCCGAGACCGGCCAGTTCGACTCTGAGCTCCGTGTAGTTGTACGCCTCGCCGGAGTACACCATCGCCACATCGCCCTGTGGGGTCCGGACCGTCATCGGCTGACGGCCGCCCGGCAGGTCGATGATGGCGAGCCTGCGGTGCCCCAGGCCGGCCGGGCCGTCGAAGAATGTGCCGCCGTCGTCGGGGCCCCGGCACGCCATCGTCGCAGTCATCGCGTCCAGTACGGCGGACTCGGACCGCAGATCGCGGTCGAAGGAGATCCAGCCGGTGATACCGCACATAGATGCCTCCTGCCTATGGCTCGACCTCACGAGGCATCGCCGCGGATCTTCACGTGCGCATTTTTCGCGATAATCGAACAACATGTATCTCGCACTTATATGACGAGCGTGCGCCTCCCCGTTGCTGTCGTCAACGCGACGACACCCCGAGGGCCCCGGGAGCCCCGCCGTTCGCGCCTGTCGGGCCCGCGGCGAGCGGATCAATCGATTCCTTATGACTGTGCCGCTCAGGGATCGCGAACGACGGGGTGGAGGTCCGCGCGCACCTGTCCGGCCATCGGCAAGGGCTTGATCAGCCCTGATGCCGACCGTGCTCCGCCCGGAGCACCTGCTGAAGTTCGCCGGTGTGCTGCTCCACGAGATCCGGACGGTGGTGATACGCCGCCGGAGTGTTCTGGAACAGAGCCACGCGCCATGATCCGGAACCGCACTCGGCAACCAGGGTCTGCACCGCATTCACCGCGGGATTCAGCTCGGACTGTCCCGGCGGCACCATCCCCGCTATGGCGCGCAGCATGGCCGCGTTGCCGCCGAGTGGCCGCACCTCCCGCACCTTCCAGACGTATGCCGCGGTCGGATGGTCGGCGAAGATCGGTGCGAGATGACCCTCCACCTCCGAGCCGCGCACCTGGCTTCCGTCGAACCCGATCATTGCGGCATCAGGGGTGAACAGCGCCGCATAGGCGTGAGCGTCGCGGCGGTTCCAGGCGCGGAGCAGCTCTTCGTAGAGTTCCCGCACCGCAGGGGTTACGGACTCCTGATCGGTGCTCTCGTTCATGGCGTCGATCCTGCCACGGTCCGTGCCGCTGCGGACCACGACCAGTCGTGCCCGTCTCGGTGTGTCACGCCCCGCCCAAGGGTGTCGGACGCCGCCTCACCCGTAGCCGCTGATCCGCCGGCCCCCCGGTGAGGGAGTTGTTCGATGCTGGTGGCCGACTGAGCTTGAGTCTCCAGCAGGGGGAGACAAGAAGGTGGGGGCATGGACGGCGACACGCTCTACTCGATCGGCGAACTGGCCCGGCGCACCGGGCTGACGGTCAAGACCATTCGGTTCTACTCCGACCGCGGGATCGTGGCGCCGACCGGCCGCAGCCCGGCCGGCTACCGCCTGTACGACATCGACGCCGTCGCACGCCTGGACTTCGTGCGGACTCTGCGCGCACTGGGGCTGGACCTGCCCACGATCCGCAAGGTCGTGGACCGGGAACTGCCGCTGCCCGAGGTCGCCGCAGCGCACGCCGAAGCACTGGCGGTGCAGATCCGCACCTTGCGCCTGCGGCGCGCGGTTCTGACGGCGGTGGCCAGGCGCGGGCCCACCCCTGAGGAGATGGATCTCATGCACAGACTCGCCAAGCTCTCCGAAAAGGAACGCGGAGGCCTGATCGCCGACTTCCTCGACGACGTCTTCGCCCACCTGCACACCGACCCCGCATTCACGGCGGTGATCCGCACGATGACGCCTGAGCTGCCGGACGACCCCGAGGCGGAGCAGGTCGAGGCGTGGGTGGAGCTGGCCGAGCTGTCCCAGGATCCGGACTTCCGCGCCGCTGTGCGGCGGATGGCGGACGACCAGGCCGCCGAGCGTGCCGGGGGCGGCACCGCGGTGGTTCGCCGCGACCTTGCCGCAGTCGTCCGTGACCGGGTCGGCCCTGCGCTGGCCGCGGGCGTCGCCCCCGCCTCGGCCGAGGCCGACCATGTCGTCGCCGCGCTCACGGCTCATTACGCGTGCGTCTCCGGTCACCGGGATGACAACGATCTCCGGCGCCGGCTCCTGACCCGGCTGGAGACTGCGAACGACCCTCGCAGGGAGCGGTACTTCCAGCTCCTCGCCGTGATCAACGGCTGGCCCGCCCCGCACAGTCTGACCACGGTGTTCGACTGGTCCACCCAGGCATTGCGTGCCCGGACGCAGCACGCAGGGCCTTGACCGCACGGCCGGTGAACCGGTCCCCGGCGGCCGACGGAACCCCACGGCTGCGGCGGTCGGCACGTCCGCAGCGGCGGTCCGCGTCGGGGCCGAGCGGAACCGGGCGGAGACCGCATCGCCGCCTCATCCGGATCGGCGATGCGGTCGATGTCGCCCACCCGTCTTCGACCCGGCGACGGACGGACCACGCGCACGGACAGCCCTCGGCCGGAGCGGTGTGAGGCAGCCGCACGGCCCCATGTCGTCACCAAGGTGACAGATGACGTCACAACGGTCACGGACGCCTTCTCCGGCCGGGACACCGCCCCGGGGGCGGGTGTCCGGACCCGCGAGGACACGAGGTGCCGGACACCGAGTGAGTGGTTGAGGTACAGTTTTGGAGTCCTGTTGTCTCCGATAGAGGTGGACGTTGCGCATCTGAGGTTCGCGATCATCGCGCCGTACGGCATCGGCCGTACGCCCGTCACGCTGCTGCCGGCCTTTTGCCGCCCGTGACCCCGCGTGGATGCGACCTCGGTGCATGAGCCGTCCCTCACCTTCCGGAGGGCGGCCACACCCCTTTTTCCTTCCCGGTTCGGTCGCCGCGTGGTGCTCGCATACGAAGCCCCCTGCCCCCGCGCTTGCGACTGCGAGAATCATCATGACCAACCCCATTGCGCCCAGCACCTCCGTGACCTGCTCCGCCCTGTCCTTCCGGTGGCCGGACGGCACGACCGTCTTCGACGGGCTCTCCCTCACCATCGGCCGGGGCCGCACCGGCCTCGCGGGTGCCAACGGCACCGGCAAGTCCACTCTGCTGCGACTGCTGGCCGGCCGACTGCGACCCTCACAGGGGTCGGTGACCGTCGGCGGCAGCCTCGCCTACCTGCCGCAGAACATCACCCTCGACACGACGCTCCGTGTCGACCAGGCTCTGGGCATCGCCGGGCGGCGCGCCGCGCTGCGCGCCATCGAGGCCGGGGACGTGAGCGTCGAGCACTTCGAGACGATCGGCGACGACTGGGACGTCGAGGAGCGGGCCCTGGCAACACTCGGCTCGCTCGGACTCGACGACGTCGAACTCGACCGCACAGTAGGCCAGATGTCCGGTGGGGAGACCGTACTCCTGCGCCTGGCCGCGTTGCTGCTGGAGCGTCCCGACGTACTCCTGCTCGACGAGCCGACCAACAACCTCGACCTGTTCGCACGGCGTCGGCTCTACGAAGCCGTCGACTCCTGGCGCTCCGGTGTACTGGTCGTCGTCAGCCACGACCGTGAGCTGCTGGAGCGGGTGGACCGCATCGCCGAACTGCGCTCCGGATCAGTGAGTTGGTACGGGGGCGGCTGGTCCACCTACGAGTCGGCGGTGGCCACTCAGCAGGAAGCGGCCGGCCGGATGCTGCGGGTCGCCGAGGCGGACGTCCGCCGGCAGAAGCGGGAACTCGAGGAGGCCCGGATCAAGGCGGCGCGCCGCCAGCGGCACAGCAAGAAGATGGACGCCGAGCGGCGAGCCCCGAGAATCGTCGCCGGTGAGCGCAAGCGGTCAGCGCAGGAGTCGGCGGACAAGCTGCGCGGCCTGCAGGAGGACCGTCTTCATGAGGCGCGCGAGCGGCGTGAGGAGGCTGCGGACGCGGTCCACAACGATGCCGAGATCAGGGTGAGCCTGCCCCGTACCGTTGTGCCCGCAGGCCGCACCGTCCTGAGTCTGCAGGACCTGCGTCTCCGGTTCGGCAAGCTGCGCGAAGGCAATCTCCAGGTGCACGGGCCCGAACGCATTGCGCTGGTCGGGCGCAACGGAGCCGGAAAGACCTCTCTGCTGCGCACCCTCACCGGGGAGCTCGCACCGCTGTCCGGCGAGGCCAGGACATGGGTGCCGCTGCGGTTCCTTCCGCAGCGCCTGGATGTGCTGGACGAGGAGCTGAGCGTCGCAGCGAACGTGGCACGTCTGGCTCCCGGCGTCACCGACAACCACATCCGCTCCCAGCTCGCGCGGTTCCTGTTCAAGGGGGCACGCGCCGAACAGGCGGCGGGCACCCTGTCGGGCGGGGAACGCTTCCGGGCCGCCCTCGCGGCGGCCATGCTCGCGGCACCGGCCCCGCAGTTGCTCATGCTGGACGAGCCCACCAACAACCTCGACATGGCCAGCGTGCGACAGCTGACGAGCGCGCTCGACTCCTACCGGGGGGCGCTCCTGATCGCCAGCCACGACCTGGCCTTCCTCGAATCGGCGGGCATCACCCGCTGGTTGCTCCTCGGTGAGGAAATCCAGGAGACGAGCGCCGAAGAGGTCCGCGAGCTGCTGGAAGCGCCAGAGGCCGGTTGAGCGCCCCCGGGGCGGACGAGCCCGGACCAGTGAGCTCCGGGCTCACCGGTCCGGTGCCTGTGTGGTCTCGGCGGCGGCAGCCGTGCCGGTGTCGGTGGGCGCGGGCGGCGGGGGCGCGGCCAGGTGCGCGAGCATCTGAAGCCGTTCCCCCGTGGGGGAGCCGGGCTCGGCGTGGTAGGCGATGAGCATCTGACCGGGGGCGCCGGGAAGCGCGAGCTTCTCGTAGTGGAGATCGAGAGGACCGACCTGAGGGTGGAGCAGGCGGGTGACTCCGCTCGTCTTCTGCCGTACGTCCTGGCGGGCCCAGAGCGTACGGAAGCGCTCGCTGCGCAGGCTGAGTTCGCCGATCAGCTGGACAAGCTCGGGGTCGTCGACGGCGGCTGCGCTGACCGACCGCAGATAGGCGACGGCCTTGGCGGTCATTTTGTCCAAGTACCGGTAGAACTCGCGCATCTCCGGTTCGAGAAATGCGGCTCGCAGTGTGTTGACCCCCGGCGCGAAGAGGGGGGTTGAGCGCGATGGCCATCGGGTTCGCGGCCAGCGTGGTCATGTAGCGGCCATGGACGAGGGCGGGTGTGGTGGGCCAGCCGTCGATCAGGTTCTGGATGCTCCCGCTCACCCTCTCCGGGCGGGAGGTCCTGCGCGTGGAGGTCCCGGGCGAGCGGGCGAGCGCGTGCATGTACACGCGGGCGTCGGGTTCGAGCCGCAATGCGCGACGCCCACAACGCGGAGCGGCTGTGGGACACCTCGACCGAACTCGTCGCACGCGCCACGATCGTGCACTGACACCCTGACGGTCTCCTTGCGGATCGCTCTCACCGGCCCCACCACGTCGACACCGAGGCCGGTCGCCGGTCATCGCACGGTCACGTCGCGACCATTTTCGGATGGTCGCGACGTGACCGTGCGAGCTGCATCAGAGTCAGAGGGTGGGGAGACCTGTCTCGGAATGCGGGGCTCCGATGTGCGGCTTCGCCGTCCCCGTGGCCCGTACGGGGGTCGAATCGATGACCACCGGTGAAGGATCGGCGGACCCCGGTCGGCTGTTGCGTCCGACTTCGCCCGGTGAATTCTCCCCGCGGACCTCGGTCCGGGGCCGGACCGGGAGCGGCGGACGGTGCACGGTGGACGTCGGAGCCTCGGAGTACGGCGGCACCTGCTGCGCCGCGCCCCCGCTCTTCAACACGTAGATGAGCGCGGCGATGACGGCCTCGTCATCGACGGTCGGTGTCCGTGCGATCTGCGGGCGTGTCCTGCCCGACGGCAGCAACGGCCGTGCGATCTCTCGCAGTCCGCCCGGAACTCTCCAGCCACGTGGCCCGATTTCCTTGATCCGCTCCAGGGCGTACGCGTGGTCCGTGTGTCCGTCTCCGACCGGAAGCGCCAGGGCATCCCTGCGCTCCTGGATGCGCTCGAACTGGCAGATGATGTCTGCTACTCGGGACGGGTCTTTCAAGGATCCGGTGGCGAGCTGTTCCTTTGCCTCCAGAAGTTCGCGGTACATCGCCCCGTATGTGCTGCACAGCTTGATGGATTCGTCCCCGCGATCGCTCAGACCGATGGCATGAGGGGCGACGATCGTCAACGCGGCGACACCCGACAACACCGAGATGAGCACCTGAGCGGTGAGGTGCGAGGACTCTCCGATGACGGGCCAGGCCAGGAGCCCTGTGATAAGGCTGAGTGCTGCGGCGGTGGAGGTGTACAGACGGACTTTCTGCACCAGCCGAGCCGCTTCCCTCGGCATTCTGTTCGCCCAGTAGCCGGCACTTTCGATGCTTTCCTCGAGCCGCTGCGAGATTGCTGCGTCAGCCGGGTTCTTCGACCCTCTGAAAATCTTGGACAGGAGTTTCATGACACCTCTCACGATCGGAGGGCGGTGGTTGAACAGTGACATCCCCGGCTCGTAGTTCCAGACACCAACGCACATACAGTCGGTTTAATAACCTGGGTGGAGTAGTAAGGGGGTGTTTCGGCTGCTTCGTCGGTGGTCGAGCCGCTCGTCATCCGAATCCATGACCGGCGCTCGCAGACTGCGGTAGCTGCCGGGGATGGTTGCCCCATCGGGTCGTGTCCGGTCGCTGGGTGCTCCGGCGGGCCGCGTGCGCATTCCGTCACGCGTTCGGCGGTTACTTCGCGCGCGGGCCGTCATGTATGGGTTCGACGGGTTCGAGTCCGCCGTCCGCGACACACTTATGCCCAGTTGACGCTCGAAATGGCATAGAGGGTGTATAGGAGACACCGGGCTCGGGCCGCACGTGTATGTGGCCCCCGGAGGAGGCAACCGCCGAGAAGCTCCCCATGGGGAAACCCCGGCCCGATTCCGACGGGCCGGGGTTTCCGTGTTGGGCGGGTGGAGCTGTTACCACTTGTTGCCGTAGCCGTAGTGGTCCCTGACCACGCGGAAGCTGCCCACGACGCCGTTGCGGACCTTCACGCCACCGCGGATCTGGCGGGTGAAGACGCCGTTGCTGGTGCTCCAGGGGCCGACGGTGGCGACAGGGGAGCCGTTGTCGCAGGTCGCCCCGCGGAAGACCTCGACGGTGTGACGGCTGTCGTTGCGGACGTTGAAGCTCCGCGAGCCCAGCCCGCTGACCACAGTGATGCAGCCGTCCGGGCGGCCGGAGTACGTCCGCTCGTTGAAGTGGATCCTTCCCTCGTAGTAGTGGCCGCCGTAGCCGCCGCCGCGGCCGCCGCCGTAGCCGCCGCCGTAGCCGCCCTCGTTGCCCTTGCCTTCGTTCCCCTTCGCCGTTCCAGCGGTTCCACCGTCACCGCCGAAGGGGGCTGCGGCAGGAGCCTGGATGGACGGGGCCGCCTGAGTGCCGGCGGCCGATGCGTAGGTGATACCAGTTGTAGCGAGAACCGCGGCGCCAACTACAGCGGCGGTCACTGCGACGGTACGCGTGGTCATGTCACTTCTTTCTTCTCAGAGACGTCGGCTGGGATGCCGACCTGTCAATGAAAGTACGGATAGTCTGTTTATCGTCCAAATCCGACATGCCGGAAATATGAATTGTCACTCAATCGGCAGCATGCCGCGGATCCCGGCACGGTGCAGACGCACACCCGCACCGTCCTGAGTAACCGTCATCGGCCGCCACATCGCCCCGGTGGTTGAACTCGTAGTCGTATGTAGGGGTCCAGCGGGCGGCAGTCCGGGCGGGCGAGTTGAGTCCGGATCCGCCGATGGCGACGTGCTCGTGGCGTTGCCCGGCGCGGTATTCCACGCGAGCCTCCAACAGGGTGATCAATGGAGTGATTGGATCCCACTCGGTGTCAGGTCGCTGACGCTGCGGGGGTACTGGAGTGGCGCGGAGAGGCCCTGCGAAGGACGTGACAACGTGTGGGGTGTGATCGAGTTGCTCTTGCACCCGCAGAGAGGTCGCCGGCTCGATACGCTTCGGCCCCACCGCACCCGTCGGCACCTTCACCCTCACCCTCGGGCGGACGCACCGTCGTCGTCACCGTCCATCAGGAGCAGCCCATGACCACCGAGCAGGAAGCCCGCGACGCCATCCTTCACGCGTTCGGCGATACGGCACACGTCGAGGTAGAGACCTTTCCCGGTGGGAACCTCTCCATCACCATCACCAAGGGCAAGCACGCGGCAACCATCGACGGTCACCCCGAAAGCGGTTGGGGCTGGACCGTCGACCCGGGCGAGGACGACGGTTTCAGCGGTCACGAGAACGTTGCGACCACCCTCGACGAGGCGCTCGCCGACGTGCGCGCCGCACTCGTCTGACCCGGCGGGCCCCGGGGCGCGGCCCGGCCCCATCGTTCGTCTCATCGAGGCGGCCGGACTCGGCAGCAGGCCGTTACAGAGGTCGGACGCGCGACGCGGGCCCCGTCGAACCACGCAGTACGAGATGGGTGGCGAGCTCCTTGTGCGGATTGCCCACAGTGTGGCGCTCCAGCAGCCGCATCAGCCGTGAGACGGCCATCCGGCCTATCTCCGCCGGCGGCTGACCCCTGCGGCGCCGCGGGGCAGGAGTTGCCCGTGTGCGTCGCGGACGGTCACCGTGGCCCGGCTCAGCGGACGGCCGATGGGCGGCCGTTGAGCCGCGTCGTCCGGGCCGAGAGCGATGGCGGTGGCGATGACGGTGGTCTCGGTCGGCCCGTACGAGTTGACGACCCGCACCCTGGACCCGAAGCGTGCCTGCCGGCGGGCGAGCGCCGTCTGCTGCACCTGGTCCGCACCGAGGATCAGTAGCCGCAGCCCCTCGGGCCAGGCGAGGGCGTCGATGTCGTCGACGAGCCGGTGCCAGTAGGGAGTGGGCAGATCGAGGACGGTCGGTCCACTGCCGTGCCCGTCCGCCAGCTCGTCGGGGAGCGCGCCATCGGCTCCCACGACGACCAGGAGGGCCCCGGCCGTGAGTGCGGGAAAGATCTCCTCGGCGTGGGTGTCGAAGCTGAGGGAGGCGAACTGCTGGTCTGGACCAAGCGGCTGTGGCGCGTATCTGCGGGCCCGGTGGGGACATTCCGTCTCGCAGCGGACGGAGCTCCGCAGATACCTGTCCGAAAGCGGGCGGGGTGCCACCGGGTCCACCTGCGGCGCCGTCAGGGCCCCTCGTCCTGCGGTTCGATGGGCAGACACACCTTGAAGCGAGTGTCGCCCGGCTGTGAGGAGACCCGGATGTCCCCGTGATGTTTGTTGACCACGATGCGGTAGGTGATGTCCAGCCCCAGCCCAGTGCCCTCACCGACCGGTTTGGTGGTGAAGAAGGGCTCGAAGATCCTGGGCCTGATGTCGGACGGAATCCCTGTGCCGGTGTCGGCCACCTCCACGAGCAGGTGGGCATCCTCCCGCCACGTCCGGATCGTCAGCGTGCCCCCGGCAGGCATGGCGTCGACTGCGTTGATGATCAGGTTGGTCCACACCTGATTCAGCTCGGCTCCGAAGGCCAGGATCGGCGGTAGTTCACGGTCGTAGTCCTTGACCACCTCGACACCGGACGGGATCTTCGCCCGCAGCATCGTCAACGTGGCATCGAGCAACGTGTGCACATCCACGGTCTGCTGCGGCGCCCGGTCCAGCTGCGCGTACTGCTGTGCGGCGCCGACCAGCCCCGAGATGCGGGTCACGGCGTCATCGATCTCACCCATCAGCAGTTCCGCGTCGATGGTGTACGCCAGCCACCTCACCGTGGAACCGAGATTGTCCTCACCGATGGTGTCGGCCACCGAGGTCAGCCACGGCACGCCGATTTCCGCGGCGACCAGAGTCGGTGCAAGCTGCCACGCCTCCGTGACCCCGCGTTCCTCGAGCCAGTCGCCGACCGTGTCCTCCGCGTCCGCAGCGGCCAGCGCCGACATGCCGGAAGCCGCAGCGGCCTGTCGAGCCGCGTCGTCCTGCAGCTCCACGAGACGATGCAGCTCACTTCCGTCCAGCCGGCCGTCAGCGATCATGGCCAGCTTGTGGCGCATTGCGGTCACTCGCTCCCGCAGAGCCGCGGTGGCCCGTACCGCGGCTGCCGCAGGATTGTTCAGCTCATGTGTGAGCCCTGCCGACAGAGACGCCAGAGCCAGCAGCCGCTCGCGTTCATTGACGATGGCATTGGCCGCACGCGAACCGAAGAACAGGCCCTCCAGCAGGTGAAGTGCCATCGGGAACCATGTGGCGATCGCGCCCGCGAAATCATCGGCGGGGAGTACGAAGAACTCGGCATCGGTGACGGCCCGCATGGTGTGGGGGTACCGCTGCTCGACGCGGTCCCCGAGGTACGCGCGAGTCGCCCCGCTGTAGACACCGCGTTGATCGGTGCGGGTGACCTCCACCTCGTCGCCGTGCAGCACACGGCTGAGCGCGATCGCTCCGCTGAGCAGCACGAAGAAGCACGTGGCCCGCTCGCCCTCCGCGTACACCACGCTCCCGGCAGCCTGTTGCTCCGCGCGGCCGCGCTCCGCCAGCCAGCCGAGCTGCTCATCGCTGAGATCCTCGAACAGGAACAGAGTCCGCAACTGGGCCGGTGACAGATGTGCTGATGTGGTCACTGCGCCTCCAGATAGCGGTGCACCAGCGCGACGGCCATGGCTCCCTCGCCGACGGCCGACGCGACACGTTTGACCGAGGAGGAGCGCACATCCCCCGCGGCGAATACACCGGGCACGCTCGACTCCAGGTGGTAAGGATCCCTCGGCAGCCGCCACCCGGTCGGCCGCTCCCCTCCGGCCACCAGGTCGGGGCCGGTCACCACGAATCCGCGCTGATCGCGGGTGACCACCCCCGCCAGCCACTCCGTATGCGGCTCGGCCCCGATGAAGATGAACAGCCACGACGCGGCAACGGTGCGCACGGCACCGGACCGGCTCTCACGGAGGGACAACTGCTCCAGGTGCCCTTCGCCCTCGGCGCCGACCACCTCGGTCCACGGATGGATGTCGATGTTGGAGATGCCGTTGATCTGGTCGACCAGATAGCTGGACATCGAACGGCTCAGATCGCCTTGGCGGATGAGGACGTGAACACGCCGTGCGTAGCGTGAGAAATACACCGCCGCCTGCCCCGCGGAGTTGGCGCCGCCGACGATGTACACGTCCTCCCCGGAGCAGCTGGGCGCCTCGGTGACGGCGGACCCGTAGAAGACACCCGCGCCCGTGAACTCCTCCAGCCCGGTGGCGGCCAGCCGCCGGTAGGACACCCCGGTGGCGAGGACCACGGTGTGCGCGGCGATGGAGCTCTCCGGACCCAGGCGCAGTACCCGGCCCGATCCCGCCACCTCCAGCGCGACAGCCTGCTGCGCGCTGAGGATCTCCGCCCCGAACTTCAGCGCCTGGCGGCGGGCCCGCTCGGTCAGCTGGGAACCGGAGACGCCGTCGGGGAAGCCGAGGTAGTTCTCGATACGGCTGCTCTGACCGGCCTGCCCGCCGGTCGCCTGCTGCTCCACCAGCACCGTACGTAGTCCCTCCGAAGCGCCGTAGACAGCGGCTCCCAGACCGGCCGGCCCCCCACCGACCACCACCAGGTCGTAGAAGTCCGAGGCCGGAACGGTACTGAGTCCGACCTGCGCTGCGAGCTCCCGCTCGGTGGGGGAGACCAGAGTTTTTCCGTCCGGGGTGACAACCAGCGGTACATCGGCCGCGGACAGCCCCGCGGCAGCCAGCAGGCGCTCGCCCTCCGGCTCGTCGGACAACAACCAGCGATAGGGGACGAGATTGCGCGTGAGGAAGTCGCGGACCGTGAAGGAGGGAGCGGACCAACGGTGCCCGACCACGCGGGTCTCGATGTCTCCTGGATCAGGCGTGGCGTGCCACAGGTCCAGCAGCGTGTCGATCACCGGATACAGGTGCTCCTCCGGCGGGCTCCAGGGTTTGAGGAGATAGTGGTCGAGGTCCACGACGTTGATGGCGTCGATGGCCGCTTCCGTGTCCGAGTAGGCAGTCAGCAGCACGCGACGGGCGAGCGGAAAGAGGTCCATGGCCGCCTCGAGGAACTCGATGCCGTTCATCTGCGGCATGCGGTAGTCGGCGAGCATGAGCGCGAGCGGATCGCCACGGAGCTTGAGCTCACGCAGTGCTTCCAGGGCATCGCGGCCGGAGAGCGCGCGCAGGATGCGGTAGCGGTCGCCGTACTGCCGCCGGATGTCGCGGGCGACCGCCCGGGAGACTGCCGGGTCGTCGTCGACAGTCAGGATCGTCGGGTTCGGCATGTATCCATCATTGCCGCAAAGGCCAGGAAATGACGGCCGCAGCCGGCGTGCCTGCGGGGCAGATGCGGCGGGCCCGCCACCCGGCGCCCTCCATCGATCGGGGTCCCCCGGAGGCACGTGCGATGCCGCGCCGCCCGAAACGGACCCGGCAGGCTGCAGGTACGTCCTGCACCGGCCGGAACCGCTCCGAGTCGGGCGCCGGCCGTGTGGTGGAATTCCGAATCACCACCAGCGAACGCGCTGGAGCCCGCAGCCGGTCGCGGCGCGTACCGCGGCCGGCTGCGGGGCAGTGCTCCCGCACCGGTGGCGCTGTTTCCCGGCACCTGCCGCCCGGAGCCGCCCGCGGCTTCGCACGCCCTTCGCCCAGAGGAGTACGCATGGCCTTCGACGTCGGCGCGGTCCGCGCGCAGATCCCCGCCCTGAAGTCCGGCACTGCCCGCTTCGACGCCCCAGGAGGCACCCAGACACCGCAACCGGTGATCGACGCCCTCATGGATGCGCTGGCCAACCCGCTGGCCAACCGGGGACGTACCACCGAGGGCGAGCGCAACGCGGAGGCGATCGTGGCCGGCGCCCGCCGCGCGCTGGCGGACCTGCTGGGCGCCGATCCGCGGGGCATCGTGTTCGGCCGCAGCGCCACCCAGCTCACCTACGACCTGTCCCGCACCCTGGCCAAGAACTGGGGCCCGGGCGACGAGGTGGTCGTCAGCCGACTCGATCACGATGCCAACATCCGTCCCTGGATCCAGGCGGCAGAGGCCGTCGGAGCCACCGTCCGATGGGCGGACTTCGACGCGGCCACCGGCGAGCTGACGACCGAGGACATCGCCGGGGTGCTCTCCGGGCGCACCCGTCTCGTGGCCGTCACCGCAGCGTCGAACCTCATCGGCACCCGCCCCGACATCCCCGCTGTCGCCGACCTGGTGCACCGGGCCGGTTCCCTCCTGCATGTGGACGCCGTGCATTACGCCTCGCACGCCGTCGTCGACCTGCCCGGCCTCGGCGCGGACTTCCTGGTCTGCTCGCCGTACAAATTCCTCGGCCCGCACCTGGGCGTGCTGGCAGGCCGTCCCGAAATGCTGGAGACGCTGCGGCCGGACAAGCTGCTGCCCTCCACCGACGCGGTTCCCGAGCGCTTCGAGCTGGGCACCCTGCCGTACGAGCTGCTGGCCGGGGCCCACGCGGCGGTGGACTTCCTCGCCGGTCTGGCCCCGGCGGCCGAGGGCAGCCGCCGGGAACGGCTGATCACCGCCTTCGCGGCGATCGAGGCCCACGAGGACGCCCTGCGGGCCCGTATCGAACAGGGGCTGGCCGCCCTCGGCGGCGTCACCGTGCACTCCCGGGCCGCCCGGCGCACCCCGACCCTGCTGCTCACTCTGGCGGACCACAGTGCGACCGCCGCCTCGCAATACCTGGCGGAGCACGGCGTCGACGCTCCGGCCGGATCCTTCTACGCGCTGGAGGCATCCCGCCGCCTCGGGCTGGGCGACGAGGGCGGGCTGCGGATCGGCCTGGCCCCCTACAGCAGCGACGAGGACGTCGATCGGTTGCTGGATGCGCTGTCCGGCTTCCTCGGTACCCCGCCCGTCATCGGCTGACCCGGTGGCGCCCAAGGACGAGCAAGGCCTCCACCGGTAGGGCGCGCGGTGGGAGGCCGATCCGTCGTGTGACTGCGTACGGGCTCAGAAGGCCATCGCAGCCCCGAGCCCTGCGCGGCGCACCGATGCGGGTCCGTGTCCACTCCCGCTCGGTCTCCCCGGCTTTCTCCGGCCCGTCCGTGCGCACGACCGCGCGGCGCCGAATCAGTTTTTCTGCAGCGTCCGCCTGGTGTGCCGCCATCGGATCGGGTGGGCACGGCCAAAGGCCGGGGTTCCCTGCCGTTTCGCGCGAATAACCGACCCTTCCCCTGCGCAGATACGGAATGCTTATCCATTATTACGGCGAGCGAATAAAGTGTTCTCGATATGACGCAGGCCACATGATCTGGGTCACTTTCATGCCTATTTGAGGCATTTGCCGTGTGGGGTGAGCCATATGACCGGCGTCACTCCGAAGTCGAGTAGTAGGCCGCCGGGCCCGGATTGCACGCTCCGAAGGCGCTTCCCGACCCTTTTCAATACCGGGTACGAATATCGGTAGTAAAAAGTGGGCATTGACCCGGGTTTCCTCCTCCCCTAACAATTCTTGGCATCACCTCCCGACAGAACAGGAATTACCACGTGCAGATCACCGCGATGCCCAAGAAGTTCGCCCGCATGACCAAGACCAAGAAGATCTCGCTGGGCATGGTCGCAGCCGGCGCCGCCGTCATGGCCGGCACCGTCGTCAGCGCCCCGGCCGCCTCGGCCGCCACCCCCACCCAGTCCGGCGGCAACGTCGACGCCTGGATCAACCAGGCACTCGAGGTCATGCACAAGAAGGGCATCCCGGGCACCTACGAGGGCATCCGCAAGAACCTGATGCGCGAGTCCTCCGGCAACCCCAACGCCATCAACAACTGGGACTCCAACGCCGTGAAGGGCATCCCCTCCAAGGGCCTGATGCAGGTCATCGACCCCACCTTCAACACCTACCACGTCGCCGGCACCTCCCAGAACATCTACGACCCGGTCGCCAACATCACGGCCTCCGCCAACTACGCCGCACACCGCTACGGCTCGATCGACAACGTCAACTCGGCCTACTGATCCGGCCCGACGAAGCACCCCGGTCGCCCAGCAGGTCCCGGGCGACCAGCGCCCGAACAAGACCCACCGGGCACAGAACCGCAGGCCGCGCCCCCGCGACCGGCCAGCCGACGGCAGCCGTTCCCGCAGCCACCCACGGCACGCCCCGAGCCCGTGACGCACGGACGTACCGGCGCACCGCAGCCGTGGACAGCGGCCCCCGGCCCTGCGCGGATTCCGGAGAACAGCGCCCGCAGCAGCGTGCACGCGGAGCTGATCCGGATGCATCGACCCGCAGGGCTGTCCCGTAATCCCTGGCGGGCGCACAACAGCTACGGCACCTCGCTGCGTTGTCGGAACGCCCGAATACGTCCAGCACGAGGACGCCCCTCCGCCTTGCGATGCACCGCATCCGACGCCGCGCGCTGATCAACCAGGGATTACGGGACAGCCCTTACGCGCCAGGCAGGACCCGAGGTGGGATGGGCGCACTCGCCGGACGGTGGATCCACTGCGCCTCGAACAGCACATGGAAGCCGGCCTCCGTCAGGTCGAGGTCGGCGAAGCTGTCCTTCATGGAGGCGCCGGGCACGGTGGTGACGATCCGAGCTGCCAGTGGACCAGGAACTGCTTCGGCGTCATCACGATTGCGGATCATGGCCCGTGTCGGCCAGGCCCGTCCAACGGCTTTCCGTCACCCGCCCGGCGGACGCTCCACCCGAAGGCACATGCCCCAGCTCCTGCGGACCGTTGACGCCTTCGGCACTGCCGTATGTGGCCGGAACCCGGCCCCCGGCACCCACAGGTATTCACCGTTCTGCTGGGCCATGCAGCCGCGTCGCCGGATGGTGACGGCCCTGACGTCGTCATCGATGTGATGTCAGGGCCGTCCCGCGGGTCCGGCGTGGGGCACCGGATTACTGGAATTGTCTAGCACATCGGTGCATAGGGGACGTAAGAGACACGCGTTCTCGAAGTGAAGCGACCCCCTCGCGCGCGATGGATCCGCCAGACGCTCTACCGACGCCCCGGCCGAAGCCGCGCCGTCAGGCCGGCTCGGCGGGCGCTCGTCGACGGGTGGCCGTGGTGGTGCAGGCGGGCATGCCTGGTGTGTCGACACCCTCTTGGTACGCGAAAGGGATGCGATCGGCCGGTGCGGGGCGGGTGTCCATGACGGGTGTTCAGGGGCTGAGAGGGTGAGTGGGTGTCATGGAGTCGCCCGGAAGGCCTAATCGTCTCCCAAGTAGGCCTGTTTTCCTGCGTATTGGCGGAGGGTCATGTCTGTGACGCGTGTGCGGCACCGGCTTTTCGTACCCCGTTCGGCCCTCTGGTGTCACGCTTTCGATGTATCCGATATGACAGGTAAAGACCCCATAAGTACTTTTAATTCAGGCCGGTTGTCCGGCCGACCCTCAGAGACAAGGGAGAATGACATGACGACGCGTACCGTCGCCGTGACCGCCGCCGCAGTGGGCGCCGCGGTCCTCGCAACTACTGGTATCACCTATGCATCGGCCGCTGGTTCCCCCCAGGCCGCCCCGTCCGTCCAGCAGGCCGCGCCGGCCGTCCAGCAGGGTGCCCCTGCGGCGGCTCCGCTCGGTGGCGCAGGCGGCAACGAAGGCGGCAACGAAGGCGGAATCGCGGGCGGGAAGGGCAACGAGGGAGGCGGCTACGGGGGTGGCGGTGGCGGTGGCTACGGTGGTGGCCACGGCGGCTACAAGTACGAAGGCCGGATCCACATCAACGAGCGCTCCTACTCCGCCCACCCGGACGGCTGCATCACCGTGGTCAGCGGTCTGGGCTCGCGGAGCTTCAACGTCCGCAACGACAGCCGCCGGACTGTAGAGCTCTTCCGCGGGGCGACCTGCGACAACGGCTCGCCGGTCGCCACGGTCGGCCCCTGGAGCACCAGCAACGGTGTCTTCACCCGCAAGGTCCGCGGTGGCGTGAAGGTCCGCAACGGCGTCGTGGGCAGCTTCCGCGTGGTCAGGGACCACTACGGCTACGGCGACAAGTGGTAACAGCTCCACCCGCCCAACATGGAAACTCCGGCTCGTCGGAATCGGGCCGGGGTTTCCGGCGTACGGGGGAGACTTCGCGATGGACGCACCGTTCGGGACGGCACATGCTCGGACCGCGCCCGATACACCCTCTACGCGATAATAGGTGTTCACCGGGTTTCCCGCGTGTCGCGGCAAGGCGGCCCCAGCCGGCTGCGGTCCTGCCGACCTGACTCCGGCCCCCGTGCCCGTGGTTCCCCGAGCACCTTGCGGTGCGGACCTGCGGAATACATCGAAAGGGGTCCGAACCGTGGTCCGGGGAGGTGCGCCCAGGAGTGCACGGAGGCACTGGCGCAGAAGTGAACCACCCTTTCGTAGCGAGGCTGTCCGAGTGGCTGCGTGGCGGAGTGCCCGGGGGTGAGCCGCCGGACGTGGATCGTTTCCGGCGCAGGCCGGATCCGTCAGCCGAGGCTTTCGTTCGTTCACAGGTACGCCGGGGACACCGCCGCCGTCAGAACGCGGTGCGGGGCGCCGCCGCCGTCGGCCGCCACCGCGTAGAGGTCCGCGCCGTAGTCGCCCGGCAGTGCGTACGTGAGAGTGGTGTCGTCCTGCCAGACCGCCTGGTCGTCCACGCTGCGGCTTTCGGCCAAGGGATGGTCCCTGAGCGTGCGCAGATCCATGACGTGCAGTCGCCACGGGGCGTCGGCAGGCAGGCCCTTGTCGCGGCTCTTGTAGGCGATGCGGGTGCCGTCGGGGGAGAGGGAGGGACACTCCACGTTCGGCCGGAGCGTGGTGAGCGTCTGTGTGCGCAGGTCGCCCCGTACCAGATACGTGCTGCCCTTGGTGGCGAGCGTCGCGTAGAAGTGCCGGTCGTCGGCCGCGAAGGTGACGCCCCAGAAGTTGACGTCGGCGGCCCGGTAGCGGTGGCCGTTCTCGCGTATCGCGAAGCCCTCCAGGCTCGGGGTGAGCTTGCCGGTGCGGGTGTCGAGGATTGCCGCGCGGGTGGAGAAGTTCGTGCCGGCGTAGCTGTCGCCGCCTACGAAGACCGTCCAGGCCGCCAGCCGCCCGCTGGGGGAGACCCGGGCCCGGGAGGGAATGCCGGGGATCTCGTAGTGCGCCCGTTCCCTGAGATGCGTGTCGAGGATCGTGGCCCGATAGCTGTCCTGCACCGCCCCGTGCACGGCCTGGAGGCAGACTCCGGTGCCCGAAGCCGCGTAGAAACGCAGGCACTTGACGCCCGACGCCGTGCGGGTACCGGTGGGCGCCGCCGCCGGAACCGTCGTCAGTTCGTCGCGGTGCGGCCCCCACGCCATGTTCCGGAACACGATCCGCCGCGTGTCGGTGAGCGTGACCCGGCCCGCGGCGACCCGCGGGCCGCCCGGCCGAGCCACGTCACGCCGTTCGGAGCGCGCGGCGGCGTGCAGCACGGAGGCCGTGGCGACCGCCGCGAGCACGGCGACCGCGCAGACGAGGACGAGCAGCTTGGTACGGGCGTTCGTCATGCGGGAACCTTCGCGGTCGGGCCAAGACGGAACGAGAAGACGGCGCACACGGCGAGCGTCGCCGCGGATGCCAGCAGCGCCGTGCGGTCGCCCCACGCCGTCCACGCGGCGCCGAAGGCCAGCGAGCAGACGAACCGGGCGACGGCCTGCCCGGTCTGCACCAGGGCGAGCCCCGACGAACGCAGTTCCTCGGGCACGCTCTCCGACGCCGCCGCCATGAGAATGCCGTCCGTGGCCGCGTAGAACGAACCGTGCAGGACGAGCACGACGTACGGGAGCGCCGTGCCGTGCCAGGACGAGAGCAGCAGGCCGTACGCGGCGAGCAGTGCCCCGTGGCCGGCGAGGAACACCCGCCAGGGACCCACCCGATCCGCGAGCCGCCCCAGTGGCAGGGCGAGCAGCAGGAAGGCGGCGGCGGTCCCGATCGGCAGCAGCGCGAACCAGCGGTCGGGCACGCCGAGACGGCGCTGGAGCAGCAGGTAGACGAACGAGTCGCTGACGGTCGCAAGGCCGAGCAGCAGCGCGCAGATGCAGATGCGCCGGATGCCGGGCTGACGCAGGAGGGCGATGGCGGCTCGGAGCGTGGTGCGGGGCCGCTGGGACGCCTGGTCGTTACGGCGTGCGGCGGCACCGCCCGGCACGAAGAGGACCAGCACCAGCACTCCGACCACCGCGACGCAGAAGCTCACCGTGAACACCGCGTCGTAGCCGTCGACCGTGGCCCGCAGGATGAGGAAGGCGGCGAGCGGACCGAGCAGGGCGCCCGCGGTGTCCATCGCACGGTGGACACCGAAGGCACGGCCGCGGGCCTCCGGTGGTGATGACAAGGAGATCAGAGCGTCGCGCGGCGCGGTGCGCAGGCCCTTGCCCGTGCGGTCGGCCGCCAGGACGAGGCCTATGGGAGTGAGGGTGTGGGCGATGAGGAGAAGGGGTTTGCACAGCGCCGAGAGGCCGTAGCCGATGACCGCGACGGGCTTGTGGCGCCCGCCGCCCCGGTCCGCGAAGTGGCCGCCGACCAGCCGCACCAGCGCCGAGACACCGTTGTAGACGCCGTCCAGGAGCCCGAAGCCGAGCGGGCTGAGGCCTAGCCCGGCCACCAGGTAGAGCGGCAGGACCGCCGTCACCATCTCCGATGACACGTCGGTGATCAGACTGACCGTGCCGAGCGCCAGCACCGTGGGGGCGACCGCCACACGCCGCCGGGCCGGGGGAGTGCCCGACCCGGCGGCGCGCTCGGCGGACCCCGCGCGGGCGGCGCGGCTGTCCGCTACGTACATGTCAGGACACCCAGACCCCGGTGATGTCCTTGGCGGACGCCGCGTTGCCCGCGTGGCCGAGGCCGTGCATGTCCTCGAGCGTGCGCAGCAGGTCGTAGTGGTTGTACGTCGTTGAGGACGTGGAGCCCGGGGTCACCTGCTGGCCGTAGAGCACCGTGGGGATGCGGTTGCCGCTGAGCCGGTTGTCCTCGTCGAAGGTGACGACGAGGAGGCTGTTGTGGGTCTTCGCCCAGGTTGCGTAGGCGCCGAGGTTGTTCTTCAGCCAGGTGTCACCGGTCGAGACCGAGCAGTCGTGCATGTCGCTGCACAGGTTCGGGACGACGAAGGAGACCTGCGGCAGTTTCGTGTAGTCGGTGGGGAACTGCTGGAAGGTGTACGCGGAAGAGGTGGGGACGTTGCTGAAGCCGAACCACGGGTTGTGCTTGCGGGCGTAGCTGCCACTGCTGCACGTGGTCGAACCCTGGCTGGGAAGCGTCTCGTTGTAGCTCGCCCAGGTCTTGCCCGCGGCGATCAGCTCGGATGCGAGGTTGGGCTTGCCGGAGAAGCCGGGACTGTAGCAGCTGTCGTCCGTGATGCCCTGCGTGGAGCCGGAGAACAGGGCGAAGTAGTTGGGCTGGCTGGGGTGTGTCTCGGCGTACGAGGCGCTCAGGTTGGCGCCGCCGCTCTTCAGCGAGTTGATGTACGGGGCGCTGGAGGAGCCGATGACCTGGCTGTAGCCGTGGTTCTCGAAGACCACGACGATCACGTGGTCGGGAGTTGGCACGCCCGCCGCGGCCTGGGCGGACGAGGAGGCGCCGATGCCGGTCCACAGGCCGACGGCGGCAACAGCGGTGAGGGTCAGGGCGCAGGTGAGGGCGGTGCGACTGCGGCGGAACACGGATCTGCCGGGCACTGGGAACCTCCGGTGGGGGAGTGACGGGGGCGGTGCAGACAGAGCATGCTCACGCCAAGATGTATCCGGCGTACCGCTTCGCGCAAGGGGCATGAAGATCGGGTGAACGATCCCCTGCGCACGGTTTTCCTGCCGGCGACTGCGACCCGTAACGCTCACCGGGCACGAGGCTCAGGCGCCGCACGTGCCGCGGTCTCCCCGAGGCCCGTGGAGGGGTGAGCCGCCCCACGGCACCCCGTCCGGGGTTCCTTCCCGGGGGCGAAAACCGCATGGGAATGATTCAAACTTCAATGAAGTTTGAATCACCGGTAGGGCCCATGGGCCCTCGCGCCCCGGCAAGCCGTGGGTGTCAGGTGCCTGCACCGCAGAACGCATGCTCGTGCAGTGAACGGAGAACGTGATGGTCGGTATACAGGGAGCGAGCTGGAACGAGCGGCGGCAGTACGCGAGCCGTCTCTTCGAATCCCAGCGTTACCGCGCGGCTTCCCGGGTCCTCAAGGATCTGGTTGCCGCCGCGCCCCGCAACCTTGACCTCCGGATGCTCCTCGCTCGTTCGTACTACTACACGGCGCAGCTTTCCCTGGCCGAGGCGGAACTGCGCCAGGTCCTGCGCGCCGAGCCCGCCCACCCCTCCGCCCACCTCGCGCTCGCCCGCGTCCTGGAGCGCCAGCACCGCTGCTCCGAGGCCGCGCCGCACATGAGGGCCGCGGACACGATGACCGCACGGGACCTCCTTGCCCTCAGGCATCCAGGCAATTCACCCCCCCGACTCGCCGGTTGAGGCTGCTCCCGGCTGTGCTTGGATGATCGGGAAAATCTCCGAAACTTTCGAAATTACTGGCACCAGCGACGGCGGCACGTACGACATCTACCAGACCACGCGAACCAACGCCCCGTCCGTCGAAGGCACCAAGACCTTCAATCAGTACTGGAGTGTCCGGCAGTCGAAGAGGACGGGTGGGACCATCACCACTGGAAACCACTTCGACGCGTGGGCAGGCCATGGAATGCCCATGGGTAGCTTTAATTACTACATGATCCTCGCGACGGAGGGATATCAGAGCAGTGGGAACTCCAATATAACGGTGAGCGGATGAATGTCCCGTCCGCCGAGAAGGCCGACCGGACCCGTCATCGATGCCACGTGGCCCATCGGCCGGGTACTCGTCCCCGCCCCTGACGAATTCGGCAACAAGCGGGGTGTGACGATCCGGACCGACGGCACCTGGACCTGGCCGACGGTCTCCCGCAGCGCGAGTTGACCTGAACACCCGACACCCCGCACCTGTGGCGGGGGGGGCCCAGGCCCCCCCCCCCCCCCCCCGCCCGCCGGGGGGGGCCCCCCCCCCGGGGGGGGGGTGGGCCCCCCGTGGGGGGCGGGCGCCGCCGCGGTGGCGGGGGGGGTGGGCGCGGGGGGGGGGGCCGGCGCT
>NZ_JBIAKK010000008.1:120982-346183 GCF_042872425.1 Streptomyces sp. NPDC005262
CAGCACCCCCTGGAGCGACTGACCCCACTCACCCCCGACCCCTCTTCGGCGCCCCCCCCCCCCCCCCCCCCCCCCCCCCCGGGGGGGGGGGGCCCCCCCCCCCCCCCCCCGCCACACCGCTGCCGGCCGGTGGTGCTCCAGCGCGCGGTGGTTCCGTGTGACGCATGTGGCGGGCGGGCGCCGACGAGTTGCCGGGGCTGTTCAGCGCGTTGCGGTTGCCAGCAGATTGGGCAGGTCGCGCATGGTCTCGAACACGACGGTGTCCGGCCCCTTCCAGCCGTGAGGCCGGTGTGAGACCGCCGCAGTAGCCGAATGCACGCATTCCTGCGGCGCGGGCGGCCTGTACTCCGTACGCACTGTCTTCGATCACCGCGCACCGCGCGGGCTCCACGCCCATCGAGCGTGCAGCGTGCAGGAAGAGGTCGGGTGCGGGCTTGCCGCTGGGGACATCGGCGGCACTGAAGATGTGCGTGTTGAAGTAGCCGCTCAGTGAGGTGATCTGCAGGCTGTGCCTGATGTCGTCGTGACTCCCTGGCGAGCGCCCGACGACAGCTTCGGCGCTTGGAAGGATCCGATCGGTGCGGCGGGACGGCCGGGCCACGATCTGGCGGGACAGCGGGGGCCGTTCGCTTGGGTGCCGGCCGATTCGGGCTGCGGCGACCGTCGAGGGAGAAGCCTGTCAGTTCCAGCGGACGGCAAAGGGCAAAGCCAAAGGCAAGGAGATCACTCTCCCCGCCACTCTCAACATATAGCGCAGTGGGGGGCTTGCGGCAAGGCCCGGGTGGTGCCGCAAAATCGTCGGCTGAGGCCACAACCTGCGGAAAGAGGGCACCACGTGCGTGTGTTGTCGACGTATGGGGGACGCGGTGACGTCGAATCATCGGTAGGACCGGTAGTGCGGTCGCGAGCGCTCGAGACGGTGGTGCCGGTATGCGCGCCGCCTGACTGGGCGGAGCGGCCGGCCGACTCGTCAGAGGGAAGGCAGCCAGAGACGAGGGCGTGCCTGACAAGAGGTTCGACGGAGCAGGAGGTGCCGGTGATTCGATCGGCCGGTGCAGGGCAACGGGACACGACTGCCTCGGAGGTGTCGCGATGACCGAGCAGTACGTGAGGGATCTTCAGGAAGTTGACGAGACGCAGGTAGCGGTCGTCGGCGGCAAGGGCGCTCACCTGGGCGGGCTGTCGCGGATCGAAGGCATCGGCGTGCCGGCCGGCTTCTGCGTGACGACGGACGCGTTCCGGCGGATCATGGCGGAAGCGCCGTCGATCGACGGTCGGCTCGATCAGCTGTCGCGCCTGAACCCGGACGACCGGGAGGCGATCCGCACGCTCAGCGCGGAGATCCGCCGGACCATCGAAGGGATCGCCATCCCGGGCGATCTCGCGGCGGCGATCACCCGCGCACTTGCCCGGCTCGGCGAGCAGGGCGCCTGTGCCGTCCGATCCAGCGCGACGGCAGAAGACCTGCCGACGGCCTCCTTCGCAGGCCAGCAGGACACGTACCTGAACGTCGTGGGGCCGACGGCGATCCTCCAGCACGTCAGCCGGTGCTGGGCCTCGCTGTTCACCGAGCGGGCCGTGACCTACCGCCGGCGGAACGGCATCGACCACCTTACGGTCCACATGGCCGTGGTCGTGCAGCAGATGGTCCTCCCGCATGCGGCCGGCATCCTGTTCACGGCCGACCCCGTCACGGGCAACCGGAAGGTCGCCACCGTGGACGCCGGCTTCGGCCTCGGCGAGGCCCTGGTCTCCGGCCTGGTGAACCCGGACGTCTTCAAGGTGCGAGAGGGCGAAATCGTTGCCAAGGCGATCGCCGCGAAGCAGCGTGCCATTCACGCCCTGCCGGCAGGCGGCACGCAGGAAGTGGCGATCGATTCGCAGCGGCAGGAGCAGCCGGCGCTGACGGATGCGCAGGTCGTGCGGCTCGTGCAGCTAGGGCGGCGGATCGAGGCGCACTTCGGCCGCCCGCAGGACATCGAATGGTGCCTGGTCGATGGTGGCTTCCAGATCGTTCAGAGCCGGCCGATCACGACGCTGTTCCCCGTCCCCGAGACCGGTGACCAGGAGAATCACGTCTACGTCTCCGTCGGTCACGGGCAGATGATGACCGACCCCATGAAGCCCCTGGGGCTCTCCATGTGGCAGCTGACAGCCATGGTGCCGATGCACGAGGCCGGCGGGAGGCTGTTCGTCGACGTCACGCGGCGCCTGGCCTCGCCTGCAAGCCGCGCCGGCCTCCTGGACGTCATGGGGAAAGGCGATCCGCTGACCAGGGACGCTCTGGAGACCGTCCTCGACCGCGACGATTTCGTCCCGTCGCTCCCGGACGCGGATCCCGGCGGGCCGCCGGGACGCGGTGCGTCCGCCCCGATCGAGACCGATCCGGCCATCGTCACCGAGCTGATCGAACGCAGCCAGGTGTCCATCGCCGCCCTGGAGAGCGACATCCGGACGAAGACCGGACCGGCCCTGTTCGACTTCCTGCTGGAGGCCTTCCAGGAGCACAAGCGAGTCCTCGGCGAACCGCTGAACCTTCAGGCGATCATGGCGGGGATGGATGCCACGTGGTGGCTCAACGACAAGCTGCGGGAGTGGCTGGGCGAGAAGAACGCGGCTGACACACTCACCCTGTCCGCCCCCGACAACGTCACGTCGGAGATGGGACTGGCGCTGCTCGACGTCGCGGACGTGATCCGCCCGCAGCCGGAGGTGGTGGCGTTCCTGCAGGGCGTCGAGGACGAGGACTTCCTGGACGAGCTGGCGAAGCTCGCGGGCGGGACCGAAGCGCGCGACGCCATAGAGGCCTACCTCGACCGGTACGGCATGCGCTGCGTCGGCGAGATCGACATCACGAGGCCACGCTGGCGCGAGCGCCCCACCACGCTCGTGCCCGTGATCCTCGACAACGTGAGGAATTTCGAGCCGGGCGCCGCCGAGCGGCGCTTCGAGCAAGGACGGCAGAAGGCGCAGAAGAAGGAACAGGACGTGCTGTCGCGCTTGCGGGCTCTGCCGGACGGGGACCGGAAAGCCGACGAGACCAAGCGGATGATCGACCGGGTCAGAACCTTCATCGGGTACCGGGAGTACCCGAAGTACGGCATCGTCAGCCGCTACTTCGTCTACAAGCAGGCCCTGCTGGAGGAGGCGGAGCGCCTCGTGCAGGCCGACGTGCTTCCTGAGAAGGAGGACATCTTCTACCTCACGTTCCAGGAACTCCACGACGTCGTGCGCTCGAACCAGGTGGATGACCGGCTCATCCAGCAGCGCAAGGACGCGTTCCGGTCGTACCACGCGCTCACACCGCCCAGGGTGCTCACATCGGATGGTGAGGCCGTCACCGGGGCGTACCGGCGCGACGACGTGCCGGCCGGCGCCCTGATCGGCCTGCCGGTTTCTGCCGGGACCATCGAGGGAAGGGCCCGCGTCATCCTTGACATGGCGAAGGCCGATCTCGAGGCTGGCGACATCCTGGTCACGCCCTTCACGGACCCCAGTTGGTCGCCGTTGTTCGTCGGCATCGCGGGCCTGGTGACGGAGGTGGGCGGCCTGATGACCCATGGCGCAGTGATCGCCCGGGAGTACGGCTTGCCGGCCGTCGTGGGCGTGGAGCAGGCCACCCGGCTGATCCGGGACGGGCAGCGGATCCGTGTGCACGGAACCGACGGGTACGTCGAGATCCTGCCTTGACCGACCACACCGGGAAGCCCCGTCCGTGGCTTCCGACCGAACAACGCGGAGCAGTTGACGACCACCCCACGCGCAGACCGTCCTCGGCCACTCCGTCCCCGACGCGGTCTCGTGGATCGCAGGTCTTGGCCATACGGTCCTCACCATCGTCAACGACCTCTGCAGCTGCGCTCATTGACCGCCCGTCAGATCACCGCAAGTCATCCCGATATCGTTCCACCAGTTTGATCACCGTCTCCGGCGCGCGGCGGCCCAGGGCGGCCGCGCGCCACCGCTCAGACCGCAGTCCGCTCCACGGGGATCCACAGCTCCGCGTCCGCCTGTGACGCGTCCTGCGACAGCCGGGTCCGCAGGATCTCGGGCCCCGGCCGGCTCCGGTACGGATTGGACGGGAACCACTGCGTGAACACGTCCCGCCACAGGTACTGGAGCGCCTGCGGAAACGGCCCAGAGCTCTCGAAGACGGCCCACGTCCCGCCCGGGACAGCGAGCGCGTCCATGCCCTCGGGCACGGCGGCACGGGTCACCACGCCGTGGTAGTAGTCGAGTTCGGTCCCCTCGGCGCGGCTGTCGTCCAGGTCGTCACTCACCGAGACGATCCCTTCCGGCTCCTGATCGGACAGGCTCTGGATGCGTTGCAACGTCTCCTGGTCGATGGCCCGGATGAAGGCGGCGATGGCGGGGTTCACCCCCTCGTGCACGAGAGGGACGCGAGCCTTCCTGCCGACCACACGGAATTCCTCCTTCTCAACGACTCTGTACCGCATGCTGCTGCTCCCTTCGACGATGAGGCGGAAGGACATCCGTGGCTGGGACTGCAGACTCGCACCGACCCGCCTGACCTCGCCGGGACCGACGCCGTGCATCGCGCGAAAAGCACGCGCGAACGCCTCGCCCGAGGTGTAGCCGTAACGCACCGCGACCTCCAGCAGCGTCCGTTCCCCGGCCAGCACCTCGGCACCCGCGACCGTCAGTCGCCTACGCCGGATGTACTCCGACAGCGGGATCCCCGCCAGCGCGGAGAACAGCCGCCGGAAGTGGTACTCCGACGTCACCGCGATCCGCGCCAGGTCGGACACCTCGATCCGTTGATCAAGGTGACACTCGATGTGCTCCATCGCCTGGTTCAGCCGCTCCAGCACCCCGGCCTCCTTCCCTTCGATCACTCACGTTAGGAAGGACTCACCTTGCCTGACCCGACATCCTGTGCCCGGTCCGGTCGGGTACGACAGGGCCCCGACGGCCACGCGCACGCCACACCTGCATCCACCGCGGCCACGGCCTGCGGGCCGGCCCTAATCCCTTGTGGATGCGACGGCGAAACACATCGACGCCCGGGCGAAGCAACGACGACGAGGTGCGGGGCGTCACCACCCGAAGTGTGGAGCATTGTGACTGTTACCCGATTTACGTGACCCCGGTGGCGGAGCGCGGGGTGGTGCGCCGCGGTGCACGAAGGCGCCGGAAAGGGCTTGTTGCCGCGGGTGGCCGGGATGGTTGCCGTAGCCAACGAATGTCAGGGCCACGCCCCTGCGGGGTCGGTGACCGTTGCAGTCATCGGTTACGGAAATATCCGCATTTTGTAACGCAGGCCGAAGTCTGCGCGGACGGACGGGCGGGTGGTCCAGAGTGTGGGTCCTCGGCTTGTTGAGCCGGGACCCGCACCGCGCAACATGGCTCCGACCCGGGCCTGGGCGCCTCTACTTGAGGGGACATCACGTGTCTGCTTCTCGTACTGTCCGTCGTCTCGTCGCTACCGGTCTGGCGGCCGGCTCCCTCGTCGCCGTCGTGGCGATGCCGGCATCCGCCGACGACGGCCACAACCACGGCCGTCACCACCAGACTTACTCCCGTGTGGTGCTCGGCGGCATCCAGTACAACAGCCCGGGCCGCGACGACCACTCCAACCGCTCGCTGAACGGGGAATGGGTCGAGGTCACCAACGCCGGTTACCGGCCGGTGAACCTGGACGGGTGGACACTCACGAACCGCAACGGCAACCGCTACCGCTTCGACGACCTCCGGCTGGGCGCCCGGGCCACCGTCCGCGTCCACACCGGACGCGGCTACGACACCCGCGCCAACGTCTACCAGGACCGCCGCACCGACTACATCTGGAGCAACTACTCCGACACGGCCACCCTGCGCGACAACCACGGCCGCACCGTCGACACCAAGTCCTGGGGCCGCGACCGCGACCACCACCACAACGACCGCGGACACCGCCGCTGACCTGACCCACCCGCCACGGACAGCGGACCCCCTCTCGGAACCGCTGCGTGCCGCCACCCCCCGCCCCCGGAGTGGCGGCACGCAGCCCACACACCCACCGGCCACCCCTCGGGCGGAGTCCCGCCGGGGCATCACGCCTGGGACACGCAACAGGGCCCCGGTCCGGACGGACCGGGGCCCTGTACTGCGGGACAGCCCTTAGGTGAGCTGAGCGCACCTCGATCGGGGCTGACGCGCCGGAGGCCGTCTTCACGGTCGGGGGCGGAGACGGTTGAGGAGACCCTGGGCTACGTGGGCCCGGGCGGTGCGTGCGACGGTGGGGATGAGAGATGGCGCGGTGAAACAGGTGGCCGGATCGGTCAGGAATCGAGAAGCGTGGGTCACGGAACCGCACCTAGCATGACCGCCATGGACATCACCATTCACACCAGCTTCCTTCCGCATGACGACCCTGACGCGTCACTGGCCTTCTACCGCGACACCCTCGGCTTCGAGGTCCGCAGCGACTTCGGACAGGGCAAGATGCGCTGGATCACGGTCGGACCCGTCGGCCAGCCCGACACGTCCATCCTCTTGGCGCCGCCGGCTGCCGACCCTGGGGTCACCGAGGACGAGCGCCGCACCATCGCCGAGATGATGGCCAAGGGCACCTACGGCTGGATCCTGCTGGCCACCCGGGACCTCGACGGCACTTTCGAGAAGGTGCAGGCCAGCGACGCCGAGGTCGTCCAGGAGCCGACCGAGCAGCCGTACGGCATCCGCGACTGCGCCTTCCGTGACCCGGCGGGCAACCTGGTCCGTATCCAGGAGCTTCGCTGAGCCACCTGGTCATCGAGTCGGCCATGACGGCCGGAGTCGCGACCACTCACGAAGAATGCGACGGCCGGTGCTCCCAGGCCGCTGTCCTCGAACCACCCCCCGGCGGCCGCGCGTCGCAGAGCCTGAGCCGGCCCCCGGCCTCCGTCCCCGCCGCCGTCGAGCAGTCGCTCGGTCTGCTCGACCGGCTCGTCGACTTCCGGAAGTCGGTCATCGCCATCGAGTACCTCGCCGCCCGCCGCGGCTCGCGGCCCAGGTGCTCGCGGACATCGAGGAAAAGGAGTTCTCCCATGTGCCATCCCTCGTGGGGGCGCGCACGCACCGCGGCGCATCGCCTGAGCGACCTCGCGCGACTGCGACGCGTCCGCGACCGGATCGACCGCGAGTACGCGCAGCCGCTGAACGTCGAGGCGCTCGCCCGCGGCGTGAACATGTCGGCCGGGCACCTCAGCCGCCAGTTCCGGCTGGCCTACGGCGAGTCGCCGTACGCGTACCTGATGACGCGTCGCATCGAGCGTGCGACGGCACTCCTGCGTCGTGCCGACCTCAACGTCACCGAGGTCTGCTTCGCGGTCGGCTGCTCGTCGCTGGGCACGTTCAGCACCCGCTTCACCGAGCTGGTCGGCATGCCGCCCAGCGCCTACCGGCGTCGTGCGACAGGCGCTGTGGCGGGGATGCCGCCGTGTGTGGCCAAACAGGTGACAAGACCGGTCAGGAATCAAGAAGCGCCGGCCGTCGAGCCGCAACTAGCGTGATGGCCATGGCATCCATCACATCCGTCACCCTCGATGTGGCCGACCCCTCGGCCGCCGAACACTTCTACACCACAGCCTTCGGCTTGGACACGACCCACCACCGGCTTCCGTGGGTTCACGCTGGCGCTCACGGTGTCCCAGCCTGCCACCGTCAACAGCCTCGTCGACGCGGCCGTCGGCGCCGGCGCCACGCCGCTGAAGCCTGCCGCGAAGTCGCTCTGGGGCTACGGCGGTGTCGTACGGGCCCCGGACGGGACGATCTGGAAGGTCGCCACCTCGGCGAAGAAGGACACCGGTCCGGACACCCGGCGGATCGACGAGATCGTGCTGCTGCTGGGCGTCGCCGACGTGGTCGCCAGCAAGCGGTTCTACGTCGAGCGCGGCCTTGCCGTGGCGAAGAGCTTCAGCCGCATGTACGTCGAGTTCGCCGCTGGGCCGAGTCCCGTCAAGCTGGCGCTGTACAGGCGCCGTGCCCTGGCCAAGGACGTCGGTGTCGCTCCCGAAGGCACCGGATCGCACCGGCTCGTGATCGGCGGCGACGCCGGGCCCTTCACCGACCCGGACGGGTTCGCGTGGGAGGCCGCATCGCTGACGCCCACGCCCTGATGTGCCACTGCCGCCCGCCCCGTCCGGCCGCCGGTCACGAGACGGCCGCAGGGTGGCCCGGCGGACGACCGACGGAGCCACTCCCCTGGCGGAAGGGCTATCCACGAAGTGACTGGAGGAAGCATGACGGGATCGCCACCGCGTGGGCTTGAAGAGAGGCTGCGCGACACGCGCGCGACGCTGGAGAGCGACGTCGATCTCTGGGTCGCGACGTCGGGCTCTCCGGGCGGCGTCCACCTCATCCCGCTCTCGTACCTCTGGGACGGGACCACGTTCCTCATCTCGACGCCGCGCGCCTCGGTCACCGGCCGCAACCTGCTGGCGGAAGGCCGGGTGCGACTCAGCCTGGGGCCGACGCGTGACGTAGTCCTCGTCGACGGCACCGCCGAGCCGGTGGACATCGCCGACCTCGGCCCGGAGACGGGCGACGCGTTCGCGACCAGGACCGGTTTCGACCCGCGCGAGCTCGACGAGCCCTACCAGTACTTCCTGATCCGGCCGCGGCGCATCCAGGCCTGGCGTGAGGCGAACGAGCTGCTGGGACGCGACCTCATGCGCGACGGCCGCTGGCTCAGCTGACCGCCCCCACGGAAACACACCTGCCCACCTGGCGAGTGGTGCGGGCAAGGGCGTGGACTCCCCGCGGGCACTCCTTACTCGGACCGAGCGGAGCTGACGCGTGAGTCCTTCGTCATCGATACGGCGAGATCGTGGAAACCAGACGCCGGCTCATCACACGAGCGTGGGGCGGGCAAGTGGATGGTGCGAACCTCGCCGGTGCGCATGAGAGCACCCGAACTTCACACAAGGCTTCGGATCCCTGCGTGCGCGAGTCCATGTGCACCTGCCCGACCGCTGAGCCTGCTGGTAGCGGACTACTGACGGTGACGATCGGTGTCGAAGTCGGTTGCGACCTCGAGGGGTTGGTGTTGCTGTTGTGGTGACGTAGACGCTGCGCTCACGCAGGACCCTCTCAGCTGGCGCCCAGTCCTCATGGAAACGGAAGTGAGCATGGAAGGCGCAAACCACAGTCTCCACGCCGATGTCCTGGTCATCGGCTACGGCAAAGGTGGCAAGACGGTGGCCGCGAAGATGGGCCGCCTCGGCAAGCGGGTCGTGCTGGTGGAGCGATCCGACCGGATGTACGGAGGCACCTGTCCCAACGTGGGCTGCGTACCGACGAAGGCGCTGGTCCACCATGCCGGCAGGCGCCGGCCGGAGGATGCGGCGCAGGAGTGGTACGAGCGTTCCGTCGCCAAGGTCCAAGCGGTGACCAAGATGATGCGCGACGGCAACTACGAAGGGCTGAACGGCATGGAGACCGTCACGGTCCTCACCGGTCAGGCCGCGTTCGTCGACCCGCACACCGTCGCGGTTCAGGCAGGTCGCGAACGCCTTACGGTCACCGCTGACACCATCTTGATCAATACAGGCTCCGAGCCGATCATCCGCGACATCCCTGGCCTGCGTGACAGCCAGTACACCGTCACCAGCGCCGAACTGATCGAGACCACCGTCCTGCCGGAACGACTGACCGTCATCGGCGGCGGATACCTCGGCCTGGAGTTCGCCGCGATCTACCGACGGTTCGGCTCACAGGTGACCGTGCTCGAGGCATCTCCGAAGATCCTCGGTCGTGTCGACGACGACGTCGCCGCCGTCGCCCAGGACATCCTCACCGACGAGGGCATCGAGATCATTGCCGGCGCCCAGGTGAGCCAGGTCCGCGACGGGGACGGCGGCGCGACCGTCGTCTACGACAAGGACGGCCACCAGCACTCCGTAGCAGCCGACGCCATCCTGGCCGCCACCGGTCGCGCCCCGGCCACCCGCGACCTCGCCCTGGAGGCAGCCGGGGTCCGTACCACCGAGCGGGGAGCGGTCGAGGTCGATGCGTTCTTGCGCACCAGCCAGCCGCACATCTATGCCCTCGGTGACGTCAACGGCGGTCCGCAGTTCACCTACATCTCTCTCGACGACAGCCGCATCGTCCTCGATCAGCTCATCGGTGAGGGCAAGCGCTCCACGGAGGACCGGGTGGCCATCCCGCACACGCTGTTCATGACCCCGCCGCTGGCAACCGTCGGGCTGACGGAGAAGGAGGCCCGCGCGGCAGGACACCGGGTGAAGATCGCCAGCCAGCCGGTCGCCGAGATCGTCGCCATGCCGCGCGCCTACATCGTCGAGGACCCCCGCGGCGTCATGAAGTTCGTCCTCGACGCCGACACCGACGACATTCTCGGCGCCGCCCTCCTCAGCATCGACGCGCAGGAACTCGTCAACACCGTCGCGCTCGCCATGCGGCACGGCGTCAAGGCGGCCGAACTCCGCGACGCCGTCTACCAGCACCCCACCTCCACCGAAGCCTTCAACGAGGTACTCGCCACGATCGTGCGAGCCGACTGACCACGAGCCGCTCGCGCCCAGGCCGTGTCTCTCGGATCAGTCGGCGTGGCATCGAGAAAGGAAGGGTGTGGCTGTGACCACCGCATCGATGACGGGGAAGGTCGCGCTGGTGACCGGGGCGACCAGCGGCATCGGGGCGGCCACTGCGGAACTGCTCGCCGAGCGCGGTGCGCACGTAGTGGTGGCGGGCCGGGACCGAGTACGCGGCGAGGCCGTCGTCGAGGCGATCCGGGACTGGGGCGGCACGGCCGACTTCCTGGGCGCCGACCTCCTGGACGCCGGCTCGGTGCGACAACTGGCTCGACAAGCCCTCGAACTGGGAGGTGGCCAGGTGGACATCCTGGTCAACGGCGCGGGCATCTACCCCTTCGGGCCCACCGAACAGACACCGGAGAGCGAGGTCGACGCCGTCTACGCGCTGAATGTGAAGGCCCCCTTCTATCTGGTGGCGGAACTCGCGCCCGCGATGGCCGAGCGGGGCAGCGGGGCGATCGTCAACGTCAGCACGATGGTGGCTGACTTCGGCTTCTCAGGAATGGCGCTGTACGGCTCGAGCAAGGCCGCCGTGAATCTGCTGACCAAGGCCTGGGCTGCCGAATACGGCCCGCGCGGGGTCCGGGTCAACGCCGTGCAGCCCGGTCCGACCCGGACCGAGGGCACGGCGGGCATGGGGGAGGACCTCGACGCCCTCGCCGCTCAGGCGCCCGCCGGACGGCCGGCATCCCCGGGGGAGATCGCCGAGGCGATCGCGTATCTGGCCGGCGACGCCGCGAGCTTCGTGCACGGCGTCGTACTGCCTGTCGACGGCGGCCGCACAGCTGTGTGAACGCCGCCTCCAGGCCCGGCACTCGACGAAGAATTCTGCCCTGCTCACTGACAAGCGATGCCGCTCCATGGGCTCTGGCTCGAGTTCTCGGGACTGCGCTCCGCTCCCCACTCGCGGCTGCTGATGGGCCAACAGGATGTGCCGCATCGACAGGGAGGCCTGGCCGACCGAAGCGAGGAGGGATATGATCGCCGCGATGATGACTCATTCTGTTCACAGATTGGGGGACCCGTCCGCGCAAGGTGAGTGCTGATGCTCACTCAGACCGCGAACAGGGATTCCCGCATTTCCTTCTGGCTGCGCGTGCGTGAGTTCGCCGTGCCGCCTTCCATGATCGAGACTGCGACCGCCCGCCGTCATGTCGGGGACTGGGCGGGGGCGTGTGCCGCCGCAGGGATCGATGTCGATCTCAACCTTCGTTCCGTGGCGCGTACCCATGGCCGGGAACTCGCAGCCCGGGTCCGGGCCGATCTCCGTCATCTGGCGCCTGACCTGTTGCGCTGGCACATGCCGAGGATCGCGCCTGACGGGCTGCTGCGCCCAGGTCTGACCACCGCTCTGGCACGGTACGACGCAGCGGGGTGCGACGGCGCAAGCCCGGTGCACCTCGTGGCCCGGACTCCACCGGCCTGGGCGGATGCCGGTCAGCGGATCAGCCTCGCGCTGTGGGACGGATCCGACTCCGAGGCCGGGGCCTCCCGTCATCCGCACCCACGTCCCAACCGGCGGTTCCGCCTCGACCTGCACCACCACCTCTGGGACGCGCGCAGAACCGATGAGCTGCGAATCCGCTCCGGCGCCGATCGGCTGCCCGCCGACAGTCGCCCTGCGCTGGACCCGGAGCTGTCGGCGGCGGTGCCGCAGCGGTACCGCTGCGCCGTTGACCGGTGGGCGGCCGAGGCGGGGATCCTGCTCCACGCCGAAGGGCGGTCCACCGGCACCGTCGCCGTACGGTTCGGGGCCCGGCATAGGCTGGCCTTGGACCTGGTCGCGGACAGGAACGGCGTGGCGCCGCCCTCATTGCGGATCGCGGCGGCCTCCACAGACGGCGGTGCGTCCACGTTGCCCGTCCTGCCCGACGCCGCGACCTGGGTGCTGCCCGATCTGGAATTGATCCGCACCGGTTCCATCGAGACCGATCGGCTGCACCCGCTGGTCGCCTCGGCACTCGTACCGGATCGTGCGTCGGCCGGTCCGTCCCGGAACCCGGACCAGGCAGGACAACCCCGCCTGGTGGAGTGCCGGGGCGCTCAGCACCGGATCGGCCTGGTCGACGGAGTGCTGGCCCCGCTGGACCACGAACCGGCCGAGATCCGGCGGGAGGAGCTGCTGGCAGCACTGACCGGCGCTCCGCTTCCCTGCCTGCGGGCGATCGACGAGGCGCACCGTCATCCGGACTGCCTCACCGGTGTCCGTGAACGCCTGGACCACGGCGACACAGCCGGCGCGCTGGCCGTCGTCGAGGGCCTGCTCGGCCCCGAGGCACTGCTGCGCACCGGCGCTCTGCGGGACGAACTCGAGACGGCCGCGCTGCGGCGGGTCACCTACGGGCTGTACAGGTCAGGTCTGATCGGACCCGGTCCTGACCGCATGCTTCCGGATCGTCGCCGTCCCCGTGACCGACGCTCGCACCCGCGCCACGCGACTTCTCCCTGACCCGGGGACCTACGTCCTCCTGCATCGACTCGTCTCACCACGAACCCATAGGTGATCAAACATGCCCACATGCACCCCGCTCGCCGCTGCCGCCTCCCTCCCCGACGCAGCCCATGCCTCTCAACTCGACGTTGCGGGCGAGTTGTTGACCCTCCTGCGCGACGCAACCACCGAACCGCGCCCCGACAGACAGCTGGAGGCCCTGACGCTGGCCGTCGCCGCCGATCTGCCCGTGCTCCTGTGGGGCGAGCCGGGGATCGGCAAGACCGCAGCCCTGACACAGCTGGCAGCGGCCCTGGACCTTCCGCTGACCACAGTGATTGCCAGCGTGCACGAGCCCTCCGACTTCTCAGGCCTGCCCGTCGTCGGAGACGATCCCGCGGAACAGGGTGTCCCCATGGCCCCGCCGGACTGGGCGGTACGACTGGTACGGGCCGGCCGGGGGCTGCTGTTCCTGGACGAGCTGTCCACCGCACCGCCGGCCGTTCAGGCTGCCTTGCTCCGCCTTGTGCTCGAGCGGCGGATCGGTTCCCTTCAACTGCCGCCCGGGGTCCGGATCGTGGCTGCCGCCAATCCGCGCTCCTCGGCGGCCGACGGCTGGGAGCTGAGCCCGCCGCTGGCCAACCGGTTCGTTCACCTTCGGTGGACCCACGACCACGAGGTCGTCGTACGCGGCCTCGGTGGCACCTGGCCCCGGGCAACTTTGCCGCGGCTCGCCCCCGAGAAGCTGTCGGAGGCCGTGAACTTCGCCCGCCGAGCGGTGTGCGGACTCCTCACGGCCCGCCCCGAACTCGTACACCAACTGCCCAGCAACGAAGCACGCCGGGGCGGCCCCTGGCCGTCACCGCGAAGCTGGGAGATGGCTCTGTGTCTGATCGCCTTCGCGAGCGCGGCCGGCTCCTCCCGGGAGGTGCTTTCCCTGCTGGTCAGGGGCACTGTGGGAGACGGTCCGGGGCTTGAGCTGCTGGCCGGCCTGGACCGCATGGACCTCCCGGACCCCGAGGTGCTTCTCGCCGACCCGACGGGCGCCGTCCTGCCTGAGCGGGGGGATCTGCGCCAGGCTGTGCTCGACGGTGTGGTGGTGGCGGTCCGCCAACGGCCGGAGAAGTCACGCTGGGACGCGGCGTGGGAGCTCCTGGTGCGGGCGGTGGAGACCGGAGCCCCGGACCTGGTGGTCGTCCCCGCGACCACCCTCGCCGCGCTGCGCCAGGAGGACTGGGACGTTCCGGCATCCATCGAGCGGCTCGCCGGAGTGGTGTCGCTGTCCCGGCGAGCGGATCGAGCGGCAGCCCGTGCCGCGGTCGCCGCGAAGGCAGGCCGATGATCCAGGCCGCACCGGGGTCCCTTGACCTCGACAAGCTCTTTGCCGCCCGGCTGCAGGCCGCTCGGGTCCGGCCGTACCTGGCGACGGCGCTGTTCGCGCTGCACACCGTCGAGTCGAGGCTGGTACCGACGATGGCCGTCGACCGGTACTGGCGGTGCTACGTCTCGCCGGCGTTCGTGGACCGCACGCCGGTGGAGGAACTGGCCGGTGTATGGGTGCACGAGGTGTCGCACCTTCTGCGCGACCACCACGGGCGCAGTGACCGGGTCGCGCGGGCGCGCGGGCTGACCGGCCCGGGGGAGCGGCTGCGGATGAACATCGCCGCGGACTGCGAGATCAACGACGACGTGTTCGGTGACGGGCTGGTCCGGCCCGAAGGTGCTGTCGAACCGGTGTCCTTGGGGCTGCCCGAGGGGGAGCTCATGGAGGACTATCTGCGCCAGTTCCGGCTCGGGGCGCGTACGGAGAGCATGTCCTGGCTCGACTGCGGAAGCGGTGCCGACGGAATGGAACGGGAGTGGGAGCTGGGACCGGACGGCGCGTACGGCCTCAGTGAGCAGGAACGGGATGCGGTCCGGTTCCGGGTGGCGCAAGGCATCACCGGGCGTCCGGGGCACGCTTCGAGGGGGTGGCAGCGGTGGGCGGAGGCGGCGTTCCACCCGCCGCAGCCGTGGCGGGAGTTGCTGGGAGCGGCGGTTCGCTCGGCAGCCTCCGGGTCCGGGGCGGGAGAGGACTACACCTACGGCCGCCCGTCGCGGCGCTCGGCCGGGGTGCCCGGCGCCGTGCTGCCGAGCCTGCGGCGCAGACCACCCCGAGTCTGCGTGGTCATCGACACGTCCGGGTCGGTCAGTGACGCCGAACTGGGCAGCGCACTCCTCGAGGTTGCCGCGATCTCCCGTGCCGTGGGCGGCCGTCGCGACCTGATCACCGTGCTGCCGTGCGACGCGGCGGCCCGGATCGTGCACCCGCTCTGCCGTGGAGAGGGCATACCGCTGATGGGCGGTGGGGGTACCGATCTGCGCACGGGCTTCGCCAAGGCGCTCGGAGCGCGGCCCCGGCCGGATGTCATCGTGGTCCTCACCGACGGGCAGACGCCCTGGCCGGCCGCACAACCACCGTGCCGGACCGTGGTGGGTCTGTTCTCCCGGCAGCATGCAGCGCGGTCGTGGGACGAGGACGATCCCGATTACGTTCCGGATCTGCCGCCCGTGTGGGCACGAGTGGTTGACATCGGGTCCTCTCCTGCTGCTCGGTGAGCCCGTCCTCGACCCGCGTCGAGGGTGATCGCCCGCCTCCCCCGATGCGCAGGAGAACGAGTGCGCCCCGGAATGCGTGGTCGGATCCGACCGCTTCTCCGTGACAGACGCGTTGTTGCGTCCATCGACGGCGCCGCGCTGCTGGAAGGAGACGCACGGACGCGACTGCCGGCGGACGGAACGCTCATCCACCTGGGACAGCACCGTCTGCCCGGGCCGGAACCTGATCACCGAGCCATTGCGTCCTACAGGGCACATCGTGCTCATGGCTCCAGGCCGAGGACGGTCCGACGCAGATGGGTGGGACATGGTGAAGCGGGCTACCGGCACGGTGGCGTCGGAATCCAGGGCTGCGACGCCTCGGTCGTGGTCGATTCACGTCAGCCGGTGGCGGTGGCGGTGGCTTCGGCGGTGGGGCAAGGACGCCAAGGGCCGGTCATCCTGGGTGCGTGGGCGTGTTCTCGCGTCACTTGCCGTGCTGACCTCCGGCCTGATGGCCTTCCACACGAACGTGCCGAACACCGTGGGACACCTGGGCAGTTTGCTGGAGGCATTCCTGCCCTGGCTCGGCCTGGCCGTCCCGGTGCTGCTCGTCCTGGCCCTGCTGCGCCGCTCGGCCACAGCGCTCGTGTTCCTGCTTCTCCCCGCAGTCGTCTGGGCGAACCACTTCGGCGCGTCGCTCCTCCCCGCGGACCGCGGTGCGCATGACATCACGGCGCTCCAGCACAATGTCAGTGACGAGAACACCGCTCCTGTCGGCACGGCGGAAGCGCTCATCGCGGCCGCGCCGGAGCTCATCGCTCTGGAGGAGCTGACACCACCCGCGTTGGCGCTCTACGAGACGGCCCTGGCACCCGACTATCCGTACCACGCGGTGAGAGGCACCGTCGGCCTCTGGTCGAAGTACCCTCTGGCAGACGTGCGCCGGCTGGACATCAAGCCCCAGGGGGTCGAAGAGGGCTGGAGCCGTGGGCTGCGGGCCGCCGCGCGTACACCGTGGGGCGAGACCGCTGTCTACGTCGCCCATCTGCCCTCGGTCCGTGTCCGGCTGACCGGCTTCGACTCGGGTCGGCGGGACGAAAGCGCCGGACTGCTGGGCGCGGCCATCGCCGCCGAGAAGGTGGAAAAGGTGATCCTGCTCGGTGACTTCAACAGCACGGTGGACGATCGCGGGCTGGCCGCCGTCACTTCGCAAATGAGTCCACAGGCACGGGACTTCGCCTTCAGCTGGCCCACGGTCTTCCCCGTTTCCCGGATCGACCACATCATGACCCGCTCGGCGACCGTGACCGGCGTTCGGACCCTGCCCGCCACCGGCAGCGACCACCTCCCGATCGCCGCCGGCATCAAATTTGCTTCCTGATCGCCGAGCGCGCTTAGGGCTGTCCCGTAATCCCTGGCGGGCGCATGACGACGGCTACGGCACCTCGCTGTGTTGTCGGAACGCCCGAATAAGTCCAGCATGAGGACGCCCCTCCGCCTTGCGATGCACCGCATCCGAGGCCGCGCGCTGATCCACCAGGGATTACGGGACGGCCCTTGGGCGGCGAACCCCGCCGAGCAGTGACATGGGTGGCGGTGGTGAGGGCTTTCGCCGACGTGGACGCACATCCGGTTGACGCACGTGCTGGGTCTCCTCCCGCCTTCGCCTCACGTGACCTTGTCGTCTGGAATCGCTCAGTCCCTCTCGACGTCTTCTCTGGGCGGAGAGGGCCGGCTCAACGGTGCTCTGGATCGCCGCCGTCGCCGAGGCGAACGCTCAGCTGGGAACCCAGCTCCTGGAAGCCCAGGGCTTGTGCCACACGCCTTGACGGCTGCGGCCGGGCTCTCCATTGCGGAAGCAGCCCGGCGTCCAGTACCTGAGTCACCGCCGCGGACGCCACGACTCGCGCCAGCCCCCGGCCTCGGCGGTCCGGCGCAACCAGGACACTCAGATGAGCGACCGACCGCGGCCAAGCTCGGTAGCCGGCCGCGGCAACGACGTCGTCACCCTCACGGAGAACGAATGCGGGAGAGGTGATGTCCCCCAGGCCGTTCTCGTCCGCGTCCTCTTCACCAGCACGAGTCAGGAGCGAGGCCAACTCACCGTCGCCGCACATCACCTCCTCGACAGCGGCGCCTCGATGTGCAGGAAGGAAGTCCGCCGGGTCGAGATAGAAGAGGGAGACCGGCCCGAGTACGTCGAGGACGGGCAACACCTCACGCAAGCGATCCTCGTCGACGAGCTCCTCATGGGACAGCTTCCTCGAAGCGTCCGCCATCAGCTGGGCGGCCTGCACACTCGGCGTGGTCAAGCGTCCGCCTCGCAGCTTCGTCATGCGGTGCGGAGAGGACGGAGTGCACCGGGTCCGCCCGCCCGGGGGCGGACCCGGCAGGGAACGGATCAGCTGGACTGACGGGTAGGCATGATCGTGACCTGTCGGAGGTTCGCCCGTGGCGGCAGGGTGGCGATGAATCCGATGGTCTGCGCGATGTCCTGCGGCGTGAGCCACTCGATTGTCTCCTTGGAGCCGTCCACCCACTGAAGCGCGCCGTCGTCGGGGACATGGCTCTGCAGCTCGGTCCCGACGATGCCCGGCTCGATCGCCGACACGCGTACGTTCTGGTCTGAGCGCAGGACGGCGGACGGCACCTTCCTCCGGGAGGTGGCACCGTCCGGGCGCAGCGGGTGGCGGGGAGGCCGGGGCTGCCAGAGGATGGGATCGCTGCTCCCGCGCCGTGCAGCTAAGGAGTCCGGACATGCGCTGGTGGTCGTCGCTGGTCACGATCGGCCGGGAGGGGCTGCGCGTTCAACGGGCGTTCGCCGCCCCGTCGGCGGTCGCACGGGCCGTACTGGCCGTGCTCCTCGCCACGGTCCTCGGCCGGCTGCTGGACGACCCGCTCGCCGGGGCCATGACCAGCGTCGGTGCGTTCATCTGCGGCATCGCTACGCTGCTGAGCCCCCTGCGGCACCGTGTGGTGAACGCGCTCGGGATGGCCGCGGCCTTCAGCACGATGGCCGTACTGGGGGCCCTGGTGCAAGGCGCCACCTGGCTGTTCCTACTGCTGCTCGCGGTCGCGGCGTTCGCCGCCGGGCTGTGGTGGGCGGTGGGCGTCGCGCCCGGCATCCGGGGTTGCCTCGCGGTCATCGGGCTGATGATCACGGCTGATCTCGCTCCCGACGCGCAGGGCGGCCTGCTGATGGCCGGGTGGATCGCGGTCGGGACCGGACTCGTCGTGGTGGTGCAGCTGCTCCCGCCGTACGGTCCGCGGTTCGCCGCCCAGCGCCGTGCCCTTGCGGCCCTGTACCAGTCACTCGCCGAGGAATCGGCCACGGGCGGCTCCGCCGCCTCGGTCCGGTCCGCTCCGTTCACGGCGGCCCGGCAGGTTCTGGACCTGCTGCCGCAGTTCAGCCGGCCGGCGGCAGCAGCCATGTTCGGACTGCTGGGAGAGGCCGAGCGCATCGGCCGAGCGCTGCGAAGCGTGCGGGTGACGGTACCCGCGGCGGCAGCAGCCGGGGACGAGAGGGCACTGGCCGGCGCCGCGCAGGTGCTGGGCGACATCTCCCGTACGGTGGCCTCCGGCCGCGAGCACCGCACCCCCGAGGAGGTCTGGACCCTCCTTGAATCGTGGGCGGCCGCCTCGCCCGTGCGCGGTCCACGCGACCTGGCCGCGCGGTTGCGGGCGGCCGAGACGCTGGCCCAGCGCTCGACCGAGGACCGCCTCGGCGATGTACTGGAACCCCACACCGAGGTGCCGGGCCTGTACGCAGGCACCCCCTCCGTGGCACGCACCGCCCGGCGGATCCGGGCGCAGCTGCATCCCCAGTCGCCGATCTTCCGCCATGCGGTGCGACTCGCGGTGGGCGTGGTGGTCGCCGAGGTCATCGGCCGGTCGATCGGCGGGTGGGGCGGGCTGGGCATCTCCGCGCACGGCTTCTGGGTGGCCCTGACCACCATGCTGGTGCTCTTCCCCGGGTACGGGCACACCATCGCCCGCGGCTGGGGACGGGCGGCCGGGGCCGTGCTGGGCGGCCTCCTCGCCTGGGTGCTGTCCCTGCCGCCCTGGTCGCCCACCGGCCTCGCGGTCGCGTCGGTGCTGCTGGCCGCGGCGTCGTTCGTGACCCTGCGGACCGGGCAGCTGATGCTCAATCTGTGGCTGACCGCCTGGATCGTCTTCCTGATCCACCACGTCGGTGGGCTGCCCGGGCCCACGGCGTGGGCGCGCGCCGCCGACACGGTGGTCGGCGCCGCGCTCGCCGTACTCATCTTCCTGGTCTGGCCGACCTGGTCCACCCGGCGGCTGCCGGGTTTGCTCGCGGAGTGGCTGCGGGTGCAGGACCGGCTGCTCCCCGAGCTGCTGACCGGCTATGCCGACGTCGGGGCGACCGACCTCGCAGCCATCGACGAGCTGCGGGCGCGGTCACGGCAGGTGAGGGAACACCTGGAGGCCGCGGTGGAGCAGTCGCGCGCCGAGCCCGCCGAGCACCGCGGCCCCTGGTCGAGTGAGCAGCTGGAGCAGATCAGGACCCAGGTGTCCACGGTCGCCAGATGCACTGTCCTGCTGGGCGATCAGCTGCCGCGTACCCCGCAGGATGCCGTGCCGGAGCTGTCCGAACTGGCCGATCCGCTGCACGAACACCTCGCCGCCCTGGCCCGCGCCGCCGCCGGTGCCGAGGCCGTGGCCCCGGGGGCACTACGGTCGGTGTTCGACGCCTTCGGAGCCCGTTCCGGCCTGCTGCCCGCGGCGTCCGACGGCCCGGGCAGCGCCACCAGCGGTCGCGCCGTCGCTCTGAGCACCACGATCGTCGACGCCGTCGAGGCCCTCACCGTCGTCATCGCCTCCCGTCGGAGCCCGCACGCGGCCGCCTGAGATTCCGTAGGGTCGCACTCCGCCTCGACCGTCGTGGGAAGGCCGGTGCGCTCACCTGCGGATGATGTGCTCCGACGGATATGGGGTGGTCGGCGTGACCGGTGGACCTGGACCTCCGATCCCCGTTGCCATCGATTGCGCGTAGAGATACGGGAACGGAACCGGTGAGGTAGGAGGGAAACCGGGCGCAGCCGCGTCGAGGTGGGCATCCAGGCTCAGCGCGGCGGTGATGAGGGCGAGATGGGTCAATGCTTGCGGGAAGTTGCCGAGTTGCTCACCGGTCAGCCCGATTTCCTCCGAGTACAGGCCGAGATGGTTGGCGTAGGTGAGCATCTTCTCGAAGACGAGCCGTCCTTCACGCAGATGGCCGGCGCGGGCGAGGGCTTCGACGTACCAGAAGGTACACGCGGAGAAGGTGCCCTCGGCACCGAGCAGCCCGTCCGGGGAGGCCGCGGGGTCGTACCGGTATACGAGGCCGTCGGACACGAGATCCTTCTTGATCGCGTCCAAGGTCGAGAGCCACCGGGGATCCTGCGGGGGTATGAACCCCACCGAGGGCATCCGCAGAAGCGCCGAGTCCAGGACGTCGCTGCCCAGGTACTGCGTGAACGCGGCACGTTCCGGACTCCAACCTCGTTGCATGATCTGCCAGTAGATGGCATTGCGCTGGCTGGTCCAGCGCTCCACCTCGGCAGGGCGTCCGTTCTGGGCGGCCATGCGAAGGGCCCGGTCCAACGCGATCCAGCTCATGAGCCGCCCGTAGGTGAAGTCCTTGTCGCCGCCGCGCGTTTCCCAGATGCCGGCTTCGGGACGGTCCCAGTGCTCGCACACCCAGTCCACCGTGTCGATCAGCCCTTGCCAGACTCGGGAGGTCGTCGGCAGACCCCGCTGTTCGGCGAAATTGAGGCACTCCAGTGCCGATCCGTAGATGTCGAGCTGCAACTGGTCGGCGGCGCCGTTGCCAATCCGCACCGGGGCAGAGGACCGGTAGCCTTCCCAGTGCCCCAAGGTCTGCTCCACCAGGTCCGAGGACCCGTCGACGCGGTACATGACTTTCAGAGGGTGTTCGCCCGGACCGGCATGTTCCTGGACGCGGTCACCCAGCCATTCGGTGAATGCCACGGCTTCCTCGGCGAATCCCAGACCGAGCAGCGCGTGAAGGGACAAGGAGGCATCGCGCACCCACGCGTAGCGGTAGTCCCAGTTACGCTCGCCTCCGACCTGTTCGGGCAAGCTGGTGGTCGGAGCTGCGACCATGGCCCCGGAGGGGGCGTACGTCATGAGTTTGAGCGTCATGGCGGAGCGGTTGACCGTCTCCCGCCACCGTCCGGTGTAGCGTGAACGTGCCAGCCATTTGTGCCAGAAGGCGATGGTGTCGTCCAGGAGCCGCTCGCATTCCTCCGGCGAAACGATATGTGGCGGGCCGTCAGCGAACGTCTCCAGCACCAGCCCGCGGGTCATGCCCGCTCGCAGCCCTACGGTCATGCACACGTCATCGGCGTGAATCCTCCGGTCGCCCACGCACACGTTGCCCGGCGTGTCCACCACATGCATGGTCACGTCGGTACCTCGGCCGGCGAAATGCCAGCCGCCCATGTACGACGTGACCTCGTGCGGTTGCCGCCCGTAGTCGAACCGAGGGGCGATCTTGATGTCGAACGAGATCTCACCACGTGTGCACCGCAGCATGCGGACCAACCGGTGGCGGTTCGTCGGATTGCGGGGCGAGGCAGGTGGCATGAAATCCACCACCGATCCGACGCCTTGCTCGGTCATGAATCTGGTGAGCAGCACACATGTGTCCGGGTAGTACAACTGCTTCGTCGCGTACGTCGGTGCCCGTGGAGCGACCGTCCAGCGACCGCCGTTCTCGCTGTCGAGCAGTGCTCCGAAGACACTGGGCGAGTCGAATCGCGGGCTGCAGAACCAATCGATCGTTCCCCCGGTGGAGACCAGTGCGGCTGTCTGCAGGTCACCGATGAGTCCGTGGTCCTCGATCAGCGGGTGCTCGTTCATGGGGCCTCTTCCCATTCGCCTCGCATCAGCGATGACGTCGCCGCTTCCGCCCATTCCGCTTGCGGACACAGATGTGCTCCCATCTCCAGACTGCCCGGCGCGCCCAGTGTTCGCATCACTCCCGCAGGCGGACCGACACCGCGCGCATCTCCGCCACGGCCACGGCGATCCGCCCTGGGGCGTGCCCTGTACGGTCCGCCACGGCCGGCGCGCCGGTATTGCCTTCGACATAAGTTGTCGGTGACCCGTACTGGTGAGCGTGCACAGCGTGCGGCCGCGATCTGCGGTCGTTCGGACCGAGCGCGATTTAGGGTGAGCCAGGGCCTCTCATCTGGGGCATGCTGCGCTCGCGGGGTCTGGCCTGATCCGAACGAAATCCCCTGGTGGCAGAAAGGATCAAGCTATGAGCGGCCTGCCGCCCGAACTGCGAGAGTTGATCGCGTCCGGGCCCATGGTTCACCTGAGCACGATCAACCCCGACGGAAGCCCGCAGGTGACAGTCATCTGGATCGGGCTGGACGGCGACGATCTCGTCAGTGGTCACATGTCGCGCCACGTGAAGCTGCGCAACATCGAGCGCGACCCGCGGGTCGCGCTGTCCTTCGACGGACCGCGGGTGCCCGGTGTCTTCTTGAACGAGTACGCCGTGTTGCGGGCGCGGGCCGATGTTCGGCCGAGCGACGACGCATGGGATCTGCTCAACGGATTGGCGAAGGTCTATATGTCCCAGGACGCCGAATTCCCGGCGCCCAAGGGTCCCGGCTTTCTCGTGCGCTACTCCGTGGAGCGAATCGGTGGCGTCGGCCCGTGGGCGCCCACCTCCCGTTGAGCTGCGGGCAAACGGCATACGTATGGATCGCCACTGTCGGTCACGGGTGGTTGGCCGAGCTCCCCAGGTCTACGGTTGAAGAGCATGACGATGCCATCGGAGGCGATGCATGGTGGCTGCAACCAAGAAGATCCTGGTGATTGTCACCAATGTCGATGAATACAAAAAATCAGGCATGAGGACCGGCCTTTGGCTGGGAGAGTTGACTCATTTCTGGGACGTGGCCGAGCCCAGCGGATTCTCGATGGATATCGCAAGCCCGTCCGGAGGGAAGGTCCCCATCGACCCGGAGAGCCTGTCGCATGAGGTTCTTGCCGAGCTGAACACCGGGAAGCGATACGAGAACAGGCGGTTCATGAATCTCCTGGAGGACACCAGGAAGATCTCTGAGGTGAACGCCGAAGACTATGACGCGATTTACCTCACCGGCGGCCATGGAGTCATGTTCGACTTTCCGCAGAGTGAGGATCTCGAAAGCCTGATGGCTGAGTTCTACGAGAGCGGTCGAGTCGTGTCGACGGTTTGTCATGGCGCAACCGGCTTGCTGAATGTGACCCTGAGTGACGGAGAGCCCCTGGTCAAGGGCAAGAGTGTCACCGGGTTCTCCTGGCCCGAAGAGGAACTGGCGAACAGGGCCCAGGCGGTTCCCTACAACCTGCAGGAAGAGTTGAAGAAGCGCGGCGCCGAATACAGTACGGCCGATGAACCGTTCGAAACCTATGTCGTCGAAGAAGGACGTCTGATAACCGGTCAGAACCCGGGCAGCGCCAGGGCTGTCGCCGAGGCCGTCGTCCGTCAGCTGACTGCAGCCTGACGCAGAGTGGCGGGGGAGGCCGGTTCATCGAGCCCAGCGGATGAACCGTTGAGCAACTCGATCTCCGCATAGTAGATTCGGACCGGAGATGCGAATCCGCGTGGACGTGTGCGCCGGGGCCCGGCCTGCTGAGACGACGCGTTCAGGAGAGGTCATGGGCGAAGGCAAGGCGCAGGTCGATTTCGTGTCGGAGGCGCCCGAGCCTCGGCCGCCGGCCGTCAACTGGATCCACGGATCCTCGTCGGCGAAACACAACACGGACCCGGACATCCAGGTCCACGCGTACGACGAGCACACGTTCATCCTGCGTCAGAACATGGCGATCAACTACGAGGCGCCGTTCCTGTTCCTGATCTTCGGCAACCGTCGAGCTGTACTCATCGACACCGGAGCCACCGAGTCCGCCGAGTTCTTTCCGCTGCGCCGGGTTGTCGACGACCTGGTCGGGCGGTGGTTGGCCGAGCATCCGCGCGACGGCTACACGTTGCTCGTCCTGCACACCCATGGCCATGGCGATCACATCGCGGCCGACGCACAGTTCACCGACCGCCCCCACACCACGGTCGTGCGGGCGGATCGGAGCAGTGCCTGGGGCTACTTCGGTTTCACCGACGACCCGGACCGGGTGGCCCGGGTCGACCTCGGTGGCCGGGTGTTTGAGTGCCTTGCCACCCCAGGCCACCATGAGGCGGCCATCACCTACTACGACCCGCACACCGGATTCCTGCTCACCGGCGACACGGTGTACCCGGGGCGGCTGTATGTGGAGGACTGGGTCGCCTTCGGAAGAACTGTCGACCGTTTGATCGCGTTCGCCGACACCCGACCCGTAACCCACATCCTCGGCTGCCATATCGAGATGACCGACGAACCCGGTGTGGACTACCCGGTCCTGACCACGTACCAGCCGGATGAGCCACCGCTGCAGATGACCATCAGCCAACTGCGGAGCATTCGCGAAGCGATGGACGAGATCGGCGGCCGACCCGGACGGCACGCCTTCCCCGGCTTCATCATCTGCAACGGGGATGCCTGAACAGCCGAGGAATCCGGGCGCTCCACATCCGCCGCCTCCCAGGACGACCGTCCGCCTATGGAAGACGTGGGACCACGCCCTGGGATCCGGGCAGTCCGGTCCGGATCATCGATCGTGAGAAGCGGGGCGACGACGTCTCGGCAGCGGTCCTGAGCGTCGTCGTAGTCGGGCGCCGCCGCGGTGCGACAGGGGAGACGCACGGCACATCCGGTCCTGTCACATCCGGCCGAGCTGTTCCGTCAGGGATGTGTAGGCACCGACAACGGCAAGGAGGGCACCATGGATGCTCGTTTGAACCTTTTCGGCAACCCGGTCGCAGCCAAGTTCCTGGGGCACATCGTCTCGGCGGGCAAGGCGGTGTCGGGCTCGACGCTGCCGGCCGCGACGCAGGAGCTGGTGAAGCTCCGCGCCAGCCAGATCAATGGCTGCGGCTTCTGCACCGACATGCACACCAAGGACGCCGCGCACGCAGGGGAGACCTCGACGCGCCTCAACCTGGTCGCGGCCTGGCGCGAGGCCACGGTGTTCACCGACGCCGAGCGCGCCGCCCTGGAGCTGGCGGAGCAGGGCACCCGCATCGCCGACGCGGCCGGCGGCGTCACGGACGAGGCCTGGGCGAATGCCGCCAAGCACTACGACGAGGAACAGCTCGCCGCCCTGGTCTCGCTCGTCGCCCTGATCAACGCATTCAACCGTATGAACGTCATCGTCCAGCAGCCCGCCGGCGACTATCAGCCCGGCCAGTTCGGATAAGCAGCAGTGCTCGGCCCGGACCGCCGGTGTCCCGCACCGGCATCAGCGCACGCCTCGGATGCCCCTCGTCGGGGTCCGGGGCGTCGTTCTGATCCGTCCGGCGGTCCGACTCGTCTTCGTGGTCGGTGCGTCCCGGGACCGGCCCGTCGCGTGGTGGTCCGGATCGTCGACGGAGTCCCCAATTCGGGGCCCCGGCCGATGCTGGTGGGAGCGCACGATCGTGGAGCCCACCGCAACGACCCAGTAAACCCCCACGGCCCGGATCGGACTCAGGTCACTGGACTCGGGGCTCCTCCGGTCAGTGGCTCGCTGTCAACGCGCGCCGCTCAGGTCGCGATGGATGACACGCGCAGCACCTTCGATGGTGGCGACGCCGTAGTCCATGGTGAGGTTCCCGCTCGAGAGGACCGTCATGCCGTAGTCGTGACCGCTGCCGGTGAAGGCGCCCACGCTGTGCACTCGCCATCCGTCGGTGGCGCGCTGCAGCCACCCATTCTTGACGTGCACCGCTGCCGAAGCGGGCGATCCGGCGGGCACCCCCCACCTCTGGCCGGCGGTGACGTGCTCCATCAGATCGAGAGCGTAGGCGCGCGAGGCCGTGGTGAGCACTGAGTTCTCCGTCGTCAGCAGCTGCATCAGCCGGAGTTCGTCAGCGGCGGTGATCTGGGTGAGCCCCCAGCTTCCACCGGAACCCGGGACGGTGTGCCGCATGTCTGCCAGGTCCAGGAACTTCTTGAAGCCGGCGGATCCGATCTGGTGCCAGAGAGCGGAGGTCGCGTCGTTGTCGGACTTGGTGATCATCGCCTTGGTCAGTCTCACCTCCTGCGGAGTCAGCTTCCGGTGTGCCTCCTGGGCCTCCCGCAGCAGGGTTCCGAGCACTGTGACCTTGACCACGCTGGCGGAGTCGAAGTGCGTGTCGGCCCTGAGCTCGCACGTGGTTCCGGTGCCCCGGTCGTAGAGGGCCAGCGCCGATGTGTCCTGCCGCCCGTCGAGAGCACCGGCTATGTCACCGGACAGCCGCGTGGCGAGGCCAGGCTTCTCCGAGGTACAGACGACCTTGGAACCGCCCACTGCGGCGCCGGCCGTGGTTGCCGAGGCCGAGGCAGGGGTGGCTGTGGTGAATACGGCGAGCAATGAGCTTGCGGCAAGGGCAGCGGCCGCACCGCGCCGAGAGCAGGTCAATATGTGCGATCCATACATGAAGGCTGTGTCCCGTCCTGCTGCGTGTCGGAGTTCATCTCGCCGGACCTCGTGTGGCTGGGGGCGATCGGCTCGCGCCACGCCTGCTTTCAACCGCGCGGCGAGGTGGGCTGCGGCAGGTGACTGCCCTGGCACCTGTGTGGGCCGCAGAGAATGGATGAATGAGGAAGGGCCGGGCGGAACCGGATTGGATCCCCATTTCATATCTCAAAGCGACCATACGTTCCGCGGGGACGGGCATTTCGAAAAAAGATGACGAATTGTCCGATATCGGCACTATGTCGAGATGTGATATTCGCCAAACAAGGGCGGCCTCGGAAGCAGGGACCCCGACCGCTGGCACGGCAGGACAGCGGGCATCACGCTCCGGCGCCCTCAGAAGCTGACGGCGCCGGAGCTCACTCCTTGACCGCCCCCTCGTTGGCGCCGCTCACGAAGTAGCGCTGGAAGCAGAAGAACAGCGCAGCCACCGGGATGGTGGAGAGCAGGGCTGCCGTCAGCTTCAGGGGATACTGGGTGCCGCCGCCGAGACCTCCCGAGACGAAGCGGGCCAGCCCCGTGGTGAGAGTCTCGTACTGGCCGGACTGGGTGCTGACGAGGAAGTGCGTGAACTCGTTCCACGACCCCTGGAACGACAGGATCGTCAGGGTGATCAACGCCGGTCTGGCCATCGGCAGGACCACGGACCAGAAGATCCGGAACACACCTGCTCCGTCCACCCGGGCGGCCTCCTCGACCTCGCGCGGCACGGATTCGAAGAACTGTTTCATGATGAAGATGCCTGCCGCATCCACCAGCAACGGAAGGATCATGCCGGTGTATGTGTCGAAGAGCCCGAAGGTGTTGAGCACCAGGAACTTCGGGATGAGCAGCGCCACTCCGGGCACCGCCATCACTGCGAGCACGAAGCCGAGCAGTACCGAGCGGCCCCGGAAGCGCAGCCGCGCCAGCGCGTACCCCGCCATCGAGTCGAACAGCACCCGGCCCGCAGTCACCAGTACCGCCACCAGCGCCGAGTTGCTGAGCCAGCGCAGGAAGGGAACCCCTTCCGAGGCTTGGCTCAGCCCGAACAACCGCTGATACGCGGCCGTCGTCGGAGTGGTGGGCAGCAGGGCCAGCGGGTGCGCGGCGGCATCCGGGTCCGTCTTGAAACCGGTCACCAATTGGAGGACGAACGGCAGCAGATAGAGCAGACCCAGCCCCAGCACCACGGCGTACCCCACCAACCGCGCCGGCAGCGGGAAGCGGCTCAGGACAGGGTGGCCTCGTTCGCGTGATGCGCGACGGAGAGGAGACCGCCGAGCCCGGTCGCGTACGGCCGTACCTGCGGCGGTCATCGGTTCCTCCCGGTGGGTACGCCACGCTCCCGCAGCGCCCAGCGCTGGAACGCGGTCAGAATGAGGATCAGGGCCAGCAGAAGGAACGCGATCGCCGAGCCCTGCCCGAAGTCCGCGTTGTCGAAGCCCGCGGAGTACGACAGGAATGCGGGTGTGAGCGTCGTGTTGCCCGGGGCGCCCTGGCCCATCACGTACACCTGGTCGAAGACCTGCCAGGTGGAGATCAGTCCCAGAGTGAGCACCAGGAACAGCACGGGACGCAGCGCGGGCAGCGTCACGTACCGAAGCATCTGGCGGCGGTTGACCCCTTCCATGGCGGCCGACTCCTCCAGCTCCCGCGGGATGTTCTGGAGCGCCGCGAGGAAGATCAGCATGAAGCTGCCAGAGGTGGTCCACACGGCGAGCAGGATGATCGTGCACATCGCGACCGACGGACCCGCGAGCCACTCGAACCACGACAGACCCATCAGCGAGTGGTCGGCGAGCACCCCGGCGGGCCGTTCGGGATCGACGATTCCCAGACCGCTCAGGATCAGGGAGAGCACTCCGCGCGGGTCCGCGAACCAGTTGGGTCCCTTGAGCCCGATCCAGGACAGCATGGAGTTGACGGCTCCGCTGCCCTGGAAGAGAAAGAGGAAGACCGTGGAGACGGCGATGGAGCTGGTGACCGACGGGAAGAAGAACGTTGTACGGAGCGCGCCCCGGCCCCTCAGCAGTCTCTGGTTGACGATCAGGGCCAGCGCCAGTGCCAGCACGGTCTGCAGGGGGACGGTCAGCAGCACGTAATAGGCGTTGTTGCGCAGGGAGGTCGCGAAGAGTGTGCGGTCGAGTCCGTCCTGGGTGAGCAGCGTCCGGTAGTTGTCCAGACCGACGAAATCGGCCTGACCGGAGAACGGGTTGGACTGCCCGTCCCAGTGCAGCAGGCTCACCCACAGCGCCATCAGGATGGGAAGCACCATGAAGAGGCCGAGGACGAGCACCATGGGGCTGACGAACAGCCAGCCCCAGGCGCCCTCCCCGCGAAGGCCCGCGCGCTGGGAGCGGGCCTTCGCGGTCGTACCGGTTCTGCCGGGTGCGCTGTCAGGTGCGCCGGGCGAGCCGGTCGTGCGGGGAGTGCCGCTCGCGCGGATCGTGCGGATGGGCATGGGGCTCAGTTGCCCTTCACGATCGCCTGTTCGCCATTGCGCTGAAGGTCGCCGAGGATCTTCTTCGGGTCGGCGGTGCGCAGCGACTGCAGATCGGTGTTGAACTGGCTCAGGACCTTGTCGAAGCCGGCGATCGTCACCGGGCCCTGCGCGTAGGCGTTGCCGTCCACCCAGGCCTTGGCGGCCGGCTGCTTCTCGGCGTACGTCGCGAGCGCGCTCGTCCGCGACGGCATGACGCCGAAGGCGTCGGCGAACGCGAGCTGCTGCTTGGCGGAGGTGAGGTACTTCACGAGGTCGACGCCCGCCGCGCGGTGCGCGCTGTCGGCGGCGACGCCCCAGCAGTTGCTGAAGGCGAGGGTGCCCTTGCCGGCCGGTCCCTCGGGCAGCGGCGCGACGGCGTACTTCACTTCGGGGTAATCGAGTTTCATACCGCCGTCGAGCCAGTTGCCCTCGATGGTCATGGCGGCCTTGCCCTTGCCGAGCGCCTCACCGCCCCAGCTGGTGTCCACCTGCTTCGCGAACTTCATCGAGCCCGACTTGAGCAGGGACTGGACGAAGGTGAGCCCCTTGGCGTTCTCGGGGGTGTTGGCAGTCATCTTCTTCTGGTCCGCGTCGATGAGCCAGCCACCGGCCTGCTTCATGAAGACGCCGAGTCGCTGGTACTCGTCGCTGGTGACCAGACCGGTGACGCCGTTGCCCGTGAGCTTGTCCGCGACGGTCTTCAGTTCCTCCCAGCTCTTCGGATAGTCCTTCTCCGTCAGCCCGGCCTTCTTCCACAGATCGGAGTTGATGGCGAGACCGAGGGTGGAGGTGTCCTTGGGCAGGCAGACCAGCTTTCCGTTGTACGAGAACGAGGCACGCAGCTGCTCGGAGAAGTCGTCGGCGTCGGATATCCGGTCACCGTACGCGTAGAGCGAGCCGCCCTTCGCGTAGTTCGCGAACTGGTCGGAGTTGACGTAGAAGACGTCCGGCGGCTTGTGCCCGGCGAAGGACTGAGCGAGCTGCTGGTTCATGTCCTTGGCGACTTCGACCGTAACCGTGTTGCCTGACGTCTTCGCATACGCGGCGGCGGCGGTCTTGACTGCCTGGGTTTCGGCGTCCCCCGAGGTGGCGATCAGTACCGTCAGTTTCTGCTTGCCGGCCTTGTCCTGCTTGGGCTCCTTGTCGCTGCCGAAGCTGGATGAGCAGCCGGTGGCGGCCAGCAGCGCCGCGCAGGTGGCGAGGGCGGCGACGGCCGTACGGGTGACCATGAGTTCCTCCAGAAGGCATAACTTGCGGCTCAGCTGCCCGGAAGGGCGTGCTGTGAATCGGTGGCCCGTGAACGGGCGCGGGAGTGGTTCAGTTGCCTGACGCGGGTGTGCTGTCACGCACGACGAGAGACGGTTCGAGCAGGACGCGCTCAGGCGGAGCGTCGGGCTCCGACATTCGGGCCAACAGAAGACGGACACATTCGCGGCCGACGGCCTCCAGTGGCTGGGCGACGGTGGACAGTCCGGGGGAGAGGAGCGCCGCCGTGGGGGAGTCGTCGAAGCCGACGACGGCGACATCCCTGCCCGGAACGGCCTGTCGCTCGCGCAGGGCCTGATAGCAGCCCAGGGCGAGCATGTCGCTGGCGGCGATCACGGCCGTCGCACCCGCGTCGAGCAGTGGTCCGGCGGCGGCCTGTGCCGAGGTGATGTCATCGATGCTCTGCGCCCGCTTGCCGCGCACCGCAAGGCCGTGCCGCTGCATGGCGCGCTGCCAGCCCTCGGCGCGGTCGTCGCCGACTCCGGAGCCGCGCGGCCAGCCGAGAAACGCGATCTTGCGATGCCCCGTGCCGACCAGATGCTCGACCGCGGAGTCCGTGCCCGAGGCGCCGTCGACATCCACCCAGTCGCCTATCTGGCGGCCGGACCACATCCGGCCGAAGCCCACGAATGGCACACCGCGCTTCTCCAGCCAGGCCTGGCGCCTGTCGCCCCGTTCGGTGCCGCTCAGCACGAAGCCATCCACGCTGTGCAGGTCGAGGAGCTCCTCGTACCCATCGAGGCCCGTGCTGCCAGGGGGCGAGGCGAAGAGCAGGATCCGGTAGCCGGCCTCGTCGGCGGTCTGGGACAAGGCGTGCAGAAACCGGTCCATGACCGGGGCCGAAGTGCCGTGGGCTGTGGGACGAATGCCGTAGCCGATGAGTCTGCTGGAGCGGGTGCGCAGGGTCTGGGCGGCTCGATGCGGGCGATAGCCGAGCTCGTCGATGGTGCGGCGGACCCGCTCCAGGGTCTCCGGGCGCAGCAGTTCAGGCGAGTTGATCGCGTTGGACACTGTTTGCGGAGAGACGCCGGCCCGCTTCGCCACCGTGGCCAGAGTCACCGAACCTGCCTTGGGCGCGGGGGTGTTGGGGGAGCGGGGCATGGCTGTCTCCGGAACCGGTTGCGCGAACGGACGAGTTGATTGGAGCGCTCCAATACCGTTGTCAACGCTGTGAAGTCGTAGTTAGGGTTCTTGGAACGCTCCAATGCCTGAGAGGTTCTGCTCTGTTGGACACCACTGTCAAGACCCACGACATGACGAACTCCGACACGGGGCCCGGCCCTTCGGCCGAAGGCCTCCAGCCATTCCTGCATGACGCCTGTGTGACGCTGTACGCCCCGAGCTTCGCGATCTCGCACGCCGACGGACAGATCGACGGTTCCGCCGACGGCTTCTACCACGGCGACAGCAGGGCGCTCGCCCGCCTGACCGTCGCTGCGGACGGGATCGCGATCGCGCCGGTACGAGGAGGCTTCGCCGGAGCGGACCAGGCGGCCTTCCGCGGTGTGCTGCGCGGTCTGGGCGAGGAGACTCCGGACCCGGCGGTCACCCTGCACAGGCGCCGCCGCGTCACCCCCGGGCGGCTGGAGGAGACCCTCGAAGTCTCCAACGCCGGGCGGCAGAACGTCCGTTTCCGGCTGATCGTCAATGCCGGGACGGACCTCGCCCCGATGGAGCGCGTCAAGTCCGGACACGCGCAGATCCCGGTCTCCGCCACCGCCGGTGAGAGCGGACTCGACTGGTCACGGGACACCTTCGCCGTACACCTCACCAGCTCCCCGGAGCCCGCCACCGTCGACCCGGCCGCCGGACGGCTGGAGTACGAGGTCGAACTCGCCCCCCGCTCGTCATGGACCGCCGTGCTGCACTGCGACGCGGCTCATGCGGACGGCGACCTGTTCCCCGCGCCCCCGGCGGACAGCCTGCCCTGGCGCACTCCGGTACTGCGCAGCGCCGACCGGCGATTCGACCAGTGGCTGAGCCAGTCGGCCGCCGACCTCGACCGGCTGCGGCTGACCGATCCGGACAAGCCCGCCGACCAGTTCCTGGCCGCCGGAGCCCCGTGGTTCCTCACCCTCTTCGGCCGCGACTCCCTGTGGGCGGCCCGAATGCTGCTGCCGCTGGGCACCGGTCTCGCCGCCGGTACGCTGCGCACCCTCGCGCGCCGCCAAGGCGTGAATTCCGATCAGGGCACCGAGGAACAACCCGGCAAGATCCTGCACGAGGTGCGCCGAGCCACCCAGAACTTCAACGAGAACTTCTCGCTGCCGCCGTGCTACTACGGCACTGTCGACGCCACCCCGCTCTGGATCACCCTGCTGCACGACTCCTGGCGCTGGGGCCTCGCGCCTGAGCAGGTGGAGCAGCTCCTGCCGCACGCCGAGTCCGCCCTCGCCTGGATGCGCGACCACGGCGACGCGGACGGGGACGGATTCCTGAAGTACATCGACCGCACCGGACGTGGCCTGGCCAACCAGGGGTGGAAGGACTCCGGGGACTCCATCCGGTATCGCGACGGCCGCTTCGCCACTTCCCCGATCGCGCTCTGCGAGGTCCAGGCCTACGCGTACGAGGCGGCCCGCGGCGGCGCCGATCTGCTGCGTGCCTTCGGCCGCCCCGGTGCCGACCGGTGGGAGGAGTGGGCCGAACGGCTGCGGGACCGCTTCCGCCGTCACTTCTGGGTGGAGGACGAACGGGGTCCGTACCCGGCCGTCGCGCTCGACGGGGACAAGAAGCCGGTGGACTCGGTCACCTCGGGCTTCGGCCAGCTGCTGGGCACCGGCCTGCTCAACCATGAGGAGAGCGCTCTGCTGGCCGCCAGGCTCGGCGCGCCGGACCTTGACTCGGGCCATGGACTACGGACCCTGAGCAGCGACTCCGTGGCCTACAACCCGTACGGCTATCACATCGGTTCCATCTGGCCGCACGACACCGCGATCGCGGTGCACGGCCTGGTCAGGGCCGGGTTCCCGGAAACGGCCGCGTCCCTCTCCGGGGGTCTGCTGACCGCCTCCGCAGGCTTCGACGGGCGGCTTCCCGAACTGTTCGCCGGTCATGGCGCGGCGACCGACGTCCGGCCCTCGCCCTATCCGGCGTCCTGCCGTCCCCAGGCCTGGGCAGCGGCCTCGTCCGTCATGATCCTGCAGTCGATGCTGGGGCTCTCAGCCGATGTCCCCAGCGGCACGCTCACGGTCGCACCTGGATTCGCGGAGGAATACCGGCCGCTGAAGGTCGAGGGCCTCGACATCGCCGGCGGGCGGCTGGACATCTCCGTCGACGCCGACGGCACGGCGCACATCGAGGCGCCGAACGGCCTGACGGTGAAAAGGGAGCACATGACACCCCGTTGACGCGGTGCGGCTGCACCCGCCGCGCACGCGTCGCCGACGACGTCGGAACTGCCGCCCTCGACCCGCACTCGTGCGCCGAAGGCGTCTCGAGGGCCTTGGCGAGTGGTCGGGCCGGAACCATCGCTTCCTTCCCTCGGTGACCCTTGGTGATCGTTCGGAGAGGAATGGCCGGCGCCCGGAAACACGGAAGGCCGCCCTCGGGCGGCCTTCGCGAGTCTTGCGTACGGTCAGAACTGCTCGACGAAGTACGGCTCGACCGTCATCCAGCCGTTGCCGGCCGCCCCGTTACGGCGGCCCGAGTCACTCCGGGCGAGGGTGTACCAGGAGTCGACGTAGTCCGGGTCATCGGTCCACCAGGAGGTGGGGATGGCGTCCAGCACCGCGTTCACCAGGGGAATGTACGCCCCCTGGTCCGTGATGGTGAGCAGGGCCGTGGTCAGAGCCTGGGCGAGTGCCTGGTAGTTCGTGTCGCCGTCGTCCTCCATCATCACGGCGTCGGCGAGGTTGTACTTGTAGTTCGACCAGTTGACCAGGATCTGGTTGGGGTAGTAGACGACCCCGTCGCTGTTCAGATAGGGCATGTCCACCGTGTCCACGCGCACCTTGCCGTCCAGCCCGAAGCCGGTCACAAGCGTGTACACCTCGGCGTCACCCTTGACCCAGGGCTCCTCGTCGTCGGCCAGCTCGACGGATGTGACGCGGGTGGACCACCAGCCACCAGCGGCCTGCCGCGCCTGCGGGCGGGGGGTGGCGACGCCATGCTTCGCGAATTCCGCTCTCAGGACGCCGAGGCCGGCCGCGAGGGCCTTGGAGACGTCGATGTCCACCACGTAGACAGGCTGTTCGGGCACCTCACGGGCGTCGAGGGTGTGCGCATGTCCGTGGCTGTCATACGCGGTGATCGTCTCGGCGGCGTCGTCGGCAGGGGCAGCGGCGACCAGCGGGACCGCCTCACCGGTCAGGTCCTCGCGCATCGAGTCGTCGCCGAGACGGACGCGCAGCAGCGAACCGGTGCTCGCGGCCAGCCCCTTGGCCGCAGCGATACGGCGGTCCGCCTCGCGGACCGCGGGGATCAGGGCCTTGCCGCTCCGGGTGGTGGACCGAGCCGCCAGGGCCTGGACATCGACCTGGGCGGAGGTGAGGGCCGCGCCGCGTACCTGTGACCGCCAGCCCGCATCCGTCAGCGAGACGGCGAGGGACCGGGCGACATCGTCCTCGATGCCGCGCACGGCGGACGGTGCCGCGGCGGACGGCGGTGCCGTTGACGCCTCGGCGGACGCCGGTACGGCTCCCTGCGCCGTGGCGGTGGTGACCGCGGTGAGAAGGACGGCCACGAGGGCGGTACGCCGCAACTGCTTCTTGCTCAAGAGATCCTCCTGATGCCGAACGCTGGCTCCGCCCGGGGCGGAGCCGCCGGGTGGGCGTCTGCGCTGCTGGGGCGGGTTCTTGGTCGTCTGCGCCCAGGATGGCGCCATGAGGTCTATGCGAGTAGATCTGCGAGGGTAAATTTCTCGTGTCGGGATCACGTCAAGTCGGCGGGCCCATAAGGGAGTTGCCTCCGACGCGGGGGACCTCCGCCCTTCCGGCACGGCGATTGAGCGGCAAGGCGGTCGCTACGGCGGTCCGCGTACCCCGCTGAGGGGCACAGGCGACAACGGGGGCCGCTATGCCGAACCCCGTCCTGCGCCGTCGGCGCACAAGCTGCGGATGCCCTGAAGGCCGACGCCTGGGCCTCGCCCACCAAGGCTCGGAACTCCCCGGCCGGATCCGTAAGGTCGGCGTGGTCACGGCGCCAGGCGGCCCAGCCGGGACAGGCCCGCTCGTGATCGCAGCAGGACCAGGGCCGGCGATTCGGCCACGCTCGGCGGCGGACGGGCCGCCGGAGCCGAAGGCCATGGCGGCTGAGCGTTCGCCGATGCGGCGGTGTGTGGTCGTCGGCACCCCGCCGAACGGCCGGGACGGCCGGACCGTCCCGATCGTGGTCACCAGGCGCTGCTGTGCCGGATTCTCGGCCCGCGGCGCGGCCTGCTGCGGGCATTCCGTCATCGGCAGGCCTGCTCCGGGAATTCCGTCATCACCAGGCCGGTCACGGGGACCACGCCCAAGGTGGTCCGCCCGGTCGACGTGCGAAGGGCTCCCGGGCGGACTCCACTGTCCATGCTGCCCCGGCCGTCGACACTGCTGCCGTTGACGGGGCCGGTAGTGAGACCGGTCGGGTGGCGCCGCGTTCCGGTTGCTTGCGCCATTTCCACGCGGTGGATTTGCCCTCCGGCTCAGTGGGCCTTGACTTCGTCGACGTCCAGGCCGCGGTCGACGCCATGGGGGGCGACCTTCTGCCCGGGCTCGAGTTCCAGGCGTTTGCCGTCCAGGTGGATCTCGACCTGGTCAGGCTCGAAGGACACCATGTCACCGATGCGGCCAACCTGCGGGTAGGCGTTGCGGTACGTCCAGGCGGCCCGGTGCACATCCCCGACGTCGTAGTAGTCGCACAGGCCCTTGTAGGGGCAGAAGGTCTGTCCTTCGACGGGGCGCAGCCAGGTCTCGTCGATGTCGGCGCGCGGGACGTACCAGCGCGGGGCGAATCCGGATTCGTAGAGCGCGACGGGGTGCTCGGACCGGGCCACCACGGTGTCGCCCATGCGGACTTCCAGGACCCTGGAGGTGTTGCGGATGTCGATGCGGTGGTACGGGTCCGCGGCGTGGCCCAGGACGCGTTCGTCCTCCTCGTAGAAGGCGTCCATGGCCCGCCAGGCGAAGGCGATGCGGCCTTGCATCTCGGCGGCGTGCTCGGGCGGCGAGGTGAACTCCCAGGCGGCGCGTTCCGTGGTGCGGTCGCCGGCGCGGACCGCGTACCAGGTGGTCTCGCCCAGGTCCTTGTGGTGGGTGACCTTGTCGCTCGTGGCCAGGACCTGGGGGTCCACGTCCCCGCGGGGGAAGTAGGCGACGGGGTAGCGGCCCGGCTCGTGCAGCAGGATCACGTTCTCGCTGTCGGCGATCCAGGTGTCGTTGAACTTCACGCGCATGCGGCGGCGCAACGGCTCGGTGAACAGCAGGCGCTCAGGCATGGGCTCGGGGGTTAGGAAATGTCCGATCGCCCCTGCGGAAAGGGGCCCTTGCTGCCAGGACAGTCCCATGGCGTCTTCCTTCCGGGTGCGGGGTGGGCGGGAGGCTGCACCCCGGGATGGTCGGGCGGTTGTCGTTGCCCGGTCAGGGCTTGCAGGAGCAGTGGGAGACCGCGGCCTCCGGATGGCGGCAGGACCGGATGATCTCGCCGTCGCCGGCGGTGGCGTCTCGACCTGCCGCGTCAGGCGAGGACACGGCCGAGGAAGTCGCGGATGTGCTGGGTGATGGGCTCGAGGTGGCTCTCCAGGGCGAAGTGGCCGGACTCGAGCAGGTGAATCTCGGCGTCGGGCAGGTCCCTGCTGAACGCCTCGGCGCCCGCGGGGCCGAAGATTTCGTCGTTGGCGCCCCAGACCGCCAGCAGCGGGACCTGGGAGTCGCGGAAGTACTGGTGCACCTGCGGGTAGAGGTCGACGTTGGTGGGATAGTCGCGGAAGAGCTTGAGCTGGATCTCGTCGTTGCCGGGCCGGTCCAGCAGTGCCTGGTCGTGGACCCAGTTGTCGGGGCTGACCAGGGTGGGGTCGGCGACTCCGTTCACGTACTGCCATCGGGTGACCTCGGCGGTCAGGGCGCCTCGCATGGCGGCCTCGGTGTCGGGTCCGGGCGCCTGGGCGTAGGCGAAGGCGCCGTCCCAGAAGGGCTTGACGAAGCCTGCTTCGTAGGCGTTGCCGTTCTGGCTGATGATCGCGGTGATGCGGTCCGGGGACCGGAGCGCGAGGCGCCAGCCGATGGGGGCGCCGTAGTCCTGCACGTACATCGCGAACCGGTCGACCCCCAGGTGCTGCAGCAGGCCCGAGGTGATCTCGGTGAGGGCGTCGAACGTGTAGGGGAAGTCTTCCAGGGCCGGCATCGCCGACTGGCCGAACCCTATGTGGTCGGGAGCGATGACGTGGTATCGGTCGGCGAGTGCCGGGATCAGGTGGCGGAACATGTGCGAGCTGGTCGGGAAGCCGTGGAGCAGCACCACGTCGGGTGCCTGGGGGTCGCCGGCTTCCCGGTAGAAGACCTCGAGGCCGTTGACGGTGGCCGTGCGGTGGTGGACTGCGGGGGCCATAGTCCTAACCCTTCTATCGAGATTGAGTGGTTATGAATTCAGTCGACCACGCCGGATCTAACCTGTCAAGGCGTTGTTGCTGGTTAGAACGGTTGGTCGAGGACGCTTTCGGGGGTGGGGTGCGTTCGCCGCCGGTCGGGAGCTCGGGGTGGGGGGGCGCGGATCGGCGGCCTCCTCAAGCCTCCGACTGCCGATGGCTCGTCGGCCAGTGGAGCCGCCGGTTGCGAGTGCACTCGGCCGGGCGATGTCGGCCCGGTGGGGCCTGTGTGTACGAGGTGTCGCCCCCGGCCGGGGTGAACGCCTCATCGGAAACTAACCATCAAAAATTTCTTTTGTGGTTAGATCACGCGGGGTTCGTGTAACCTGTCAAGCAAATCGATGCGGTTAGGAGGCGTGATGGCGGCCGATGCCGATCGAGAGCAGCAGGACGCACTGCTGGAACTCCTCAACACGACGCCGGTGGTCAACGGGGTGGTCCAGGATCAGCTGGCGGATCCGGAAGCGGCCGAGGCCTGGCAGCGGGCGCACGGCGGCAGTGGCACCGCGGACGAGCACCGCCACCTCCTGCAGGCGCGTGACGCCCTGCAGGAGGTGGTCCGCGGCAGCCTGCCGGCCACGTCACTGGCTCCGGTTCTCGAGGGCGTCACGTCCCGTCCGCAGGTCTCCTCCGCCGGAGTGTCCTGGGATCTCGACGCCCGCGAGGAGCGCCGGATGGCGGTGCAGGCTGTCATGACCTGGAGCGCGTTGCAGAAGGCGACGCCCGGGCGACTGCGGCCGTGCACCAATCCGGAGTGCCGGCGGTTCCTCCTCGACCGCAGCAAGACCAACAAGGCGCGCTGGTGCTCGATGGCCGTCTGCGGCAACAGGATGAAGGCCAGGCGCCACTACCAGCGCACCCGCAACGGCGCATCCGAGTAGCAACTCCCGAGGACACCGGGAACGTGGCGGCGCTCAGCTCTCCACGGCAGGACTTTCCCCCGCCCGGGCCCCAGCCGCGCAGTCGACTTCGGGTGGTTCCTACCGCCGCAGACCGGTGATGAACCGGCGCACAGTGGTCAGGCGCCACCGGACCGCACTGATGTCGTTCCTGGACCGCGCTCCTCCGACCGGCACGCGTTTGAATCGCGGCGTCCGTCCCACGGGCATACGGTCGGCAAGGGCACGGCCGTCGCACGCAGCCTCTGCGGACTGCCCGCAGCCTCTGCGCGCGGCCCGCGAGCCGGCGGCCGTCGAACGACCTGATCGGAACGCACGTCTTGAGAGGAGTCCGCGATGTCGGCTGAGAACACCGTCACTGTCTCGCTGGGGCCCGACAGTGACCTGGACGAGGTCTTCGAGTTGGCTCAGCAGTTGCGGGTTGACTCCGTTCGTTCCAGCACCGCCGCCGGCTCCGGCCACCCCACCTCCAGCCTGTCGGCCGCGGATCTCATGGCCGTCCTCATGACACGTCACCTGCGCTACGACTGGCAAAACCCGAAGAACCCGGCCAACGACCACCTGGTCTTCTCCAAGGGGCACGCCTCCCCCTTGCTGTACGCGATGTTCCTCGCCGCCGGCGCGATCGACGAAGAGGAACTCATGACCACCTACCGCCGCAAGGGTGCGCGTCTTCAAGGCCACCCCACTCCGGTTCTGCCCTGGGTGGATGTGGCCACCGGCTCCCTGGGCCAGGGCATCGCCTACGGCATCGGCATCGCGCTTGCCGGACGGGACCTGGAGCAACAGTCCTCCCGTGTGTGGGTGCTGTGCGGCGACAGCGAAATGGCGGAAGGGTCGGTTTGGGAAGCCCTGGACAAGGCAGGTCGCCACCGACTGGCCAACTTCACCGTGATCATCGACGTCAACCGCCTCGGCCAGAGCGGCCCCACGGAGCTGGGCTGGGACACCGACGCCTACGTGCGCCGCGCCGAAGCCTTCGACTGCCGCGCCCTCGTCGTCGACGGCCACGACCTGGCGGCCGTCGCAGAAGCCCTGGCTGTCGCGGACGACGGGCAGGCCCCCACCGTCATCGTCGCCAGGACCGTCAAGGGGCAGGGTGTCGCCGAGGTCGCGGACGCCGAGGGCTGGCACGGCAAGCCGCTGCCCGAGGACCTGGCCGCCCGCGCGATCACCGAACTGGGCGGCGTACGCCACCACACCGTCCGCGGCCCTCAGCCGCCCGCCGCCGCCTCCACCGACCCGGTCGCTCCGGTGCAGGTGACGCTGCCGCAGTTCAAGATGGGCGAAGCCGTCGCCACCCGCGTCGCATTCGGCAAGACGCTCGCCGCGATCGGCGCCCGCCCCCACATCGTGGCTCTGGACGCCGAAGTGGGTAACTCCACCCACGCGGAGGACTTCGGCAAGGCCTACCCCGAGCGGTACTTCCAGATCTACATCGCCGAACAGCAGATGATCGCCACCGCGGTCGGCATGGCCGTACGCGGCTACCGCCCCTACGCCACCACCTTCGCAGCCTTCCTCACCCGAGCCCACGACTTCATCCGGATGGCCGCCATCTCTCAGGTCTCCATGAGTCTGTGCGGTACCCACTGCGGTGTCGAGATCGGCGCGGACGGCCCCTCCCAGATGGGCCTGGAAGACCTCGCCATGATGCGCGCGATCCACGGCTCCACGGTGCTCTACCCCAGCGACGCCACATCCGCCACCGCCCTGACCGCTACGATGGCCGACCTCGACGGCATCTCCTACCTGCGCACCACCCGGGGTGCCTACCCCGTCCTCTACGACCCCGACGAGACCTTCCCGGTGGGCGGATCCAAGACCCTGCGCGCAGGCGACAGTGACCAGGTCACCCTCCTGGGCGCCGGAGTCACCGTCCACGAATGCCTTGCCGCCGCCGACCAGTTGGCCGCCGACGGCATCTCCGCCCGCGTCATCGACCTGTACTCCGTGAAGCCCCTGGACGTCGGCACCCTCGCTCGCGCCGCCCAGGAATCAGGCGCACTGGTCGTCGTCGAGGATCACCACCCCGAGGGCGGCATCGGCGAGGCTGTGCTGTCCGCACTCGCCGCGCAGCGCCTCACCCCGGCATTCGCCCACCTTGCCGTGCGCGATCTGCCGGGCTCCGGGACCCCGTCCGAACTTCTCGACGCCGCAGAAATCTCACGCACCCACATCGCCCGCGCCGCCCATGACCTCGTCGGCCACTGAACACCTCGCCACACGCCCCTGAGGGCGAGCGAGGGTGATTCGACCCGGCCGGTCGCCGCCACATCGGGTGGCGGCGCGTCGCGGGGCCTGCCGGTCGACACTGTCGTGGCAGCCGAGGCGCAGCTCCTGACCGAGAATGGAGAGTGCCCCGGCGAGATGCTGGTGTTCACGCAGGGTGACCACCTGTCGTGGCTGGAGGTCTGTCCCGGGAACGACGACGCCAAACCGACACCGGTAACCGCCCGCCCGTGGCTGCGGACATGCTCCCGACCCTCGCCGGCTCGGCCCTGGTCCTCCGATCCGATCCGATCCGACATCAAGACTTCGATTGCGGCACCTCAGGCGCCCGGCCTCTCGGCATCGTGCCGAAGCCAGACATAGTGGACCGGCTGAGCGGCATTCCAGCTCTCGGCGAGGCCAGGGGCGACCGGCACGAACCCGGCCCCCAGATAGCACCTCAGAGCCTTCTCGTTGGCCGGGTGCACGCGCATGAAGACATCGGTCCAACCCGCGTCGTGAGCCTGCCCGAGCAGGCCCCGTACGAGCACACGGCCGAGCCCTTTCCCGCGGGCGTCGGGTGCCACGATGATGCGAGCCAGCTCAACCTCGTCCTCCTCGGCGTCGAACCACAATTCCCCGTAACCGACGAGCTTCTCGTCCTCGACGAGCACGTGAGCCTGAACGTCGTCGTCCTGCTGCCACGCGGAAATCGTCCGTGCAGGCACAGGGAATTCCCGTCGCCCGCACCACATGACGACTTCCGCGGAAGCAGTCGGCCAGTCCGCCACCGTGGCGGAGTGAGCGGTGGCGAAAGGGAGAAGATGCATTCGTGTCAATCCGTCCTGGGCCCACGATCTGATCCGATACGGGCACCGGCCGTACGGCCCGGCGACCGCGCAGGCCGACACTACGTGCCTGCTCAGCCACATCCAGCCCGATTCGCGCGAATGCTGACCCGGGATCTCGTCCTGGCCGACGGAGCGAACCTGGGGCCGGATCGCCGATCACTCTTGCGCGCAGCTCGGCCACGCCCCGGTGACGGGTCAGGCGACCTCCGCGGCGACTCGCCGCGGTCCGTACGTCGCCGAGGCCGCCGTTTGTCAGTCGGGCACCAGCACAGCCCGCCCCCGTACCTGTCCCTGCCGCAGTCGACCGAAGGCCTCCGGTGCGCCCGACAGCGGAAACTGCTCCGTCTCGACATGGAGCGCTCCCGAGCGTGCCAGCGCGATGACTTCCGCGAGTTCGGGGCGGGTGCCCCAGAACGGCAGTGAGAGCCGGAAACCCGGTGGAAGAACTCCCGACTTGCGGACCGTCAGCCGGCCGCCGGCACTGCCGACCAGTGCGAGCTCGCCCCCCGGGCGCAGGACCTCGGTGGCGAGTTCCAGGGTGGTCGCGTTGCCGACGAAATCGAGTACGGCGTCCACTCCCACGCCGCCGGTCTGCGCCCTCAGCGCACCGGCGGTGTCCGCCTGGATCAGGGTGGCGAAGTGGGCACCGGACCGGTGTGCGAGGGCAAGGGCCTCCTCGCGGATGTCGACCGCGAGAACGCGGCTCGGGGTGGTCGCGCGCAGGATTTGGATGGCCAGGTGACCGAGCCCCCCGACGCCGATGACGGCGGCAGTGGTGCCGTCGCCGAGCGCGTGCCGCAGCCCGGCGATGGCGTGGTACGAGGTCAGGCCCGCGTCGGAGAGCGGCGCCGCCTGGGCGGCCGGCAGATCGCCGATCGGCACCAGATGGCGGGCGAACGGGACGAGCACGTACTCGGCCATCCCGCCGTCCCGGCCGAGCCCCACCCCGTGCCAGCCGAGCTCGCCACGGCGGTCGCAGTAGTTGTCCCGACCCGTGGTGCAGCGGGCACAGCCTCCGCAGCCCCACGGGCCGTAGAGCACCACACGTTCACCCAGTGCCGGCCCGTCGGCGTCAGGGCCGTGGGCGGAGATGTGCCCGGCGACCTCGTGGCCGAGGGTGAACGGCGGCCGGTAGGGGAGTGCGCCCGCGACCCCGTCGACGACGTGCAGATCGGAGTGGCAGAGCCCGGCGGCTTCCACCCGCACCAGCACCTCTTCCCCGCGGGGGGCCGGCCGCTCGACCTCGGTGAGCGTCGGTTCCCGTCCCGAGGCTGTCAGCCGCACCGCTCTCATGTTCACCTTCCCGGGTCTTGTCAGTCTCACGGCGGCGACGATAACAAAGACGAAGTCAGTTCAGTAACGGGAGAGCGTAGAAGGAGTGTCAGGATGAGTAGGGATGCACAACAGGGCAGGTTCGAGGGCAAGGTTGCGATGGTTACGGGTGCTGGCTCGGGCATGGGTGCAGCCGCCGCCCGGCAGTTGGCCGCCGAAGGGGCGCAAGCCGTCGTCCTGGCCGACGTGAACAGCGAGGCCGCCGGAATCGTCGCCAAGGAGCTGCCCGCCGCCCGCGCTGTCGCACTTGACGTGGCTGATGCGACCGCGGTCGACGGCGCCGTCCAGGACGTACTGCGGGAGTACGGACGGATCGACGTACTGGTGCACGCGGCCGGGGTGGACGACCCGGAGGTGAAGCGGTGGATCGCGGACGCACTGGTCGAAGGCCGCCCGCCCGAGGTGACCGGTCGACTCGACGACGTGGCCTGGCGGCGCGTCATGCGGGTCAATCTGGACGGGACCTTCCATGTGCTGCGCGCCGCGGTGCGGGCCATGCTGCCGCACCGGTCGGGTGCGATCGTCGTGATCGGCTCCTCGTCGGCATTCGACGCCCCTGTCGGCTATCCCCATTACGCCGCGTCCAAGGCGGGCGTGCACGCCCTGAGCCGGGCTGTGGCCAAGGAAGTCATCGCGTCCGGGATCCGGGTGAACGTGGTTGCGCCGGGTCCGACGGAGACCGGGATGGCGGCTCGTACTCCTGACGTGCTGCGCACCGGTTTCGCGGACCCACGCGTGCGCCCGTATGCGACGGCCGAGGAGATGGCCGACATCGCCCTGTTCCTGGCGAGCGACGCGGCGGCGAACCTGGTCGGAGCGGTGCTGCTCGCCAATGGGGGCCGGTTCACGGCCTGATCGATCTTCAAATCGTTCTGGTCGGCTCTGGTTCAGGGCTTGGATCGACTCCCGGACGAGCCTCTTGGTGACCTTTCCTTCTGTGTGCCGCCGGAGGTCCCGCCTTGCTCGGGCCGTACGTGCTCGAATCCACTCGTGCACGAGTCTTGCTCGCCCGGGATTCCACGCTTACGGTTCACGAATTGAGTTCAGTTCGTAGATTGGGCTCGTGTGGAGCCCGGGTGCCGGGGCGCGTGGGCGCCAGGCGTGAGGGAGAGGTCGACGTGGATCAGTTCCTGCTCGTCCTGGTGAGTGGACTCGCCAGTGGCGCCGTGTATGGCCTGATGGGCCTCGGGCTGGTGATCATTTATCGGGCGACGGACGTGGTCAATTTCGCTCTCGCCAGCCTGGCGACCGTCGGACTGTACGCGGCACTGACGCTGTACGACAGCGGCCTTCCGCTGCTCCTGTCCGCCCTCGTCGCGATCGTAGTGACCGCGGCGAGCGGCTTGGTCGCTCGCGAGACGGTGATCAGGCCACTCGGCCAAGGGGACTTGCTCTCCGCGCTCGTCATGACGATGGGCATCTCGCTCATCGCGGAGAGCGTCATCAGCACGATCTGGGACGACCAACCGCGGCTCTTCCCGAGCTTGCTGGAGGGATCCGTCTCGCTCGGGGGCTCGGCCGTGCCGGCGCAGAGCCTGCTGACCATCGCTGTGGCGGCCGTCGCGATGACGCTGGTGGCGTACCTCTTCGGACGCACCCATATCGGTTCCGCCATGCGGGCCGTTGCCGAGTCCGCCGACACCGCGCAGATCCTCGGCCTGGGCTCGCAGCGCATCGCCCGGATCGCCTGGGCGCTCGGGCTCGGCCTTGCCGCGCTTTCCGCATTTCTGTACGCGCCACGGGCCGGACTGGTGCCGACGGTGCTCGGGGCACCGCTGTTCCGGGCCTTCGCCGGGATCTTCCTCGGTGGTCTGACCAGCATGTACGGAGCCGTCATCGGCGGGGTGACGGTCGGTGTGCTGGAGAACGTGGCTGCGAGCTATGTCTCGGCCGGCTATCGCGACACCTTCGTGTTCTCGTTCACCATCCTCGTGCTGCTGATCCGCCCGCAGGGTCTTTTCGGCACGCGCACGTTCCAACGGGTCTGAGGGAGCGGTACATGTCTGTCGTAAGTCGTTCCAACCTTGCAAAGGCGGCGCTCGGTCCGCTTGTCGCGATTGCGCTCATCGCCGTGCTGAGTACCGGGGTCATCCCGCCCTACCAGGCGTACTCGATCGGGCTCGCGGCCGTGTACAGCGTTCTTGTCCTCTCGGTCAATCTGCTTGCCGGGTGGGCGGGCATCTGGTCGATCGCCCATCCCGCGTTCTTCGCCATGGGAGCCTACTTCGCGGCGTACGGCAGTACGCACGGCTGGTCACTGGAACTCGTGGTGCTCGGCGCGGTCGGGTGCAGTGCGGCGTTCGGGGCGTTTCTGGGGGGTGCGGGGGCGCGGTTCTCGATGCTGTACGTCGCCCTGCTGACGCTGGCATTCGCCATGATGTCGCTGGAGGTGATGGGCCAGTGGACCAGCGTGACCGGCGGCGATCAGGGCATTGCGATGGAGAAGCTGGACAGCGCCCTGGGCGTCGGCACGCTCGCCAGCGCCGGTACGCAGGCGCAGTACATCGCTGTGGGCGTGGCCGGGGTGGCGCTCGCAGTGGCCGCGCTGGCCCGGCCCAGCGCCCTGCGGATGCGGCTCGTCGCCGCCAAGTCCCACCCGATGGCGGCCCGTTCGATCGGCATTGCACCGGAAGCCCAGTCGGCGCTGGCCTTCGCCGTCAGCGCAGCATTTGCGGCGCTGGCCGGTGTGCTGCTGGCCCTGGTCATCGGGTTCGTCAGCCCGGATCCGTTCTCGCTGGCGCTCTCGATCTCACTGATCGCAGCATGCGTACTCGGCGGCCCGGGCACGCTCACGGGCGCGCTGGTCGGCGGCGCGTACTTGACCTGGGCCCCCACGGCCGCCGAGAGCGTGGGACTGCCGCAGCCGATCCTCCAGGGGGTCGTGCTCATCGCCGCACTGCTGTTCCTGCGGGGCGGAGTGGTGCTCCACCTCGGACGGCTGATTCGGCGGCTGGTGCGGCGGCCCGCGTCGCACACCCAGACCCTCGTGGAGTTCTCCGAAGAGTCCCCTCAGCCCCTGGCGGCGCCCGGAGCAACTGCTGCCGAACTGCTGAGACTTGACGATGTGGCCGTCGCCTTCGGTGGCCTCAAAGCACTGGAAGGCGCCTCGCTCTCCGTAAGGGCCGGTGAGACCCTCGCGATCATCGGCCCCAATGGGGCAGGCAAGACGACGTTGCTGAACGTGCTGTCCGGACTCGTCGGCGGCGGACGGGTGGAGGGCAGCGCCGTGTACGCTGGCAGGCCTCTGCTGAAGGCCCGCGCCACCGCCCGCCGCAGGCTCGGCATCGGGCGCACTTTCCAGCACGCCGAGACGTTCTCGGAGCTGACAGTCCTGGAGAACGTGCTCTGCACGCGTCGCCGTATCACCGCGCGCGATCGTGCCAGAGCCGCCGAGCTGCTGGACCAGGTCGGCCTCGCGTACGTCGCGGACCGGTACCCGGAGGAGCTGTCGTTCGGGCTGCACAAGCGCCTCGACCTCGCCAGGGCGCTTGCCGAGGAGCCCGAACTGCTCATCCTGGACGAACCGTTCGGCGGCCTCGACGCCACCGAACGCACCCTGCTGGCCCGGCAGATCGTACGACAGCAACGACGCGGCACCGCCGTCGTGATCATCGACCATGTCCTCGATGATCTGTTCGCCGTCGCTCACCGGGTGGTCGCCTTCGACTTCGGCCGGCCGATCGGAGAAGGTGAGCCCCGCAAGGTCTTGGAGGACCCCCGGGTGCGCTCGTCCTACTTGGGCGAGGGCGGTGCGAGGGGCGAACTCCCACGCCGGGACGGCTCCGAGGAGGCCGCAGTGCGGCTCGACGGGGTGGACCACGCCTACGGCGGAGTAACCGCTCTGCGTGGGGTCGACCTCACCATCCCCCAAGGCAGCGTCGTCGGGGTCGTCGGCGCCAACGGCGCGGGTAAGAGCACGCTGGGCCGGATACTGCACGGGTCGCTTCCGCCCACCCGCGGCCGCCGTGCAGCGGGCGGTGAGCTGCGTACCGCGCTGGTGCCCGAGGGCCGCGCACTGTTCAAGACGCTCTCCCTGCGGGAGAATTTGGAGGTCGCCGCGTACGCCGCAGACATCAGGGGAGCGGAGCTGCGGGCGCGGTTCGCGGAGACCGCCGAGTGGCTGCCGCCGCGGCTGCGTGAGCGGATGGGCGTACCCGCCGCCGGACTCTCCGGGGGCGAGCAGCAGATCCTGGCGATCGCCCGGGCCCTGATGGCGCGACCCGACATGCTCATAGTCGACGAACCTGCGCTGGGCCTGTCGCCGGCCATGGTCGACGAGGTGTACGCCCGCCTTGGCCGGCTAGCCCGGGAGGGCATGACCGTCGTCCTGCTGGAGCAGTCGCTCGGCCGCGCGTCGTCCGCCTGCCATGAGGTGGTCGTCCTGCATGAAGGCAGCGTCGCGGTCCGTGGCGAGCCCGCCGACCCGCTGTTCCTCGCCCGCGCCGAACAGGCCTACTTCAACGGGGAGGAAGACGCTCCCGTGGCCGCAGCACAGGGCTGAGGCCCGTCCCCGACATCCCCCACCACCCGTGCGACACGGACACGATGGAGACTCCGTGCCCCCGTCGGCTGGATGTCGCAGAGAATCATCAAGGCGCAGCCGGTTGCGATTTGAAATGGATTCGGTTTGGCTGTCTGGTGTCAGGTGAACACCAGCGAACCTTGCTGGACAGCCGATCCCTTGGCCCGGAGGAGAGTCGCGTGTACACGGATGGCGTCGATCTGCTGATCATCGGTGCGGGCATGGCGGGGCTGACCGCCGGCGCCCGCGCTGTCCGCAACGGCTTGTCCGTCGCGATCGTCGAGATCGGTGCGGATGTCGGCGGCTCCGCACGCTTCGCCGGTTACGCGTGGACCGCCCCGACCCACGACGTCATGGACCAGCACAATCCGCGAGGAGACGTCGCGCTCAAGCGCGCGGTTGTGAACCGGTTCGCCGCCGGCATCTCCTGGATCCGTTCCCTGGGCGTGGAAGTCAAGGACGCACAACGTGTGCTCAGTTTCGGCCGCGGGCACCGGTTCGACACCAACCACTACGTCGACACCTGCCGTCGACTCGTCCTTCACGGCGGTGGCGAGCTGTTGCTCGAGACCGACGCCGAACGGCTGGTGGTCGAGCACGGTGTCGTAGTGGGAGCGGACTTGAGGGCTGCCGACGGTACGCGCCGGCACGTGCGGGCCCGGGCCACGCTCGTCGCGACCGGCGGATTCCAGGGCGACATCGACCTCCGCACTGCACATGTGCACCCGCACGCCGACCGCATGGAGCTCCGATCCAACTCCCACAGCCGTGGCGGCGGCTACCGTCTGGCCACCCAGGCCGGTGCGGCCACCGGCCGCGACGACGCCGGCTTCTACGGTCACCTCATTCCCAGCGGCATCCCCTTCTCGGACCCGGCCGATTTCGTTGACATGTCGTTGTACTACAGCGAGCACGCCCTCCTGTTCAATCTGCGCAACGAGCGGTTCGTCGACGAGACGTTGGGCGACCATCTCACCGCCATGGCGCTGCTGGAGCAGCCCGAAAGTCGCGGACTCCTCATCGCTGACGCCCGGGTGTTCCGCGACTGGATCGTCGGCTCGTACGTCGATGGCGCTGTCGCCGTCGACAAGTTCGCCTTGGCGAGCAAGCGTGGCGGTCGCGTGGGACTCGCCGAGGACCTCGACGAACTGGCCTGCCTGCCCGAGGAATGGGGTTACCAGGGCGAGGCAATCCGTGATGCCGTCAAGCTGTTCAACGAGCAGGCCTCAGCGGGGCCGGAGCCGGCACCCGGTCGGGAACTGGATTGGCTCCCGCTGGAGGAACCGCCGTACTACGTCATCGAGACGGTGCCGGCCATCACCTTCCCGTTCCATGGTGTGCGCATCGATGACCGGGCCCGCGTGCTGCGCGAAGACGGCCGGCCGGTCGGCGGACTTCTCGCGGCCGGATCGGACACCGGTGGACTGTGGCATCGGGCCTACGCAGGTGGCCTCGCCTCGGCCCTGATCTTCGGACTGACCGCCGCGGACACTGCGGCGACCAGCTCATGACCCAGCGCGCGAACCTCGGACCGAGGGGGAGTCGATGAGCCTCGACGCAGCCATCACGCGGCATGAGTTGTCCGGACCCGTGCGCGGCCTCCCCGTCGTCCGGCCTTGCCGGGAGTCGAAGTTGCTCGAATCAATCTGTGCAGGAGCCCTGCCTGCCCCGGACTCGACCTCAACTTCATGAATTGAGTTCAATTTCTATTAGTTTCTCCCCCACCACACCCGCACGATGGAGCCCCCATGTACCGCCGACACGCCGAGATCGACCCTCAGCTACTGTCAGAGACCGAAGAACAGCAGCAACTGCGCGCCGTTCTCCGGGACTTCTACACCGAAGCGAGCGACCCCGAGGACGTCCGCAAGCATCTGGCCACCCCACGGGGATACGACGAAGCACTGTGGGCGCGGCTCGCGGGTGAGATCGGGGTCCACGGGCTGGCCATTCCCGAAGAGTTCGGCGGGTCAGGCTTCAGCTTCGCCGAACTCGCTGTGGCCCTGGAGGAATCCGGGCGCGCGCTGTACTGCGCGCCGCTGCTGCCTACGGCGGTCCTCGCCACCCACACCCTGCTGTACAGCGGCGACCCGAAGCTGGGCGAGCGCTACCTGCCGCGGATCGCGGACGGCACGCTCACCGCGACCGTGGCCGGCTTCGACAGCGACGAGCCCGGTGTCACCGCCGAACAGACGGGCTCGGGCTGGGTGCTGCGCGGCCAGGCGGACTTCGTGCTCGACGGGGCCGGAGCGGCCCTGATCCTGGTATGCGCCCGCACACGCGGCGGCATCCGGCTGTTCGCCTGTGAGCCGACCCCGGACACCTGCCGACGGACACCGCGCCGCGTGCTGGACGAGACGCGCCGCCAGGCGCTGGTGGAGTTCCGCGGGGCGGCCGCCGCCCCCGTGGGTGTGGCGGAGCGAACCGGGAACGTCGTCGCGGCGACCCTCGACGTCGGGCGGGCCGCGCTCGCAGCCGAGCAGGTCGGTGGCAGTGGTCACGCGCTGGACGACACCATCGAATTCGTGGCCCGGCGTTGCCAGTTCGGGCGACCCATCGGATCCTTTCAGGCCGTCAAACACCGGTTGGCCGACGTGCTGGTTGCGCTCGAGGCGGCACGCTCGGCGTCCGCATATGCGAGTGCCTGCGTGGCCGTGGCGTCGCCCGAGCTGCCGGTGGCAGCGAGCGCCGCCGCCGTGGTCTGCTCCGAGACCTTCCGCCTGGCTACGGCCGAGTACGTCCAGCTGCACGGCGGGATCGGCTTCACCTGGGAACACCCGGCACACCTGTACGTGCGCCGAGCACACAGCAGCGAGGTGCTGTTCGGCACAGCGGACCGGCACCGCGCCCGACTCGCGGAACTCATCGGTCTCGCCGCCCGATCCGTCGCCTGAGCACGCAGGGAAAGCCACATGACGCCACGCACCGACCTCGCCCTCGCCGCGCCGTTCACGCTCGGCGGTCTGACACTCCGCAACCGCCTCGTCGCCACCGCCCACGCCACCGCCGCCGTCACGGACGGCGCCCCGACCGAGACCGACGCGGCCTACTGGCGGCGTCTGGCCCAGGGCGGCGCCGGCATGGTGATCACCGGAGGTACCGCCGTGGCCTCCGAGTCGACGCTGCCGCAACGCTATCTGACCGAGGCATGGCGGCCCGAGATCAAAGACGCTGTGCGCGGCCGAGCCGAGGCCATCACGGACGGAGGCGCCGTGGCCATCGCGCAGCTCGTCCACCTCGGTCGCGAGACCCTGGGTGCCGGTACCTACTACGCGCCCGTCTCCGCCGCCGCCGTCCGATCCCCACGTGAGGCGAGCGCGCCCCACCCGCTGGGCACCGAAGAGGTCCGCCGTGTCGTCGACGCCTTCCGTATCTCGGCGGGGAACAGTGTGCAGGCCGGTTTCCACGGGGTGGAGCTGCATGCGGGCCACGGCTATCTGCTCGCCCAATTCCTCTCCCGTGTCAACAACACACGCGATGACGAGTACGGCGACCGCATCGCTCTGCTCGCCCAAGTGATCGACTCGATCCGCACCGAGATCGGTGAACGCCCTATCGGGGTAAGGGTGTCGGTGGAGCCCGGCGTGAACTCCGGACTCGGCCTGGAGGACCTGATCGAGCTCCTTCCGCGCCTCTGTGCCGCGTCGCCCTTCACGTACGTCAATGTCACCACCGGCGTCCGCAACACCTATGTCCCCGGCATGGCCACCACCCGCCCGCCGCTGCTCGAGTCGGTGGCCCGGCTCCGTGCGGCGGTCGAACTGCCGCTGCTGGTCAGCCAGGGATTCCGGGCGGTGGCCGACATCGAACGGGCGCTGAACTCGGGGGCCGACCTCGTCGGCATGGCGCGGCCGTTCATCGCCGACCCGGACTTCGCCCGCAAGATGGTCTCGGGCGATGAGCGGTCCGTACGCCCCTGCACGGGCTGCAATGGGGGCTGCCGGACCTTCGAACCTACCGGGTCGTGTTCGGTGAATCCCGAGCTCGGGCCGCCGGGAGCCCTGGCCCGCCCGGCCGTTCCCCTGATGCTCACCCGGCCCGGCTCCCGCAGTGGCCCCGTTGCCGTCGTGGGTGCAGGGCCCGCGGGCATGGAGTGTGCGATGGCGCTCGCCCGTGCCGGCCGCGCGGTGGTCGTTTTCGACAGCGCTCAGGATGCCGGAGGTCAGGCGCGCCTCGCCGGCCTCGCCCCGAACCGCTCCGGCTGGCAGAAGTTCGTCGACTACCAGCGCTGCCAGCTCGCCGACCTCGGCGTCCGAGTGATGCCGGGCAGCTCGCCGACCGCCGCCCAACTGGCGGAGTACTCCCAGATCGTGCTCGCCACCGGTGCCGAGGAGGCGGTCGTCCCCGTCCCCGGCGGGCTCCCCACGCTCACCAGTACGGACTTCCTTCACCGGTACGCCGACGTCGTCCCGCGTGCGCCCAGGGTCGCCGTCCTGGACGACGGCTTCGGCTGGTGGCAGGGCATCAGCGCGGTCGAAGGTGCGCTGGCGGCCGGCGCCCGCGAGGTCACCCTCATCACCCCCGGCACAGGCTTCGCGACGGGCCTCTCACCCGAGAACCGCACCCAGCTGATGAACCGGCTCGCCGGCGCCTCGCTGCGTGTCATCACGATGAGCACCGTGACTGCCACGTCGGCCGACGGACTGCGGCTGCGCAGCGTCATGGACGGCCGCGAGGAGCGCGTTGTCGCCGACGTCCTGGTGACGGTCGGTGAACGCCTCCCGCGCCGCCCGGACTTCACTCCGGCCACAGGTCAGACGGTCCGCGCGGTCGGCGACTGCGTCGTGCCACGCCGCATCGCCCACGCCGTCGCGGAGGGACGCGCGGCTGCCGAGGCAGTGGCCGCGAGGTCGCTGTGACCATCTGAGCACGGGGGCGGGTGTGCCGCTGGCCGAGGTCACTGAGGGGCCTTCGGTCGCCCCGTACATACGGGTCACCACACCGAGCCGATCCGTGGCCTGGAGGGGGAGCTCGTCGGGGATGTCCGTGCCACCGCAGACGATGTAGCGGATCGTCGGCGTCGTCACGTCCGCCGCCTCGGCGGCGCCGAGCAGGTCGGTCAGGAAGGGCGTCGAGAAGATCATGAAACTCGCTCCGGCGGCGGTGATCCGGTGCAACGCGAGTTTCGGATCCCACAGGTCTTGGAGCACCACCGGAGCGCCGAGCGGGAACGGCAGAACGAGGGCGCAGTTCACAGCCGTGACATGGGTGACCGGGGACGGGTTGAAGATCACGTCGCGTTCGTTCAGGCTGAACTGGTCGATCATGGACGAGTCTCGAACACCAGCGTGTTGTGGCTGTGCAGCACGCCCTTGGGGTCCGCGGTCGTTCCTGACGTGTAGAGCAGCGGGCAGACCTGGTCGGGATCGGGCTCGGGCAGCGCGCGCACCGTGGCTGCCGGATCGGGGCCGGCAGAGTCCAGGAACGACTCCCAGGAGATCGTGATTGCCGCCGCCGACGACCACCACGTCCCGCAACTCGCAGGCTCCGGTACAGGCCTGGATAGTCGAAGCCCCGGTAACGGCCCGGCACAAACACAATCTTCGACTGCGCCTGGCCGAGGATGAAGCGGAGCTCGTGCCCGCGGTAGATGGGCACGATCGGGTTGGCGACGGCGCCCACCTTCGTGATCGCCTGGAACAACACGATGGCTTCGGCCCGGTTGGACAACTGGAGCGAGGCGGCCGCCGTTCTTCCAGCGGCCGTCTCGCCGAGTGAGGGAATGGGGTCAGGCGTCGTACTTGTAGAAGCCGCGGCCGCTCTTGCGGCCCAGGTGGCCCGCGGCGACCATGCGCTGCAGCAGCGGGGGAGCGGCGTACAGCGGTTCCTTGAACTCTTCGTACATCGACTTGGCGACGGCCTGTGCGGTGTCCAGGCCGATCAGGTCGAGCAGCCGCAGCGGGCCCATCGGGTGGGCGCAGCCGAGTTCCATGCCGCTGTCGATGTCCTGCGCGCTTGCCATGCCGGACTCGACCATGCGGATCGCGGCGAGCAGATACGGCACCAGCAGCGCGTTGACCACGAAGCCGGAGCGGTCGGGGGCCTGGATGACCTCCTTGCCCAGTTGTTCGGCTGTGAAGGCACGGGTGCGGGCCAGCGTGCCGGTGCTGGTGGTGAGGGCGGGAATGACCTCGACCAGCCTCTGAACCGGTACCGGGTTGAAGAAGTGCAGGCCCACGACGTGGGAGGCCCGGTCGGTGGCGACGGCGAGGTCGACGACGGGGATCGAGGAGGTGTTGGTGGCGAGGACGGCGTCCGGGTCGGCGACCACCTTGTCCAGCTGACGGAAGATCTCGAGCTTCACCTCCCGGTTCTCGGCTACGGCCTCGATGACGAGCTGCCGGTCGACCAGTTCCCCCAGGTCGTGGGTGAAGGAGAGTCGGGCCAGGGCCTGGTCGCGGTCGGCCTCGGTGAGCTTGCCGCGCCGCAGACCTCGGTCCAGGGATGCGGTGACCCGGGCACGGCCGGCGGCGGTCAGCTCGGGGGTCGATTCGGCGACGGTGACGTCGAGGCCGCGTAGTGCGGCGACCTCGGCGATGCCGGAGCCCATGAGGCCGCAGCCGACGACACCGAGACGGGTGATGTCAGACATGAAGGTCCTTTCCCTGGTGGGGTGGTTGGGGGAGCGAAGAGGGCGTCCGGGTCAGACATTGCGCCGGTAGGCTCCGCCCACCTCGAAGAACGCCTCGGTGATCTGCTGCAGTGAGCAGACCCGCGCGGCGTCCATCAGCACGGCGAAGACGTTCTCGCCGCTGGTCGCGGCACGCTTGAGGTCGGTCAGGGCGATGGGAGCGGCATCCTGGTGACGGACCTGGAAGTCATGGACACGGGCGAGCTGGGACCGCTTCTCCTGTTCGGTGGCGCGGGCGAGTTCGACGACCTGTGCGCCCTGCCCGTCCCGGGAGTGCGGGTTGCGGAAGGTATTGACGCCGATGATCGGCAGAGTCCCGTCGTGCTTGCGCTCCTCGTACAGCATTGACTCGTCCTGGATACGCCCCCGCTGGTAGCCGGTCTCCATCGCACCGAGCACACCCCCGCGCTCGCTGATCCGCTCGAACTCCGTCAGCACTGCCTCCTCCAGCAGATCGGTGAGCTCGTCGATGACGTACGAGCCCTGCAGCGGGTTCTCGTTCATCGCAAGTCCCCACTCACGGTTGATGATCAGCTGGATGGCGAGGGCTCGGCGCACGGACTCCTCCGTCGGAGTTGTCACGGCCTCGTCGTAGGCATTGGTGTGCAGGCTGTTGCAGTTGTCGTAGAGAGCGATCAGCGCCTGCAGTGTGGTGCGGATGTCGTTGAAGTCCATCTCCTGGGCGTGCAGGGAGCGGCCCGAGGTCTGAACGTGATACTTCAGTTTCTGGCTGCGCTCGTTCGCCCCGTAGTGGTCCCGCATCGCCACCGCCCAGATGCGCCGGGCCACCCGGCCGAGAACCGAGTACTCCGGGTCCATGCCGTTGGAGAAGAAGAACGACAGATTCGGCGCGAAGTCGTCGATGTCCATGCCGCGCGCCAGATAGGACTCGACGTACGTGAACCCGTTGGCGAGCGTGAAGGCGAGCTGGCTGATGGGGTTGGCTCCGGCCTCGGCGATGTGGTAGCCGGAAATGGAGACGGAGTAGAAGTTCCTCACGCCCTGCTCGATGAACCACTGCTGGATGTCACCCATCATGCGCAGGCTGAACTCCGTGGAGAACAGACAGGTGTTCTGCCCCTGGTCCTCCTTGAGGATGTCGGCCTGCACGGTGCCTCGCACGCTGCGCAGTACCTCGGCCCGGATCGTCCGTCTCCGCTCCGCATCGGGCGCGTGACCGTGCTCGGCGGTGTAGGCGTCGAGCTGCTGGTCGATCGCGGTGTTCAGGAAAAACGCGAGGATTGTCGGTGCCGGGCCGTTGATGGTCATGGAGACGGAAATGGTGGGCGAGACCAGATCGAAGCCCTCGTACAGCGCCTTCATGTCCTCCAGCGTTGCCACCGATACGCCCGAGGTGCCGACCTTGCCGTAGATGTCGGGGCGTCGGCCGGGGTCGCGGCCGTAGAGAGTGACGGAGTCGAAGGCCGTGGAGAGGCGGGTCGCCTCGCCACCCCGGGACAGCAGCTTGAACCGGCGGTTGGTACGGAACGGATCGCCCTCGCCCGCGAACATCCGTGCCGGATCCTCGCCTTCCCGCTTGAAGGGAAACACCCCGGCCGTGAACGGGAACGAGCCCGGCAGGTTCTCCCGTCGCAGGAACCGCAGCAGCTCCCCGTGGTCGGCGTACCGCGGCAGGGCCACTCGCGGAATCCGGCTGCCCGAAAGTGACTCGCGCACCAGGCGGGTGCGCAGTTCCCGGCCGCGCAAGGCGACCACCAGCTCGTCGCCGGAGTATGCCTGGACGGTCCCCGGCCACTGCTTCAGCGCGCGCCGTGTGTCATCGTCGAGCCGTTCACGCGCCTCGTCGAGCAGCCGGTCGATCTCGGTGGTCGACGCCTGTATGCCCGCCAGCTCGTCGCGGACCGCGGCCAGTTGTTGCGCCCGTCGGGCCGCCTCAGCCTGATCGACGGTATGCGCATGGTACGTACGCACGGTCTCGGCGATGTCAGCCAGATAGCGTGAGCGGGACGGGGGCACGATCTGTGCGGCGCCGCTGGAGTGACGTACCGACACCGCGGGCAGGGAGCTGGGACCGGTCGGCATGCCGCGCTCGCTGAGCAGATCGCGCAGATGCTGGTAGAGCGCGGTGACGCCGTCGTCGTGGAAAGTCGCGGCACTGGTGCCGAACACGGGCATCTCGTCGGGGCGTGAGCCGAACGCCTCCCGGTTGCGGACCAGTTGACGGCCGACATCGCGCAGCGCGTCCTGGGCACCGCGCCGCTCGAACTTGTTGATGGCGACGACGTCCGCGAAATCCAGCATGTCGATCTTCTCCAGCTGGGATGCCGCACCGAACTCGGGCGTCATGACGTACAAGGACACATCCGCGTACGGCACGATTGCTGCGTCTCCTTGGCCGATGCCGGGTGTCTCGACGATGACCAGGTCGTAGCCGGCCGCTTTGCAGGCGGTGATCGACTCACCAAGCCCCTCGGGCAGTTCACTGCTGCCGCGGGTGGCAAGTGACCGGAAGAAGATCCGGTCGCCGTCGAGGGAATTCATCCGGATGCGGTCGCCGAGGAGGGCCCCGCCGCCCCGCCGCCGGGTCGGGTCCACTGCCAGCACGGCCACCCGCAGCCTGTCGTGCTGGTCGGTGCGGAGCCGGCGAACGAGCTCGTCGGTGAGCGAGGACTTGCCGGAGCCGCCCGTGCCGGTGATACCGAGCACCGGCACCTGGCGCGCCGCAGCCGCCTTCTCCAACGCCCGCAGCTCCGAAGCCGGCAACGTACCGGCCGCGGCCGCGGACACCAGCCGTGCCAGTGCCGGGCGTTCACCGGCCAGAACCCGGCCTCGCTCGGCCGGTGCCTCCTCCCACGGTGCGGTGTCGCACGCTTCGATCATCGTCCGGATCATGCCGACCAGGCCCAGCCGCTGCCCCTCCTCCGGCGAGAAGATCCGCACACCGGCTCGCGAGAGCCGCTCGATCTCCTGCGGCACGATCACCCCACCGCCCCCGCCGAACACCCGGACATGTCCGGCGCCGCGCTCTCGCAGTGACTCCACCAGGTACTCGAAGTACTCGACGTGACCCCCCTGATAGGAGCTGACGGCCACCCCCTGGACGTCCTCCTCCAAGGCGGCGTCCACCACCTCGCTCACCGAGCGGTTGTGCCCGAGGTGGATCACCTCCGCGCCCTGTGCCTGCAGGATGCGCCGCATGATGTTGATCGAGGCGTCATGGCCGTCGAAGAGACTCGAGGCGGTCACAAAACGGACGGGATGCTCTGCGCGATACGACCGCGCTGCCGCGTCACCAGGGGACATGTGCACTCCAGACTGCCTCCTGCCTGCGTCGGCAAGGGGCGGATGCGAGTCGGACACGGGTCGGCATGTGACCCCGGTCCATACTGAACCGAAGTAGGTGCAGGTCTCAAGCAATGCATTGAAGTCAATTCAGTTTAATGACAGGCTCGGAGGGTCGCAGCGGAGCGAATCCTGGGAGGAACGATGCTGGCCGCCAGGCTGTACGGAGCCAAGGATCTTCGGATCGAGGAGATGCCCGAACCCGAGCCGGGGCCGGGCGAGGTGAAAATCCGCGTGGCGTACGCGGGAATCTGCGGCACCGATGTGCACGAGTACTTCGAGAAGCCACGCGCCACGCACGAGCCCAATCCGCTGACCGGTGCCACCTTGCCGCAGACCCTGGGGCACGAATTCGCGGGGACCGTGGTGGTCTGCGGTGAAGGGGTCGACCGGGTCGCGCCCGGCGCCCGGGTCTGCGTGCGGCCGATCCGCACCTGCGGGATGTGCCCGCGCTGTACGTCCGGACTGTCCCATCTGTGCACGGCCCTGGCTGCGATCGGGGTGACCGCCCCCGGCGGCGGACTGGCCCAGTACGTGCTCGTGCCGGCCGACTCCGTGCACCTGCTGCCCGACGGACTCTCGCTGGAACAGGGCGCTCTGGTCGAACCCATGGCGGTGGCCCTGAATGCTGTGGAGAGGGCCTGTGTGCCGGGCGGTGGCAGCGCCCTGGTGACGGGTGCGGGTGCCGTCGGGATGGGTGCGCTGTTCGCGCTGAAGGCGTGCGGCGTCCACGACGTGCTGATGGTGGAGCCCTCGCCGACCCGCCGTGCGGCGGCCGAACTGCACGGCGCCCGGGTTCTCGATCCCGGCACGGTCGACGTGGTCGAGGAGGTGATGAGCCACACGCGTGGCCGGGGTGTGGATGCGGCCATCGAGTGCTCCGGCCGACCGGAGGCGCTCAATGCGGCCCTCCGCTCCGTGGCCGCCAGGGCGCCGGTCGTGATGGTGGCCCTGTACTCGGGCCCGGTGGCCATCGACGCCGCCGCCCTGCGTCTGGCCGAACTCGCCCTGCTCGGCTCCGAGGCGTACCCCGACGGCGCCTTCGAGCGTGTCATCGAGTACATGGCTGCCGGTCACTACCCGATCGATGGCTGGCTCGACCGCATTCCGCTCGGCGACACCGTCGAGGGGCTGCATGACGTCCGTGGCGGGCGGCGCGTGAAGGTCCTGGTCGAAATTCCTGCGGACGGCGCGGCCTGACCCTGCGCGGGGCTGGTGCGGTCAGCTGAACCAATGTCGATCAGAGGGTTGACAGTGCATCACTAGCTCCGCAAACTCGTAATGAATTCAGTTCAACTTGGAGGATGAGATGGCAGTGGAAGACGAGATCCAGTTCGAGCGTGACGGCCATGTCGCCCGTGTCTGGCTCAACCGTCCGTGGAAGAAGAACTGCGTCACGGTGCCGATCCTGGACCGGCTCGACGAGATCATCACCGAGGTCGATGAGGACCCCGAGCTGCGGGTCCTGGTGTTCCGCGGCCGCGGCGGCACCTTCTGCTCGGGCTTCGACCTCGACAGCCTGAAGGCGGAGTACGTGGGCAAGTCGAACGCCATCGACGTCGCGGTCAAGTCCGCGAAGGTGTGCGACCGCCTCTACTCGATGAAGACCCCCTCCGTCGCGGTCCTGGAGGGCCATGTCACCGCGGGCGGCTTCGAGATCATGATCTCCTGCGACTTCGCGATCGCCGCGGACGACGCCAAGATCGGCGATTTCCACATCCGCCGCGCGCTGTTCGGCGGGGCGGGCCCGATCTACCGCGTGCCGCGCATGATCGGCATCCGCAAGACGAAGGAGCTGATGCTCACCGGCAAGCTGCTGTCCGGCATCGAGGCCGCGGAGTTCGGCCTGATCAACAAGTCCGCCCCGGCCGACAAGCTGGACGAGACGGTGCAGGACTTCATCGGAGACCTCATCGACAAGAGCCCGTTCACGATGTGGCTCACCAAGATGACGATCGACCGGAGCCTGGACGCCGACACCCAGTCGCTGATGGTGATGGAACACCTCGCCGTGGGCGTGGCGCTCAACTCCGAGGACGCCAACGAGGGTGTCTCGGCCTTCCTGGAGAAGCGCGAGCCGAAGTGGCAGGGGCGCTGACCCGGATGACCGGCCATCCGCGGAGTCCGGCCACCGGGCTCCAGGGCTCACGTTGCTCCGGCTGCTCGGTGGCGGTCTATCCCGCGGACGACGCGTGCCCGCGCTGTGGGGGGCCGGCCTACCCGGCGGCCCTGTCCGGCGCGGGCACCCTGTGGACGTGGACGGTGCAGCGGTACGCCCCCAAGTCACCGCCGTACCACGTCCCGCCCGGCGGATTCGTCCCGTTCGCGCTCGGCTACGTCGAACTGGAAGAGGGCGTTCGTGTGGCCGCCGTACTCGAGGTCGACGACCTCGAAGAGGTCCGTATCGGCATGCCACTCACGCTGACCGTCGGCGACGGGGTGCCGCGGGCCCACCCCACGACCGATCGCGAGGAGGGCTCATGAGCGCCGACGTCCTGATCTGCGGTACCGGACGTACCCCGTTCGGCCGGCCGGAGGCGAGCGGCCGGCAGCTGGCCGTCAGTGCGGTGAACGCCGCACTGACGGATGCCGGGATCGGGTGGTCGCGGGTGCGAGCTGCTTTCGGTGGCAGTGACAACGCCGGGCTCGCCGACACCCTGGTAGCCCAACTCGGCCTGACCGGACTGCCGTTCGTGAACGTCAAGAACGGCTGCGCGACCGGCGGCAGCGCACTGGTCTCCGCTGTGAACGCGATCCGTTCCGGCATGGCGGACGTCGTCCTCGCCGTCGGCTTCGACAAGCACCCGCGCGGGGCCTTCGACCCGCGGCCCGAGGACTGGGGCCTGGGTGAGGAATACGGCAGCGACGGGCTGATGGTGACCACCCAGTTCTTCGGCATGAAGATCCAGCGCTATATGCACGACCACGGGGTCACGCCGCAGACCCTCGCGCTGGTCGCCGAGAAGGCGTACCGCAACGGTGGCATGACCCCTGAGGCCTGGCGGCGCAAACCGGTGTCCGCCGCGGCGATTTTGGACTCCGGCATGGTCAGCGACCCACTGACCCGCTACATGTTCTGCTCCCCGGGAGCGGGTGCGGCCGCGCTGGTGCTCTGCTCGCCCGAGGTTGCCCGCACGCTGGACGGGCCCTCGGTCACTCTGCGCTCGGCGGCTGTGCGAACCCGTCGCTTCGGCTCGTTCGAGGTGTTCAGCCCGTGGATCCCCGGGGGTGAGCTGACCAGCGTCAGCCGCGATGCCTCGGCCGCCGCGTTCGCGGAGGCGGGGATCGGGCCCGGCGACATCGATGTCTGCCAGCTGCAGGACACCGAGAGCGGCGCCGAGGTCATGCACATGGCCGAGTGCGGGTTCTGTGAGGACGGGGAGCAGGAGCGGCTGATCGCCTCGGGTGCCACGGAAATCGGGGGTGCGCTGCCGGTCAACACCGACGGCGGCTGCATCGCCAACGGCGAACCCATCGGTGCCTCAGGACTGCGCCAGGTTCACGAGGTCGTCCAGCAGTTGCGAGGCCGGGCCGGCGAACGGCAGGTGCCCGGACGACCACGGGTCGGCTTCACACATGTGTACGGCGCGCCCGGAGTCAGCGCCTGCACGGTGCTGTCCCGCTGAGTGGAGGTGGAGGAAGACATGAGCGGTATCCCGGAACCCGAGGAGTTCCGCGCGCAGGCCCGGCAGTGGCTGGCCACGGTCGCCCGGCCGCGCCCCGCCGACGGGGAGTGGGGCAGCGGCCCCGACTCCGTCGCTGTGTTCGAGAACTGGACGGAGAAGGAGGAGCGCGCGCACACCGCCCGCACCCAGGAGTGGGAACGCACTCGCTACGACGAGGGGTGGGGTGCGCTCAACTGGCAGGCCACGTACGGGGGTCGGGACCTGCCCGCGTACTACGAGCAGCTCTACCGTTCCGAAGAAGCGGCCTTCGACGTACCGCACCGCACCGAGATCTTCCCGGTGACACAGCAGCTGGTCGCCCCTGCGATCGGCATCTGGGGCACCGAGGAACAGAAGCAGCGCTGGCTGCGGCCCATGCTGCGCACCGACGAGTTGGCCTGCCAGCTGTTCTCGGAGACCGAGGCCGGCTCCGACCTCGCGGCGGTGCGTACGAAGGCGGTGCGCGACGGCGACGCATGGGTACTGCGCGGGCACAAGGTGTGGACCTCCGGGGCCACGGTCGCGACCTGGGGCGTCGCGGTATGCCGCACCGACCCGGACGTACGCAAGCACGCCGGTATCACCGTCTTCCTGGTGCGCATGGACGCCCCGGGCGTGACCGTACGGCCCATCCGGCAGATGACCGGCGGCGCCAGCTTCAACGAGGTCTACCTCGACGGCGTGACCGTGCCCGACACCGACCGGCTCGGACCGGTCGGAGGGGGCTGGGGGGTCACGCTCAGTGTGCTGGCGGCCGAACGGCTCGACTCGGGCAACCTCGGCCTGGACAACGCCGACCGGGCAATCGAACTGGCCCGGAACCTGTCCCGCCCGCTCACCGGCGGCGAACGGCTTCAGGCCGCCGACCTCCACATCCGAAGCCTCGTCCAGCGGCTCATCGGGCTGCGGGTGACCGCCGCCCTCGTCGCGGGCCGGGAGCCGGGCGCGGAGGCGTCGGTGGGCAAGCTGTACGCCACCGAGACCATGCGGCGCACCAGTGATCTGGCGTCGCAGCTGCTGGGCCCGCGCCTTGTCGCCGATACGGGGGAGTGGGGCACCTACGCCTGGACGGAGCACGTGCTCGGCGCGCCCGGCTACAGCATCGCGGGCGGCACCGACGAGATCCAGCACAACATCCTCGCCGAGCGCGTGCTCGGCCTGCCCAAGGAGCCCGTCCGATGAGCACGGCCACTCAGGTGTCGGAGCTGTCCACACGGGTCCGCGACCGCCTCGCCCCCCGGCATCCGGGGGTGTCGATCGGGGAGTTGAAGACCTTGGAGGGCGGCCACTCGGGACTGACGTACTCGGTCACCGCGGGGGACGCGAAGTACGTCATCAAGGCGGTTCCGCCGGGGCAGCGGCCCGTCGGGCGCAACGACGTGCTGCGTCAGGCGCGGGTGCTGGGAGCGCTCGCCGGATCCGCAGTCCCGGTGCCGGCAGTCGCCGCCGTCGACAAGACACAACCCGCTTGGTTCGCCATGGACTTCGCTGCCGGGGAGGCCGTCGAACCCGTGCTCGACGAGCCCGAGGTGCCCGCTGAGACGGCACGGGCGCGGATGCGGGAGATCGCGTCCGTGCTGCGGCAGTTGCACGACACCGATATCCGCACGCCCGGACTCGATGCGCCCGAACCGCTCGACGCGTCCGGGGAACTGGAGCGGTGGAGCCGGACCATGCATGCCGTTCCGGCTGGACTCCGCCCGGGTGGAGAGGAGTTGCTGGCCCGTCTCGCCGACGCCATACCCGACGGCATACCACCGGTGCTGCTGCACGGTGACTTCAGGCTCGGCAATGTGCTCTGCGTGGGCCGGCGGGCGACCGCCGTCGTCGACTGGGAGATCTGGAGCGTCGGTGACCCGCGCATCGACCTCGGCTGGTTCCTGCTCTTCGCCGACCACCGCAACTTCCCCCGGCTGGGGCGCGCCGTACCCGGCCTGCCCACCGAGGTCAACCTGCTGGACGCCTACCTGGACGGCCGACCCGCGCTGCCCGCGATGGACTGGTTCCGGGCGCTGGGGCGCATGAAGATGGCTGCGATCATGGGCCACAACCTGCGCCGGCACCGCGAGGGCAAGCACCACGACCCGGACCAGGAGCGCCTGCCGCCGACCATTGCCGCGATGATCCGCACGGCGCGCGACATCCTCGGCTGATCCGTACCGACCGTACAAATCGCAGCACTTAAGGACGCACGCCGAGCCAGGGGCCCCGGCGAAGAGGAGCAATCGTGGATTTCGGATTCTCGCCCCGGGCGAGTGAACTCCAGGACCGCATGCGGTCGTTCATGGACCAGCATGTCTATCCGGCGGAAGCCGTTTATGACCGGCAGCTCACCGAGGCGGACGACCCGCACGCGCTGCCGCCGGTGATGGCCGAGCTGAAGGAGAAGGCGCGAGCCGAGAGATTGTGGAACCTCTTCATGGCGCACGGCGACTGGGGCGCGGGACTCACCAACCTCGAGTACGCGCCACTCATGGAGCTGGCCGGTCGCTCCATCATCGGCCCCGAGGTGTTCAACTGCTCGGCGCCCGACACCGGCAACATGGAGCTGCTCGCCCTGTACGGCACGCCCGAGCAGCAGGAACGCTGGCTGCGGCCCCTGCTGGAGGCCGAGATACGTTCCTGCTTCGCGATGACCGAACCCGAGGTCGCCAGCTCGGACGCCCGGAACATCCGCACGCGCATCACGCGTGACGGCGACTGCTACGTCGTCAACGGCCGCAAGTGGTACACGTCCGGGATCCTCGATCCTGACTGCAAGCTGATCATTCTGATGGGCAAGACCGACCCGGACGCGCCCACCTACCGGCAGCAGAGCATGCTGCTCATCCCCCGTGACACCCCGGGCGTGAAGGTGCTGCGCGATCTGCCGATGTTCGGCTACACCGACCGGTGCGGGCACGGCGAGGTGCTCTTCGACGACGTCCGCGTACCGGCGGAGAACATCCTCGGAGGTGAGGGCGAGGGCTTTGCACTCGCCCAGGGGCGGCTCGGCCCGGGGCGCATGCACTACGCCATGCGCGCCGTCGGGTTCGCCGAGCGCGCCCTGCAACTGATGTGCGAGCGCACCACCGCACGCGTTGCTTTCGGGGGGCCGCTCGCCGACCGGGGCGTGGTGCGCGAGTGGATCGCCCGCAGCCGCATCGAGATCGAGCAGCTGCGGCTCCTCGTCCTCAAGTCGGCCTGGCTGATGGACACGGTCGGCAACGCCGCCGCCCGGATGGAGGTCGCCGCGATCAAGGTGGCGGCGCTGGAGGTCGCGCACAGGGTGGTCGACCGTGCGGTTCAGGCGCACGGCGCTGCGGGGGTCAGCGATGACACCGTACTGGCCCGGCTGTTCTCGATCACCCGGGCGCTGCGCATCGCCGACGGCCCCGACGAGGTGCATCTGCGCACGGTGGCCCGTCAGGAACTCGCCCGGTACAAGAAGACCGACACAGAGGCAGGGGCAGCGTGAGCATCATCGAAGGCAAGGTCGCCGTCATCACCGGCGGATCGCGCGGCATCGGCCTCGGCATTGCCACCGCCTACCGGGCGGCCGGCGCCCACGTCGTGATCGCGGCCCGCAAGGCATCCGGACTCGCCGAGGCGCGCGAGGGGCTGCTGCGAGTCAAGGGCGAGGGCGATGTGCACACGGTGGTGGCGAACGCCGGCGAGCCCGACCAGGCCGAGGCATGCATCGACGAGACCGTCGAGCGCTTCGGCCGGGTCGACATCCTGGTCAACAATGCGGCGACCAACCCGTACAACGGCGACCTGCTCGATCTGGACCTGCCGCGCGCGGAGAAGACCGTTCGCGTCAACCAGTACGGGATGATCGCCTGGACCCGCTTCGCATGGCGGGCCTGGATGGCCGAACACGGGGGAGCGGTGATCAACATCGCCTCCGTCGGCGGTCTGATCGTCGACCCGCACATCGGCTACTACAACGCCACCAAGGCCGCCATGCTGCACATGACCCGGCAGCTCGCCTATGAACTCGGGCCGCGGGCACGGGTGAACGCCATCGCCCCAGGACTGATCAAGACCGAACTTGCACGTGCGGTGTGGGAGATCCGTGAGCCCATCCTCACGGCCAAGCTGCCGATGCGGCGCCTCGGTACGGTGGAGGACGTGGCGAACGCGGCGCTGTTCCTGGCCTCCGACGCCTCTTCCTGGATGACCGGCCAGACCCTGGTGCTCGACGGTGGCGCGACCGCACTGCCGATCGGGGTGGACCGGTGAGCGCGCCGCGACCCGCCTCCGAGCTGTTCTCGCTGGAGGGCAGGACAGCGATCGTCACCGGCGCCTCCGCAGGACTCGGCGCACGTTTCGCGGCCGTCCTCGCGCAGGCCGGCGCAACTGTGTTCGCTGCCGCCCGCCGCATCGACCGGCTGAAGGAACTCGCCGACTCCGACGCGCGTATCCACCCGATCGCCTGCGACGTCTCTCAGGAGGCCGACCGTACGAGGCTGACCGAGACGGCGCTGACAGTGACCGGCCGCATCGACATCCTGGTCAACAACGCGGCCACCTCCGGTGAGACACGCGCCGAGGACGAGTCACCGCAGGCCTTCGCCAATGTACTCGGCGTGAATCTCACCGCACCGTTCCACCTCGCACGGCTCACCGCCGAGGCACCCACCCCCGTCGACGCCCCGGCCGGGGGCAGGAGCATCATCAACGTCTCCTCCATCCTCGGTCTGGTCTCCGCCGCCCCGCTCGGCGGCGCGAGCTACTCGGCGTCCAAGGCCGGACTGATCGGCCTGACCCGCGAGTTGGCCGGACAGTGGGGCGGTCGCAGCGGAACGCGCGTCAACGCACTCGCCCCGGGCTGGTTCCGCACCGAGATGACCGCTGACCTCTTCGGTGACGGGCGTTCCGGCCGCTGGGTCGAGCGCAACACCCTGCTGCGCCGTGGCGGCCACGGCCACGAACTCGATGGCGCGCTGCTCTTTCTCGCCTCTGACGCGTCCTCGTACTGCACCGGTCAGGTCCTGACCGTCGACGGCGGATGGACCGCGCGATGAGGGTCGCCGTCGACATCCTGGACGGCGGTCTCGCCCACGTCACCCTGCGACGGGGCGAGGCGGGCAACGCCATCGATCTGGAGATGGCGCGCGGACTGCTGGACGCGGCACGGACCTGCGAGCGCGAGTCCGTACGAGCCGTGCTGCTCACCGGCGAGGGACGGTCGTTCTGTGTCGGCGGCGATCTGCGGGAGTTCTCCGCACTGTCGGGCGAGGCGCTGGAGAAGCACCTCATCGCGGTGACCGATGCGCTGCACGACGCGCTGCGTACGTTCGCCGCCATCGACGCGCCCATGGTGGCCGCCGTGCAGGGAGCGGTCGCCGGCGCGGGCATCGGCCTGGCCGCGGCGGCCGATGTGACCCTCGCAGCCGACAATGCCTCGTTCACTGCCGCGTACACCGGCATCGGCTACTCGCCGGACGCCGGAGTGAGCTGGTTCCTGCCCCGCCTCGTCGGGCCCAAGCGGGCCCTGGACCTGCTGCTGACCAACCGCCGGATCGCGGCGGCGGAAGCGGCGGCGATGGGACTGGTGAGCCGCGTGGCCGCCCCGGACCAACTGGCCGCCGAGGCCCGGCAGACGGCCGAGTCCCTGCGCCGCGGCCCCACCACCGCCTTCGGCGCCACCCGCCGGCTCGTCGCCGCCGGACTGACCGCGGACCTCGGCGGGCACCTCGACCGTGAGGCCCGTGCGCTCGCCACCACGGCGGCATCCGACGCAGGCCGTGAGGGCGTCACCGCCTTCCTGGGCAAGCGGCCGCCCGACTTCACGCGTATCTCAGCCAGGCCCTGATCCCTCATCCCAACCATGGAGCCCACCGTGTCGCAAGCATTCATCGTCGGAGCCGTCCGCACCCCCGTCGGCCGGCGCAAGGGCACGCTCAGCGGCGTGCACCCCGCCGATCTCGGCGCACATGTGCTGCGGGCCCTGCTGGAGCGCGTGGGCGTCGACCCGGGCGCGGTCGACGACGTGTATTTCGGGTGCGTCAGCCAGATCGGCGCGCAGACCGGAAACCTCGCACGCACCGCATGGCTGTCGGCGGGGCTGCCTCAGCACGTTCCCGGAACCACCATCGACCGCCAGTGCGGTTCCTCTCAGCAGGCGGTGCACTTTGCCGCCCAGGCGGTCGGGTCCGGCGCCGCCGACCTGGTGGTCGCCGGTGGTGTGGAGGTGATGAGCCTGGTGCCCATCGCCAGCCCGATGTTCGTCGGAGAACAGGCCGGCATGGGTAGTCCGTACGCAGGTGACGGCTGGCGCGAGCATTTCGGGGACCAGGAGGTCTCGCAGTTCCGAGGGGCCGAGCTGATCGCCGAGAAGTGGGGCATCACGCGCGCGGACATGGAGCGGTTCGCGCTCACCAGCCACCGGAGGGCCCTGACGGCCCAGGCCGACGGCGCCTTCGACGACGAGATCACCCCGGCCTTCGGACTCACCGCCGACGAGGGCCCGCGCGCCGACACCACGCTCGAGAAGATGGCGGGCCTGAAGCCCCTCACCGAGGACGGCCGGCTGACCGCCGCCGTCGCCAGCCAGATCTCCGACGGCGCCGCCGCCCTACTGATCGCCTCCGAGGAGGCGGTAGGCCGGCACGGCCTGACCCCGCTGGCACGCGTGCACAGCATGGCCGTGGTCGGCTCCGACCCGATCCACATGCTGACCGGTCCGATCCCCGCCACCGAGAAGGTCCTGGACAGGGCCGGGCTGTCGATCGACGCGATCGACCTGGTCGAGATCAACGAGGCCTTCGCCTCGGTAGTCCTGGCCTGGCAGAAGGAGATCGGCGCCGATCAGGAGCGCGTCAATGCCTTCGGCGGGGCGATCGCGCTCGGGCATCCGCTCGGTGCCACGGGCGCCCGGCTGATGACCACACTCGTTCACCAGCTGCGCAGGACCGGAGGGCGCTACGGTCTGCAGACAATGTGCGAGGGCGGCGGCATGGCCAACGCGACCATGCTCGAACGCGCGTGACGTGGCCGATTGGCAACTGAGTTCAACTTGGGTCTACTCTCGGGTACGGACACGGTGAGTGACGGCCAGGAGAGGGAACATGACAGGGATCGTTGAACCGGAGGCGGGACCGCGGTCCAAGCGCGCGGCCATTCTCACGGCTGCCGTGGAGTGCTTCGGCGAGGCCGGCTTCGAGGCCACCAAGTGGGCCACGGTGGCCGAGCGGGTCGGCATCGGGCAGACCGCCCTCTACCACTACTTCGAGTCGAAGACTCATTGTCTGCTCACCATCATGCGTCTCGAACTGCAGCGCTCCCACGACCGGTTCGTCGAGGCGACGGCGGATGCCCAGGAGCCGGTCGAGGCACTGCGGGCGGCGGTTCGCGCGGCGTACGACGTCTCTGCGCACGAGGTTCGGCAGATGCGCATTCTGCAGAATCACATGGACCTGCTCTCGGGTTCGCGCAGGTCCAAGCGTGAGGAGGCCGAGCGGGTCGCTGCTCGACAGTTGGTCCAGGTCGTCGAGAGGGACTGGACGAACCTGCTGGTGAGAGGCATGTCGCAGGGAGCCTTCCCGCTGCGGGACGCGCAGCTGCTCGGCGCGAGCGTGCTCGGTCTGATTGTCAGCGTGTGGCGTTGGTACCGGCCGTCCGGCCCGACCCCGCTCTCGGAGATCAGTGAGTTGATCGAGGGCGCCTGCGTGCGGATGGTTGCCTCCTGACGCGCTGAGTGGTCCCGCACGTCGCGGCCCCCTGACGGATGTCCGTCAGGGGGCCGCGCTGTCTCCCGCTCCGGTCCGGGTCGACAGGGTAGGTGGCCGGCCATTGCCAGGCGTGTTTCCCCGGGATTAAGATTTAAAATGAACTGAACTTAACTCAGGTTGATCTGAGGAGGGGTCATGCGACGACGCACCACGCACGCGCTCATCGCTGTATTCGCTGCCGTGCTCACCCTGGTGGTGAGCGCCTGCGGCACCACAGGCCCTTCGGCGGCAGGGGACGACAAGGTCATCAGAATCGGTGCCTGGCTACCGCTCACCGGAGCACAGGCCACTTTCGGGGTTCCCGAGAGGGCGGGTGCCGACGCGTACTTCAAGTCCGTCAACGCACAGGGCGGGATCAACGGCCGCAGGATCAAGTGGATCGTCAAGGACAGCGCCGCCGACCCGCAGCAGACCGTCCAGATCGCCCGTCGGCTCGTCGACCAGGACGGGGTCGTGGCCATCGTCGCCGCGAACGGCACGTCCCAGACCCACGCCACGTTCCCCTTCGTGCTCGAGCAGTCGAAGGTGCCGATACTCAACACGCTCGGCGGAGACGCGTCCTGGTACCAGCCGGCCCGCGACGGACTGTTCGGGCTGCAGACCCTGTACGAGGACCAGGCGGCCGCGCTGGGTGACTGGGTGGTGCGCGACGGAGCGAAGAAGGTGCTGGTTGTGCACAGCGACCCGGCGGCTTTCGTGAACGTCGCCGAGCAGATCGGCCCTGCTGCCCGCAACGCCGACCCGACCGTCCAGGTTAAACGCCTGAAGGTCAAGCTCCAGACCACCGACTACAGCCCGGTGATCAGCAAGGTGAAGGCCCAGCGGCCTGACGCGGTCGTCCTGATCCTGCAAGCCTCGGAAGCTGCGTCCTACCTGAAGGAAGCCAAGCTGCAAGGACTGGACACCCCCTCGTACGGCTATGCACCCGTGGCAGCACAGTCCACGCTGACACTGGCCGGCAAGGCGGCCGAAGGGCTCAAGTCGGTGCAGTTGGTCAAGTCGCCGCACGACGACGACCCGGCCATCAAGGAGTTCCGCAGGGCGATGGCGAAGTACGAGCCCGGACAGCCGGCCGATTTCATCACCCTGTGGGGATGGGAAGCGGCCAAGGCGTTCGTCGAGGTCGCCAAGACCGTCGACGGGCCGGTCACCGCCGCGTCGCTGACCCGGGCCTACCAGAACGCGCGCCAGGTCGACACGGGCGTGGGGCCGGTGCTCACCTTCTCCGCCGACCGTCACCTGGGCACCCGCGACGTGCAGAAGGTCGTGGCAAGGAACGGTCGTTGGGAGTCGCAGGGTGACTTCTTCACCCCGCCTGCCCGTGGCTGACATCTGTCCCGTCAGCCACCGTGCCGGACATTTGCCCGGGCCGCCGGCAGCCCTTCAAGCCACGAGAGGACCATCCATGGCCAGTGTGTTGCGCGCCTACATGGCACGTATGGACAGCGACCGCCCCGAGCAGGCGCTCGAACTCCTCGTACCGGACTTCCGTTTCCTCATCGCCCTGCCGGGCCGCGAGGCGACGGGACGGTCCAAGGACGAATTCGCCGCCTACATCGGGGGTCGTAATGCCGTCGAGAGGGTGCACGAAATTCTCCGTTGCAGCTCCGACGGTGATCTGGAGACCGTGTACGGAGTGGTGACCGAGTCCGGGAAGGCCGTCGGGTCCTTCCTGTCGGCCGCCGTTGTCACACCCGACGGGAAGATGGCGCGCTACCAGTCATTCTTCACCACGACGTTCGACCTCGTCGACCGGCCGGAGTAGGCCGCCGCCCGGGCCGGCTGAACGCGGCCCGGGCACGGCGAAGTACTCCGTGTCCGTGGGCAACGGACCGTCCACGACCACTACACACTCACGCACCGTCCAGAGAAGAGCCGACATGACCGACACAACCACCGGCGTTGCCCCCACTGCGGCCCCCGCCCCATTCCTGACCGCATGGTTCGAGATCCTCGACAGCGACGAACCGTCCAGGATCCTCGACCTGATCAGCGACGACTTCTCGCTCTCCATCCTGTTCTCCACCGGCGACGGCAACGCCACGGACTTCGCAGGGGACCGCGCCGCGCTCGTCGGCTATCTCGAACAGCGGGAGAAGGGCACACGCACTCACCATCTGCTGTCCGCGACCACCCTCGGCCAGGACGAGATGTTCCTCGGCGAGGTACGGCGCGCAGGGGTTCCCGAGGCGAGTTTCGTCGCCGCCGGGCGAGTGAACGAAAAGGGCCGGCTGCAGCGTCTGCTGATCGGTCGGTCGTCCGAGATCCGGTTCAACTGACAACGTACGGAGGATTTCATGTACAACCTCGTTCTGCTGGCAGCCCGGCCTCCGGAGTGGACGCACGAGCGGTTCATCGGCTGGTGGCGCGGCGACCACGCGGAGCTGACCTACCGCCTGCCGGGCCTTCGCGCCTGGCGGCACACCGAGATCGACGCCGCCCTGGAGAACCGCTCCGAGGGCTGGGACGGGATCTCCGTGCTCAGCTTCGACTCGCCGGAGGACCTGAAGAAGGCCCTCGCGAGTCAGGAGTGGGCGGATGCCATTGCACAGGTCGGGGACATGAAGGGCCGACGCATCGCGGTGATGGGGCACGAGGCGGAGATGTTCACCGGCTGACCACCGGACCGGCCGTTCCCCAGTCGGTTAGCAGCATGGATGTCGGAGCAGCGTTCCTTACGGAGTTCGGCACAGCGTAGCGAGGAAACGGGATGCAACAGGTAGTGCGGGAGTTCCAGCAGAGGGCCGAGCAGGCGGACTTCATTGCCGTCATCGACGACGCGGGCAGCCATACGGCACGCGAGCTGCTCGACCGGGCAGCCACGCTCGCCGATGCGATGTCCCCCGGAGGCGCCGGCGGGGTGGGCGGCACTGTGATTGTCCAGGCCGACAACTCATGGCGTACCGTCGCCGCCGGTCTGGCCGTGGGCATGAGCGGCGGGGTCCTCGCGGTGGTCAACCGGCACACCACTCCCGCGGAGTTCGCCGCGGCCTGGGAGGACATCCGCCCGGACGTCGTCGTCGCCGAGCCCTCGGCCATGAATGAATGGGCGGTGCCCGAGCTGCTGCAGGGCCGGGCGGACACCGTGCTCGACGGCTGGACCTGCCTGTCCATGCCCGGGCAGCGAGATGTGGCGCGCTGGTCGGGCGGTGTCCTCATAGGCCTCACCTCCGGCTCGACCGGGCGGCCCAAGGGCGTCGTGCAGTCCGAGAAGGCCCTGCGCTACGCCGGCACGAGCACCATCGGGATCAACGGCCTCGCCGCCGGCGATGCAGTGGGCGCGATCGTGCCGCTTTCGTCGACGGCGGCGTACTGCTTCGGCGTCTACCTCGCCCTTCTGCTGGGTGGACCGCTCGTTCTTACGGGGAAGTGGGATCGGGCCGTCGCGCTGCGACGGATGGCCGATGCCGGGGTCCGCTGGACCATGTGCGTACCGACGATGGCGCTGCAGATGGGGGCCGAGGCAGCCGGCTCCGGCATCCTCGCGGGAGTCCGGGCGATCACCGTGGGCGGCGGCCCCATGGACCGCGGCGCCCTCGCCCGCGCCGAACAGTCCCTGGGTACGAAGATCCTCCGCGTCTTCGGCATGTCCGAGTGCCTCGGCCACACCTCGCCGAGCCCCGACGACCCCGAGGAGATCCGGCTCGGCAGGGACGGTCGCCCCTTTACGGGCACGAACCTTCGCGCGCTCGCTCCCGACGGGACCGAAGCCGGGCCGGGCGTGTCCGGCCGGGCAGAGGTACGCGGTCCTTCCCTCTTCCTCGGCTACGCCCGTGACGGCAAGGTCGAACCGCCGGCGCTGACGGCGGACGGTTACTTCCCCACCGGTGACCTGCTGATGACCCACGAGGACGGCACCATCAGCATCATGGGCCGCGAGAAGGACATCATCATCCGCGGCGGCCGCAACATCGACATCACCGAGATAGAGCGTGCGGTCGCCAGTTACCCGCGCGTCGCCAGGGCCTGTGTCGCGGCCGTTCCCGACGAGGTGCTCGGCGAACGTATTGCACTGCTCGTCGTCACCGAGGACGGCGGCGGCATCGACCTGGCGGAGGTGACCGGGCACCTGGACGGCGTGGGACTGTCCAAGGCCAAGTGGCCCGAGTTCGTTTTCGGCATCGAGGAGTTGCCCCAGACCAAGGTCGGCAAGCTCGACCGATCCGGAGCCCGCGAACTGGCCCACCGGCTGCGCGTCCGCACTCCCGACCCGGCCTGATCCGGGGCACACCTGCGGGCCGCGCTCCCGCGCACACCGCGCGGCCTGATCCACAGCGGCACACCAGCAAGGGGAAAGTTATGACACCGCGGTTCGACCAGGGCCCATGGGCCGCAGCCGGAGTCCAGACCGTACAACCCGGGGTGCATCGTGTTCCCCTGCCACTGCCCAACGACGGCCTGCACGCCGTCAATGTCTATCTGCTGGAGAACCTGGCGGACGACGACGGCATCGTCATGATCGACGGCGGCTGGGCGATCCCCGAGGCACGCAAGACGCTCGAGGAGGCTCTGGCCGCCATCGGCCGCGACCTCGGCGACATCAGCCACATCCTGGTCACCCACATCCACCGCGACCACTACACCAACGCCGTGGAACTGCGCCGGTTGCTGGGCTCGCGCGTATACCTGGGCGCCGGCGAACGGCCGGGCCTGGAGATGCTCGACCGGCTGGGCAGCGACGAACCCACGGGCTCGCTGGAGACGCTGCGCAGGGCGGGTGCCGGCGAACTGGCCGACCGCATCCAGGCGTTGGACCACGGCGGCTACGACCCGAGCGTGTGGGAGGCTCCCGACCGCTGGCTCGGGGCGGAGACCCTGCGTTTCGGCGACCGTGAGCTCCACGTCGTGCCAACGCCGGGACATACCAAGGGACACGTGGTCTACCTCGACGAGCAGCGAGGACTGCTGTTCTCCGGGGACCACGTCCTGCCGCACATCACCCCGTCCATCGGATTCGAGCTGGCCGAACCCGGCGGCCGGCCGCTCGCCGACTACCTGGACTCGCTGCGGCTGATGACCCGGTACGCCGACGCCCGGCTGCTGCCCGCGCACGGGCCGGTCGCCGACAGCACCCACACCCGCGTCGCCGAACTGCTCACGCACCACGACGACCGGTTGGCCAAGAGCTTGACGGCGCTGGGGGAGGGCACGCTCGACGCCCACGCGGTGGCACGCCGACTCGGCTGGACGCGCCGGGAGGTGCCGTTCGGCGATCTCACCGCCTTCAACCAGATGCTCGCGGTCAACGAGACGGCGGCGCACCTGGACGTCCTGGTCCTGCAGGGGCGGTCCACGAGGGCGTTCGTGGACGGGGTGAACCAGTACACGCGCGCGCACTGACACACACACGGAAAGGGGGCACGGCAACGGCCACGCCCCCTTTCTTCCGTCAACGTGCGGTCCAGCCCCCATCCACGTACAGCTCGGAGCCGGTGACGAAGCTCGCGTCCTGCGAAGCGAGGAAAACCACTGCACCCGCGACCTCTGCGGGCCTGCCGAGTCGCCCCAGGGGGGTGCCTTCGACCATCGCGGTGTGCCGCGGCGTGCCCACCCACAGTTCGCGTGAGAGGGGCGTCTCGATGAAGCCGGGATGGATCGAGTTGACGCGGACGCCGCGAGTTCCCCAGTGCAATGCGGCATTCTTCGTCATCAGTCGTACAGCGCCCTTCGCGGCGTGGTACGAGAACTGACTGCCGAAGCCGCCGACCGTACCGAAGATCGAAGCGATGTTGACGATCGAGCCGCCTCCCGAGCCTTCTATTGCGGGACCTCCGTGCTTCATCCCGAGCCAGACACCGGTCTGGGTGACCGAGATGACCTTGCTCCAGGACTCCTGGGTCTCCGTCTCCACGGTCCGCATCTCGGCGATACCCGCATTGTTGACGAGCACGGACAGGCCGCCCAGCTCGGCGACCACCCGTTCGACCGTACTGCGCCATGCCTCTTCGTCGCTGACGTCCAGGGTGAGGCCGAGGGCCTTTGCTCCGTCGGCCGTCAGCTCCTTCGCCAGATCGTCACAGCGTCCTGCGTCCACGTCGGTCACCACCACCGTGGCGCCCTCGGCAGCCAGGCGGCGCGCTACGGCCGCTCCTATGCCGCCGGTCGCGCCGGTGATCAGGGCGACCTGTCCGGACAGTCGAGCATGCATGGGCTCTCCTTCGCTTCGTGCGTCAAGGGTCACGGCAGCAGCTCCAGTCCCGAGCTCAGCAGCGTGGGCACCGCGGAGCCCACTCGGTCGAAGCCGGCGCCGACGGTCTGCCCCGCGAGATGGCGGGCATGGATGCCCTCCGCGATGACCGCGAGCTTGAAACAGCCCAACGCCTGGTAGTAGGGCAGGGCACCGACGTCCCGGCCGGACTTTTCGGCGTATCGCTCGGCCAGCTCGCGGCCCGAGGGGAAACCGGGGTTGGCCGTCGGGGCGTGCCGTGCTCCGAGTACCGGCTCGCAGGTCGGGTCCCAGTACATGAGCAGCATCCCGAGGTCCGTGAGGGGATCGCCGAGTGTGGCCATCTCCCAGTCGATGATCGCCGCGATCCGCTCGAAGCCGCCGGGCGCCAGAATGGTGTTGTCGAGCCGGTAGTCGCCGTGCACGATCGAGGGGGTGCCGCTCGCGGGCAAGGATCGGGCGAGCCGACCGTGCAGCTCGTCGAGTTCGGGCAGGGTACGCGTGGCGACCTTGTCCCACTGCCTGCGCCACAGACGCACCTGACGCCCCAGATAGCCCTCGGGGCGTCCGAAGCCGCTGAGCCCGACACTGTCGGCGTCTACCGAGTGCAGGGTCACAAGAGCGTCCACGAGCGCCTCGGCTCCCTGCCGCGCGGCGGCGGGTGGCAGTTCGGCGACCTCGTCGCCGTCGCGCAGCACCGTGCCCTCCACGAAGTCGACGACGCAGAACGGTGCCCCGATCACCGCCGGGTCGGTGCACGACAGCACGGCCCGCGCCACCGGGACCCCGGTGCAGCCGAGGGCGGCGACGACCCGGTACTCGCGGTCCATGTCGTGCGCGGTCGGCGTGAGGACTCCCAGCGGCGGTCGGCGCAGCACCCACCGGTTCGTGCCGTCGGTCACGTCGTACGTCAGGTTGGAGCGCCCACCGTGCAGCAGTTCGATGTTCAACGGGCCCGAGCACTCGGGGACATGGCGTTCGAAGTAGCGCTGCAGCGCCGGTCCGTCGATGCCGATCACGGCCGTCTCGGCTGTGGTCACCGGGCAGCCACCCGCTCCCGCGCCGCGCGCACCGCGCGCTTGGCGATGGCCCAGCGGTGTGTCTCGGACGGCCCGTCATAGATACGGAACGGACGTACCTCCCGGTACAGCCGCGACAGCGGAGCATCCCCCGAGATGCCGAGCGCGCCGCACACCTGCACGGCCCGGTCCACCACCCGGTTCACCGCCTCGGAGACGTACGTCTTGGCGATCGAGGTGTGCTGGGCGGCCGGACGGCCCTGGTCCAGCTCCCAGCAGGCCCGCCACAGCACCGCCCGGCTGGTCTCGATGTCGATCTCGGAGTCGGCCAACAGCTGTTGCACCATGCCCAGTTCCGCCAGCGGCTTGCCGAAGGCCGAACGTTGCGCCGCGCGATCCAAGGCGGTGTCCTGTGCGCGGCGCGCCACCCCGAGCCAGCGCATGCAGTGGGTCATACGGGCCGGGCCCAGGCGTACCTGCGCGTACGCGAAGCCCTTGTCCACCTCGCCGAGGACGGCGCTGTCGCCGATTTCGCAGCCCTCGAAGACGACCTCGCTGTGCCCGCCGAACAGGCCCTGGTCCAGAGTGTCGATATTCCGGACGATCTTCATGCCCGGGTTGTCGGTGTCGACGAGGAACATCGTCGCTCCACCCGCGTCGCCGGGGCTGCCGCTCGTGCGCGCCATGCAGATGGCGAAGGCGGCGCCGTCGGCGCCGCTGATGAACCACTTGCGGCCGTCGATACGCCAGCCGTTCTCGATCCGCGTCGCGGTGGTGCCGAGCGCCCGTGGGTCCGATCCGGCGCCCGGTGCCGGCTCGGTCATCGCGAAGCAGGAGCGCGCCGTACCGGCGGCCAGTGGGCGCAGATAGCGCTCCTTCTGTTCCTCAGTGGCCACCTTCTCAAGCAGGTGCATGTTGCCTTCGTCGGGCGCCGCGCAGTTGAGCGCGAGTGGCCCCAGCAGCGAGTACCCGGCCGCCTCGAACACCACCGCCTGTCCGCACAGATCCATCCCGAGCCCGCCCCACTCGGCGCCGACATGCGGAGCGAACACCCTCGCCTCGCGGGCCGCCTCCTGCAGCCGCCGCCGCAACGGCTCGGGCCCGGCATGGACGTTCCCGTCGCACGCCTGCTCCTCGGCCATCACCACATCCCGTACGAACTCCGTAGTGCGCCGCGCGACGTCGGCGACCCGCCTGTCGATCTCGAACCCGATGGACACGTTCTCTCCCGATCTTGGCTACTGACTATTAGCCATCACAGAGCTGGATGGACGGCCTGTCAAGGGTCGTGGCTATAATCAAGGTTGCCGGAAGAAGAAATCGGCTAACCATTGATAGCTCCGGGGGTCGGTGTGCCAGTAACTCAAGGTGGACAGTACGAACGGCCGCATCGGCCCGCCTCTCCCGAGGACGAGTCCCCGGCCGACCGCCGGTCGGCGATCCGGCAGGCCGCGCTACGGCTGTTCGCCGCCCAGGGCTACCGGTCCACCACCATGACCGACATCGGTGCAGCCGTCGGCATCCGCGGTCCGAGCCTCTACAAGCACGTGGCCTCCAAGCACGAGCTGCTGGCCGAGATCATGATCGGCACGATGGAGCAGCTCATCGCGGACAACACCGCGGCCGTCGCCGGCGCCGACGGTGTGTGCGAGCAGCTACGCCGCTCCGTGGAGGCGCACATTCGCTACCACGCCCGCCACCGCCTGGAGGCCTTCGTCGGCAACCGCGAGATCGGCAGCCTGGCGCGGCCGGACCAGGACCGGGTGCTCAGTCGCCGCAGCGACTACGAGCGCCGCTTCCGCGAACTCATCGAACGAGGTGCCTCCGAGGGTGCCTTCCAGGTGCAGTCGGCCAGAATCGCCTCGTACTCGATCCTCGACATGGGCATCGGTGTGGCCAGCTGGTTCCACGAGGGCGGCGAGCTCTCCGTCGACCAGCTCGCCTATCAGTACGGCGACATCGCACTGCGCATCGTGGGTGCGCGGCTCGAGAGAGTCCCGTACGAGAGGGGTGTGGGCGCCCCGGCCCACACCTGAACCGCAGGTACGGCCTCCCGGCCGTTGCGGGTGCGAGGCGCGCGATCGGGGACTCTGCGGCGAGCCACGGCTGGTAAGACCGCCGGTGATGTGATGGCCCCGTCGGCCGAAAATGGCAGGGATGCCCTTACTGGCATGTAAGGCCACACGTGGCCCGGAGTATTAGCACTCTTTGCCTGCCTCGGAGTCCGAAGCGGCGATCGTTTCCCGGACGTTCACGATGACCTCATGCCTGGGCTTCGTGTGATCCGGGGGTGGGGCTTAGCTTCGCAAGGTCCAGTTCGCCCGAAATAGACGAGGCATAGATGTCCCTGCGGCATGCAGTCGCCAGCCTAGCCGTCCTGCCCGTGCTCGCCCTTCCGGCGACCGCCCAGGCGGCCACGGCCCAGCACCACCACCACGTACCGCCCCAGAAGACTCATTTCGACCTGCAGGCCCACCGCGGCGGCCTCGGCCTGACCACCGAGGAGTCCCTGGAGGGCTTCGGCAAGGCTCTGCGCCTTGGCGTGAGCACCCTGGAGCTGGACACGCACATCACGAAGGACCAGAAGGTCGTGGTCAACCACGACCGGCAGATCAGCGCCCAGAAGTGCAAGGACACCGGTCCCGTGACGCCCGGCGACCCGATGTACCCGTATGTCGGCAAGTACATCAAGGACCTGACGCTGGCCCAGATCAAGAGCATGGACTGCGGCTACCAGCAGCTGCCCGGCTTCCCCGACCAGGAGCAGATCAAGGGCTTCCGCATGGTGGAGCTCAAGGACGTCCTCAACCTGGTCAAGAGCTACAAGGCCAAGCAGGTCAAGCTGAACATCGAGACCAAGGTGGAGGCCGGCGCGCCCGAGCAGACCGCACCGCGCGAGCTGTTCGTCCGCCGTGTCTTCGAGGAGATCCACCGTTCCGGGATCGAGAAGCAGGTCACCATCCAGTCCTTCGACTGGGGGGCGCTGAAGGAGATGCACGAGCTCGCGCCGTCGTACCCGCTGGTGGCGCTGACGAACTACGACTTCCTCCAGGTCGGCAAGCCCGGCGCCTCCCCGTGGCTCGGTGGAATCGACGCCGACGACTACGACGGCGACTTCGTCAAGGCCGCCGCTGCCGTCCCCGGTGTCACCGCGCTGTCCCCGAACTACGGCTTCCCGCAGAACGGCACGATCGCGGACCCGGCCTTCCGCTTCTACCCCGACAAGAAGATGATCTCCGAGGCCCATGAGCGCGGTCTGAAGATCATCCCGTGGACCTGTGACGACCCTGCCACCATCGAGGCGCTCATGGACATGGGCATCGACGGGATCATCACCGACTACCCCAACCGCGTACGGGACATCATGGCCGACCGCGGCATGCGCCTGCCCAAGGCCTACCCCGCGCCGCGTCACTGACGACCGGCACACCACCGACGGATACGCCCCAGAGCACCCAGCTCCGGGGCGTAGGCCGTAACAAGGCCCGCGCGGGTGACGCCATTACGAGCGGTCCGGCGTCGGCCGCGCCAGTTCGACGTTGAACTGGGCACCGGCCAGCAGGGCCAGATTGGTGAACCAGACCCAGATCAGGAAGACGACGAGCCCGGCGAGTGAGCCGTACAGCCGGCTGTACGAGCCGATGTGCGTGGCGTACAGGGCGAACCCGGCCGAGGCGACCAGCCACAGGAACGCGGCGAGCATCCCACCGGGCAGCCCTCGCCGCAGGCCCCTGGCCGACGCCGGCCCGGTACGGAACAGCACCATGATCAGACAGGCGACCAGGAACACCAGGACGGGCCACTTCAGCACGGCCCACAACGTTTCACTGGCATGTGCCAGGCCGAGCCGGTGCCCCAGCCAGCGGGCCAGCGGCCCGGTCAGCACCAGGGCGAAGGCACTGGTCATGAGCAGCAGGAGGAGCCCCACGGCGGTGGCCACGATGATGTGGGCCTTGCGCAGCGCCGGCCGTTTGTCCCGCACCCCGTGCTGGGCGTGCAGCGCCCTGCGGAAGACAGCCAGATAGCTGGAGGCGGACCACACGGCGCTGACGGTCCCCGTCGCGATCAGCAGCCACACGGCGCCGCGTTCGTGGGTCGCGGCCTCCAGTGGTTGGCGGAGCGCGGGTCCGGACTCCGCCGGGGCGAACGCGGTGATGTCGGTGATCAGCGCGTCGGTGGCCCGGGGATTGGCCAGACCGATCAACGCGACGGTGACCAGCAGCGCCGGGAGCAGGGCGAGGATGGCGTAGTACGTCAGGGCGGCGGCCCAGTCCGAGAGGTCGTCCTTCCAGATCGACACAGGGGTACGGCACAGGGCGGACCGCCAGTGGGCGGCCCGCCCTGCAGGGCCGGCCTGGCGGGGGACGCGTCCGGCGGCGGTTGCGGTGGTCTTGCTCGGCACGGCTGGTTCTCCGGTGGACGTGGTCAGGCGCGGCGCGGCCTGGCGGCGCCGGGGGAGGCAGCGGATCCCCCGGTGTATGGACGTCCTTTCTTGCTACCACTTCCGCTTCTGCCTCCGTCACCGGGCCGTACACCCGCCGCGTGGCGGCGGAAGCCGGTCGTCGACCGCTGCCGGCACCACCACCGCGGCGGTTGTCGGGTCTCGGGGCAGCTCACAACCCGGCTGTGCGCTGGTGTGGGATCGGAATCGGTGTCTCGCCCTGCTGCACCGCCACCGTCCGCATCGGGGCGGGAATCGTGATGCCTTCGGCCCGGTAGCGCTGGTGCAGGCGCTTGATGAACTCGTGCTTGATCAGGTACTGGTCGCTGAACTCACCGGCCCGGAGGATCACCGTGAAGTTGATCCTGGAATCCCCGAAGGTGTGGAACCGGACGGCCGGTTCATGGTCGGGGACGCCGCCGGCGATGTCGGTCATGACGCTCTCGACGACCTCGGCGGTCACGCGCTCGACGTGCTCCAGGTCGCTGTCGTAGCCGACTCCGACCTGAACCAGCACCGACATCTGCTGCTCCGGCCGGTTGAAGTTGGTCATATTGGTGCCGGCGAGCTGGTCGTTGGGGATGATCACGAGGTTGTTCGACAGCTGACGCACCACGGTGTTACGCCAGTTGATGTCGACCACGTACCCTTCCTCGCCGCTGCTCAGCCGGATGTAGTCGCCGGGCTGCACCGTCTTCGAGGCGAGGATGTGCACACCCGCGAACAGGTTGGCAAGGGTGTCCTGCAACGCGAGAGCGACCGCGAGGCCGCCCACACCCAGTGCGGTGAGGAGCGGGGCGATGGAAACGCCCAAGGTCTGGAGTATGACGAGAAAGCCCATCGCCAGCACCACGATGCGTGTGATGTTGACGAAGATGGTGGCCGACCCGGCCACACCGGACCGGGACTGGGCGACGGACCGCACCAGCCCTGTGATCACCCGGGCCGCGGTGAGTGTGGCGACCAGGATGAGCAGCACGGTCAGCGTCCGGTTGACGTTTCGTCCCACCTGCGAGGCCAGCGGAAGCACCGCGGCGGCCGCCGCCACGCCCGCAGCCAGCGCCGCCCAGGGCGCCAGGGTCCGCAGGGCATCGACGATGACGTCGTCCCCGCTCCACCGTGTCCTGCGGGCGCGCTCTCCCAGCCACCGCAGGGCGACGCGCAGCAGCAGTCCCGCCAGGACGCCGGCAGCCACCATGACGCCGGCGACGATCAGGTCATGGAGCGTGAGTGCCCGGTTCACCGCCTTCCTCCCGCCGTGAGGCGGAGCGGACCGGCGGCGGAATCCGTTGCCGGACGCCCTATGTGATGTGTTGTCACCTTGTGTTACCTGCTCGATTCTCGGATCCGGAACGATCTTCCATCCTGCCGCATCCGACGGGCAGGGCGGCAGGCGGGGACATGGATGCAGATCGGTGACGGCGAGCCGAGGTCGGTGACCGGCCAGGGATCGGAAGTGCCGCCCGGCCAACTGCCGTGCGAAGTCGATTCATCGCGGACCCCTGGTGTGCGAGTGATGTCGCACCGAGCACGAATTGGTTGCGGTCTCGACTTCCCGTCGTGGTTCCATCGGCTCTGCGACAGCATGACGACGCATGAGCAGAGACCGCTATGTCGACTTCATGCGCGCGTGGGCCATTGTCCTGGTGGTGACGGGACACTGGCTGATCACCGCCTTGGTCCTGGGACCGGATGGGCAGATCACCGCGCCGGAGCTGCTGGCGACCATTCCCTGGACCCAGTGGCTGACCCTGGGGTTCCAGATCATGCCGCTGTTCTTCCTGGCCGGGGGCCACGCAGCAGGAGGCTCCTGGTCGCGGGTCCGCGAGACGGGTGGCAGGGCCGCAGGGTGGGTGGGACGGCGGGCGTTGCGGCTCCTGCTTCCGGTGGCGGTGTACAGCGGGCTGGTGCTGCTCGCCGTCGGGATCTGCTCGGCTGTGGGTGTGGACCCGGACACTCTCGCGTTGGTGGGGTGGGCGATGGCGATGCAGTTCTGGTTCCTTCCGGTGTATCTGATCCTCAGCGTCCTGACTCCGGCGCTGCACGCGGCGCACCGGCGCTGGGGCCTGCTCGTTCCCGTGGTGATGGGCGCTGCCGCCCTGGCGGCCGACGCGTTGACGCTGGCGGCACGGGTGCCGTACGTCGGTCTGCTGAACTATGTACTGGTGTGGGGTGTGGCCTATCAGCTGGGCTTCTGCTGGCGCGACGGCCTGCTGACGGGGCGTCGGCGGGTGCCCGTCGCGATGGCGGCGGGCGGGGGACTGGCCTTCGCGGCGCTGATCACGCTCGGGCCGTTCCCGGTCAGCCTGATCCTGGTCACCGGGCAGACCCCCAGCAACACCGATCCGCCGTCGGCGGCCATGCTGGCGTGGGCAGTGGCCCAGGTCGGCCTGTGTCTGCTCGCCGCGCCGGTGGTACGGCGGCTTCTGGACCGCGAGCGTGTGTGGCGGGCGGTGCGCCACGTGGGCGGCGCCAGCATGACGCTGTACCTGTGGCACATGCTGCCTGTGCTGGTCGTCGCCGCCGCGTTCTACCTGACCGGGATCGCGCCCGAGCCCGCGTTCGGGTCCGCGGCATGGTGGGGGCTTCGGGTGCCCTGGCTGCTGGTTCTCGGCGTCGTCCTGGTCGGCGTTCTGCTGGCCCTGCGGCCGCTGGAGCGCCGGCAGGCGCTTCTGTACGAGCGAATCCGGCCGGACATCGGCTTGCGCCGCCCCTGGTCGCTGTGGCTCGGCCTGGCGGCCGGCGTCGCCGCTCTGACCTGGTTCGCCATGCGGGGCTTCGCATACGACGGCCGCTTCCCCGTGCTGCCCGCGCTGGGTCTGGCGCTGGGCACGGCGCTGGTGATGGTCCGCCGGCGGACGACGGTGCACGAAGCCCCGGATGAGCCCAAGAGCGCCTTCAAGGAAGCGGCCTGACACCCTGTCGGGTCGACATCCGTGTCCGATGTGATGCCGGCCGGACAACTACTCAGGCAGGTCCGAGTAGTTGCCCTCAGGTGCGGGGTGGCCGTGCTCCTCTACCGTCCGGACCATGTGGTCGGTTCGGGCCCCGTGCGGGAAGCTCCCGGCCGGCTTCGACGAGTACGCATGGCCGGACTCCGAATGGAGCGCCGGGTGATCATCGCGTTGATACGGACCGGCGCGTCGCCCCCTGAGGGGGCGACTCGGGGAACGGCGTCGGCCGCGGTCCGGTGGTACCGGACCGCGGCCGGAACGGGCGAGCGTGGTCAGCCGGCGGAGAGGGCCGGGTCGCTGGTGCTCGCGCGGCCGCTCTCCACGTGGGCGGCCAGGCGGCGCACGAAGGTGCCGTCGTGGTCGGCGGTCACGGTCAGGTCGTACCAGCCATGGGTGCGCTCGGTCCTCGCCGAGTGCACCACGTGGGCGCCCGGGCGCAGCCGGTAGGTGGTCGGCTTGTGCTTGCCGTACTCGTCCTTGATCGTGAGCGTCACGGTGCTGCGGCCGTCGTTGGTCAGGACCAGGCGCACGGCTCCGTCCTTGCCGTCGTGGCGGGCGCCGACCTCGGGCCCCGCGGCGGTGACCTTGCCGGCGAACTGGCGCAGGAAGCCGTTGGGACCGTGCACGGTGAAGTCGTAGGCGCCGTGGGAGTTCGCGGAGACGTTCCAGACGCCGGAGACCGAGTGCCCCGAACCGACGGTGTACGTCCACGGGCCGGAGGCGTCCGTCGCGGAGGTGACCAGGAAGCCGGCGCCGGCCTCGCCGTGGGAGGCGAAGTCGATCCGCAGCGAGCCTGCGGTGCCGACCTTGCCCTCGGCCGCGAGGTAGTACGGGATCGGCCGGGCGGGGCGCAGACCACGCTCCTGGCGGGGCAGTGCGCCCTTGGCCGGTGGCGTCGGCACGTAGTCGGGGTGCCGGTCACCGTCCGGCGGCAGGTAGCCGGTGGTGTCGGGCAGGCGCGGCGAGTGGCTGTCCTTGTGCCGGAAGTCGAACGCCGTGGTCAGGTCGCCGCAGACGGCACGGCGCCAGGGGGAGATGTTGGGCTCCGTCACGCCGAAGCGGCGCTCCATGAACTGGATGATCGAGGTGTGGTCGAAGGTCTGGGAGCAGACGTAGCCGCCCTTGCTCCACGGCGACACCACGAACATCGGGACGCGCTGACCCAGGCCGTACGCCCCCGCCGGGCGGCCGCTGTCGCCTGCGTACAGGTCGCCGCCGGCATCGACGGTGGACTTGCCCTGCGCGGCCGAGCCGGCCGGGAAGGGCGGCACGACGTGGTCGAAGAAGCCGTCGTTCTCGTCGTAGGTGATGAACAGCGCCGTCTTGCTCCACACATCGGGGTTGGCGGTGAGCGCGTCCAGAACCTGCGAGATGTACCAGGCGCCGTAGTTGGCGGGCCAGTTCGGGTGCTCGGTGAAGGCCTCGGGTGCGACGATCCACGAGACCTCGGGCAGTTTGCCGGCCTTCACGTCGGCACGGAGGATGTCGAAGAAGCCCTCACCCTTGCGTGCGTCGGTGCCGGTGCGGGCCTTGTCGTACAGCGGGTCGCCGGGCTTGGCGTTGCGGTACTGGTCGAAGTACAGCAGCGAGTTGTCGCCGTAGTTGCCTCGGTAGGCGTCCCCGATCCAGCCCCAGCCGCCGTCCGCGTCCAGCCCGTCGCCGATGTCCTGGTAGATCTTCCAGGAGACGTCGGCGTTTTCCAGCCGCTCCGGGTACGTGGTCCAGGAGTAGCCCGCCTCGTCGTTGCCGAGAACGGGGCCGCCACCCTTGCCGTCGTTGCCGGTGTAACCCGTCCACATGTAGTAGCGGTTCGGGTCGGTGGAGCCCATGAACGAGCAGTGGTAGGCGTCGCAGACCGTGAAGGCGTCGGCGAGCGCGTAGTGGAACGGTATGTCCTCACGGGTCAGGTGCGCCATCGTGGTGGCGGACTTGGCGGGGATCCACTTGTCGTACTTGCCCTTGTTGAAGGCGGCCTGGGTGTCGTTCCAGCCGTGCGGCAGGTCCTCCAGGAAGGCCAGGCCGAGGTCCTTGGCGTCCGGGTGGAAGGGCAGGACCTCCTTGGTACCGTCCGACTGGTACCAGACCGGCTTGCCGCTCGGCAGCGTCACCGGGTGCGGGTCCCCGAAGCCCCGAACGCCGCGCAGCGCGCCGAGGTAGTGGTCGAAGGAACGGTTCTCCTGCATCAGGACGACGATGTGCTCGATGTCCTTGATGGAGCCCGTCCGGCGGTCCGCGGGGATCTCCGCCGCGCGAGCGATGCTGGTGGACAGAGCGGACAGAGCAGCAGTGCCGCCCGCAAGTTGCATGAACCGTCTGCGGTCAATGGCATTCATGAAGAGCATGTCTCCCGGAAAGTCCGTGGGCCGTAAAGCGTGCAGCGGCCAGCATTTCCCAACTTGTTCAAACAAGTGGCGGCGGAGAAGCGAACCGTTCGGGAAACCTGTCCCAACCCCCCCGGCCTGTGACCGCGGGCGGGGCGGACCGAACTGAGGCGTCTCGAACGCCGGGAACACCCCACCGGGGCGCCGCTGTTCTGCCTGGCCGCAGCGCGCGGCGCGCGCTGTCGGTCCTGGCTCAGGGCACCGATCCGTCGCTCATGACCCCCGCGCGCTGCATGGAGCGCAGCGTGCGGGCTCTGTTCGTCGGTGAATCCGGCCGGGGTGAACGTCATCCCTCGCCGCACTGCACGCCGCGAACCTCGGACGAAGGCCGACAGCGCAGCTCGCCGGGTTCCCTTGCAGCTTTCAGAAGGCCTGGAGCGAGCGGGAGTTGTCACGCGGCTTCGCGGCGCGGAGCCTTCTTCCTCGCCGGAGCCGCTACTCTGCTGCCGGCGGCTGACGCCCGTCCTTCCTCCACCGTTGGCGCCGCCACGGACGGCGGCCCAGCAGGCACTTGCGGGGATGTTCTCGATCGACAGGTGCGGTCGGTACCGATGAGCCGGGACAGGTCACCCGCCCAACTCACCTGCGCGGCGTCGACCGCCCGACGGCGAGCCGGTCCATGGACCGGTGGACGGGGTGGGCGCCGGATGTGCTCGCCGGTGGCGAATCGGCGCGTGATTGAGGCAGCGCGTGCGCGTGCCGGCCGTCCCAGGGACGCGGGACGTGACGGTCACGCCTGGGCCCGGAGGTCGAGATCCGGTGCGAAGCCGGTCCGGCCGCCCCCGGCTGCCCTTGCCGGACGCGCCGGCGTCGCGCCGGGGCCGGTGCGACGGGCCAGCGCGTTGTTGCTTATCGAGTTGTGGACACTGAAACTCACCGCGTCCGAGCAGTACCTGTCGTCGGACCACTCGACGGGGCGGCCCTCGCGGGTGGTTGTGACCCGGCGCACCCGCAGCAGCGGACTCGTCCGGCGCACGCCCAGCAGTTCGGCGTCCTGGGCTCCCGCCGCGACGGCGTCGATCAGATGCTCACCGTAAGCGAAGACCAGCCCGGTGTCCTCGAACAGCCGTTGCGTCACTGATGGACAGTCCGCCTCGATGCGCTCGACGGCCGGGGCGATCCAGTCCGCGTACACCGTCCGTTCCAGCAGCACCGGTTCGCCGTCCAGACCGCGCAGCCGCAGGACGTGGAGCACCGGTACGCCGATCGGCATCTGGAGACGAACCGAGTCCTGGGCGGTCGTGGGGCGGTACTCCGAGGACACCACCCGGCCCGTCGCCGTGCGGCCCATCGCGCGCGCCCACTGGGCGAAGCTGCGCAGCTCGGCGAAGCTCTGATTGCGGCGACTGGCCAGCACGACGCGCCGCGCGCCCTGCCGGGACCCGATCAGACCCTCCGACGTCAGGGCGGCGACGGCCTGGCGGACGGTGCCGCGCGAGACGCCGTAGCGTGCAGCGAGTTCTGTCTCGGGGAGTAGCCGGCTGCCCACCGCGTACTCCTCGCGATCGATCGCCCGGCGCAACTCCTCGGCGATCTCCTCGTGTCGGGCTGTCATGGTCCCCTCTCGTGCTGTGCGCAGTGTGCAGGTGAACCAGCGTAGACGAGAACGGGAAGGGCGTCGTTCTTCCGGAGGGCGTCGGGCAATTGTCCAGAAGAGTGGCGGTCACAGTTGCCCCTTTGTTCACCGAGGTGACATGGAGGGCGTGCCTACTGAGGTCAACTTGTTCAAACAAGTTCTCTGTCGAGCCCCGGCGGGAATCTCCGCGCGGGGCGCCACACCAGGAGAGATCGTGACGTTGCCCCTGTCCAGGATCGCCGTTCTCACCGGCGGTCTCGCCGTCGCCGCACTCAGTCTCAGCGCCTGTGGCGCAGCCACCAGCCAGTCCGCCACCACACCCGACGGAAAGAAGGCCGCCACCGCCAGCTCCGCGACGGACTTCGGCGGCATGGACGCCCTTGTCGCCGCGGCGAAGAAGGAGGGCACGCTGCACGCCATGGCTCTGCCCCGCGACTGGGCCAACTACGGCGCGCTGATCGACGGCTTCACCGAGAAGTACGGCATCAAGATCGAGGTCGAGAACCCCGACGGCAGCAGCCAGGACGAGATCAACGCGGTCACCTCGCGCAAGGGCCAGGACCGTGCCCCCGACGTGCTGGACCTGGGCAGCTCGTTCGCCCTGAGCGGGGCCCAGCAGGGACTGTTCGCGCCGTACAAGGTCGCCGCATACGACGACATCCCGGCCGCGCAGAAGGACCCGCAGGCCCGCTGGTACAACGACTACGGCGGCTACATCTCCATCGGCTGCGACGCCAAGCGCGTCAAGCACTGCCCCACCACCTTCAAGGACCTCCTCAAGCCCGAGTACAAGGGCCAGGTCGCGCTCAACGGCAACCCGACCAAGTCCGGCTCCGCGTTCGGCGGCGTCTACGCGGCGGCCCTGGCGAACGGCGGTTCCCTCGACGACGTCCAGCCGGGACTGGACTTCTTCGCCGAGCTGAAGAAGAACGGGAACTACACGCCGGTCGAGTCGACCCCGGCGACCGTCGAGAAAGGTGAGACGCCCATCAGTATCGACTGGGACTACCTCAACGCCGGCTATGCCGACGAGTTCAAGAGCAAGGGCGTCGACTGGAAGGTCTCCGTCCCGTCCGACGGCCGGTACGCGCAGTACTACTCGCAGGCCATCACCAAGGACGCGCCGCACCCCGCCGCCGCCCGCCTCTGGCAGGAGTACCTGTACAGCGACGAGGGCCAGAACCTCTGGCTCAAGGGCTACGCCCGCCCGGCGCTGATGCCCGCCATGGAGAAGGCGGGGAAGCTCGACAAGGACTCCGCCGCCAAGCTGCCCGAGGTCTCCGGCGAGGTCACGTTCCCGACCGAGGCCCAGCAGAACAAGGCCAAGGGCGTCATCGCCCAGGGCTGGGGCAAGGCCGTCTCGGGATGACCTCGGGCATGTCTGTCACCTCCGCGCCGCCCCCCGTCGTCGCCGCGCCCGCAGCCGCTGCCTCGGGGCGGCGGCGCCGGGGCGCCGGGTGGCTCGCCGTCGTTCCGTTGCTCGTCTTCGTGGCGATCGCCTTCGGGGTCCCGGCCCTGGCCATGCTGAACGGCGCCTTCACCGTCAAGGACCCGGCCACCGGCGCCACGTCCTACACCACCGCCAATCTGACCACGTCGCTGCACGGCGCCTACCTGACAGCGCTCCTGGGCAGTGTCGAACTGTCCGCGGTGTCGGCGGCCATCGCTGTGGTCCTCGGGCTGTTGCTGGCTCAGGCGGTGGTGGTCTCCCGCTTCCGCGCACTGCGTGAGGCCGTGCTCACCGCCTCCGGGGTGCTCGCGAACTTCGGCGGTGTCCCGCTCGCCTTCGCCTTCGTCGCGACGCTCGGCAACTCCGGTGTCCTCACAAGGCACCTGGGCCTCGCCGACGCGGGCTGGACCCTGTACAGCTTCTGGGGCCTGACCCTCACGTACCTCTATTTCCTGATCCCGCTGATGGTCCTCACCATCACGCCCGCCCTCGACGGGCTGCGCTCGCAGTGGCGCGAGGCCGCCCGGAACAACGGCGCCACACATGCCCAGTACTGGCGGCACGTCGCCATGCCGGTGCTCGCACCGTCGTTGCTCGGTGGTCTGGTGCTGCTGTTCGGCAGCGCGTTCGCCGCCTACGCCACTGCCGCCGCGATGGTCGGCAGCTCGGTCCCGCTGGTCACCCTGCAGATTGCCGACGCCATCTCGGGCAACGTCCTGGTCGGCCAGGAGAACGTGGCTCTGGCCCTCAGTCTCGACATGGTCCTCGTCGCGGGCCTGGTGATGGCCGTGTACCTGCCCCTGCAACGACGGAGCGCGCGATGGCTCGCCTGAACACCACCTTCCGCCCCGGGCGGGCCGCGGTCCTCGCCGTCGCCGCGCTCTACTTCCTGGTGCCGCTGGCAGCCTCCGTGATCTTCACGGTCGATGTGCCGGGTAAGGGCCCGAACGTCGACGCGTACGCGCGGATCCTCGGCACCGACGGCTTCCTGCCCAGCCTGGTGCTCTCCCTGGAACTGGCCGCCGCCACGATCGCCGTCGTGCTGCTGCTGATGGTGCCCGCCATGGTCGCGCTGCGGCTCGGCGCACCCCGGCTGCGGCCAGTGGTCGAGGTCATCTGCTCGCTGCCGCTGATCGTCCCGCCGATCGCGTTCGTCGCCGGGATCGGAACCGTCCTCAAGTGGGGTCCCGAGTACCTGGCGACGACGCCGCTCTTCCAGACGTTCGTCGCTCTCCAGAACCCGGACTTCCCGATCGTGCTCGTCCTCGCCTACGTCGTGATGGCCCTGCCGTTCGTCCACCGTGCCCTCGACGCGGGGCTGCGCGCCGTCGATGTGCGCACGCTCGTCGAGGCCGCCCGCAGCTGCGGCGCGGGCTGGCCGCAGGCCCTCGTCCGCGCGGTGCTGCCGAACCTCCGCGGCGCGCTGCTGAACGCGGCGTTCCTCACGCTGGCACTCGTGCTGGGGGAGTTCACGGTCGCCCAGCTCCTCGGCTTCCAGCCATTCGCCGTGTGGATCTACAGCATCGGCGGTTCCCAGGCCCAGATGTCCGTCGCCGTGTCCGTGCTCAGCCTGTTCCTGACCTGGGCACTCCTCCTGGCGGTCGCCACGCTCGGCGGCCGCCGTACCCCCTCCCGTACCGCCTCCCAGGGATGACCCTCACCATGACGATCAGCACGCTGGAGAAGGCCGCCACGACCGGCGCCGCAACCGTCGAATTCCGCGGCATGCGCCGTAGGTTCGGCGCGACCGTCGCCCTCGACGGCCTCGACCTGACCGCGCGGCCCGGAGAACTCCTCGCCCTGCTCGGCCCGTCCGGCTGCGGCAAGACCACCGCACTGCGCGTGCTCGCCGGGTTCGAACACCCGGACTCCGGCGAGGTACTCGTCGACGGCGAGGACGTGACGCGGGTGCCGGCCCACCGCCGCGACGCCGGGATGGTCTTCCAGTCGTACAGCCTTTTCCCGCACCTCACCGCGCTCGACAACGTCGCCTTCGGGATGCGCATGCGCAAGGTCCGTACGGCCGAGCGGCGCGCCCGTGCCGCCGAGCTGCTGGAGCTGGTGGGCCTCGGGGGCGCGGGTGAACGCTTCCCGCACCAGCTTTCCGGCGGGCAGCAGCAGCGCATCGCGCTCGCCCGCGCGCTCGCGCTGCGCCCGCGGGTCCTGCTGCTCGACGAACCGCTGTCCGCACTCGACGCCAAGGTACGGCTGACGCTCCGCGAGGAGATCCGGCGCCTGCAGCAGGAACTCGCCATCACCACACTCTTCGTGACGCACGATCAGGAGGAGGCGCTCTCGATGGCCGACCGCGTCGCCGTGATGCGCGCGGGGCGGCTGGAGCAGTGCGCGGCCCCCGCCGAACTGTACGCGCGGCCCGCCACCGCGTTCGTCGCCGAGTTCGTCGGCACCATGAGCCGGATCCCGGGCGTCCTTGAAGCCGGGCGCACGACGGTGGCGGTCCTGGGACGACGGCTGCCCGTGGACGGCGACCCGGGCGAGGGCAACGACGTGGACGTCCTCGTACGACCCGAAGCCGTCCGGCTCGCCGCGGACGACATGGGTGACGCAAGGGTCGTCGCCACCGCCTTCCTCGGTGCCGTCACCCGCGTCACCGTCCGCCTCGCCGACGGCACGGAGGTCAAGGCCGACCTGCGGACGCACGAGGCGGCGGCACTCGCCGCGGGCACCCCCGTGGCCGTGATGCTCCCGGACCGGCCGGTGCTGGTCGCGGCGCGGCGCCACTGACCCCGGCGCCACCGCATCCGAATGCCCGCAGGACGTCTGCATGCGTACTGGCCTGCAGCACGTCAGCACCCGTCCCACGTCAACCCGCTGAAAGAGACCTTTGTGAAGCACCCCCGCACGCCCGTCCAGCCGTCGCTGCTGGAAGCCGTGCTGTTCGACATGGACGGCACCCTCGTGGACACCGAGCAGCTGTGGTGGGGGGCCGTCGACGAGGTGGCCGCCGGGTTGGGGTACGCACTCACGGAGGCCGACCAGCCCGATGTGCTGGGCCGCCCCGTCGAGCACACGGCGAAGGCACTGGGCCGGGCCGCCGGCGCGCCGGTCGACGCGGTTGCCGCAGAGCTCCACAGGGAATTCGCGGCCCGGGTGCGTGCCGACGTCGTGCCGCGCCCGGGCGCAGTCGAGCTGCTTGTGGCGCTGCGCAGCGAGGGCGTTCCCACCGCCCTGGTCACGGCCTCGCCGCGGCATGTCGCCGATACCGTCGTAAAGGCCCTGGAGGCTCTGGGCGCGGGCCGGTTCACCACCACGGTCACCGCCGACGACACGCTCCGCACGAAACCCGACCCCGACCCGTACCTCGCCGCCTGCCAAGCCCTGGGTGTGTCACCGGGCGCCTGCGTGGCCGTGGAAGACACTCCTACGGGCGTCGCCTCGGCGGAGGCGGCAGGCTGCCACGTCCTCGCGGTCCCGTCCGTCGCACCCATCGAACCGAGGGACCGGCGCACGGTTCTCGGGAGCCTGGAGGAGGCGTCCTTGGGGCTGCTGAGTGGACTGGTGCGCGCCGGAGTGCCGGGGCCGCCTGCGCTCACCGAGCCGACGCCTGCTCAGGGAAGGCGCTCCTTCCCGGCCCGTTGAGGCTGGGCGCGGTGGGGCACGGTGAGCGGCCCGGAAGGCGACGCCTCCCCTTGTCCGTGTGCGTAGTTGACGCGATGGCCGTCACCAGTGCTCATCACCGGGGTGCTCCTCGCCCTCTTCCAACGGACCGCAGCGTGTTCCCGCTCGGCGCCTCCACCGGCAGGCATTCGCGCTCTCACGCTGTTCCGCCGGCGGCGAGTCGCATGAGGTCGGTGGTGAAGTCGACGTCGTCGGCGGTGTGTTCGGCGCGGGTGGCGTCGCCGCCGAATCGATGTCGGTATCCGGTCCAGGCGCTGTCGGCGATCGACCGGCCGACGCCGCTGCGCAGCAGCAGTACCAGTTCGGTGGCGGCGCGCTGGATCCGGTCGCCGAGCGCGGCCTGGCCCCAGTCCTCAGGGGCGGCGAAGAGGGAGGTGGGCACGGGGAGAGCGCGCAGGAAGGCGAACAGGGGCCGGAGTTGCTCGTCGACAACCATGGCGTGCCGGGAGGTGCCCGCGGTGGCGGCGAGGATGACCGGTTTGGCGATGAGCAGGTCGTTGTCGAGGATGTCGGCGAAAGACTTCAACAGTCCACTGATGCCTGCCTTGTACACGGGCGTGCTGACGATGACGGCGTCGGCAGCGGCAAGGCGTTCGAACACGCCTTTGAGGCGCTCACCGGGGAATCCGGAGACGATCGCCCGGGCGATGTCGACCGCGAGCGGTCCGAGCTCGATGACACCGACGGTCGCGGACCTGTCGGATTCGAGGAGCAGGTCGAGAACTTTTTGCGCGGTGCGATCGGCGAGAAGGCGGGTGGACGAGGGTTCGCTCACACCAGCGCTGACGACGACGAGGCGCAATGGATCGTCCCGTTCGGCGGGATCGTGCGGGTGGGAGGTGTTGAGGCTCATGGGGGGTCCTTTCCTCTTCCTTCGGCGCGGTGGACGTCGCCGCCTCGTACTTGTCGGCCTCGAAGCGCGCGCGGCCGACGTCGTGGAGCACCTCGCGCCGGGCATGAGGGCCTCCCACGCCTCGATCGCGAGTGGACATGCTGCGTGCCCTGGTCACACGGCCGACGGGAAGTGTGCCTCGACGGCCGGGTCGCTGTCCTGGTACGGGGACGCGCCGGAGAGGTTGTCTCCGCGGTTCGGGTTCGGGCGCGGCTGCCGTGGCTCGGCATCGCCGTACTTCTCCGTGACCCGGGCGCCGTGGACGGGGGCGTCGGGCACTCCAGGGGCGCGCCTGCCGGCCATCTCCTTGCGGAGCACCGGGACGACCTCGGTACCGAGCAGCTCGACCTGCTCGAGCGCCATCTCGACGGGCAGGCCCATGCCGTCGAGCGCGAAGAGCTGGCGCTGGTAGTCGCCGAAACCCTCCTGGAAGGTGAGGGTCTTGTCGATGACCTCCTGCGGACTGCCGACGCTCAGGGGTGTGCGGGCCATGTAGTCATCGAGTGAGCTCCCCCGGAAAACCGGGTACTCCTCGAAGTACGGGCGGAAGGTGTTCACGGCGTCCTGGGAGCGTCGGGCGATGAACGCCTGCCCGCCCAGACCGACAATTGCCTGTTCCTTCGTGCCGTGCCCGTAGTGTTCGAAACGTGCGCGGTAGAAGTCCACGAGCGGCTTGAAGTGCATGTTCGGCGCCAGGATGTGATTGGCGAAGTACCCGTTGCCGTAGTAAGCGGCCTGCTCGGCGATCTCGGGCGTGCGGATCGAGCCGTGCCAGACGAAGGGCGGTACATCGTCCAGGGGCCGCGGGGTCGAGGTGAAGCCCTGCAACGGGGTGCGGAAGGTGCCCTCCCAGTCCACGACATCCTCCCGCCAGAGCCGGTGCAACAGGTTGTAGTTCTCCAGAGCGAGAGCCACACCTTTCCGGATGTCCTTTCCGAACCACGGATAGACCGGCACCGTGTTGCCACGCCCGACCATGAGATCGAGCCGTCCCTTCGCCACGTGCTGGAGCATGGCGTAGTCCTCGGCGATCTTCACCGGGTCATTCGTGGTCATGAGCGTGACCGAGGTGCTGAGGATGATGTGCTCGGTCAGCGCCGCGATGTGTGCCAGCAGGGTGGTGGGAGAGGACGGGATGAAGGGAGGATTGTGGTGCTCGCCGAGTGCGAACACGTCCAAGCCGACCTCGTCGGCCCGCTGCGCCACTCGCACCACGTTGTTGATGCGTTCCGCCTCGCTCTGGGTGTAGCCGGTGAGCGGGTCGGGTGCGATGTCGCCGACCGTGAAGATTCCGAACTGCATTCTGTCCGTCCTTCTGTGTTGTACCTGCGCGAGGACGCCCCTCCGCCACCGGCCGGACGGTGTCGGCGCACGACTGTGGCCGGCCCAGGGCGTCGAGGGCCACGTCACCGGATGTGTCCGGTCCGAGCGTGATCGGGAGCCCTGGCACCGACGGGTTTGTCATTTCCGATAGCGGTCGAAAGGGCGGCGCGGGCCCTGTGCTCCGCACCGGCGTCGGGGACGCCGGTGCGGAGCATGCCGGCGACGCCGCGTGATACCTCGGGTCAGCCGACGCGCAGCGGAGCCAGGGCATTGCTCCAGGCGACGACCTGGTCGAGGGTGGTGGTGAGAGCCTCGCGGTGGATGTCGGCGGGCTTGAAGACGCTGAAGTTCTCGAAATCGGTGAACAGGGAGAGCGCCACCTGGGAGCGGACGTCCGCCATCTGCAGCTCACCGGCGATCAGGCGCAGGTGCTCCACGGCGCGGGTGCCGCCGGTGGAGCCGTAGCTGACGAAGCCGACGGACTTGTTGGCCCACTCGGCGGCCAGGAAGTCGATGGCGTTCTTCAGGGCGCCGGGCACCGAATGGTTGTACTCGGGGGTCACGATGACGAAGCCGTCGAAAGAGGCGATCTTCGCGGCCCACTCCTGCGTGTGCGGCTGGCTGTACTGACCCATCGCAGGCGGGTAGACCTCATCCAGCAGCGGCAGCTTGTAGTCCATCAGGTCGACGAGTTCGTACTCCGCGTCGGTGCGGGCCGTGGCCAGCCCGTGCACCCAGTGGGCGACGGCTTCGCCATTACGTCCGGGGCGCGTACTGCCGAGGATGATGCCAATCCTTGTCATCTTTTGTTCCTTTGCTTGGATATGTACTTGCCGAGTCAAGTAAATGGCCGAGTGCTTGCCTTGTCAAGGAGATAGGATGTGAGGCATGCCCCACGACGAACAGCCCCTGCGCCCCCTGGACCAGACCGAGGAGAAGCTCGTGCGCGCCCTGGCGAATGTCATGACGGCGCTGCCACGACTGGTGGACGCGGACATGGTCCGTGACGGAGGGCTTCCCCTGTCCGAGTACACCCCCCTCATGTTCCTGTCCGAGGCTCCTCACCGCCGGATGCGGATGAGCGAGCTCGCCGCTGCCTGCAACCTGTCCCTCAGCGGAATGACCCGCGTCGTCAACCGCCTCGAGAAGCAGGGACTCATCCACCGGGCCAAGTGCCAGGAAGACCTACGTGGATGGAACGCCGTCCTCACCGACGACGGCCTCGCCCGTCTGCGGGAAGCCTGGCCGTCCCACCTGGCCAGCATCCGACGGCACGTCCTCGACAACCTTGCCGGCCACGACCTCGCCGCACTCGCCGCCGCACTCCGACGCGTGGCGACCGCGCCCTGACCCTGTGAACACCCCGGCCCGTCGAAGTGGCGATCAACGGGGCGCCGCGGGGAAGGCGGCCCGTGCACGGCAGGCCCGGCCCTGGCCGTGACGGCCCCGGCATCCGGGTGGAAGCCGGCGGCTCCAGGACCGCGAGCGCATCAGTGAGCTGCGGCAACGGTGACCGCCTGTACGGAACCGGCGGCCACGGTATCGAGGTGCTCCACGCCGCCGGACGGCTCCTCCAGCACGGCCGCGATGCCCTCAGACAGGACGCCCGGCATCGCTTCCGCGCTCCGTCGACACCCCTGTCGCCTGCTCTGCCCAGACGGTCTTTCCCTGCGCCTGGTAGCGGGTGCCCCACTGGTCCGCGAGGCTTGCGATGATGAACAGCCCCCGGCCTGTCTCGTCGATGGTGCGCGCATGCTTCACCTGCGGGGCGCTGGTCGCGGTGTCGCTGACCTCACTGGTCAGCATCCGATCGAAGATCAGGCGTAGTTGCAGCGGCGGAGCGCCGTAGCGGACCGCGTTGCCGACGAGCTCGCTGACGATGAGCTCGGTGGTGAACGCCGTCTCCTCGCCCACCCCCCAGGCCGCCAGTTGGCGGCGGGCCGCTGCGCGGGCGACCGGTGCGGCCTCGGGGCCCGCAGGCAGCGAGAGGGTCAGCACCCGATCGTGGGGCAGCGCCTTCGTGCGGGCGAGCAGCATCAGTGTCTCGCCGGTCCGGTTGCGGTCGGGGAGGGCGCGCGCGATGTCGTCGCACAGGTCCGGCAGGGGCTTTGTGCCGGCGCCGTCCAGGAGCGGGCGCAGTGGCCCGGACGGCGCCAGGACCTCGTCCGCGAGCGCGGCCGTGGCCATCGCCAGAGTGCTTCCTTCGCCCAGGCTGACGGTGGTCGCGGGGAATGGGGCGTTGCCTGTTCCGGCGAGTGGAGGACCTGGAGGGACGGACAGGCCGGCCGAGGTGCCGTCGGGAAGGACCGCGACCGGCTCCGGGAGGCCGGCGCGGGCGATGGTGCAGGTGAGTTCGACCGGGTCGTAGATCGCGATGACGCAGCCGGCAGTGAGCGGCTGACGGTCCAGGGGATCCATGGGCAGTTCGGCGTACGAGGCGGCCAGGCGGCCCGCGGTGTCGCTGAGGCGGGCCAGCAGCTCGTCGGGCTGCAGGTCCAGGACGGCGAGTGTGTGGACGGCCGTCCGCAGGAGTCCCATCGTGATGGCTGCGGTGATGCCTTGCCCTGCCACGTCGCCGACGACCAGCGCGGTCCGGGCACCGGGCAGCGCGATCGCGTCGAACCACGCACCGCCGCCCTCCGCAGCGGGAAGGTGGAGTGGGGAGAGCTCCACTGCGGCACATGTGGCCGGTGGTTGGGGGAGCAGCCTGCGCTGCACGGTTTGCGCGATGATCCACTCGCGCATGAACTGACGGGCGTTCTCGATGCAGAGCGCAGCGTGGGCACATACTGCGGACGCCACCGCTACGTCCTCCTCCTGAAAAGGGTCTTGTTGCTCGTGGCGGTAGAAGCTGGCCACGCCGAGAGCATGGCCGCGCAACGCCAGCGGAGCCACGATCAGGGAGTGCGAACCGGATCGCCTGATGACTTCGGCCCGGGCCGGGTCGGCCGCAAGCCACGAGCTGTCCTCCTCGATCGACACGAGGCGCGGCCGAAGGTCGGACAGGACGTCCGAGAAGGGGGTGCCGGCCGGCAGGGGGCCCACGACTTCGGCCGGATGACCTGAGATTCGGCCTTGGAAGGCCATTCGGCGCAGTGGAACGTCCCGGCGGACGGGCACCGGCGGGGGCTCGTTTCCGCGGATGACGTCTTCGATCATTTCGACGTCGGCGATGCCGGCGAAGGCGGGCACCACCGCCTGCACCAGCTCCTGGCAGACGATGCCCACGTTCAGCCGGTGCCCCACCCGTGTGCGGACCGTGTCCAGGAGCGCCAGGCGGTTCTGCGCGTTCTCCCGCTCGGTGACGTCGACCGCGGATGTCACCAGTCCGAGCACACGGTCGTGGGAGTCCTCCAGGCGGAAACAGGAGAAGGAGTGGATACGGCACGTGGGTCGGCCCGGTGCCTTGACGCGCCGGACGAGCCGGTTCACCACCGGTACTCCGTTCTCCAGGACCCTTTGCGCCACGGCGGCTTCTTCCTCCGGATCTTCGAGTTCACACGCCTCGGTGAAATGCTTGCCCAGCACCGGACTGTCGCTCAGCGCGTCGGCGGCGGTACTCATGCGGACCACGCGCAGCTGAGTGTCGAGGACATGCAGTACGACCGGGGAATGGGCGAACATGGTCTTCAAGATCGCCATATCCCGCCCTGACACCGTGTTCCGGGCCGAGAGCACCTGCCACATCACGGAGGTACCTCGAAGCACCGGCTTGACCAGCACCGAAGCCGTCTCCGAGAACCTTTGCCGCTGCCGTTCGCCGTCAGCGGCGGCCTCACCCATGAGCGTGGTCACGGACCGGCCGACGGCCTCCTCGGCGGACCACCCGAACAGCTCCTCAGCCGGGCGCCCCCACTCGACCACCCGGCCACTGTCATCGATGAGTACGAGCACGTCGCCGCTGGGCAATCGAAAACACCTCCGGCGCCATCCCTGCCCACCCCGTGCCGACGACAGGCCCGCTCGCCCGGCAGCTACACCGATTGGCTCAGCCCCCCTTCCCGGCAGGGCTGCCCGGGGCCCGTCCTCAGAGATGGTTCAGGTGGTGGATCAGGGCCGGGTGCGTCGACACGAACCCACCGATCACGGGTGGTCGGGGGGGAGGCCGCGCTGCGCTCGCGGGTCCTCGGACCGGAGTCCAGCGCGGGAGCCGCAGGGCCTCAGGCCGTCAGTGTGCTTCCCGCCGGGTCGCACGTGCGGCGGCACGTGCGCGCGGCCCAACGTCAGCGGACGGTCCCGGTTCCGGCGTACCGGCCCGGGGTGACGCCTACAACTCGCTTGAAGTGCCGGGTGAGGTGGGACTGGTCGTAGAAGCCGACGGCAGTCGCCACCTCGCCCGCCGGCTGGCCGTCGAGCAGCAGACGGCGGGCCAGGTCGACGCGACGGGACATCACGTACTGATGCGGGGCGATGCCGAAGGCGCCGCTGAAGGCTCGCACCAGATGTGTGGGGTGGGCGTGTACCAGGCGCGCGGCTTCTTCCAGGGCGATGCCTTCGAGCAGGCGCTCGTCGAGAAGGTCACGCAGACTCCGGGCGATGTTGCGGCCGGGTGCCGCGCCACCGAGGACCAGCCTGGGGCGCAGATGCTCGCGCAGTCGCTCGCCGATGAAGGCCAGACGGCTCTCCGCCTCGAACTCGTCCCCCCGGTGCGCGAGTGTTGTGTGCAGCTGTGCCACGCGTCTGCGCAGCACGGGATCGGTGAGGTCCGGTCCGTCCACCGCCGGCCCGATGAAGCTCTCGTCGAGCTGCGTCGTGTCGAGGTAGAGCACGCGCTTGCGAAATCCTTGAGGGGTGGCCGGTGAGCCGTTGTGCGGAATCTGCGGCGGCAGCAGACTCACGGTGTCGCTCGGGGTCCCGCGCTCGTAGCGTTCCAGGTCGTAACGGACCGCGCCGTGGTCGACGATCAGCAACGTCCAGGCGTCGTGGACGTGCATGGGGTACGCGTGCTCGGTGAAGTGAGCGTGGAAAACCTCCACGACGCCCGCGACCGGGGGGCGCCAAGCGGAGATCTCCTGCTGAGGCATCACGCAAAGAACGTACAAGACGCAGAAGGTGCGGACCCTGGAGTCTCGAAGCATGAGAAATGACGATGAGACCGACGCCGGAAACGGGATCGAGACCGGCGCAGGGAATGAGAACGTGCCTGCACGGTTCGACACCAAGATCGCTGTCCTGCTGCGGGAGGATCTTGAGTCCTGGCAGCGGCTGAATGTGACCGCCTTCCTGGTCAGCGGGCTCGGCACGGTGTCACCCGAGGTGATCGGCGAGCCGTACGCGGACGCCGACGGCACTGCGTACCTGCCGATGTTCCGCCAGCCCGTGCTGGTCTTCGAGGGGACGAAGGAGATGCTGACAGCTGCGCACGGCCGTGCGCTGTCGCGCTCGCTGCCGAGGGCCGTGTTCACCTCGGATCTGTTCGGCACGGGCAACGACCGGGACAACCGGGCGGCTGTACGGGCCGTGGGAAGGGACCAGCTCGATCTGGTGGGTATGGCTGTGCACGGGCCGCGCAACGCGGTGGACAAGGTCCTCAAGGGCGCGCGCATGCACCCCTGAGCGACATCGGATCCCGGATCCCGGTCATCGGTACTCGGGCGGTCAAGTACCTTCCGAAGTGAGCGACCCCCATGAGGACCGGACGCCCGAGAGGTCTGCTGGTGACCGTGGAGGGTGACAACGAACGTGCCAACGGGGCGGCGGTCGCAACAGGGCCGCCCCGTCGATGACAGCTGTCCTGCTTCGTGCGCCGGGCAGCCCCAAGCCGGCCGCCGGCGACGGTGACACCCGTGGTGCTCCGGCACAGTTGCCGAGCCGACACATGTCAGCCGGAACCTGGTCGAGAGAGTTGGATCCGCGGATCTCGGTGCCGGCCCGGAGCGCGCAGGCGACGGCGTGGGGAGGCCCACTCCCGCACCGCCGCACGTCGACCGGGCCCTGCATGATGAGGTTCCGGCCGGAGCGCCACCGGACTGCCCTCTCGTGGCGATGAGATGCGCGCTCCTGAGAGTTCTCAGCCGGCCACTGCCTCCTGCTGAGGCTCGGTCGCAGCGGTCTCAGAAGCGGCCGTCGCGGTGTAGAAGACGGACGAGCCCTGCTTGGTGCGCTGAGCCTGGCTCTTGGCGACCAGCCCTTCGAGGGTGGTGCGCACCACGGTGGTCTTGACGCCGCGCTCAGGGTGGGCCTGTGTGAGCGCGGCGGAGACCTCGGTGGCGGAACGCGGCTCGCTCTGCTGCTCCAGGTGGCCGCGGATCAGGTTGACGAGGGTCGGCTTGGTGTCCGTCTTGGTTGCCTTGGTCGACGTGGCCTTGGCGGACGAGGTCGTCGCGGACGGTGCCTTGGCCGACGTGGCCTTGGCGGACGAGGTCGTCGCGGACGGTGCCTTGGCGGCGTTCTTCTTGGATGCCGTCGTCTTTGCACTCGTGGCGGCCGCCTTCTTCGGCTTGCTCTGCCGGGGTTCGGCGGTCGCCTGACGAGGTACGGTCGGCGCGGCCGTGGTGTCCGCCTCGTCGACTGCGTTCGAGCCGCCGAGTGCCTCCCGCATGCTCACCAGCACGGAGTGGTCGTGCTGCAGGGAACCCAACTGCTCCTGCAGCGCCTCGACTTCCGCACCGATACGCTCCTGCTCCTTGACGTTGCGCTCGAGGTCGCCCGTCACCTGGGCGATGTACTGCGACGTCAGTCCTGTGGCGTGGGCCTGAATTTCAGACATGTCATGGGCCTTTCTGCAGCTCGCGGGTACGGCGATGAAAAGCACGAACCCGGTCCGTGAGCGGGTGGGGGCAGGTGCCCAGGCTGTGCTGACCGGGTCACCCGCAGGACATAACTGCCGCAATGTGCAGCAGTGTCTAGAGATAGTACGCACGTGTAGAGCCCTCATGTGCCAGTCGAGTGATGTCTCACCCTTCTCTTCAGGGTGAGGAACCAGCAGATGCGGGGCATGCGACGACGAGACCGACTGGGGCACCTTCACTGTTGATGCGCCGTGCGGTCCCCTCGGGCCCGCTCGGGAGAAAGGCACCAGGTGACTTCGCCGGTATCCCGGTAGCGGGGGCAAACGGGAGTTGTGATGCGTCGGTCACCGGCTTGGCGGTGCTCGAACATGGGTCCCACGGCAACCAGCGCGGGACCGCCCGCCGGCCTCCCCGGCCGCCTGCTGTGATCGGTCCCAAGGTCCCTCAGGCAGCGGGAGGTTCAGCTCCTGAGGCCCTCCACCGCGGCGGCTACGTCGTCGAGGTCCTTCGCGATCGCCTTGCTCACGGCCCGTGCGCCCACGCCGCTCAGGACCTTGGCGAGCAGGCCCGTGAAGCCGCCGGCCGGCACCCCCGTGAAGGTCATGCGGACCGTCGTCGTGGCCGGGCCGTCCGCCCGCAGCGCCCACTCCGAGATGTAGTGGGTGCCGTGGGGTTCGGCCTCCACCACGAAGCGCCTCGGCGGCTCGCTCGCGGTCACCCACATCTCCTCGGTGGCGTCCTTGCCGAACATGCGCCGCGTCTCGCGCCACCGCGTGCCCACGTCAAAGGCTCCGTCTGTGAGAACCTCGGTCTTCGATACGGTGCTGAGCACCTGCTCCATGCCCCTGAGATCGGTGAGGGCTTCCCATACCGTCCCCTGGGCTGCGGCGATGCGGCGTTCGACGACGACTGTCCTGCTGCTCATGGATCCCATGGAACCACCGTGGTCCGGCAGCCGCCTGCTGCAGTGGTGCGTGGGGGTGCGCCCTGCCGGATTCAGCATCGTCACCCGCGGCCGGGGCTTCTCACGGGGTGGCGGCACCGCTGACGGGAGCGCCTGACGGATCGTCCGGCGACGGACACCGCATTTCTCCGACAGCACGCGCTGGAGAGATCCGGATCGCGACGCTTGTCCTGCCGGATCTTCGCGGACGCTTCGTCGCGCGACGAACCCACGCCCGCGTCCCGACATGAACGTCACCGACGAGCACGGCCTCGGACACGACGCCGCCCGCTCGCACGGAGGAGACGAACAGCTGCCGACATGCTCGCGAGTTCACCGCATACCGCCCACCTCAGAAGTGGGTGGCGATTCCGAAGGCATGCCGGAGCAGGGCCATGTCGTGACGGTCACGGTCGGTCGGCTCGTAACCCTGGTGGAAATGGACCTGCTGCTCGGCTGACAGGCATGGAACCGAGGTGTCACCGATCATGCCGGTCACGAAGCACGACGCGGGATAGACGAACGGGCGCTCCGCGTCGAGGGATGCCTGTACGGCAGAGCCGTCCGCTGCAAAAGTGAGAGGGTGGAGGTCGATCTCCCGTCCGTCCGATGCTGTGACCACGAACCGCACGGGCCGCCAGTTCAAGCTCTCGACGAAGCCGACACCGTTCAGGGCTCTCACGACATCGTCTTCCTGGTCCTCGGGGTGCATGAGATCCAGGTCGCGGTGGTCACGAGTCTGCTTGCCGAGCAGGGCATCTATGCCCCATCCTCCGCCGATCCAGACTCCGGCCCCGGCCCGTCGCAGCAGCGCAAGGACAGACAACACATCATCAGCAGCCATCACTCCGAGCATGCTATGGGCTGCGCAGACCGAGTGGAGCCGGATCAACTGCTCACCTCGGTCGAGCCGTTTCTGTTGTCGCAGGGGAGTCCAACGGACCCGGACAGAGCCTGCTCTGCTGGGCCGGAGCCAGTCCCGGGAGATGGCCCGGGCCGGCTGTCCGCACGGAGCGCGTGTTGTCGCGGACGCCGGCCGGTCCTGACGCGTGGGATCCGTCCCTGACGCACAGGGCTGGTTCTGGAACGGACGCTGTCGGGCCGACACAGGCGGCGCGAACTGTCCTACGCGGTGAGTGCCGTACAGACGTCGCGGTGGAGCGGGACCACCGAGTCCATCCCGGTCAGTCGATAGGTCTTCTCCAACGTCGGCGAGAGACCCGCAAGGGAGACCGAGGCGCCGACGTGGGTCGCACTGCGATATGCGGACGCGACAGCTCCCATGCCACTGGAGTCCCAGAAGGACAGGAACGAAAAGTCGAGTACCAATTTCCGGGCCCCCGCTGCGATTTCGTCCAGCGCGGTGGCTCGCAGCGCGCCGGCATTGGCCCAGTCCACAGCGCCCGTCACGGCAAGGACGACGCGAGCGCCGTCCATACGCGTGACGTGGATGCAGAACGGCCTGATACCCGAGGCTGTGGTCGGGCGATTTCCGGGGCAGCCATGGCGATGGGGCAGGGACGCAGGCCGGTCGTGACAGTTGGAGAACATCGACTTCACCTTTCGCTCGCGGTCGGGTGTCCGCTTCCCTCGGCCCGGGGCCGATACGGCGGGTCCTGGGTCCTGGTCTCGTCGTCACCCGCCGGTCAGTGCCAGGCGTGACGGCGTGGGTGCCGCACCGTCCCGGACCATCCCGTGTCGATCACGTGAACCATCGAGGACCGACGTTCCGTGGTGGCCATGAGTACCGGTTGCAATCGCAGTTGTGGGTTCGTCGGCTATGACCGCCTCCCCTCGCAATCTGTGACATGACTGCTGTTCGGGCCGGCCAGGCCGGCCGACGAACGGGCCGGGCCGTGCCGCGTGCCCATCCGGGGCACGCATGCCGTGCCAGAACGCGGCCCGCACAGGCTGAGCTGCACGGTCACGCGGGGGAAGTGGAGGGCCGGGCTGTCACACTTCGCCTCGCCGTCTTGTCAATGCTGCGCAACCGTCAACACGGCATGGGAGAAGAAATGAAGGACGTCCTTGTCATCGGTGGAGGATTCGCCGGCGTGTGGAGCGCGGCAGGAGCCGTGCGGGCCACGCGTGAGGCAGGCGAGGAGGTGCGGGTGACCCTGATCAGTGGTGGTGACGATCTGGTCGTGCGTCCCCGTCTCTACGAAGAGGAGCCGGAGAGCAAGCGGGTGTCTCTTGACCGTGTTCTCGGGCCCATCGGGGTGCGCCGGGTCACAGCGACGGTGACCGGTATCGACACCGGGGCCCGTACGGTGCGCGCCGTCGGGCGCGCAGGCGAGGATCTGACCCTGTCGTACGACAAGCTCGTGCTGGCCGCCGGCAGTCGGCTGGTGCGCCCCGACTTCCCGGGCGCGCGGAACGTCTTCGACGTCGACACCCTGTCCACGGCGGCCGCGTTCGACCATCACCTGCGGCGGCTGCCGGAGCGGGCGCCGTCCCCGGGCCGGTACACGGCCGTCGTGGTGGGCGCCGGCTTCACCGGCCTGGAAGTGGCGACCGGCCTGGGCGAACGGCTGCGGGCGATCGCCCACGCGCACGACGCGGGCGAGGAGGTGCGGGTCGTCCTGGTCGACCGCGCCGACGTCCTCGGACCGGAGCTCGGTCCTGGGCCCCGCCCGCAGATCGACGGCGCGGTCGACGAACTGAAGATCGAGCGACGCCTGGGACGCACCGTGGCGTCGGCCACCCCCGGGGACGTCACCCTCTCGGACGGTGAGGTGATCCCCGCGGCCACCGTCGTGTGGACGGCCGGCATGGTCGCCAGTCCTCTGACGGCACAGATCCCGGGGGAACGCGACCGTCTGGGACGGCTGAGCGTGGATGCCTACCTGCGGGTGACGGGAGTCCCTGACGTCTACGCCGCCGGCGACACCGCCTCCGCCCTCGCGGAGGAAGGGCACTACGCGACACAGAGCTGCCAGCACGCTCAGCCGATGGGGAAGTTCGCCGGACACAACGTGGCCGCCGACCTCCTGGGCACGGACCCGCTGCCCTTCACCCCCGATCCCTACGGCGTCTGCCTGGATCTGGGACCGGCCGGCGCCGTGGTCACGCAGGGCTGGGACCGCACGGTCCAGATGACCGGCAAGGGCGCCAAGTCCCTCAAGCGCGACATCAATACGCTGTGGATCTACCCTCCGGTGGATGACGCCGAGCAGATCCTCGCCCAGGCAGGTCGCTTCTCCAACCTCTGACAGCGCGGGCGGCCGTGAATCCCGCCCGCGGATCCTGCAGGACCACGGCCGGCTGCGCGGACGAACGGCATCGCGGACAGGCATCGCTCCCGCTCGATGAGCGCGATGCCTGTCTCGCGGCCGCCTGGGCAATCGGCGCCGGTCCCGCGAATGGCTGTTCCCGCCGCACGGCCACGAGGCGTCCGAGGCGTCGGCCGGGGCTGACGACCGGCCGGCAGGTGAGACCTCTTCCACCGGACGCAGGGTCGACGTCCTCGCGGGTGGGCGAGCGGCCGAAGACGGATGGATACGATGCGGTCCGAGAATCACGGCACCGGGGTCGACAGCCTGTGTGCGAGCGGCGAGTTGTCGAGCGGCCTGCACTCTCGACCCTGGACTGCAGGTCAACCTGGTGTGGTCCGGTCCCGGGCCGGTGCAACGGGGGTCCGTACCGCCGATCCCTGACGACATGCGGCGTTCATGCGTGAGGTCTCGACCGCCCGCAATCCCGTCGAGTAGCAAGGGTCACGAGCCATGTCGTCGAAGAACGATCCAGCGGAAGACGTCGAGAGCCTTCAGGGGGCCGAGAGGGTGTTCCGCGGTGTCCACGGTCGCATGTTCGGGATCGCCTATCGAATGCTGGGCAGCGTCAGCGAGGCGGAGGACGTCCTCCAGGAGGTCTGGATCCGCTGGCAGACCTACGACCGGTCCAAGGTGCAGAACGCGCAGGCGTTCCTCGCGACGACCACCACGAGGCTTGCGATCAACGTTCTGCAATCCGCGAGGGTCCGTCGTGAGACCTATGTCGGTCCGTGGCTGCCGGAGCCGGTCGACACCGGCAGTGACCCGGCGCTGGGTGCCGAGCGCGGGGAGGCTCTGGAGGTCGCGGTGCTGATGCTGCTGGAGAAGCTCACTCCTACGGAGCGTGCGGCATACGTGCTGCGGCAGGCGTTCGACTACCCGTACGAACAGATCGCGGAGATCATCGGTCAGACGAATGCGAACGTACGCCAGTTGGTGAGCCGGGCGCGGAAGCACCTGGCCGCCGAGAAACGTGCGAGTGTCGCGGCTGACGAGCACCAGCGGTTCCTCACCGCGTTCGTGGCGGCGGCACAGACAGGGAACGTGACCGCATTGGAGGAGCTGTTCGCACAGGACGTCGTCTCGTACTCCGACGGTGGAGGGGCAGTTCGGGCGTCGAAGTTCCCCGTTGTGGGCCGTCACCGTGTGGCGAGGTACGTCCACGCGTTCGCCGACACCTTCTGGACCGGTGTGACGGTGGACCAGGTCGAGAGCAACGGCCGGCCCGCGGTGCGTCTGTACCGTGACGGGAACGTCTTCGCCGTTGTGACAGTGAGTGTGAACGAAGACGGTATCGACCGGGTGATGTGGATGATGAACCCGTCGAAACTCGCCGCCATGGCCGCCTGAGCCTTCCGTCCCACCCCTCACACCAGGCACGGATGATCAGCGGGTCCGGCGGAAGCGACACGGGGCGCACCGTGGCCACGCAGCGGCTGTGCGGCACCCTGTTCCGTCGCTTCTGCGAGGCCGCGCCCGGGCCCGGTACCCGATGGGAGCCCGGTGGCCGTCGCCCGACGCCCCAGCAGAAAGGACTATTTCTCATGGATGAGAACCAGGAAGAGGACCTGTCCGTCGCTGAGGTCATCGAGGTACAGGCGGGGCTGACGCACGTCACTGCACACATATGCCTCGAGATCCTCGACTCCGTCCGGCACAGGCGGAAGCTGTACATGGGTGAGTGGCTGCCTGAGCAGGTGCCGGACGGGAGGACCACCGTGGTTTCGGCTCCGGTGCGGGCGCCGGACCGGATCACGTTCGACGAGTCCCGGAACACGGCGCCGATGGTCGTACTGGAATCCCTGACGCCTGCGGCCCGGGTCGCGTTCGTTCTGCGTGACATGGTCGCCCTGTCGTTCGGAGGAATCGCCGCGATCGTCTGCCGCATCCCGCAGATGTGCCGGAAACTCGCGTCCTGCGCCTGTCGGCACGTGCGCGAGCGGTGCAGACGTGGACGGGAGACCGCGTCCGAAGTGCACACCCGCGTCGTCACGGCCTTCTGGGCCGCCTGCGATACCGGCGACCTCGCCGCTCTCGTCTCGCTGCTCGATCCGGACGCCACCACGCTCAGCGACGGGGGCGGCAAGGTGCGCGCTGCCCTGAAGCCGATCCACGGCGCGGACCGCACGGCCCGCTTCATGCTGGCGGCATTGCTGCACCACCCCAAGCTCAGAGCCACCTTGCAATCCGTGAACGGCAAGACGGGTCTGGTCCTCCGCCACGGCACCACCGTGTCCGGTGTCGTCAGTTTCCACGTCCAGGACGAGAAGATCACAGACGTGTGGCTGGTACTCAACCCCGACAAGCTCCGCAGTTGGAACCGCAGCTGACCACGCGAACCCCCACCGTCGCCGGGTCCGGGCTCTCCGTCCGGACGCCGGCCACTGCGACAGGTGTGGCGCCGTCGCCCAACGGATGCAGGTCGAGTCCCGTCGAGCCTTCCGCTACGGGTGCAGCACGACCTTCGTGTAGCCCTCGATCCGCTTGTCGAACTTGTCGTACGCCGACGACGCCTGGTCCAGAGGCAGTTCATGCGAGACGACGAAGCTCGGCGTCGCCCGGCCCTCGATGATCATGTCGCGCAGGTACCGGTTGTAGCGCTTCACGTTGCACTGCCCCGTACCGATCCGCAGGCCCTTCTCGAAGAGCTTGCCGATCGAGACAAGGAGCATGCCGTGCTTGGCCTGCTCGTTGGGGCCTCCGGGGTCGGCCGGGACGTAGAGTCCGGGCACGCCGAGCGCTCCGGTGGCCCGGACCGTGCTGACGAGTGAGTTCAGAACCGTCGCCGGTTCCTCGCGGTCCGTGCCCTGAGCCGTGGCCTGGTAGCCGACGGCGTCCACTCCCTTGTCCGTGCCGACGCCCTCGGTCTGCTCCCTGATCTGCTCCACGGGATCGCCCTCGGCGAAGTTGATCGGAACCGCACCTATCTCCCGGGCCTTCTCCAGCCGTTCGGGAACCCGGTCCACGACGAACACCTTCTTCGCGCCGCGCAGCAGGGCCGAGTACGCGGCCATGAGCCCGACCGGCCCGCCGCCGTACACGGCGACACTTTCGCCCGGGCGGACATCGGCGAGTTCACAGCCGTGGTAGCCGGTGGGGAAGATGTCGGCAAGCAGAATGAAGTCGGTCTCCAGCTCATTTCCCGGGGGCAGCTTCAGACAGTTGAAGTCGGCGTAGGGAACGCGCAGGTATTCGGCCTGGCCGCCCGGCCAGGGCCCCATGGCGACATAGCCGTAAGCGCCGCCCGCGAAGCCGGGATTGACGGTCTGACAGAATCCGGTGAGTCCCTCCACGCAATTGATGCAGAATCCGCAGGCGACATTGAAGGGCATGACCACGCGGTCGCCCTCTTTGAGCGAGGTGATTCCCTGGCCGATGTCCTCGATGATTCCCATGTTCTCGTGGCCGAAGACGATGCCGGGCTCAGCTGCGGTACGACCCTCGTACATGTGCAGGTCAGAGCCGCAGATCGCGGTGGAGGTGATCCGTACGATCACATCGTTCGGGTGCTGAATCCTGGGCTTTTCAACGTCTTCGACCGCCACGGTGAACGGTCCCTTGTACACGACGGCTTTCACGCCTGCCACCTCCGCTCGGCGATGCACGCACGCTCCCCGCCCCAGCCCCACGCGTTTCCACGTGACCCATCTCTCATGATTCTCCGGCCTGCGCCAACAGACAACCCGGTAATCTCGGGAGAAATGCCCACCCAGGTGTCGCACCGAGATACGGAAAAGGAGGGCGAGGAGTGGCAGCACAACGGCTCGGGACTCTGCTCGTCCCAGTACCTGGCCTGTCCGGTACCACGTACCCGCCCGGAACGACGGTGACTGTCCGCGGTCGCGGCGCGACTGTGGATGCCTTCGTCAACGGCGACTGGCTTCCGCTGTCGTGGTGGGAGTTCTCCGACGGCCTCCGCGAGGACATCGCCGACCGCTGACCCCGGCGCGGAGGTGCCGTGGCTGTCGTCGTGCGCCCGCCAGGGATTACGGGACAGCTCTTAGACTGCCGCTCATGATTACGGCCATGACCAGCAGCGGGACTGCTGAACCTGTCATCCTCGACGCGGCTGAGCTGACGTCCGATCCCGAACTGGGCGCCCGGTTGGTGGAGTCGGCCCACCGGATCCTGGCGGACCTGGTCCGTGGAGGCGCAGCGCTGGGTTGGGTCACGCCCCCCTCGCGCGATGAGGTGGCGGAACTCCTCGGACACGTCGTCACTGCCGTGCAGGCCGGCGACGGGGCCCTGCGTGCCGCATACATCGAACGTCGGCTTGTCGGGTTGGGGTACTGGCTGCGCTACGTGCGACCGACTCATCGACCGCACGCCGATCTGGAGAAGATCGCGGTGGATGCTGCTGTCCAGGGTCGTGGCGTCGGTCGGGCGCTGGCCACTGCTTTGATCGCCGACGCCCGGCGGGCGGGTGTGGAGGTCCTCACCCTGGACGCCCGTGGCGACAACGGCGAAGCCCTGGCCCTCTACCGGGCGCTGGGCTTCACCGAGTACGGCCGTCTGCCCGACTTCGTCGCCGTCGGTGAACGCCGCTACGACAAGGTCTTCCACATGCTGGACTTCCGCCGGGAAGGGTGACACCACACCCGAAGACAGGGAAACGGCCACCTCGTGTTTCCCGTCGGCTGCCGCCGACATGGACCCCGGACTTCCACTCCGTCTCGCTCCCGTGTGAGGCAATCCCCGACTCAGCCTCGGGGATTGCCTCACACGGGGCTATGCGGCAGGAGCGGGTCCTGCCACCGCCACCTGGGCCGGGCGCAGGAGGCGGTCGCCGACCCGGTAGCCGTGGCGCAGCACCTCGGTGCACACGGCTTCACGGCCCGTCCCGGAGGCGCGGTACTCGATCGCCTCATGTGTGTTCGGGTCGAAGGGTTCACCCGCGGCACCGACAGTGCGCAGCCCCAGAGCCGCCAGCCGCTCCTCGAGTACGTCGAAGAGGACCGCCGCAGCGCCGTCGCAGTCGCCGTGCCGTCGAGCCGCCTCCACGACATCCAGGACCGGAAGCAGGCCGGTGAGTACATTGACCACCGCGATCTCCCTTACGGCCAGCCGGTCGCGGCGCACCCTCTTGCGGTAGTTGTCGTACTCGGCCTTCACCCGCTGCAGATCCTCGGTCAGCTCCGCGATCTGCTCACGCAGCGGTGCGGCGTCCGCCCGATCGGAGTCCGGGCGTCCCTGACCGACGCCGTCCGGACCGGACACATCCTGCCGCCGCCGGGGCTGCAGGATGACCGGGTCGTTCCTGCGCACGTCGCGCATCACGACAGGTGACCGCTCGCTCTGATGCCTGAGGTGCGGGTCCTTGCTCATCCGGCTCCTCCCTTCTGCTCGTCGTCGACGATCTCCGCATCGACGACGTCCTCGTCGCCGGAGCCCGTGTCCCCAGCCGTGCTGCTGTCGGCCGCGCCGCCCTCACCGGCTCGGGCCTGCGTCTGCGCGTAGAGGGCGGTGCCGATCCGCTGTGCGGCCGCACTCGCCTTCTCGGTGGCGGCACGGATCTCGGTGGTGTCCTCGCCCTTGAGTTTCTCCTTCAGCTCGGTGAGCGCGGCCTCCACCTCCGTCTTCACGTCCCCTGGGATCTTGTCCGCGTTGTCCTGCAGCAGCTTCTCGGTCTGGTAGACCAGGGATTCCGCCTGGTTGCGGGTCTCGGCCGCCTCGCGACGGCGGTGGTCCTCCTCCGCGTACTGCTCGGCCTCCTGCACCATGCGGTCGATGTCGTCCCTGGGCAGAGAAGAACCACCGGTGACGGTCATCTTCTGCTCCTTGCCGGTGCCGAGGTCCTTGGCAGCGACGTGCATGATGCCGTTGGCGTCGATGTCGAAGGTGACCTCGATCTGCGGGACACCACGCGGGGCCGGTGGCAGACCGGTCAGCTCGAAAACGCCCAGCTTCTTGTTGTACGCCGCGATCTCGCGCTCGCCCTGGTAGACCTGGATCTGCACCGACGGCTGGTTGTCGTCGGCCGTCGTGAAGATCTCGGACCGCTTGGTCGGGATCGTGGTGTTGCGCTCGATGAGCTTCGTCATGATGCCGCCCTTGGTCTCGATACCGAGGGACAGCGGTGTGACGTCGAGGAGCAGGACGTCCTTGACCTCACCCTTGAGGACACCGGCCTGGAGCGAGGCGCCGATGGCGACGACCTCGTCGGGGTTCACGCCCTTGTGCGGATCCTTGGAGGTCAGCTCCTTCACCAGTTCGGTCACTGCCGGCATCCGCGTCGACCCGCCCACCAGGATCACATGGTCGATGTCCGACACCTTGATCCCGGCGTCCTTGACGGCGTTGTGGAACGGACCCTTGCAGCGCTCCAGCAGGTCCGCGGTGAGCTGCTCGAACTGCGCACGCGTCAGCTTCTCGTCCAGGTGCAGCGGGCCCTCGGCCGACGCCGAGATGTAGGGCAGGTTGATCGTCGTCTCGGTCGCGGACGACAGTTCGATCTTCGCCTTCTCCGCAGCCTCGCGCAGACGCTGCAGCGCCATCTTGTCCTTGGACAGGTCGACGCCGTAGCCGTTCTTGAACTGCTTCACCAGGTGGTCGACGATCTGCTGGTCCCAGTCGTCACCGCCGAGGTGTGTGTCGCCGTTGGTCGCCTTCACCTCCACGAGGCCCTCGCCGATGTCCAGCAGGGATACGTCGAAGGTGCCGCCACCGAGGTCGAACACGAGGATCGTCTGGTCGTTCTCCTTGTCCAGGCCGTAGGCCAGGGCCGCGGACGTCGGCTCGTTGATGATCCGCAGCACGTTCAGGCCCGCGATGTGGCCCGCCTCCTTGGTCGCGGTGCGCTGGGAGTCGTTGAAGTACGCCGGGACGGTGATCACCGCGTCGGTGACGTCCTCCCCGAGATGTGCTTCGGCGTCCCGCTTCAGTTTCTGCAGCACGCGCGCGGAGATCTCCTGCGCGGTGTACCGCTTGCCGTCGATGTCACCGGACTCGGGGAAACGCCACTGCGCCTCTCCCATGTGCCGCTTGACCGACCGCGCGGTGCGCTCGACATTCGTCACTGCCTGCCGCTTGGCGATCTCGCCGACGAGCACCTCACCCGTCTTGGCGAACGCCACCACCGACGGAGTGGTCCGCGCGCCTTCGGTATTCGCAATGACCGTCGGCTCGCCGGCCTCGAGCACAGACACCACGGAGTTCGTCGTTCCCAGGTCAACGCCCACAGCCCGTGCCATCACTGCCTCCCTTTCCCGGCAATGCTTGATGCTCTTCCATTGATAAAACCTGAGTGCAACTGGGTCAAGTATGGTCCGCCTCTCTGGCCCGCCGCGGAGTAGAGAGACCCGGGCGGGCCTGCTCGGGGGTCGCGCTCACACCGCGACGACGCCCGTTGTCGTACCTGCGGAACCTCTCGATCTGCTGGACGAGGAGGTCCACGCGGTCGGCAAGATCGCGGCGATCCTCCAGGTAGGGGAGCGCGTGAGCGAGCGGCTCGACGAGGCGGGCGGCGTCGCTGAGGTCGATCGCACACCGGGAGGGGGACCCCCGACGTCGGCGGCCCAGCAATCGGGGGCGAACCGGTTCGGAGGGCCGGGCGGCCACTTGCTGCCACTCCCTGGGGCCATTGTCCCCGTTAGCCATGTCACCGGCCTGCTCGCCGGCGCTTCGACCCTGCGGGCCCTGATGAGCACCGACCCGTTCCGGCAGCTGCAACGTCGGCGAAACCGCCCCCGGAAGACAGAGCAGAAGCCCAGATCGCCAGGGCCGACATCACACCGGGCAAGGGCCACCAGTTCCACGTCACCGGGCATCCCGCGGGCGACCGGTGCGAGTACCGGCAGAGCGCGATGAGTACGCCGCCTCGCCGACGATGTGATCAATCACTGGGACCGAAGTCACCACCGGGCTAAAAAGGATGCGCACCCGGCACGGTTGGCCCCGGTCATCCGGGAGGACCATCCGGGGACGTGTGCGCGGCGGAGAGGTCTCCCGATGCCTCATCGCCAGGACGCTCCCGTACAGATCTCCAGGTGTGTGACGGTCGAGGTCAGCTCGATCGCGCACCGGGCCGTACGGCCGTGACCGGCGTCGGTCGCCCGGCCGGCCCTGTGGACGACGGGACAGGAGCCGTCGGACATGTGTGTGGTGGTGCGGGTCCTGCCGTCCTCGTAAGACGGCAATGAGGAGAGGCCATGGCGCGGGTGGAAGTGGACGGCACCGAAATCGTTGTTCGCCTGTCGTGGTGGGAGAAGGTCGCGACACGCCACAGCGAGGTGCGGGTGCCGGGATCGGCACTTCGCCGTCTGTATATCGAGCCCGACTGGTGGCGGGCTCTTCGCGGTGGGCGCGGCCGGGGCACCTGGATTCCTGGACGGCTGTGCGCGGGCATCCGCCCACTTCAGGAGGGACAGGACTTCGCGTTCGTACGGGCCGGGGGGCCGGTGCTGTGTGTGGAACTGCGCCGGGGTGCACCGTTCGACAGGCTGGCGATCTCCGTCCCCGACCCTGAGCGGGCGATGCGGGATCTGCTGCCGCTGGTCCCGCGGGATCGTCTGGGAACGTGAGCGCCGATGACTTGACGTCGCTGATCGGAGCCGCCCTGGCCGACTCCTTCGCCCCTCCGGGACGAGAAGCCCGGCAGACTCTGTGCCCATGGAGCCAACCACCCGGACGGGGGAACCGGCAGCAGGACAGGTGCCTTGTTCTGTGCCTCAAGGGCGCCTTCATCATCCGTAACTCCGACGGCGCCCTCTTCACCGTGTCCGACACGCAGGGCGGCCACGTCATCCAGCGTGTTCAGGCCTACTGCGCCGACCAGGTGCGCGGCCGGCCGCCGGCGTGCGTCCCCACGAACCTTCCTCGCCGGACTGCTCGTGAGCGGGGCGCCTCACCGATTGCGGCCTCGGAGTGATCGGCGCAGGGTGGGTACGTCAGTCCCCCTCACAGAGAAGGACAGCATCGTTATGAGCAAGGCAAAGGCGAAGGCCAAGCAGGTCAAGGGCAAGCTGAAGGAAACCGCTGGCGATGCCATGGGCGACAAGGGCATGCAGTCGGAGGGCCGCAGCGAGCAATTGACGGGCAAGGCCCAGGAGACCGCCGCAAAGGCGGCTGAGCGGTTGAAGAAGTCCGGACGCTAGTTGCCCGGACGCAGGAAGGACCGCGCAGCCGGGGGACGGCATTCGTGCTTCACGCTCGTGCGCCGGGGCTTCAGATTTCGGTGCTACTGACACTTCACCGGCGTTCAGCGAACGTCGAGTCGAGTTGCTCGCAACACCGGTTCGGAGGCTGATCATCCGTCATGCACGCCTCTCCAGAGGTGGAGTCATCGCGCCCGGCCCGTCGTCCAGCGCCCGCCATGGCTGTTCCTGAGCGTTCGTGTTGTGCACAGGACGGCCATGGCGGGGTGGACGGATTCCCGCTCTCCATGAGCGCTGAGAGTCGGACGCGACAGTGATACTCCTCAAGCCTCCAGGTGTCTACGCGCCGCAGGAAGACACAGCCATGCTGATATCCGCTCTGCGGCGCGAGCATCTGTCACCCCGGGCCGATGTGCTCGACGTGGGTACCGGTACCGGCGCGGTGGCCATCGCCGCAGCCCGCCACGGCGCTGCCCGCGTTGTGGCCATCGACGCGTCGGCGGCGGCGGTGCTCACCACACGGCTCAACGCACTGCTGTCCGGGCACGCGCGGGTGATCCGGGTCAGCCGTGGCGACCTGACGGAACCTGTGACCGGCCTGAGATTCGACGTGGTGCTGGCGAACCCACCGTACGTACCGTCCGCTGACGCCCGCATGACACGCCGCGGTGCTGCTCGGGCCTGGGAGGCGGGGATCGACGGCCGGGCTGTCATCGACCGGCTCTGTGCCAAGGTTCCCGCTCTGCTGCGCCCAAGGGGTGTGCTGCTGGCTGTCCACTCCGTGATGAGCAACCCGGCGATGACCGTGGCGCGGCTGACCGAAGCCGAACTGGACGTCACCGTGACCGACCGCCGGTTCGTTCCCTTCGGCCCTGTGCTGCGTGAACGCGCCGACTGGCTGGAGGCCCAGGGCCTGATCGAGCACGGCCAGGAGAAGGAGGAACTGGTGGTGATCCGTGCCGTACGGCCGCGATGAACCAGGGACCGCGCCTCGGGCAGCCGCACGACGCGTCATGCAGGAGCCGGGCGGACCCATGCTCGTGGAAGGGCCCGTCGAAGTTGTCCAGGAGGACGGCAGCATTGCTCGCTCGGACCGGCCTGTCGTCGCCCTGTGCACCTGCCGACGGAGCCTCATCTTCCCTTGGTGCGACACGAGCCACCGCGGCCGGAAGAAGCGGAAGGCTCCACCGCCGGCCTCGGAGCGGCGCGCGGAGTGAGGACTCGCCGTCCGTTCTGCGGCGGCCGGGACACCCTGCCGAGACGCCGGCCCGCCCGGCGTGGCCTCGAGCGTAGGGAGGCATTCTCAGCAACCCGGCGTGGGGCGAACGGCGAGGGGCCGAAGCCCTGCGACAGCGGCTTGGGCGCGCCATGAGCGGGAAGGGGTGTGTGCCCGGGGCGTGGCTGCGCCGGGGTGGTGAGTGCCGTGTCCGTCTTCGCGGGCAGAGCACAGGTTTTGTTTCCTTGACCGGTTGTCCGGGTGACTGCGGCTCCGATCTGCGGAGGGCGACGAACCCGAGGAAGGGACTTTCATGGGACACGGCGGGAATGTGATCGTGGAGCTCACGGCCGATCATCGTGAGCTGGAGGAGTTGTTCGCGCGGATCGAGGCGCAGCCGGTCGACCATCCGCGGCGACGTGAGCTGGCCGACCTGCTGACCGCGGAACTGGTGCGGCACTCCGTCGCCGAGGAGATGTACCTGTATCCGACGGTACGCAAGTACGTACCGCACGGTGATGCGCTGGCGGACAAGGAACTTGCCGATCACGCCAAGGTCGAGCAGATGCTCAAGGACCTCGAAGACCTGCACGCCGACGATCCGCAGTTCAACGACATCGTTGCGAAACTGAAGTTCGAGGTCGCCTCCCACGTCCGTGAGGAGGAGCACGAGCTGTTCCCGACACTCGCGGAGTCGTCTTCATCCGACAAGCTGGGCGAGCTGGGGCGGCTGGTGCGCCGCGCCAAGGAGGTGGCCCCCACCCGACCGCACCCCTCCCTCCCGGACACCCCGCCCGCCAACAAGCTGCTCGCGCCCGGCGTCGGACTGGTGGACCGGGTGCGCGACCTGCTGAGCGGCCGCACGACCACAGGCTGAACCGTCAACCAGTGTCCGCAAGGAAGCCTGGGGCGCCCTGCCGTGCGGTGGACCCGTCCCGAGCGGTGCGGATGCACCGGGTTCCCCGCTTCCGCTTCCCGTCGGGCGGAGGCTCTCCAGGGGACGCCGAGCTCTGAACTCCGTCCGAGCAGGGGATGACCCATGCTCGGATCGTCTCCGGGGACGTTGTCGCGCGATCCCGATGGCGACGGCACCATGGCGGGACACCTTTTCCCGTCTGCGTATGCGATCACGGCCGGCTCGCGTAAGGATCGGATTACGGGCGGTGGCCCGGTAGCGCCCCGGCCCTGCGTGGGCCGGTCCCCTTCCCCGGCGCTCCGGTCCGCTTCCCGGCCTGTGGGATCTCAACGTTCGCAGCACCAGACGAGGCTGTGACCTGCGGGTACCCAGTCAGTCTCATGGTGAGGCCACGTTCCTGTCTCAGGAGCGTGGCCATTTCCTGAAGTTCGGTCCGCGGAGCAGTTCCGCGGATCTGGACCTCGCAAGTCGGGTGCGGTGATCTCACGGCTGCTGTCCGGCGGCCTTCGGTGCGGGCGCGGGGTGCTCCGCAGGCCGGGGCGCGGTCAGGTCGAGCAGGAGCAGGGCGTCGTGGTCGGGGGTGCCGGGTTCTGCGGTGTAGACGCCGATGCGCTGGCCCGGGGTGCCTTCCACGTGCAGTGACTGCGAGGTGAGGGTGACCGTTCCGACCTGCGGGTGCTGGAAGACCTTCTGTGTCGGTTTGCGTCCGGCAACCTCGTAGCGTTCCCACAGGCCCGCGAAGTCCGGGCTTTTGAGGAGGAGTTCGCCGACCAGATTGGTGAGGTCGGGGGCGTCGGGGGCGGTGCCGGCGACGGCGCGCAGCCGGGCAACGCAGCCGGTGATCTGCCGGTCCCAGTCCGGGAACAGATCACGCGCGACCGGGTGGAGGAAGAGGTAGCGGGCGAGGTTGCGGTGCTTGGCCGGCCAGTCCTCCAGGCCCGCGTACAGGGCGAGGCCGCCGGGGTTCCAGGCGAGCATGTCCATGCTGCGGCTGATCACGTAGGCCGGGTTCGGGCGCAGGGACTCGAGCAGCAGTTTGAGGTGGGGGCGCACGGTGCGGCTGGGCGCGGGCGGCGGTTCGGAGGCGTAGCGGGCGGCACGGGCGGCGAGCTCGCGCAGGTGCTGGTGCTCTTGGTCGTCCATGTGCAGGGCGCGGGCGAGGGAGTCGAGGACGGCGGGGCTGGGGCGGGTCTCCTTGCCGCGTTCCAGGCGTACGTAGTAGTCGATGCTGATGCCGGCGAGGGTGGCCAGCTCCTCGCGGCGCAGGCCGGGGGTGCGGCGGAAGCCGGCGCCGACGGTGAGGCCGACGTGTTCAGGGCTGGTCTGGGTGCGGCGGGCGCGCAGGTAGCGGCCCAGCTCGGCGCCCTCGCTGTGCGCGCTCTCGGAAGCCATGTCCCCAGTCTCGCCCGCTCGGGCCCTGGTGTGCAGGAGAGAGAGGGGCCCTGTCATTACCCCTGAAGAGCCCGCCCTGCCACAAGGAAGCAATCCGGGCGAAGGTGAAGGAGTGAAACGCCGGTACCCCCGGAACCGAGCCTCGGCCGGCGCAGGCACGGCTTGCCCGGCCGGGCGAGAGTGTGGGGGTGCCGGGCACCCCTGGATTCAGAAAGGGCGAGATGCGGTACATCAAGCTGCGTGACCTGGAGGTTTCCCGGATCGGCCTCGGTGCGATGGGCATGTCCCACGGCTACACCGGCTCCGGCACCGATGACGCGGAGTCGATCCGGACGGTGCACCGGGCGCTGGAGCTGGGCGTTACGCTCATCGACACCGCCGAGATCTACGGCCCGTATACCAACGAGGAACTCCTCGGGAAGGCGCTGAAGGGGCGCCGGGACAAGGTGGTGCTGGCCACGAAGTTCGGCCTGGTCTCCCACGGCGGCGACGGTCCGTGGAACCTGGATTCCGGCCCGGCCAACATCCGCACCGCGGTCGAGGCTCCCTGAAGCGGCTGGGCACCGACCACATCGACCTGTACTACCAGCACCGGGTGGATCCGAACACGCCGATCGAGGACACCGCAGGCGCGGTCGCCGAGCTGATCGCCGAGGGCAAGGTCCGCACTTTCGGTCTCTCCGAGGCCGGCCCGGACACGATCCGCCGCGCGCACGCCGTCCAGCCCGTCACCGCCGTGCAGTCGGAATACTCCTTGTTCACCCGCGGCATCGAGGAGCGCGTCCTGCCGGTGCTGCGAGAACTGAACATCGGCCTGGTCCCGTTCTCTCCACTCGGACGCGGTTTCCTGACCGGCACCGTCCGCTCCACCGACCAGTTCGACGAAGGCGACTTCCGCCGCGACAACCCGCGTTTCACCGGCGAGAACTTCCAGCGCAACCTCGCCCTCGCCGACCAGGTCAAGGCCCTGGCCGCCCAGGTCGGGGCCACGCCCGCGCAGGTCGCGCTGGCCTGGCTGCTCGCCCAGGGCGACGACATCGCCCCCATCCCCGGCACCAAGCGCGTGAGCCGGGCCGAGGAGAACACCGCCGCCGACGCCGTGACCCTCACGCGTGAGCAGCTCGACCAGCTCTCCAGCCTGCCGCCCGCCGCCGGTGACACTCACACCGAAGCCCAGGCGCGGATGCTCGAACGCTGACCGCCCTCGGCCGCCCCTGGCGTCGCCGCTCGGCACGCCAGCCGCACCACCTGTTTGGAGTAACGCCTGTCATGCGTGCAGCCGTGATGTACGGAGCCGGCGACGTCCGCGTCGAGGACCGGCCCGACCCAAAGATCGTCCAGTCCACCGATGCCGTCGTCCGCGTGCTCGCCTCATGCGTATGCGGCAGCGATCTGTGGCCGTACGGTTCGATGGCCGCCACGGACACCGGCCGCCCCATGGGCCACGAATTCCTCGGCGTCATCGAGGAAACCGGCGCAGACGTAACCGGCCTGAAGACGGGTGACCTGGTCGTGGCCCCATTCACCTACAGCGACAACACCTGCGACTACTGCGCCAAGCGCCTGCACATCTCGTGCCGCAACGGCGGCCGGTACGGCTTCGACGGCGTCGATGGCGGGCAGGGCGAAGCCGTCCGCGTCCCGGTCGCGGACGGCACCCTGGTCAAGCTGCCCGTGACCGCCGACTCAGCCCTGCTCCCGTCGCTGCTGGCGCTGTCGGACGTGATGACCACCGGCCACCACGGCGCGGTCACCGCGGGCGTCGGCCGCGGAGACACGGTGCTGGTCGTCGGGGACGGCGCGGGCGGTCTGTGCGCGGTGATCGCCGCCCAGCGGCTGGGCGCCGACCGGATCGTCCTCGCGGGCCGCCACGAGACGCGCACCGATCTGGGGCGTGAGTTCGGCGCGACCGACGTCGTCGCCGAGCGCGGCGAGGAAGGCATCGCCCGTATCCGCGAACTGACCAACGGCGTGGACAAAGTCATCGAGGCCGTCGGCACCCGCGAGACCCTCGACACCGCACTCGGCGCGGTCCTGGACGGCGGCACCATCAGCCGTCTCGGGGTCCCCCAGTACGAGCAAGGCCCGGTCGGCCCGGCCGACTTCATGCGCAACATCACCCTGACCGGCGGCGCCAGCCCCGCCCGCGCCTACATCGAACGCCTCCTGCCCGATGTCCTTGACGGCACCATCGCCCCCGGCCGCGTCTTCGACCGTACCTTCACCCTCGACGAGACCCCGCAGGCGTACCGGGCCATGGCTGACCGCCAGGTCCTCAAGGCCCTTGTCCGCCCCTGACCAGGGCCCCACGCCCCCCAGCATCAGCAACGCGAAGGACATCCCCTCAATGCAGACCGTGACCCTGAACAACGGCGTCGAGATGCCGCTCCTCGGCTTCGGCGTCTACCAGATCCCCGCCGAGGACACCGAGCGCGCCGTCACCGACGCACTCGCCGCCGGCTAGCGCCTCCTGGACACCGCGGCCGCCTACGGCAACGAGGAAGCCGTCGGCCGGGCCATCAAGTCCAGCGGCATCCCGCGGGAGGATCTGTTCGTCACAACCAAGCTCTGGGTCCAAGACACCCCGGCCCGGGACAACACCACACGGGCCTTCGAGACCTCGCTGAACAAGCTCGGCCTGGACCACCTCGACCTGTACCTCATGCACCAGCCCTCGGCGACGTCTACGGCCAGTGGCGCGCCATGGAAGCCCTCAACCGCGAGGGCACGGCGAAGGCCATCGGCGTCGCCAACTTCTACCCCGACCGGCTCATCGACCTGATCGTCAACAACGAGATCACCCCGGCCGTCAACCAGATCGAGACCCACCCCTTCTTCCAGCGCGCCGACTACCAGGACCTCATGCGCGAGCACGGCGTGCAGATCCAGTCCTGGGGCGGCTTCGCCGAGGGCAAGAACGACCTGTTCACCAACCCCCTCCTCGCCGAGATCGGCAAGGAGCACGGCAAGACGGTCGCGCAGGTCGTGCTGCGCTGGCTGACCCAGCGCGGCGTCATCGCCATCCCCAAGTCGGTCCGCGCCCAGCGGATGGCCGAGAACCTCGACGTCTTCGACTTCCGGCTCACCGACGAACAGATGGCCCGGATCGCCACCCTCGACACCGCCGGCTCGCTGTTCTTCGACCACCACGACCCCGAGATCGTCACCTGGCTCGCCAAGCGCCGCCTGGATGCTTGACCCGCATGCGCTCGCGGCGAGCAGCTTGTCGGAAAGCCCGCATTCGACCGGTACGAGGACGCCCCTCCGCCTTGCGATGCACCGCATCCGACGCCGTGCGCTGATCCACCAGGGATTACGGGACAGCCCTTAGACATCCCCGATGCGGCTCTGTGCCGCCGGCACCATCCTGCCGATCACGGTGGCGAGCGTCGCTCCGAGGACGCTGACGCCGACCAGGGTCAGCCAGATCGCGGCTGCCCCAGTGGACAGCAACCCGGAGAACGCGACCGGAGCGACCGTTCCTGCCAAAGTCACGGCGAGTTGGTTGAGGGCCAGGTAACGGCCGCGGAGAGCGTCCGGGGCGCTCTCCGCGGCGACCGTCGACGCGATGGGGCCGCCGAGGATTTCACCGAGGGTGTAGCTGCCCGCTCCGAGCAGTACGACGGCGACCGCGAGGGCGAGCACGGCCACGCGGTCGGCGGCGAGGAACAGGAGGTAGCCGGCAGCAAAGCAGGCGTGTCCTGCGACGAGGACGCGACTGCGGACCCGCCCGCCGAGCCAACCGACGACGATGCCCTGGCCGAAGCCGACCATCAGGGTGTTGAGCGTGAAGACCGCCCCGGCCGTCCATCCCGGCAGTCCCAGCACGTCCACGGTGTAGACCGGTATCGCGATGTTGAGGGCGAACAACGAGATGGCGAAGCACAGTTGATGTCCGACGAGTGACAGGTGTCGCCGGTCCAGGAGCACGCGCCGCCAGCCTCCGGCCGCGTCGTGGCCCGCTTGCGGACGGGCGTTCGGTACGGCCCGCATCAGGGCGAAGGCGGTGACATAGGACATGGCGTTGATGGCCACGATCGCGGCGTAGACGCCGTGAGTACCGACACTGACGGCGACGGCGGAGAGGAGCCCGCCGAGTGCGTACCCGAGGTTGCGTACGGACCCGAGGAGGCCGAACCAGCGCTCGCGCTGACCGGGCGCGGCCAGCGCCGTGACGGTCACGCCGTAGCAGCCGAAGAACACTGCCCTCCCGGCGCTGTTCAACCACGCGCAGATGACGATCTGCCAGGTTTGACCCACGACGAGATACCCGGCGAAGCCGAGCGCCTGGGCCAGGTTTGCCGCTTGCAGCACCGGCTTGGCGCCGTACCGGTCGACCAGTCCTCCGATCAGAGGACCTGCTGGGAGCGACAGCAGCCCGGCCGTCGTCAGCGCCGCGCCCACCTGCACCAGCGTCAGCGAGGTCGTGGCAAGGAAATACAGCATCGAAACGGGGATGAAGACGCCGGTGCCGATCGAGTCGATGACGATCGCCGCGACGAGACGGCCATGTCGAGCCATCGAGGGACGGACCGTGGAATCGGAATTAGCCACCTCCCAGACGGTATATATTTTATACCGGTATCCACAACGCTACCGGGAGTCGTGCATGGGTAAGGCCTACAACGTCATGGCCGCGACCTGCCCCAGTCGCACCGTCCTGCACCGGATCGGGGCGCGCTGGACGGTGTTCGTCGTCAACGCGCTCGACACCGGGCCGATGCGATTCACCGAGCTCAAGGCGCACATCCGGGGGATCACACCCAAGGCGCTCACGGAGACGCTTCGCGCGATGGAGTACGACGGCCTGATCTCTCGCACGGAGATTCCCGCACATCCCCCGCACGTCGAGTACGCCCTCACCGACCTCGGCCGGTCACTGCTGATACCCCTACGTGCCGTCCGGGAATGGGCCGAGCGCCACGTCCCCGACATCGAACGCGCTCGCGTGCAAGCCGACTCGCAACGGTGACCTGGCTCGCCGATCCGGCTACGAACCGCGCGACGCGGCAGTCGCGCCGCAGCAGGAAGCCGGCCGCGAAGAAGCGCAGCGCGTCCTTACGGAGCGCGGGCACCGTCCTGGTCAGCCTGGCGCCGATCGCGCCCTGCTCGCCGCTCCCGGCAGCCTGCCGCCCGAGGCCGTCGTCCTGTCGGTGCAGTCACCTGTGCGACCAGGAGTGCCGCTGCGACACCCGGTCCGGTGCCGGCCGCGCCCGGACCGCAGCCCGTGGTGACCGACCATCCGACGTCGCCGGGATGTCCGTGCCGCCCAAGTGCTGAGGTTTGCTCCTACCCTCGTCCCATGACCGAGAACGAGATCAAACTCAAGGCGATCGCGGCGCTCACCGCACTGCGCAGCGGCGTCGGTACGGACTATGTCTCGGACCTGCTCGGCGAAGTGGTTCCCGAGCATTTCGTCGTGTCTGCGGCCGCGGGTCCGCGCGAGGTCGGGCTGTCCGTCCTGAGTCAGCTCTCTCAGCCGCTCAGTGCACTGATCACCGGATTCGTGCTCGCGTTCCAGGCCGTTGCGGATGCCTATGACGAGACAGTACCTGCGACACCCACGGAGGAAATTCTTCAGGCCCTTGCACTCGAACTCGCCCGCGAATCGGATTGAACCGTTCTCGAAGGCCGGCCCGCGCTCTCATGTGTCCGCTCGTCGATCCGGTGTCAGGCCGGCAGCTCGCCGGCCGGTTCGACGCGGGTGGTCTTCTCGGCGGCAGCGTCGCCCTGGCGATCGAGGTGTGCTTCGGCGGCCCGATGCTTTGATCGCCGACCCCCGAGCCATAGTGGGAAGCCCCGCCCCGCAGGGGCGGGGACACCTCAGCGGCCGCCGGGGGAGCGGAGAGCGCGACGGCTCTGGCTGCCCACCGGTCGCCGGAGGCGGTGGCCTCTCGCGCATTCAGGCCCCCACGGTCCCGTCGAGCCCTTCCCGCAGAAGGTCTGCGTGTCCGTTGTGGCGGCCGTACTCGAGGAGCACGTGCACCATCACCATCCGCAGTGACACTTCCTCTTCCCATCTTGGCTGGTACCCGGCCAGGTCGAGGGAGTCAGCCTCTCGCTCGATGGAGCGCGACTTCTCCACCTCGGCCTCCCAGGCATGGAACGCCTCGTCCCTGGTTGATGCGCTTGCGTCGTACGCTGCCTGGAAGTCGGGCTTGTCGGACCAGACCATGGGCGCGTCGTTGTCCTCGAAGACTCGACGGAACCAGGCGCGTTCCACCTCCGCCATGTGCCGTACCAGACCGAGCAGTGAAAGCGTTGACGGTGGCATCGAGCGCTGCCGCAGTTCCTCGTCGGCAAGCCCTTCGCACTTCATGGCGAGAGTCGCACGGTGGTAGTCGAGGAAGGCCCGCAGCATGTCGCGTTCGCTGCCGAAACTGGGCGGTCCTGTGCGAGTGTCGCTGGTCACTTGTCGTACCCCTCGTCCCTGGCCGTATTCGGTGCCCAGTATCCACACTCTTCGGCTGTCCCCGGGGGGAGGGACGTCCCCCGGACCCGGACCATCACCACGGGCGGCGAACGACACAGGACCCGCCCGGGCCGCCGCCCCGTCGGTGGTCACGGGCGCAGGACGCAGCGCGCTCGGCACCGGCGTTCGCCCGGCCCGCCGCACCAAGTCGGCTATCGGTGGTGCCCGTTGAGCCGGCCCGCCGTGTCGAGCGGGCAGGAGGGAACGGCGCTCGGGATCATCGCGGTAGGGCGGTCACGCCAGAGGTGGGTCGGCCGGCGAAAGCGTTGACCGTGGTGTCGCCCGGCAGGGTCCCCGCAGCACCGTCCTGCGTCGCCTTGTGAGCCTGGTTGTCAGTGCCGGATGGAAGACTGCCCGGCATGATCGAACCGAACCCGAAAGCGGATGTTCTCCGGTACCTGCAAGACGCTCGTGACGCCCTGTTGTGGAAACTCGACGGACTCTCGGAGTACGACATCCGCCGCCCTCTGACACCTACCGGCACCAACCTCTTGGGACTGGTCAAGCATGTCGCCGGCGTGGAGGCGGGGTACCTCGGCGACACGTTTGGGCGGCCGTTCTTCGACGACGTGCCACCGCCCTGGTGGTACACGGAGGACGCCGAACCCAACGCGGACATGTGGGCCACTGCGGACGAGTCGCGCGAAGAGATCACCGGGCTGTACCACCAGGTGTGGGAGCACTCGAACAGCACGATCGCGACGCTGACGCTTGACGCGATCGGTCACGTCCCGTGGTGGCCGGAGGAGCGACGGGAGGTGACACTGCACCATGTCCTGGTGCGTGTGATCGCCGATACCCAACGGCACGCCGGTCACGCCGACATCGTGCGAGAGCTCATCGACGGGACGGTCGGGCTGTTGAAGGGCAGCGACAACGTGCCACCGGGCAATCAGGCATGGTGGGAGAACCACCGGAGCCGACTGGAGCGCGCGGCGCGGGAAGCGGGCAACGGCTGATCCCGCCCTGCCGCGGCCGACCCCACCGGTACCGGGGTCGGCCATGCAGCGTCGCTCGGCCGGAATCGTCTGTGGCCCAACCGTCGCCCGGTATGGCTGGTGGTGTGGGCGTACACCGCCCTGCCGCCGACTTCAGGCACGGGACGACGGAGCCCGGCGGTACGCGGATCAGTGCGAGTCGGGCTCGCGGCGACCCCGGACGACCTCCTTCACCTTGGCGACGGCGAACCCCCAGCCCTGTCCGACCGTCGGTTGGGCCGGGACGGCGATTTCGTCAGGGTTCGTCAGTACGTCGAGCAGGACCGGCCCCGGTGTGGAGAACGCACGTCGTACCGACTCCTCCAGCTCGGCGGGGTCCGTGACACGGATGCCGGTGATGCCCATGGCGGTGGCCACGGCGGCGAAGTCCGGGTTGTCCAGCAGGGTGCCGAACTCAGGCAGTCCCGCCTGCTCCTGCTCCAACTTGACCATGCCGAGGCGGCGGTTGTCGAAGACGACGAGTTTGACGGGGAGATTGCTGGTCCTGAGGGTCATGAGATCGCCGAGAAGCATGCTCAGGCCGCCGTCACCGCAGAATGCGATCACCTGGCGTCGCCGGTCGAGGTACTGCGCTCCGAGAGCGTGTGGCATGGCATTGGCCATGGAGCCGAGGTTGTACGAGCCGAGGAGCCGGCGCGCACCGCGCATCTCCACGAATCGAGAGAGCCACACGGTGGCCATTCCGGTGTCGGAGGTGAAGACGGCGTCGTCGGCGGCGACCCGGTCGACCGAGGCGGCCAGCGCCTCGGGCCTTATTCCGTGCTCGGGATTGTCGAACGCCGAGCGGATGCGTCCGACCGCACCCCTGTCGTGCTTGGCGTCGGCGAGCCGGGCCTGGCCGTCGCGCCAGCTCTCGAAACTGACGCGGGCGTGGTCAAGATGTTTGCGGTCGCGCGCTTCCTCGGATCCCAGGCACCGGAGCAGGTCGCGGACCGTGGCGCCCACGTCGCCGACGAGCCCTGCCTCGACCGGGACGCGGCGTCCGATGTGCGTGGCTTCGGTGTCCACCTGGATGACGGTCCGGCCGCCCGGATACCACTCCCGGTAGGGAAAGTCCGTACCCAGCAGCAGAAGCGTGTCGGCATCCTGCATGGCGGAGGCAGCAGCCGGATTACCGATCAGCCCGGTCTGGCCGACTTGGAAGGGGTTGTTGTCTCCCTCGAAGCCCTCCTTCGCCTTGAGCGTGAGCACCATGGGCGCGGCGAGGCGGTCAGCGAGTGCCAGGACGTCCTCGCGGGCTGCGCGGGCGCCCTGACCGACGAGCAGGGTGACCCGTTCGGCACGTCGGAGGAGGCCGGCCGCGCTCCGGACGGCGGACTCCTCCGGTCGCGTCACCCCCGGGCTCAGCGAGAAACGGGCTTTGCGGTCCCTGCTCAGCGGTCGGTCGCTGATGTCGCCCGGCACAGTGAGAACGGCAACCCCCTTACGCCCCAGTGCATTGCGAACGGCTGTCTCGAGCAGGTGCGGCAGCTGGTCGGGGGAGGAGATCGTTGCGCGGAAGACTGCGACATCACTGAAGAGGGCGTCGTTGTCGACTTCTTGGAAGTAGTCACTTCCCATGTCGGTCAGCGGCACCTGTCCGGCGATCGCCAGGACCGGAGTGCGGCTCTTGGCCGCGTCGTAGAGACCATTGAGCAGGTGGATGGAGCCGGGACCGACGGTGCCCATGCAGACGCCGAGGTTGCCGGAGAGCTGGGACTGGGCACTGGCGGCGAAAGCTGCGGTCTCCTCGTGGCGGCATCCCACCCACTCGATGTCCTCGGTGGTGCGGATGGCTTCCGTGAGCGGATTGAGCGCGTCCCCGACGACGCCGAACACCTGGCGTACGCCGAGCTGGCTCAGCGCGTCTCCGATGAGGCGGGCAACGGTACGGGTCACAAGATCCTCCTGGTCAGACAGCGAAGTGGTCGGGGTCGGCAGCTTCCCAGTCGGCGGCCCAGGACGAAGGGGGCTCGGCGAGCAGTTGCCCTGGCGCGAGGCATTCGTACATCTCGTCGAGGGAGCGCAGGGTGTAGGGGTCGATGCGCCGTTGGAGCATGTGCGGACGCAGCTGGGCAGGGTCGGTGACACCCATGGAGGCCATGATCTGGAGGGCGCTGGCCACGGTCGCCGCCTGGAGACGCCGAACCCGCACCGACTTGTCTCCGACGTCGAGGGCGCGTGCGCGTCGGGGATCCTGTGTGGTGACGCCAGTGGGGCAGGTGTTGGTGTGACAGCGCTGCGCCTGTATGCAGCCCACGGCGAACATCATCGCGCGGGCCGAGTTGCCGTAGTCGGCGCCCTGGAGGAGGCGTTTGACCAGGTCGGCGCCCGTGGCGATCTTGCCGCTGGCTCCGACCTTGATCCGGCTTCGGAGGCCGGCGCCGACGAGGGCGTTGTGCACGGTGAGCAGACCATCGGTGAGCGGAGCACCGACATGGTCGGCGAACTCCAGCGGCGCTGCCCCGGTGCCCCCCTCGGCCCCGTCCACGATGATGAAATCAGGGGTCGTGCCCTCCTCCAGCATGGCCTTGCACACGGCGAGGAACTGCCGCCGCGAGCCGAGGCAGAGCTTGAATCCTGTGGGTTTGCCCCCGGACAGCTCTCGCATCCGTGCGACGAAGCGGACCAGTTCACGAGGTGTGGAGAAGACCCGGTGATACGGGGGCGAGATGACCGTCCGCCCCTGGGGCACGCCCCGCACGTGGGCGATCTCCGCGTTGACCTTGGCCCCGGGCAACACTCCGCCGATGCCGGGCTTGGCGCCCTGAGACAATTTGAGCGACACACATTTCACGTGCTCGTGGGCTGCCTTGTCGGCGAATATCGCGGCGTCGAATCCGCCGTCCTCGGTCCTGCATCCGAAGTAACCCGTGCCGATCTCCCAGACGAGATCCCCGCCGGGCCGCAGATGGTATTCGGACAGGCCGCCTTCACCGGTGTCGTGGGCGAAGTGCCCGCCTGCTGCACCGGCGTTGAGAGCCAGGACCGCATTCGCGGAGAGGGAGCCGAAGCTCATGGCGGACACGTTCAGCAGCGCCATGTCGTACGGCTGGGTGCAGTCGGGGCCGCCGATCCTGACGCGCGGCGGTGTCCGGGGGACCGGGCAGGGCGCCATCGACGGCACCAGGAACTCATGGCCGGGCCGGTAGACGTCTCGCTCCGTGCCGTAGGGCTCCTCGGCATCCGTGCCCTTTGCCCGTTCGTACACGATGCTGCGCACGTCCCGGTCGAAAGGGCGGCCGTCGAAGTTCCGCTCCACGAAGTACTGCTGGAGCTCGGGGCGGATGCTCTCCATGAGGAAACGGGCGTGCCCGATCACGGGGTAGTTGCGCAGCACCGAGTGCCTGCGCTGCGCAAGATCCCAGATCCCGAGGAGGCCCAGCAGAGCGAACAGCACACCGGCAATCCACCACCAGGACGAGATCCACACGGCGGCACCCGCCGCCGCGAGAGCCGCCAACACCATGAGACCCACCAAGCCGATTCGTGTCACCACAGACGGGTTGCCGGATTTCTGCAGCCCACACGTGTGAGCAGCCCCAAGAGGCCCCAAGGACCAGGGAGAGAGGGCTGGTGGACGGCGGCTCACGGACCCCGTGCTGCACCGGCTCTTCATGCTCGTCGCACGGGCACAGGCCCTGCGGTGGTGACTGACGACCTGCCGAGCCGGAGGCGGCACCTCTGACGGGACATGGCCGGGAAGGGCAGGTCGGCCGGCCGTCGTTGCCGTGGCATGCGACGACCCCCGGGACTCCTCGAAGGGTCCCGGGGGCCGTGCTGCGCAGAAACAGACGCAGGGTCAGATGAACGGGCCGCCGAAGGGTGTGCCGGCGCCGTAGTAGGTGCCCAGCTGGTCGTGGTAGCCCGGGTCGCCGAGGTGCTTCTCCCGATCGAATTCCGGGGCGTCCTTGATCTGCTGCTTGGTGCGGTCGACGAAGATCTTCTGCTCGTCCGGGTCGATACTGACGACCGTACTCGCCGGGAGCAGGACCTCCCGGCCGAAGATCCACACGCCGGTGTCCACCACCAGATAGGCGGCATCGACCTCATCGGAATGCTTGTCGACCTTCCCGATGCTGCCGTCCGCGGCCTCGACCTTGTAGCCGGTGAGGTCGGGGCCCGTCGCACGGCCCGCAGTCGACTTGTAATTCCACATATTCTCAGTCACGCGAAACAACTCCTCCGGTAAACGGAGGACAGCAGGGATTCCCGCCGGCCTCCTTTTTCCGTATGCTGTGCACAGCGGTTTCATTGACCGCGTGCGGTTCGGGTGCCCCGGATCCGGAGATCGACGCCCCGATCGAAAGGTGAATCGGGGCGTCTCCGGACGGACAGCCCTTAGTCACGGCGATCACCCGACATCGTCCGCCTTCCCTCGATATCCGGCTTCAATCCGCCATCGGAAAACAGCGGCGGCGCCTGCTGTGAAGGCGGTGGCCTGCTGCTTCATACGAAGGACGACAGGCCACCGCCATGTACTGCCTGGAATGCGCCGACGGTGTCGGCTACCAGCGATACCAGCGGCCACTGCCACCCTTCGGGCGGGCGACGAAGCCGATCAGCCATAGGACCAGCACGGCGATCGCGACCCACCACAGGATTTTCAGCGCGAAACCCGCACCGAAGAGAATCAGGGCCAGCAGAAGAACGAGAAGCAGGGGAACCATAATTATCAACCTCCGTACCACCGCCTGCCCCGCCATTCTCCGACCATGCACACGAATTGAGATCAGCCTGCATTCGAGTGCGTCAGTCCGGTCTGACCTGGTCTCTTCTGAAATTGAATATGCGGCTGGAATGGGGGTGCTTCTGGGCCGTGGACACCCACAGCGCTGCCTGCTCGTCCGGAAGACCACCGCGGTGTGCTTCGTCGGGAACGACGTCGGCGCCCGGCCCGGATCACCCCCGAACAGGCCGGCCTCACCCCTCACCAGGGCGCCCGCCGCGTTCCGGGATCACGCCGCGAAGAGGTCGCCCAACTGGCCGGAGTCATCGTCGACTACTACATCCGCCTGGAACGAGGCCGCATCCAGGGTGTCTCGGAGGTCGTCTGAGAGGCCGTCGCCCGCGCTCTGCAACTGGACGACACCGAACGGGCCCACCTCTTCGACCTTGCTCAGCCCGCCACCGGCCGGACCCGCCGCAAGCACCCGCTCGCCTCGCAGAGGGTCTGTCCCGCGCAGCCTGTGCGGCGCCGGACCACTTCGCACAGCGTGCTCGGCTGCCTGGAGTCAATCGGCCGTGTTGGGGGCCTGTCTCCACGTGTCGACGGCACCCGCTGGGTGTGAAGGGTGCGCGTGAGGACCGCCGGGTCCGTGTGTCGGGCCCCGGTCGCCAATGCTGTGTACGACGCCGTCGGCCGTCGCACCCGGATGATGCCGATCGTGGTGGGGGACCTGCTGACTCGACGGCTTGCTCAGCCCCGGTGTTTCGTCGCGCTGGACGACGATCATCGCCATGTCGTCGTTCAGCGGGCCTGCCGCGTACGCCTTGAGATCGGCGGTGATCTTCTGCACCAGTGGCCCGGGCGCCTGGTCGGTCCAGGCGGCGGCACGCTCGGCGAGCGGATAGAAGGTGCCCCGTCCGTCGCGGGTCTCGCTGACGCCGTCGGTGTAGAGCAGGAGCCGGTCGCCGTAGGCGAACGGGAAGGTCGCCTGGACGTAGGCGTCGTCGGACAGTCCGCCGAGACCGAGGGGCAGCGCGGGGGCGGGCACACTGAGCGCGGTCGCGGTGGAGTTGTGCAGCAGGAGGGGCGGCGGATGCCCGCAGCTGATCACGTGGACCACCGGCTCGTCGTCCGGGATGTCCACCACCACGGCGGTCACGAAGCGCTCCCCGACGTCAGCATCGGACCCCGAAGACTCCGAGAACTCCGCCAGACCCCACCGGACGGCGCCTTCCAGGTACGCGACCAGCTCCGGCAGCGGGGACTGGCGGTGGGCCGCGGCGCGGAAGGCGCCCAGCATGATCGCGGTGTCGCCGATCGAAGCGAGGCCCTTGCCCCGTACGTCACCGATGACCAACCGAGTGGAGTCGGAGGCGCGGGCAACGGCGTACAGGTCACCGCCGATGCGGGTGTCGGCCTCTGCGCTGCGGTACTCCGATGCGATGGACACGGGGCCGGCCTTGTCCGGCAGCGGGCGCAGGACGACGCGCTGTGTCGCGTCGGAGACCGAACGCACCCGGAGCAGCTCCAGCCACAGTCGGTCCCGCAGAAGGGAAAAGATCACCAACAGGACACAGAGCGCCGCGAGGGACCCGAACTCGACGAGGACACTCTCGGTGATCAGTACGCCGCGTTCCGTCCCCGCAACGACGAGAGAGACCGCCGCGAGCCCGCCGATCAGCGCAGTGAGGCGAGGGCCCGCGACGACGGAGGTGACCGCCGGGGCCACGATGAGCAGGTGCGCCAGATGGATGTCCGGCGGCAGGAAGTGGTCGGCCACCGGTATGGCGACGATAAGCACCAGGGGCGCCACCAACCACAGAGGGCCCGGCGTGGACCGACGCCAGGACCGCAATATCTGGCCCAGCGGGGTGGTCATGCTCGCAGTTGTCACGTCGATGCTCCTCGCCCTACACGTGCCAACGCGTCGTCGACCGTCGCTCATTCCGCTGCGCGCCGGTCAGCCGGTCACGGCCGCCTCCGGAGACCGGCGGGGACGATCACGGTGCCGGGGGCGGGGCACTCCATGGCGGACCGTGGTTTCGGGCAGGGTGCCGGCCCGACCACGGTCCGCCACGGTGCGGACGATCCGAGGGACAGGTTCTCTCATCCCATGGCGTCGGTGGCCTGCGGGCTGTGAGTGAGCCGGTTCACCTGGATGTCCTTGCAGTACGGGACGGTCCCGGTCCGTACCACGTAACTCGCCGAGATCCATGCCTGCGTGTCACGCAGCAGGTACCAGACATCGTTGCCCGCAATCGTCTGCGCACGGACTTTGCAGCGCACGCCCACCTGATCCTGGTAATCCAGGATGTTCACCACCGACGAGTCCGTGCTGGGGTACTGCCGCTCGTTCAGACCACCCTGGCTGGTCACCGTGGCATAGGGCTGTACCGGAGGAGCGAACTGAGCAGGAGCAGCAGCGGCGAGCAACGGAGAACCGAGCACGACGACCACGGCAGCTCCCGAGCCCGTTGCGATACGCCGAGCCCGCCTCTCCAAGATCTTCGACATGACCATCTCTCTCGCTCGTATCCTGACTCCGGATCACATCGGAACACTCCCAGGGGCATACGCCCCGCACCCTGTGCTGCGGCAGCGCGTCGATCCCTCGAAGAGACGATCACGACCGGGCGACCGGGCCGGCGAGAACGGCCCGGAGGGCGAGTACGGGGACCCGCACGGTCGGTGAACCGGCCGGACTCCCACGTACAGTCGTCATGCCTTACCCCATGCGCACCAGCAGCAACGCGCCTTGCCGCCCTCCGGCAGCGGGTCCATGCTTGGTGGCATGGGTGACCAGGCCGGCCCCGAGCCCATCGCGTCCGTCGAGTGCGCCCTGCGCCTGTTGGAGGCTGTAGGGGCGCACGAGGCAGGTGCTCCCGCGCAGCAGCTGGCCGTGGAGACGGGAGTGCCGTTGCCCGGCGTTCACCGCTTGCTGCACGCACTCGCCCAGGACGGATACGTGACAGAGCTGGACGACGGCGCATTCGTCCTCTCCTGCAGACATCACCTGGTGGGCGCGGAACACGACGGCCAGGAGCTGGTGGAGCGCATCCGTCCCGTCCTGATGTCCCTGCGCGACGATCTTTCGGTCGCTGTCTATCTGACCAAGTACGAGCAGGGCGAAATCTGTGTCATGGAAATCGTCGACAGTGCGCAGGCTCCGCGTGTGGACCTCTGGGTGGACTTCCAGGACGCCGGACACGCCACCGCGCTGGGCAAGAGCGTGCTGCGTGAGCTGGACGAGGAAGCGCGCGCCGACTACCTCTCCCGGCACTCTCTGACCGAACTCACACCCCGCACCATCACGCGCAGGGAGGAGCTGATGCGGCAGCTCGACTCCTCACTGACCGAACCGGTCGTCATGGACCGGGAAGAGTACTCCCGCGGTACGACGTGCGCCGCGGTGCCCGTGTACTGCGGTGACCAGGTCGGTTCGCTCGGTATCTCCTTCCGGTCGGACTGGATGTACCGGACCACCCGGGTCCGGGCGGGGATGCTGTCGGCGGCGATGTGCTTGACCAGGAGGCTCTCGCTCCCTGACTGAACCCGAACCCGGTCGCGTGCCGTGCCCACGTACCGCGAGTCCCGCTTCGGCCCGGGCACGAGCGGTGCGGTGGGCACCCCGTCATCGCCGGATCGCTGCAGGACACCCGGGCCGACGGGAACGAGGCACTCGGAGGTACGCCCGTTTCGTCTGCGGGGGCCCTGTGCCGAGCCGGTATCTCCGCGTCGACCGGCGCACCCCCTGACCGCTCCCGCAGACCTACTCGGGAAGGGGCTGCTCTGCCCAGATGATCTTTCCTGTGCCGGTATGCCGCATTCCCCAGCGCTCGGTGAGCTGGGCGACCAGCATGAGGCCCCGTCCGCCCTCGTCGAAGATGCGCGCACGCCGCAGGTGGGGTGCGGTGCTGCTGGCGTCGGAGACCTCGCAGATGAGTGTCCTCTCTTTGATCAGCCGCAGCTGAACGGGTGCGGAAGCGTAGCGGATCGCGTTGGTCACCAGCTCGCTGACCACGAGTTCGGTGACGTAGGCCAGGTCGTCCAGTCCCCAGGCGTGCAGTTGGGCGGTCGCCCTGGAACGGGCCTCGGCCACGAAGGACGGATCGGCGGGAAGATCCCACACAGCGACGTGTCCGTCGTCCAGGGCGCGGGTACGGGCGAGGAGCAGCGCGACATCATCGGCGGGCCGCTCGCCGAGCAGAGCATCGAGCACGCGGTCGCAGGTGGTCTCCAACGACGGAGCCGCGTCGGCGAGGGCCGTGCGCAGAGCGTGCAGGCCGGAGTTGACATCGCGATCCTGTGCTTCGACAAGGCCGTCGGTGTACAGGGCAAGGAGGCTGCCTTCGGGCAGTTCGCGTTCAACCGCCTCGAACGGCAGACCGCCGAGGCCGAGCGGCGGGCCGGTGGGCAGTTCGAGGAAGTCCACCGCGCCGTCAGGGGTCACCAGAGCGGGCCAGAGGTGGCCGGCGCTGGCGAGTGAGCACTTGCGGGAGATGGGGTCGTACACCGCGTACAGACAGGTGGCCCCGAATTCTCCGAAGGGCGCCCCGGTTCCGGCCTCGGGCCCGGACTTGAGCCGGACGACCAGGTCGTCCAGATGTGCGAGCAGCTCGTCCGGGGCCAGATCGACGTCGGCGAGGGCGCGTACTGCCGTGCGAAGGCGTCCCATGGCGGCGGAGGCGTGGATCCCGTGACCGACCACATCGCCGACCACCAGGGCGACGCGGGCGCCGGAGAGCGGGATGACGTCGAACCAGTCACCTCCGACACCGATTTTCGAGTCTGCGGGCAGGTAGCGGCTGGCCACGTCGACAGCGGCCTGCTCGGCAACCCCCTGGGGCAGAAGGCTGTGCTGGAGGGCCAGAGTCGTCGTGTGCTCGCGGGTGTAGCGGCGGGCGTTGTCGAGGCAGACGGCTGCGCGCGCCGCGAGCTCCTCGGCGATCTGCAGATCTGCCTGCTCGTACGGTGCGGCGGACGGATCCAGGCGGGCGAAGAACACGACGCCGAGGTTGGTGCCGCGACCGCGCAGCGGCACCACCATCATCGAGTGCGCGTGGTGCCGACTCATCCAGGCGGACCGGACCGGGTCGTCGGCCAGCCAGCGGGTGATCTCGGGCTCGCCGACCTGGTGCAGGGTGCCGCAGCCAGTGGCGAGATTGCGGGCAATCGGCGAGAACGCCGGGTAGATGGACAACTCGCCGACGGTGACGACAGCCTTTTCGACGGGGCGGACGGCCACGCGACGCAGTACGAGCGGACCGTCGTCGGGAACCGGTGGGGGCTCGTCGCCGAGCAGCACTGTGTCGAGAAGATCGACCGAGACGAAGTCCGCGAGGTCGGGCACGGCGACGTCGGCCAGTTCCTGCGCGGTGCGAGCCACGTCCAGGCTGCTGCCGATACACCGGCTGGCCTCGTCGAGCAGCGCCAGGCGTTCGCGGGCCGCGTACTGCTCGGAGAAGTCGAGAGCTGCCAGCTGCACGCCGTGCACCAGCCCAAGGGAATCCTTGAGCGGGGTGAAGTGGATGATCCAGGCGTGGGCTTGGGACTCTCCTGGCACCTTGACGTAGTTCTCGATGTGTTCGGGCTCCCCGGTACGCAGCACGTGATCGACTGACTGCTCAGGGGCCTGGAAGGCAGGATCGGGCATGTGCTCGGTGATCCGGAGCCCGCGAAGATTCCGCTCCGTGGCGGCGAGCTGCTTGGTCATGTGCTCATTGACCCGCAGAAACCGGCCCTCGGTGTCGTAGATCGCCAGCGCGAACGGGGACTGGTCGAACGACCAGCAGATCAGAGGGTCCGTGTCGCGGTTCTCCTCTCCCTCCCGAATGCCCTCCAGCAGCCATCCAGCTCGCCCGTCACCTGTGGGGAGCGGCCGTGCCCGCAGCCGGCATTCGACCGTGTTGCCGTCCTGGTGGCGCAGTACCACGTGTCCCGTCCAAATCTCCTGTCGATCGAAACGCTCACGGACACCAGCAGGGAGGGGCGAAGCGAGCAGCGCCGTCGCGAGCCGGCCGACGGCGTCACCGGCGGAGTACCCGAGCAACTGTTCCGCACCGGTGCTCCAGCCGGTCAGCGTTCCGTCCGGAGCTGCCACGGCCACAGCCGCGGCGGGGGTGAGGGAGTCACCTGGCATGCTTGCCGGTGTGTCCATGGGCCGATCATCTCGCCTTCGAGTCCACTGGTGATTCAAGGATCTCTCGGTCCTGCCGCCAGATCGCGTCAAGCGGGATCGCACGTGCTGGACGCAGTGAATCGGACTCCGGGGGAATCAGCGAGTCAAGCATCCGTTACGTTCCGTGATGGTTGTCGGTGGTCGACCGCCGGCAGGGCGCTGATCAGCCCGAGATCCGATCCGGTGGTGCCACGCCTGCTCCGCGGAGTCGGGCGGGACGGCGGGTCGAGTGCCGTCCGCCGGACGTGTCCGGCTTCCACCAGCCGTGGGGGAGCCCAGGCGGAGGCGCCTGAGGTCCTCGCCCGCCGTGTCGGACCAGGGGCCCGTCGCCTCCGTGCCTCAAGGCTCTCCACCGGGTCTGCTCGGCCCTTGGCCCGGACGGATGGCTGCCTACCCGCCCACACCCCGGCCTCCAGCCGGAGAACTCCTCGTGCTGAATTCTCACGGCCTTCTTCCGTCCGCCAGGGCCTCAGGCTGTGGTCAGTAGCGCCGGGAGAGAGGATGGAAGACGATGAGATGCCCTGGTGAAGGGGGCCACGGCGTCGGCACGGCGATGAATTTCGGGAGATGAGGTGCCTCATGGGTGCCACCGGTGCGTTCCCGGAGGGTCCTGCCTCGGTGGGGGTTGCCCCGGCCGAGCCGGGTGGGCTGCTGGACGTGCTGGGTGTGGCCGCGGTGGTGCTGGACAGCGCGGGACGGATCGCTTTGTGGAGTCCGCAGGCCGAGGATCTGTTCGGCTGGACCGCGGACCAGGCGCTGGGCCGGTTCGCGGCCCCCCTGCTGGTGGCCCCGGAGCACTTCGACCTCGTCCTGCACCTGTTCGCGCAGGTGATGAGCAGTGGTGAAACCTGGGCCGGCGTGTTTCCCGTGCGGCACAAGGACGGCAGTACGCGGATGGTGGAGTTCCGGAACATGCGGCTGCTGGGCGAGCACGGAAAGCCGTACGCCCTGGGCATCGCCACCGATCAGGCCACTTTGCGGGAGGTGGAACGGGATCTGGCGCTGTCGGTGCAGCTGGTCGCCCAGTCCCCGATCGGCCTGGCCGTCCTGGACAGCAACCTGCGGTACGTGATGGTCAACCCGGCGCTGGAGGGCCTCAACGGCCTGCCGGCCGCTCAGCACATCGGCCGTGATGTCCACCAGGTCCTGCGGTTCCTGGACGACACCGAGGCCGTCGCGTCGATGATGCGGGGGGTTCTGGACACCGGCAGACCGCTGATCAACCATTTCATCGTGGGCCGGTCACCGACCGATCCGGGCGATGAAATCGCCCGGTCGGTGTCGTACTACCGGCTCGAGAATCCGGCCGGGCGGGTGCTGGGTGTGGCGGCGTCGGTGGTGGACAGCACCGAGCAGCACCGCGCCGGCTTGGAGGCGGCCGCTGCCCGCAAGCGCCTGGCGACCATTGCCCGGGCCTCGGCGATGGTGGGCACCACCTTGGATGTGGAGAAGACCGCCCGGGAGCTGGCCGACATCCTGGTGCCCGAACTGGCCGACCTGGCGGCGGTCGACATCCTCGACGCAGTCCTCGACGACCGGCAACCGGAGACGGTGTCCCCCGGAGCGCCGGCCCTTTTCCGGGCGCTTGCCGTTACCGCCGCCTATCCCACCGACGCCGTCTACGCGGCCGATCAGACCGGGCACATCGCCACCTACGCCGCCGACCGGCTCATCACCCAGTGTGTGACCACCGGCCGCCCCGTCCTGGTGAATCAGGTGACCGACGCGGACCTGCAGCACATCGCCGCCGAGCCACGGGGAGCCGCCCTCCTGGCCCAGGCCGGTCTGCACGCCTACTTGGCCGTGCCGCTGATAGCCCGCGGGGAAGTCCTGGGCGCCCTGGACCTCTGCCGCGCCCGCAACGCGCTGCCGTTCGACCCCGACGACGTCGTCCTGGCCGTCGAGCTGGCTGACCGCGCTGCGGTGCGCATCGACAACGCGCGCCTGTACCAGAACCAGCGCCGCACAGCCCTGACCCTGCAACGCCACCTCATGACCCACCGGCCACCCCAGCCGACCGGCCTGGAGATCGCCTACCGCTACCAGCCCGCCCAGGTCTCCGCGGAGGTCGGTGGTGACTGGTTCGACGCCATCCCCGTGGCGGGCGACAAGACCGCCCTGGTCATCGGTGACGTGATGGGCAGCGGGATCAACGCTGCCGCGACCATGGGCCAGCTCCGCACCGCCGTCCGCACCCTGGCCGAACTCGACCTCGACCCCGCGCAGGTCCTGCTGCACCTCGATCACATCGCCGCGGGCCTCGAGCCCGGCTTCGCCACCTGCATCTACGCCGTCTACGACCCGCACCGCATGCGCTGCGTGATCGCTCTCGCCGGACACATACCGCCCGTCCTGACCCGGCTCGGCAGACCTCCCGAACTTGTCGACCTGCCCACCGGCACCCCCCTCGGCGTCGGCGTCGCCACGTTCGAACAAACCACCCTGCAGTTCGACACCGGCGACCAGTTGCTGCTCTACACCGACGGCCTCGTCGAGACCCGCGACCAACCCATCGATACCCGTCTGAACGTCCTCCTCGACCTTCTCACCGAGGCGCAACCGACACTCGAAGCCACCTGCGACCACCTTCTGGGTGCGCTGCGCCATCCCCACGACCACGACGACGTCGCCCTCCTCATCTGCCGCGCGAACGGCCACCGACCGTGACCACCCGTATCCCACCGGACTTGCCGGAGGGGGCCTGCGGGGGATCGTCAGGCGGCCCTGCTTCGCCGGAACCCATCCACTTCCGGCCGGCCGGGGCATGAAAGCGTTCCGCAGGTGTGCTCGTGGCCGATGAGGGCAACTGAGTCCCATGGCTGCAGCGGTGGATCGTGAGGAGCGGCGACGCAGGGTGTGGGGAACCACGCTGCTGCGGGCGCTCGTCCTGGTGGCAACATTCCTGGCCCTGACGGCGTTCTCCATCGCTTTGGCGAAGGTGACACTCACCCCGTCACCGGCATCGGAGGACCTCGTCCGGTCCAATCTCCGGCCAGGAAGGTCGTTGCGACAGTACGCCGAGGACTACACCTTCCTCGCGGCCTGCAAGCAGGCCGGCGGAAACCTCCTGCTGGGCGTCCCGTTCGGCATCCTGCTGCCGATTCTCGTGCCGCGTCGGCTTCGGATGCTGCGCATGGTCGCGCTGACGGTGACAGTGATGGTGGTGATCGAACTCGTCCAGGGCGCCCTGGTACCCGGACGTGCCTTCGACATCGACGACGCGATCCTCAACACGAGCGGGGCGCTGCTCGGATATCTGCTGGTGGGGCGGCGGATCAGCCATCGCTATCACCTGCTGGCGGAGGGGACGACCAGAGCGGAGGCGGCTCGGGAGCCGAGGCCCGAGCGGAAGATTCCGCCGAAGTCCGGAACGAAGTCCGAGCCCAAGTCCAAGCCGACGTCCAAACTGTCGTCCAAGCCCAGGACCAAGCCCAAGCCCAAGCCCAAGCCCAAGCCGTCATCCAGGACGAAGGCCACGCCCGTATCCAAGGCCAAGTCCAAGGTGAAGTCGAAGTCCAAGTCCCGGAGCAGGGCCGCGACCGGCCGTGGCGAGGCCGGGCTGGTTGCCTCCGGACGCGCACTGTTCGACCGACTTCTGACCCGTGACCGTTGACCTGTGACCTTCCGGCGCCACGCCGCGCCTGCGTCGTTCCTCCACTTTCGACGAGGACGAGCGCGGCTGTCGATCGAGGACGCCTCCCGGGCGGCCGTGCCCGTTGCGCGTTCCTGCTGTTGTCAGTGGCCCACCTGAGGCCCGCACTATGGAAGAGGGCGCCCTTGCGCCTATGAGTGCTTGCTTGCGGCCGACCGGCCGAGCGCCTGTGCGGCTCGTGGCTACGGGCCGGAGAGGAGTTGTGCGGCCATGTCCAGCGGAGACGTGCTCATGCGAATCGATGGCGGCGGGCGGGTGATCGACTGGTCTCCTTCGGCCGGCGAGGTGTTCGGATGGTCTGCGGAGGAGGCCGTCGGCCGGTCCGTAAGCGCTCTCGTGCACGAGAGCGGTGTCGTCGAGAACAGGCTCCGGGCCCGCCCCGACAGCCCGGGCTCGGTGGTGGTGAGGCCGGTTCTGTCTGACACATCGTTGACGTGGGAAGTGCGAGCCGGCGGGGACGCCGGGTCACATTGGGATCTGGCGATCCTGCGGACCATGTTCACGCACCTGCCGATGCACCTGCATGTCCTGGACGAACGACAGCGCATCGTCCGCGTGGACGCGGCGATGCACGGGCTGTGCCCCACCTCGGTCAGCTCTCTGCCGGGTCACGTGTTCACCGAGGCCTACCGGCTTGCTGCCCCTGACGAAGAAGCGGCAGTGGCACACAGAGTCATGGAATGCGGGGAGCCGGTGTTCGACCGCAAGGTGCGAACCGTAAAGGGGCCCGACGGCAGCACCCCGAGAATCTATTCCATCTCCTACGTGCGCCTGGAGAGCGAAAGCGGCAGGGCTTTGGGCCTGGTTGCCTCCGTCATGGATGTCACCGACCGTGAGCGCCTCATCCGGCATCTGAAGATCCTGGAAGAGGTCCGTCGACAGGTGGGCGAGCGGTTGGAGGTCATGGCCGTCTGCCAGGAATTGACGAACGCGGTGGTGCCGGCGTTCTCGGGCATCGCGGTGGTCGAGGTCATCGAGGACGTCATCCGCGGTGAGGAGCCGCCACTGGCACCCGTCGACCCGGGAGTGCCCCTGCGGCGGACTGCTTTTCGGGGGCTGATGTCCGCCTACCCGGTGGGTGAGGTGCGGAAGCTGCCGTACGGCACCCCCTTCTCGCGCGTACTGACCGACCTGCGCCCGCGGGTCGTGCCGGTGGAGGAGGACAGCTTGTGGCTCGCGGCCGATCCTGCTAGGGCAGAAGCCATCGAACGCTCCGGCGCCCACTCCCTGATCGTCGCTCCGCTGGCCTTGCGGGGCCAGGCGTTGGGCGTGGTGAGCTTCTATCGGCACGGGGCAGAGGACCCGTTCGAAGGAGAGGACATCGCGCTGACGTCCGACGTGTGCGCCCACGCCGCGCTGTGCATCGAGAACGCCCGCCGCTATACCCGCGAGCGAACCATCGCAGCGACCGTGAAGCGCAGGCTGCTGCCGCAGCGACCGGCGACGCCGTCCACGGTGGAGGTCTCCCACCTGCACCTTCCCGGACCTGGAGGCGGGGGCGCGTGGTTCGACGTGATCGAACTGGCGGGGGCGAGGACAGCATTGGTCCTCGGCGATGTCGCCGGGCGCGGTGTGGCCACCGCCACCACGATGGGGCAATTGCGGATGGTCATCCAGTCCCTGGCCGGTCTGGACCTGGAACCGGACGAACTGATGGCGCGGCTGAGTGACACTGCCGCTCGCCTGGCCGCCGAACGCGCGGCACTCCCGGTCGGTGACCCCTTGCACCGCGAGCCGCTCACCGCCGGCTGCCTGATCGCGGTCTACGACTCGGTCGAACGCCAATGCACCATTGTGCGCGCGGGCCTGCCGGAGCCTTACGTGGTCTTCCCCGATGGAAGTTCGACCACTCTGTCCGTCCCTGCGGGCCCGCTACTCGCAGGCACCGATCATGCGCCGTTCCCGGCCACCACGGTCGCCGTTCCTGTCGGAAGCACTCTGGCGATCGGCAACGAAGACGTGCTCGCGTCATCCGTGCAGCTGCGTTCCCTGTTGGACCGAGGAGCTGCTCAGCCGTTGGACGAGCTCTGCGACGCGCTTGCCTATGCCATGAGGAACCGCTACGAGACGGAGAAGCTGATACTTCTGGCACGCGCCGAAGCGCTCCCCGCGGAGCAGGTCCTCACCGTGCCCTTGCCGGCCGGCCCCGAAGCCGCACCCTGCGCGCGCGCCGCTGCCCGCCGACAGCTCGAGGTCTGGAAGGTCGACGAGGACAGCACTTTCACCACCGAGCTCATCGTCAGCGAACTCGTCGGCAACGCGGTCCGCTACGGCGCCCCGCCACTTCGGCTGCGTCTGATTCTGGACGGGACGCTCACATGTGAGGTCAGCGACGCTGTGAGCAGCGCACCGCACCTCAAACACGCCCGAACCATCGACGAGACGGGACGAGGGCTCTTCATCGTCGCCACTGTCGCCTGCAACTGGGGCACCCACTACGAAGCGCAGGGGAAGACGGTCTGGGCGCAGCAGCTCCCCGGTGCTGCATAGTGCGCGTCACAATCGCAGCTCACTCGGCTACCCATGGCTCCCGGCACAGCCACCCGGTCGGCACGCCCCTCACTCCTTGTGCACGGTGCGAGCAGTGGCCTGAGCTGGGACACGGGGGAGGGGCTGGAGAGTGGCCCGGCCGGCCAGCCGGCAGGAGGTGCAGCACCGGATCGCCGAGGACTTCCTCGATGGGTTGGCGCGGCACGGAGGATTGCGCCCCTTGGAACACGCCGGTGACCCGCTCAACAGGGCGGGGGCACCCATCTCTTGAGATCCGTCGACCGAAACATGCTGGTTGGCCTGTGCTCGCTGGAAGGATTTCGGCCATGACCGACAGCGCTCCCGGCCAGAAGGCCTGCGAACTGCTCGCCCAAGCCTCCCGGCACCCGGTCGCCAGTCCTCAGCGCAACGCACTGGTGGCGGAAGCAGCTGTGTGGGCACAGCTGGAGCACGCTTCCACCATGGACAAGCACACAGCCGTAGTGGCCGGTATCGAGTCCGCCCTCGCCTCTCTTGCCGACGGCGTACAGAAACTCCGCAGCGGCGTCGGCGGTCTGACCGAGCGCATGCAGCTCGGTCAGAAATGAGCGAGCGCGCCGGTGCACGCTCCACGGCGACATCAAGAGGTGATGGTGCCGCCGTTTCTGTGGACCGCCCGCGCTCGTTCCATGTGGACCGGATTCGCCGACTTCTGTTGAGGCGTCACCCGAGCGGGCTGCGGGACCGGCCTGGACGGGGCACCGGCCTCGCGACGCGGATGCCGGCCTGCGGTCGCTGCCGGGGCGCTTCCGAGCCGCCCCGTACGGAGCAGCACACCAACCGGCGAGGGCCGGGCAGGGCGACCGTTGCGCGACCCGGCCCCCGGCTCCTGATCTGGGCGAGTGGACCAAGGGCAACGACCGGTTGATCCGCGAGACTTTCCGGGCCGACGACAGCGCCGGTTCCGGGGCGGGATCGACGGCCATCGCACGGTTTACGAGGCTTCCACCGGGCCGGACCGGTCCCAGCCGGGGCTCAGCTCCTCCCGGTGGACGTCCTCGGCGTGGACCTGCTCGCCGCAGGTCTCGCAGACCGTGTGGGTGACGAGATCGTGGTCCCGGTGACGGATCCGGCTGGGCGGCGCGGTGACGACCCAGCGGTCGCCCCAGCCGATGAGCTCGCGGGTGATGGCGCCCAGATCGCGCCCCGCCTCCGTCAGGTAGTAGCCGCTGTAGCGTGCGTCGTCCGGCAGCGGGCGCCGTTCGAGGACGCCGCTCTCCACCAGCGCCTTCAGGCGCGCCGACAGGCGGTCCGTGGGGGCGCCGGTGTTCCTGGCGATCTGCCGGAACCGGTGGTTGCCGAGCATGACCTCGCGGATCGCCGGCAGGGCCCATCGGTCGCCGACGATCTGCAGGGCGGCGGCGAGCGAGCAGGGGCGTCCGGCCATGTCCTGGGGATCGATGCGCGTGGTCACGCCTCCAGTATCACTCCGGCAGGGTTTGATTTTCAAATCGCTCCGTGCTTCGCTTATGTCATGACTTCGCCGCTTCGATTTTCAAAGCACTCTCGAACGGCCGCCGCAGTCGTCCTGGTGGCCGTCTTCATGACCAACCTGGATCTGCTGATCGTCAACGTCGCGCTTCCGGCCATGGGGGAGACCTTCTCCGGGGGCGGCGGGGGAGCGACCCTCGGTTCGCTGTCCTGGGTGCTCAACGCCTACGCCATCACCTTCGCCGCGTTGCTGGTGGTGGCCGGGCGCGCCGGTGACCGCATAGGCCAGCGGCCGGTCTTCCTCGCCGGGATCGCCGTCTTCACCCTCGCGTCGCTGGGCTGTGCCCTGGCACCGAACCTGGGGACCCTCGTCGTGGCCAGGGTGGTGCAGGCCGTCGGGGCGTCCGCCCAGATTCCGACCTCCCTGGCCCTGCTGCTGGCGACGGTGCCGGCCGAGCGCCGTACCCAGGCCACCCGGAGCTGGGCTGCGGTGGGCGGACTCGCTGCGGCCGCCGGGCCTGTCGTCGGCGGCCTCCTCGTCGAGGTGGACTGGAGGTGGGTCTTCGCCGTCAACCTGCCCATCGGCATCGCGGCGCTCGTCGCCGGCCGATCGGTGCTGCCGAAGCCGGCCGCCCGAGAGTCCGGACCGCTGCCCGACCTCCTCGGCGCCCTGCTGGTCATCTCCTCGGTCGCGACGCTGTCCGGGGCGCTGGTGCAGGCACCCGACCGGGGCTGGACGAGCGGCAGGACCGTCCTGCTCCTGGCCGTTGCGGTGGTCGGCGGCGGCGCGTTCGTCCTGAGGTCACTGCGGCACCCCCACCCGCTGTTCGAGCTGCACCTGCTGCGGCTGCCGCGCTTCGGAGCGGCGAACGCGGGCACCCTCGCCTTCGGCGTCGCCTTCGCGATCATGCTGCTGTCGAACGTGCTGTGGTGCCAGGAGGTCTGGCACTGGAGCGCGCTGCGCACCGGTGTCGCCCTGGTCCCCGCGCCCGCTCTCGTGCCGGTCGTCACCCTTCTGACCGTCCGCGCCGCGCAGCGCTTCGGGCACGGTCCGCTGGTCGCCGCGGGCGGGTTGCTGTTCACCGGCGGCATGGTCTGGCTCGCGTGCTTCGCGTCCGTCACGCCGGACTATCTGCGTGACCTGCTGCCCAGCCAGGTGATGGCCGGTGCGGGGATCGGTCTGACCCTGGGCACCCTGGTGGCCGCCGGTGTTCACGCCCTGCCGGGACACCGTGCGGCGACCGGGTCGGCGCTGGTCAACTCCGTCCGCCAGATCTCGGTCACGGTCGGCGTCGCCGTCCTGGTCGCGGTGGTCGGCTCCCATGTGGGGGCCGCCTCACGTCCCGACTTCCGGATCGTCTGGTGCGTAGCCGCCGTACTGGGCCTGGCGACGGCGGTGATCGGGGTGCACCTCAGCCGTGGTGGCGGCTCGGGCCGGACGGCGTCCGCCGCGTCGAAGGAGCCCGAGGCGGATGCGCCGGCCCAAGGAGCGCGGATCTTCGTTGGCGGCCATGACGCCCGGACCAGGTCGGTTTGATTTCCCAACTCACCGAGCTAGAGTGAGTTTGAGTTTCCAACTCATCGGTAATCGCGACGGGCGGCCCGCCCGTCGCCCTGGCGGCCAGGAGGCCCGCACCATGCGTGACGCAGTCATCGTCCAAGCCGTACGCACGCCGATAGGCAAGGGCAAGCCGAACGGCGCCCTCGCGCACGTCCACCCCGTGGAGCTCCTCGCCCACACCCTGCGCACCCTCGTCGAGCGCTCCGGCGTCGATCCCGTCCTCATCGACGACGTCATCGGCGGCACCGTCGGCCAGGTCGGCGAGCAGGCCATGAACACCACTCGGTACGCCGTGCTGTCGGCGGGCTTCCCCGAGACGGTCCCGGCGACCACGGTCGACCGCCAGTGCGGCTCCTCCCAGCAGGCGGTGCACTTCGCCGCGCAGGGCGTCATCTCGGGCGCGTACGACATGGTCGTCGCCTGTGGCGTCGAGTCGATGAGCCGGGTGCCGATGCGGTCGAACGTGCCCGCCGGCAAGGACCCCTTCGGCCCCGGAGTCGCCGAGCGCTACCCCGAGGGCCTCATCCCGCAGGGCATCAGCGCCGAACTCATCGCCGCCAAGTGGTCCATCACGCGCGAGCGGATGGACGCCTTCGCCGTCTCCTCGCACCACAAGGCGGCCGCCGCCTGGGACGCCGGCCTGTTCGATGCCGAGACCGCACCCCTGGAGGGCGTCACACGCGACGAGTGCGTACGGCCCGGCAGCACCCCGGAGATCCTGGCCGGCCTCAAGCCCGCCTACTACGAGCCCGGCTTCGGCGCGCGCTTCCCGCAGATCGAGTGGAACGTCACCGCGGGCAACGCCAGCCCCATCAACGACGGCGCCTCGGCCGTCCTGATCACCTCCAGCGAGACCGCGGCCCGCCTCGGCCTGCGCCCCCTCGCCCGCCTGCACAGCTTCGCCGTCACCGGCTCCGACCCGCTGCTGATGCTCACCGGCGTCATCCCGGCGACCGAGAAGGTGCTGCACAGGGCGAACCTGCGGCTCGACGACATCGACCTGTTCGAGGTCAACGAGGCCTTCTCCAGCGTGGTCCTGGCCTGGCAGCAGGAGACCGGCGCCGACCTCGCCAAGGTCAACGTGCACGGTGGCGCGATCGCCATCGGCCACCCCCTCGGCGCGAGCGGCACCCGCCTGACGACCACCCTGGTCCACGCGATGCGCGAGCGCGGCGCTCGTTACGCCCTGCAGACGATGTGCGAGGCGGGCGGACTCGCCAACGCGATGGTGGTGGAGGCAATCTGACGGAGCGTCCGTTCGGTGGTTCCCCGTCCGGTGGACCGGCGAGGCGCCTGTCCAGTGGGTCGACGGCGGTCTCCCACAGCCCGTCCGGAACGATCCAGCCCCACCCGACGCTCCCCATGCATGTCACAGGGACCAACCACCGTGCAGGACACGGTCCTATCGTTCGGACCGGTAGCGCTGCTCGAGTTCGGTGTGCTCGCCGAGACCGATCAGCGCGTTGAACTCCTCGAACTGGATCAGGTTCCCGAGTACGCCTCGCGTGTCGCCTGCCGTCGCGAGCACCTCGAGGTAGTCCCGCATTCCCTTGGCGGCCGCGAATGCCGTCCCCAAGGGGAAAATCGCGAGGGCGTATCCCATGTCCTGGAGGACGCCGACACCGGGAGTCGGCGTCCGGCCGCCTTCGACCTGGTTGCTGAGAAGGGGGGCGGTGCCTCGGAACGCCTTGCAGATCCGCCGCATCTCCTCCTCGCTCTCGGGGGATTCGATGAACAGCATGTCGGCGCCGGCCTCGTGGTAGGCGGCGCCCCGGTCGATCGCCTCGTCGAGCCCGTGTGCAGTCCGCGCGTCGGTGCGGGCAATGATGACGAAGTCGGGGTCCTGCCGCGCGTCAACCGCTGCCTTGATCTTCTGCACCATCTCGTGGACGGGGACGACCTCGCGTCCCAGCATGTGCCCGCAACGCTTCGGGAAAGTCTGGTCCTCGATGTGCATCGCCGCGGCGCCGGCCCGTTCGTACGCGATGACCGTGCGGCGAACGTTGAGCGGGCTGCCGAAGCCGGTGTCGGCGTCAGCGATCAGCGGCAGGTCCACCACATCGGCCATGGCCGTGACTCGTTCAACCATCTGCGTGTGTGACAGGTAACCCACGTCGGGCTGCCCCAGGATGCTGGCTGCCGTCTCGAATCCGCTGAGGTACAACGCGTGGAAGCCGAGCCCCTCCACCAGCCGGGCCCCGGTTCCGTCATAGGCCCCCGGAGCCACCAGGATTCTCGGGTCGTCGAGCAGTTGCCGCAGGCGGGTCGTGTGTCTGGGCATGGCCGTCCTCCTGCGCTGAAGGGGGTGGGCGCCGACCGCGGTCGGCGCGGCCGCGGCACCATATGTGCCCGCATGTCGCTCGTGCCCCTCGGCACGACCACGGACGTCCGGCTGTCGGCGGCACGGTATCCGTCGGGGCTGCGGACTCCGCGATCCGCCGGCACCGGCCCTACTTCGGATGGTAGGGCACAAACATGGCCGAAGTGCCCTGAAGGATACGGCGCGGCATCCGCCGGTCCACGGCCGCCGGCCGCTCGGTGCGGGCACGGGAGAATCCACCCAGGCGCAGCCGCCCGTGCCGGCCCTGGTCCCGCATCTCTACGGCCGGGTGGCCTACAGCGCGCCGAAACTCCTCCGGTCGTCGTTTCCGCCCCAGGGGCATCTCGTTGAGCTGCGGGAAGGTTCTTACGATCAAGGAGATCAGCAAGTGCGAGGAAGTCTTGTTGCCGCCGGTGTCGTGGCCATCGGCGGCGCTCTTCTGACGTCAGCCGCGGGTCCGGTCGGTGCCGCTGATGCTCAAGCGGTGTCCGCCGCCCCGGCCGGGACGGTTTCCACAGACGGAACTGTCACCCTCTCCGGCACCTATCGCTGTTCGCCGTTGTCGGGTCCCGGGCCGGTCTTCGTGTCTTCCACGGTGCGGGTCGGCGAAGTCCAACAGGGCATCGGCGGCACGGCAGCAACGTGCGACGGCGTCGAACACACCTGGGTGAACCAGGACAAGCCCGTGTACGGAGCTCCGGTGGCGCCGGGGCCGGCCGAGGTGCAAGCGACCCTTGTGCACCTGGATACGGGAAGTGGCCTGCCCATGCCGGCCATCATCGCGACCGACCGACACGAGATCGAGCTGCGCCCCGTGAAGGGCTGACGGGCCCGGCCGATCGAGCGCTACCGGAAAGGGACCGCGGGGGACGCGGAGGTCGCAGCCGGCGCAGAGGTCGGGGCACCAGCCGTACTGCGTCATCGGGTGACCCGGGGCGGTGCGGCCGGGAATCTTGGGGGCCAGGGCGTCCCGAGCCTCAGCGGCGGACTGCTTCACCCCGGGAGTCTTCGTCGCAGGTGCCTTCGCCATCGGCGCAGCCGGCCGTTACGCCGCATGCCCGGCTTGGCCGTCGAGCCGTCGAGCCGTCGAGCCGTCGAGCCGTCGAGCCGTCGAGCCGTCGAGCCGTCGAGCCGGCGCCGCGGGGAGGCTGCGTCACCGTGGTTCCGGCGGCCACCGGGCCCTGACCGGACCCGTACCGCGTGCACGGCCTCTGTCCGGCAGGGACGAAGTCGCCGCCCATGCGGCGAAGGCCGGGGCGCGTGCTTTCGTCGCCATGCGCCTGGCTACTCATCGGAGCACGAGCAGCAGCGGCGAGCCGCAGCAGGCGCCGCCGTGGCGCACCTCCGTCCGCCACGGCGGGCCGCTACGAGACGTAGGATCCCCGCCCGGAACTGCGACGCAAGGGTGCTCGGTGACAACTTTGTGTGATAGCCCGAGGTCATCGTCGGATCCCTTTGTGGACACCGTCGACGCGTGTCGGAGAGCGCCTTCCGCGACCGGCCCAGGGATAGGGTGAGGGCTCTCCACGAGCGCCTCGGAGGTGCCTGCCCGGTGTCCGACAGCTTTGTTCACCTGCACAATCACACCGAATACTCGATGCTCGATGGTGCGCAACGGCTTGGGCCGATGTTCGCCGAGGTCGCGCGTCAGGAGATGCCGGCGATCGCGATGAGTGATCACGGCAACATGTTCGGAGCCTACGAGTTCCAACAGGTGGCCAAGAAGCACGACGACGTGAAGCCGATCATCGGAATCGAGGCGTACGTCGCGCCGTCCTCGCGGCGCAACCGCAAGCAGGAGTTCTGGGGTCCCGGCGGTGTCCGGGCGATGTCGGACGACGGCGAGGGCTCCAAGGACGTTTCCGGCGGTGGTCGCTTCACCCACATGACGATGTGGGCGCAGAACGTCCAGGGCCTGCGGAACCTGTTCTACATGTCGACCGAGGCGTCCTACACAGGGCAGTTCCCGGCGGGCAAGCCGCGTATGGACATGGAGCTGATCTCCGATCATGCCGAGGGGATCATCGCGACGACCGGTTGTCCCTCGGGGGCGATCCAGACCCGACTGCGGCTGAACCAGTACGACGAGGCCCGGCAGGTCGCCGGCGCATATCAGGACATCTTCGGGAAGGAGAACTACTTCCTGGAGCTGATGGACCACGGCCTGGACCTGGAGCGCAACGTACGGGGCGACCTGCTGCGCCTGGCCAAGGATCTCGGCATCCCGCTGCTGGCGACGAACGACGCGCACTACGTGCTGGAAGAGCACTCGGATGCGCACGACAACCTGCTGTGCATCGGGGTGGGGAAGAACAAGGACGACCCGAACCGGTTCAGGTTCAACGGCAGCGGCTACTACCTCAAGACCGCGGCGGAGATGCGGGAGCTGTTCTCCGAGCTGCCCGAGGCGTGCGACAACACGTTGCTGATCGCGGAACGTGTCGAGTCCTACGAAGAGGTTTTCGCACCCGAGGACGAGATGCCGCAGTTCCCGGACGTCCCCGAGGGGGAGACCCAGGAATCGTGGCTGCGCAAGGACGTTCTCAAGGGCCTGGAGATGCGCTACGGCTCTCCGATTCCCGATGAGGTCACGGAGCGGTTCGAGACCGAGATGACGGTCATCGGGCCCATGGGCTTCTCCTCCTACTTCCTCGTTGTCGCCGACATCGTCCAGCACGCCCGTGACAACAACATTCCCGTCGGGCCGGGCCGCGGGTCGGCAACCGGTTCGATCGTCGCCTACGCGACCCGCATCACCGAGCTGTGCCCCCTGGAGCACGGTCTGCTCTTCGAGCGGTTCCTCAACCCTGAGCGCATCAACCCCCCTGATGTCGACCTCGACTTCGACGACCGCCAGCGCGACGCGATGGTGCGCTACGTCGTCGACAAGTACGGCACCGAGTACACCGCCATGGTGAACACCTTCGGCAAGCTCAAGGCCAAGAACGCGATCAAGGACACCTCACGGCTGATGGGTTACCCCTTCAGCCACGGTGAGCGGATCACCAAGGCGCTTCCGCCGGACGTAATGGGCAAGAGCATCCCCATTTCGGGGATCTTCGACTCGTCTCACGCCCGCTACGGAGAAGCAGGCGAGATCAGGGCCTTGTATGAGAACGAGCCGGACGTCAAGAAGGTCGTCGACGGGGCCATGGGCGTCGAGGGCCTGATCCGCGGCACCGGTGTCCACGCGGCCGCGGTCATCCTCTCCAAGACGAAGCTCACCGACCGTATCCCGCTCCATATGCGCGCCAAGGACGGCGTCAAGATCACCGGCTTCGACTACCCCAGTTGCGAGGACATGGGGCTGGTCAAGATGGACTTCCTGGGGTTGCGGAACCTGGGCGTCATCGACCACGCCATCCAGAACATCCGCGAGAACCGCGGCGTCAACCTGACCACTGACACCGTCCCCATGGGAGGTGCCCAGGGCATCCCGCTGGATGACAAGAAGACGTTCGACCTCCTCGCCCGTGGCGACACCTTCGGCGTGTTCCAGCTCGATGGCGGCGGCATGCGCACCCTGCTGAAGCTGATGGAGCCTTCCCGCTTCGAAGACATCGCGGCAGCCCTGGCCCTGTACCGTCCAGGCCCCATGGCAGCCAACGCGCACACCAACTACGCGCACCGCAAGACCGGCCGCCAGGAGATCGAACCGATCCACCCCGAACTCAAGGATGCCCTGGAGGGCATCCTCGGCAACACGTTCCACCTGCTCATCTACCAGGAGCAGATCATGGCCATCGCTCGGGAACTGGCCGGCTACACCCTGGGCGGCGCAGACCTCCTGCGCCGCGCGATGGGCAAGAAGAAGCCCGAGGTCCTGGCAGCCGAGTGGGACAAATTCCACGCGGGCATGCAGGGCAACGGTTACTCCGAGGAGTCCATCAAGGCGCTGTGGGACGTCATGCTGCCCTTCTCCGGGTACGCATTCAACAAGTCCCACACCGCCGGCTACGGGCTGGTCTCCTACTGGACCGCCTACCTCAAGGCCAACTATCCGGCCGAGTACATGGCGGCCCTGCTCACCTCCGTGGGTGATGACAAGGACAAGGCCGGGATCTACCTCGCGGACGCCCGTAAGCTCGGTGTTCAGGTGCTGCAGCCGGACATCAACGAGTCGGTAGCGAACTTCACAGCCGTCGGTGACGACGTCCGCTTCGGGCTCCGGTCCGTCCGCAACGTCGGCGAGAACGTCATCGAGTCGCTGGTGGCCTCGCGCAAGTCGAAGGGGAAGTTCACCTCCTTCGCGGACTTCCTCGACAAGGCCGACCTGCCCGCCCTGAACAAGCGGGCCGTCGAGTCCTTGATCAAGGCAGGGTCGTTCGACTCCTTGAACCACACCCGCAAGGGACTCTCCGCCGTGCACGAGGACGCCATCGACTCCGTCATCCCGGTGAAGAAGGCAGCCGCCTACGGCCAGGACGATCTCTTCGCCGACCTCGGTGCCGACAGCGCCGGTCCCGACAGCGGCTTCGGTCTGGACTTCCCTGTCGGGGAAGACGAATGGCCCCGCAAGCAACTGCTCTCCACCGAACGAGAGATGCTCGGCCTGTACGTCTCCGCGCACCCGCTGGACGGCACGGAACACATCCTCTCCCGCAACCGCGACACCACCATCAGCGAACTCCTCGGTTCAGGCCGTACCGAGGGCGTCGTGCGTCTGTCCGGCCTGATCTCCAACGTCGACCGACGGGTGACCAAGCAGGGCAACGCCTGGGCGATCATCAACCTTGCCGACCGTGACGGCGAGATGGAGATCCTCTTCTTCCCCGCCGTGTACAACCTGGTTCAGCACGCCCTGATCCCCGACAGCGTCGTCTCGGTCGAAGGGCGCCTCAACGACCGAGACGGGGCCGTCAGCATCTTCGGGCAAGAGATCCAGGTCCTGGACGTGTCCTCCGCCGAACACGGCGGCCGGCCACCCGTGCAGCTCTCCTTCCTCGCCCACAGGGTGAACGAGCCCACCGTCCAGGAGCTCAAGCGGATTCTGTCCGCGCACAAGGGCGAGAGCCCTGTCCGGCTTCAGGTGCGTACACCGGAGAAGACGGTGGTGTACGAGCTGGGCTTCGAGGTGGATCCCACGTCGGTTGCCTCCGACATCAAGGGAACCTTCGGCACCGACGCATGGCTGGGTGTCGCGTGAGAAACGAGCAACCCTCGCTGTTGGTCCAGGTCGACGGGGTACCTGACTGCGGGCGCTGCAGCCGGCCAGGGCTGATGCTCGCCTCGTTTCCCCATTCCTGGAAGAACCGGCGGAACCAGGATGTGGAAGGCGTGCGCGCCTCGCTGCTGTGCTCGAGCTGCGACGCCATGGATCCTGCTGCCGCGGAACTGCTCGCGCTGTTCGCTGTCGACGACATGGTGACGCAGGGGAACCTCTCGGCCTTCGCCGACCTGGCCGGCGACTGGGGGGACGTGCAGAGGCAGCGACAGCCGGCTGCCCAGGCACTTGCCTACGAAGAGGACCTCTGGCGTCGAGGCGAGCTGTAGCGACATGCGGCAGCATCGTCTCCGAGGTCCCGCAGGCCGCCGGGGAGGGTGCGGCGGCTGGGCAGGACACCTCGCGCGGCAGCCGAGGCGCAGCCGGTCGGAGGGCCGCCGCGCTCGCTCACTGTCAGGTGAACCCATGCGGCGGAGCGCTCAGCGGTGTATGCCACCGTGAGGCTCCGTCCGGGCGAGCGGTGAGCGGCCCCCGTAGCCTCCCCGCCGTAGACTTGTCAGTGAGCTTGAGACTTGCCAGGCGTCCAGTTCAGGCGGGCCCCGCGATATTGATCCCGCCCGGGGCGGCGGGATCGGATTCCACGGCTCCGGCCATCGCACGGGCTCTCCAATGAGCGGAAGCCTCTGCCTCGCTTTGTGAGCGGTGGCATCCGCTCCGGAAGGACGTGAGTCAGATGAGCCACCCTTTGAGCCAGGTGCCCATCAGTGACATCACAGTGGCCGCCTCGGCTGTGCGCTGGATTTTCCCCGTCTGCATAGCAGTGGTCGTGGTCGCTGTTCTGCTCGGCCTCCTCTGGTGGGACGCGCGCCGTCGGTCTCGAGCACGACAGCAGGGACCACGGGCCGAGCGTTCCTCCCGAAGCCTGCGGACTCTGAGGGATGCAGATGATTTCGGCGAAGGTCTCACCCCGTATGAGATCAACCGGCCCTCTTCGCCGAGGGACGCACACAAGGATGACAACGGTGGGGCTTTCGGCAGCGGAGGACTCGGCGGCTGACGGGCCGGCGACACCGTCGGCACGTGCCGAGATCGTCACGCGGCCAAGATCTGTTTTCGAGACACGGCCTGAGAGGGATGTCCCGTAATCCCTGGCGGGCGCGCGACGACAGGTGCGGCACCTCGCTGCGTTGCCGGAACGCCAGAACATGCCCAATATGAGAACGGTGGGGGCGGTCACGTATGGCTTGGCGCTTCTGGTGACGTCGCGCGGTCGCCATCGTCGGTGGGGGAGTGCCTGCGGTCCCCCGGACCTCGCTGAGCAAGATCACCTTCGAGATCGTCAGCTCGACGGGCACGCCGAAGATCGCCGAGTACGAGACCTACGCCGGGTAGCGGCGCGATCCCGCCGACCGTCCGGGGGCCGGCATCCCGGACCCGACGGGCAGCAGCAACGGGGGCCGTCGCATGCGACGGCCCCCGTTCAGGTCGATCAGCAGAGCGCGGCGGTCACGGCGGAGCGCGGTGCGAACGATTCCGGACGCATCCGAGCCCCCGGCCATGGGCATGTCGTGAGGCGCACGGGCCACGAGGCTGGGATCCGCCATCTCCGTCGCGCACTCGGGTATCCGGCGCAGCGGCTGGTCGCCGGGGACCGTCGGCGTCATACCGTCGAGACTTCTTGGTTCGTCGGGCCGTGAGACACCGGTCAGAAGGCCGGCCGGCCGCCAGAGATAGGGTAGTTCACATGCGCCAGATCGATGACGTCGATGGTTCGGGGGAGTTGTTGATGGACCAGCCGGACCCGCGGTATGACGCACGCCTGGCCACCTACGGATCCGTCTCCACGCACCTGTCGCTGCTCAGCGACTATCGACTACGCGAAGTCGTGGCGGCTGCCACCCCTCTCGGATCCGGCATCGGGGGCAGATCGGCGGAGCTCAGGGTCGGCGGGACCCGAGTCTTCGTCAAGCGAGTCCCTCTGACGGACATCGAGATGCGGCCGGAGAACCTACGGTCGACGGCGAACCACTTCGGTCTGCCGACGTTCTATCAGTACGGGGCGGGCTCAGCCGGCTTCGGGGCCTGGCGCGAGCTGGCTGTGCACACGATGACCACCAACTGGGTCCTCGGCAACGAGTACGAGGGCTTTCCACTGATGTACCACTGGCGAGTCCTGCCGGACTCCCCACCGCAGGGATTCGCCGACGCTTTCGGGGGCATCGACGGGGCTGTCGCGCACTGGGAGGGCACGTCAGCCGTGCGTGAGCGGCTGGAGGCCATCGGTCGGTCCTCCTTCAGCCTTGTGTTCTTCCTGGAACACGTCCCGCACACACTTGCCGAGTGGCTGGGTGATCGACGGAAGGCCACTCCGGAAGGCGAGGAGGGCCCGACGTACGCGTGGGCGGAGGAAGTCCTGACGCGCGGTGCCGCCTTCATGAGCTCCCGCGGGCTCGTGCACTTCGACGCCCACTTCGACAACGTCTTGACCGACGGCCGGTTGATCTACTTCGCGGACTTCGGTCTCGCCCTGAGCTCCGGGTTCGAACTCTCGCAGCAGGAAGTCGAGTTCCTCACCGCTCATCTCACGTACGACAGCTGCTACATCGCGAACCATCTGCTGCGCCATCATCTACCCGACGGCGTGCGCGGCAAGGTCGAGCACGAGGGGTTTCTGCACAACTGGATCGCAGGTGAAAGGCCCGAGGGAGTCCCGCCCGCGATCGCCGCGATCATCGACCGGCACGCCCGGGCTGCCGTTGTGCTGGACGGGTTCCACCGCCGCCTGCTGACGGTGAGCAAACGGACGTCCTACCCGGCAGCCGACATCGAACGGGTCAGGCCGGGTGGCCGTTCGGCGGGGTAGGGGCAGGCGGGATCGGCCGGCGTTCGCCGGCAGGGCCAGACGCCTCTGTCGGGGCACGCCGTGCGTGCCGTGCTCATCGGGACGAGTCCGGGCCTCGGCCCCCCGGCCTTTGCTCAAGGCCTCGGCTGCCGGCCGGCACGGCACCGGCCCATCACCGGGTTGCTGTGCCCCCACCCACAGATCGGCCCATGGTGTCCAGCAGGGCGACACCGCCGCGGACAGTATTGTCATTTGGTCCCGGCCGACGGGCAGCGGCCAGGTCACAGGCGGACGACGACCACGGCCGTGTCATCCGTGGCGTAGCTGAGGTCGATGAGTGCATCCGCCAGTGCCTCCACCTCACCGTTGCGATGGCGAGCGAGGTGGTCGGCGAGGCGCTGCAGGCCTTGGTCGATGTCCTCCCCGCGGCGCTCGATCAGCCCGTCGGTGTACAGGACGAGGGTGGCGCCGTCGGCGTAGGTGGTGGAGGCCTGGGGCCGGGGGGTGTGATCGAGGCTGGCCCCCAACGGCGGGTCGGTCGCCTGGTCCAGGAAGCGCACGGTGCCGTCGGGGTCGGCCAGGGCCGGGGGCGGGTGGCCGGCGCTGCTGTAGGTGATGCGGTGGTCGGCCCAGGCGATGATGGTCTGCACCGCGGTGGTGGACAGGGCACCGGCCACGGAACGGGCGTACATGTCGAGTCCGTCGAGTGCCGATGCGGGGCCGTCCACGACGCGGATGGCGGCGCTGAGAGCGCTGCGCAGCTGGCCCATGACGCCCGCCGCGGCCAGACCGTGCCCGACGACGTCGCCGACGGCCACGCCGTACTTGCCGTTGGGGAGCTGGGTCACGTCGTACCAGTCCCCACAGACGTTGAGGGTGTGGAGCGCGGGGCGGTAGCGGACCGCTGCCTGGTGGTGGGCGAGGGCCTGGGGGGCGGGCAGCATCGAGTCCTGGAGCGCGAGGGCGATTTGGCGTTCGCGGGCGTTGGTCTGACGCAGTCGCTCGTTGACCTGCTGCAACTCGCGGGAGCGCGCGTACAGCTCGAGTTTCATCTGGCGACGCCGGTGATCGACGTCCGGGCCGCCGGCGCGGACGAGGTCGGTGATTTCCTCGAGGCGGTGCACGATCAGCGCGACCTGTCCTTCGGAGTCCAGGACGGGGGCGTTGATCGGGCTCCAGTAGCGCTCCGCGAACACTCCCGGCCGATCGAGTTCCTCCAAGTCGTGGCGGATGGGGCCCGCAACGTCCTGGTCGCGGCTCTCCAGCACCCGGCGCAGTGACGCCTTCAGGTCGCCTATTTCGGATTCGTCGTCCTGTGGGAAGGCGTCGAACACGTACTGGTCCACGAGCTCGCCGCGGGTGCGGCAGACCAGGCCTTGATAAGACGGGTTCGCGTCCAGAATGACGAACTCGCTATTGAGCACCAGCATTGCGCTGGGTGACGCCTCGAAGATGGCGTGGTAGTCGATCCCCGGTTCTCTCACGGCACACCCCGGACACGTTGGCGATCGAGTCCGCTATTCGTGCTCCCTTTGTTCAGTATGCTGTTGGGCTGCCGTGGTCGCCTGTCGGCCGCACATGCCTGCCGTCGCGGCTGCGAGCCGGCAGGCACGTCATGGTCCGTCCCCTCTCCCTGGGGCCGGTTCGCCGTACGGAGGCGGGCCTCCCTGATTCCACGCTCACGTCTCAGGGCTGTCCCGTAGTCCCTGGTGGATCAGCGCGCGGCGTCGAATGCGGTGCCTCGCAATTCGGAGGGGCGTCCTCAGGCCGGTCGTATTCGGGGGCCCTGAGCGCAGAGAGGTGGCGTAGCTGTCGTCGCGTGCCCCCTCACGCGTTCACGCTCCGCTTGCTTTGCGTATCGGGCATATAATCTTGCTCATGACGCAAGGTGACGGTGAGCTCGACAGCCTGGTACGCAAACGGATCCGCGCGCTGCGGGTGGCGCAGGGCTGGTCGCTCGACGACCTGGCCGCCCGAGCCCGGCTCAGTCCCTCCACACTCAGTAGGATCGAGACCGGTCAGCGCCGCCTTGCTCTGGACCAGCTCGTCACCCTCGCCCGCGCCCTGGACACCTCGCTCGATCAGCTCGTCGAGACGGCCACGGACGATGTCATCTCCAGCCCGATGATCGACGCGGCCCACCAGCAGATGCGGTGGCCCGTCCGGGCGGACCCGGGCATGACGGTCGTACGTCAGCGGATGACGGATCCGCCACCCGACAGCCCCTCGCGTATGCGTGCCCATCCTGGCCATGAATGGCTCGTCGTCCTCTCCGGCACCGCGATCCTGCTCCTGGGCAACCGCCGCTTTCGCGTAGAGACCAATCAGGCCGCGGAGTTCCCCACCATGCTTCCGCATGCCATCGGCGCAGAGGGCGGCCCGTGCGAGATCCTGGGCATCTTCGACCGCGATGCCCGGCGCGGGCACCAAGGCGGCGAGAGCACAGGGGACGCCGGCCGCCCGGCGCAATGATGTGCGCGCCGCGCAGCCGGCCCTCCTGGCCGCAGGTCGAGAGCCGCTTGCCTGTTCAGCAGTCCAAGCAGCCATCGTCTTGCGTATTCGGAAAGCAACCGTGCCGCACGCCTCTGATCCTCTTAGCGTGGGTGCCATGACGCACACCTCCCCGCATGCGGCGCACGACCACGGCGCGCACTCGGTCCACCAGCACGGACAACAGCACGACGCCTACGACCAGGCGGAGATCCTCGACCTCGATGCGGAAGTGCTTGCAGAGCACATCGCCTCCATCACCGCATGGCTGCCTGTCAATGCCACCCCCCGTCACATCGTGGACCTGGGCAGCGGGACCGGAGCAGGCACTCTCGCACTGCGCAAGCGCTTCCCCGATGCCGAGGTGACCGCCGTCGACACCTCGACCAGCCACCTGCACCGCCTGCTCGAGAAGGCCAAGTCGGAAGGCCTGGCCGACCGGGTGCATATCGTTGAGGCCGACCTCGACACTGCCTGGCCCGATCTCGGCACCCCCGATCTCGTGTGGGCATCGGCCTCCATGCACCACATGGCCGACCCCGACCGCACCCTGCGCCAGGTCCACGACACGCTGGCGCCAGGCGGACTGTTCGCAGTCGTCGAACTGGCAGGCTTCCCGCGATTCCTGCCCGAGGACGCCCCAGAGGACCGGCCCGGCCTCGAGGAACGCTGCCATGCCGCACTCGATCGTCACCATGCCGAACACATGCCGCACCGCGGCGCGGACTGGGGGGCCAAGCTGACCGCCGCGGGCTTCAGCGTCGAGGGCGAGCGCACCATCACCGTGAACCTCGGCCCGCCCCACACCGAGGCGGTCGGCCGCTACGCACTCGGCAGCCTGCGCCGCATGCGCGGCAGCGCCGCCGAGGCACTGACAGCTGAAGACCTGGCCGCTCTCGACCAGCTGCTCAATACCGACAGCCCCCGTAGCGTACTGCGCCGCGACGACCTGACGGTACGCACCGAACGCACCGTATGGGCAGCACGACGCACCTGAGCGGCGCGTTCTCACGCGGCGGGGGCCGACCGGTCAGAGGGCAGTTCGCCTTGTCCGGGAGACGCTCGGGCGCCGGGACGCAGATTGCTGCGGATCCCTCCCGTCCCGACCCACCCCCCGTGGTGACGGTGATTCACAGGTGCCGGGAGGCCGCTTCACGTTCTGCGCTCCTGGGCGACCGTCATGAGCGGCGCGGCCGGCACACACCGGCCGACTGCCCCCGCATCTGCGCCACCTTTGCGTGGGCAGTATCCGCACCATGTCTGCGCCCTCGGACAGCTGCCGGCGCAGCAGACCGTCGTCGACCGGCGAAGCCCACCGATCGGCGTCCGGGAAGCTTCGCTGTCCGACCTCGGACGAAACGGTGATCGCGACCGCCGGCGCCACGGCGCGGGTCATCCCTCTCGACGGCGCGGACACCGCCGCGTGGCACCGCTCACCCCTCAGCCAACCCATGAAGGTGCTCTGAGCACCCCCGGCGGCGGCAAGTTCACGCACTCCACCGATCGGGATCCGGCCGACGAGGACCTGAGGACCCGTGAGTACGAGGGACGGATCCCGGACACCACCCATCTCGTCCGGCGTGCACACACAACCGCTTGATCACTCCCGCGGGACGGCGGGGCCAGGGCCGGGGGTGACGCGTGCCATGCTGGAACTTCCGGTTTACGGTGGCGAGCGGAGAAAGCGGCAGGGTGAGGACAGTGACACGGGCGAGCCGGACGAGGATCTGGGACCGGTTCTCGGCCTCCGATCCCGGACTGTTGCGGCTGATGGCCGGCCTGCGGACAGTCGGCGCAATCGCGCTCACGCTCGCGGTCCTCGCGTTGCTCAAGGCCGATGTGAGCCACATGGTGGCCGGTGCCATCTCGGCCATGGTCGCGACCTTCGCCATCAAGGAGAAGCAGCGGCGAGAACAGGCCATCACGCTCGCGCTCGGCCTGCCCGTGGCGCTCGTGGCGATGTCACTGGGAGCGCTGTTGAGCACCCGGGTCGTCGCGGGCGACCTCGTCTTCCTCGCCTTCATCTTCGCCGCGGTCTACAGTCGCCGGTTCGGTGATCGCGGTACGGCCCTGGGGCTCATCGGGTTTCAGATCTATTTCGTGTCCCTGTTCGTCGGGGCCGCGGTCTCCGCGTTGCCTGGGCTGTGCGGAACGCTGGTGGTCGCGTTCGTCTGCAGCGCGGTCGTGCGGTTCGGCCTGGTTGTCGAGACGCCCGAACGCATTCTGCTGCGACTGCGCGAGGCCTTCCGCGCACGCCTCGCCCAACTGGTGTCCGCCCAGACCGAGTTGCTCGTCGCGGGGCCGGATCACGTCGAGAAGGCGCTGGAGGACGTACGCCGGCACACCGCGCGCCTCCATCAGAGCGCGATGATGATCCAGGGGCGGCTGGAGGAGGGCACCAGCGACAGCGCCACCGCCTTGCTCGTCCAGCGCCGTGTCGCCGACGCCGAGATCGCCGCCGAGCGGCTCGGCGTACTCGTCCTCACCGCGCGCAGCTCCGAACGCGCCGATACGCTCACGCTTCATCTGCCGCACGCGCCCGCGCCGGCGCCCGGCAACCAGCTGCGGAAACAGGACGACATCACCGCGACGTTGCGCCGTGATCTCAACGCGTTGCGCCTGCTCGTCGCCCGCCCGGCCTCGAACAATCGCGGCGCCGCGGTGGCCCACCTGCGCAACAGGCTGCTCGGCTATCGGGACGAGGAGAACCTGCCGCGCGCCTCGGTCCCCGTCCAGGACGTCTTCCGCGGCATCGGGGAGGCGGCGCGTGGTGTCATGGGCCTGCGGATGGCTCTTGACGGCCCCCAGGACGAGTCCGACGACACGCCTGCGACGACGCGTTCGCGCGAGGAACTGGAGGCCGAGGACGTCGCCATCGCACAGGCCGAGGAGACCGAGCCTGTCGAAGATGTCCGGAAGGGGCTGGAGCGTCCCACGACGCGTGCCGCGGTCCAGGTGTCGGTGGGTTCGGCGCTGGCCATCGTGGGCGGGGAGTTCCTCTCCAGTCAACGCTGGTACTGGGCGGTGCTGACCTGCTGGGTCGTCTTCCTGAACACGGCGTCCACCGGGGAGATCCTGGTCAAGGGCTACCGTCGGCTGTTGGGCACGGTTCTCGGCGTCGTCGCCGGTGTCGGCCTGGCGGGGCTGGTGGGCCACCACACCTGGACGGCGTTCGCACTCGTGCTTCTGTTCGTCTTCGCCATGTTCTTCACGGCGCCGCTGTCGTACGCCCTGATGTCCTTCTTCGTCACGGCGGCACTGGGGTTGCTGTACACCCTGCTCAACGCCTACAGCTCCGCGGTGCTCGTCCTGCGCATCGAGGAGACCGCCCTGGGCGCCGCCTGCGGTGTGATCGCTGCGGCCGTGATCCTGCCGGTGCACACCGATCGCCGTACCGACGAACTCCTGGGCACCGTGCTGACCCGGCTCGGTGTGGTCACCGACGCCGCGGTGGAGCAGCTGAGCGGCGGGCCCGCGCGCGATCTGCTGGACATGGCCCGGGAGCTCGATACGGCAATGGAGGACCTGCGGTCCTCGACGCAACCGCTGACCCACCCGATCACTCCGCTGCGGACCCGCCGTCAGACCGCTCGCTACGTCGTGGCGCTGCTGGAGACGTGTGCCTACCACGCGCGTTCGCTGGCGGCGACGGCCGAACTCCTCCCGAACAGCAAGAGCGTTGCCGCGGACCCCCTCCTGAAGGGAGCAGGCCGGCGCATCGCCCACAACATCGACGTCCTCGTCGCGCGTGTCGAGGACGACGACACCGACGGCGCGGTGGAGACCGGTGCGAGCCTGGCCTCCATGCTTGAGACGGACACGCCCGGCACCCCCCGGCACGACCGGGTCACGGACCGAGTCCTGCGGCATCTGCAGCGCCTGGACGAAGGGTTGATCGGACTGGCCCGCCCCCTCGGGGTGCTGTCTGTCGCCACACCCGACCGGGCGTCGTCCCGGGGCGGGAGCGCGTAGCCGGGCCGACGCCATGTCCGGGTCGTTGATGTGACCATGGGGCGGGGTGATCTGGCCGATGGCGAGTGGGCACGGCTGCTGCCGTTCCTGCCGGTCAGCAACCGGCGGTGTGGCAGGTGGCGGGACCACCGTCAGCTGATCGACGGGATTCTGCATCGAGTTCGGACCGGGGTGCCGGGGCGTGAGCTGCCCGAGCGGCTCGGTCCGTGGAAGACCGTCTACGAACGCCACCGGCTGTGGTCGGCCGATGGAACCTGGGGACGCCTGCTCCAGCAGGTCCAGACTGAGGCCGACGCGGCCGGGGAGATCGACTGGACATCTCGGTCGACTCGACCATCGTCCGGGCCGCACCAGCATGCGGCTGGCGCCCGCACCGGCCCCTGCGGCGTCGATGCATCCGGCACCGTCTTCCACTTCCCGGTAGCACTCGGCGTCGCGGGCGAAGACCGCTTCGCGAAGAGGATTCAGTGCATCTTGCTCACTCTCCTGGAACGCCGTGAAGTACGACCATCTGCTCGCTTCCATTGAGGCGAACCCCACCGAGGACGTCGTAGCAGGAGCGCTTGGCATGCCATCGGGATGTGATCGCCCGGACAGTTCCCAGCTGCGTGCTCAGGCTGTCATCGTTCTGATCAGGTTGCCGGTCCGCCGAGAATCAGGTGCAGCCGAGCCGGACGCGCGCCGGCTTCCGCGTGGAGGGAGCCGAGCCGGGGCGCTCAGCGGGAAGGCAGTTGCTGGCTGATCGTGGTGCTGAGCGGCGTGCCGACTCAGGCGGGGTAGCCGATCTCCGAGATGTCTTCGGCCAGATCGGCGAGCTCGACGTCCGGGTTGAGCACGGCGACGATTTCCGTCCTCGTCGCGAAGGCCGCCGGCTCGCCGTCCGCTGAATCTTTGCGCGGGTGCTGCGAACGATGGTTCGCCACCGGGAGACTTCGGTGCCGTTCGACGGTTCCGCGCGGAATCGCGTACGGACTCTGGACAACGACGCCCGCTGCGGCCACGATGATGGCGACTCCATACGGTATGCAATCTACAGTGTGGAGGTGTACAGGCGTGACGACTGCCGTCGTCGCGCAGGGAGTGCGTGCGGGGGCCGGGGCCGCCGCACGACCGTGTTCCTCCAGCCCGAACCCGACGACACGACACATCAGCGAGGTGAGGACGGCCATGGCAAAGGCACTGGAAGGCATCCGAGTTCTGGACATGACGCACGTGCAATCCGGGCCCTCGGCCACCCAGCTCCTCGCGTGGCTCGGCGCGGACGTCATCAAGGTGGAGGCGCTGACCGGCGACATCACGCGCAAGCAGCTGCGCGACCTACCGGACGTCGACTCCCTGTACTTCACGATGCTCAACTGCAACAAGCGGAGCATCACTCTCAACACCAAGACGGAACGCGGCAAGGAGCTGCTGACCGAGCTGATCCGGCGCTCGGATGTGATGGTGGAGAACTTCGGGCCCGGCGCCGTCGACCGGATGGGGTTCACCTGGGAACGGATCCAGGAGATCAACCCGAAGGTCGTCTATGCCTCCATCAAGGGATTCGGTGAGGGTCCGTACACCAACTTCAAGGCGTACGAGGTCGTCGCCCAGGCCATGGGCGGTTCGATGTCCACCACCGGCTTCGAGGACGGTCCGCCGCTGGCGACCGGTGCGCAGATCGGTGACTCCGGAACCGGCATCCACGCCGTCGCCGGCATCCTGGCTGCCCTCTTCCAGCGCGAGAACACCGGGCATGGGCAGCGCGTGAACGTGGCCATGCAGCACGCCGTGCTCAATCTGTGCCGGGTGAAACTCCGTGACCAACAGAGGCTGGAGCACGGGCCGTTGGTCGAGTATCCGAACGAGGACTTCGGTGACGAGGTGCCGCGCAGTGGCAACGCGAGCGGCGGCGGGCAACCCGGATGGGCCGTGAGGTGCGCACCTGGCGGGCCCAACGACTATGTGTACGTGATCGTGCAGCCGGTCGGCTGGCAGCCGCTGAGCGAGCTGATCGGGCGGCCCGAGCTCGCGGATGACCCCGAGTGGGCGACCCCGGAGATGCGACTTCCGAAACTCGGCAAGATGTTCCAGCTGATCGAGGAGTGGACCTCGACGCTCCCCAAGTGGGACGTCCTGCAGAAGCTCAACGCCCACAACATCCCGTGCGGCCCGATCCTCTCCACCCAGGAGATCATCGAGGACGAGTCCCTGGCCGACAACGAAATGGTCGTCCGGGTGGAGCACCCGGAGCGCGGCACGTTCACCACCGTCGGCTCCCCGCTCAAGCTCTCCGATTCCCCTGTCGACATCACCAGCTCGCCGTTGCTCGGCGAGCACAACGAAGAGATCTTCGTCGGTGAACTGGGCCTCAGTGAGGACGAATTGGCCCTGTTGCGGACTGGCGGGGTGATCTGATGCCGCTCGGACCGGCCGACGGTGTGTTCGTGCGTACGTGCTGTCGCCACGGCCACCGTCATGGCCACGCCGGTCGGCATCGGTCGCACTCTGTGCATCGCGTCGTCTCGCGGACGTATGGGTATCCGCACTGCGCCGCCCGTACCGCCCGTATGACCTCCGGCTGAGGCGCCGGCCCTCATCGTGCCCGCGGCGGCGGACCCCGTCCGCCGCCGCGGCGCGGGTGCGAGGCCGGACGGTGTGTTCTCAGGCGCCCCCTGGCACCGTCCGGCCCGCCCACCCGACGTCGTCCCACCGCATGACGGCGCGGTGGAACGGCAACGTAAAGCCATGAGCGTCACCGTGGGCGCCGTCGACGAGTCGTCGCGACATCGCGCGAGCATGCGCTGCCCACCATCCGCGAGGTCGTCAACTCCCGTGAGTGGCATGGAGTTGCGGCATCGACGGGCTCAGGAGCGGGGGTGCCCGCTGTGTGCGTCCACAGCAACGTGCAGAGCGGCCGCGCCATAGGAGTGCCGCAGCCTCTCTTTGCGTTGCTGACCTGAGCAACACCCCCGTCGCTCAAGGGAGATCGTGGTCCGATGGGAGCCCGCCGCGGTCCGATGCAGCGTTCGCGGACCTTCGCGTGACATCCGGGCGAGAAAGACGGAGTGCGGCCCCTAGACAGAGCGGCCACCCCTCTACAGAATACGGTCTACTCCATATCGTATGCAAAGTCTCCGCGTGTGGAGTGGATCACTGTTCCCGTCGTCGTGGAGGGGGTTGCACATGTGGTGACACGAAGTCAGGACTCGTGAGCGCACGCGCGCTCCGGGCCGGGTCAGGGTGCAGGGAACCCAGCCGGCTGTGGGGCGGACAGCGGTGCGGACTGGTCCTGACGGCACGTGGGAACCGGACAGGGGGCGCTGACCAGGGTTCTGCGACGTAGGGAAATGGCATGACGACAACTGACACGCTGTCACACATCCCGTACAGGGAGGTGACGGACGGCAACGGCCGTACCTACCGGCTCGGTGAGACCGACCGGGACATCATGCGGAGACCGCGCTGGACCATGGTGCTCTTCCCATGGATCGGCATGATGGGCATCAGCTCGTCGGAGTACGCGTTCACTTCCGCCGAGGAGACCTTGCACGACGCGCATTTGTGGGCCAGTGGCCACATCTTCTGGCTGATGGGGGTCTGGATCTTCTTCCAGGCGGCCGTCGCCTTCCCGGCCGGTCAGCTCCGTGAGAGCGGGCGGCTGCCGGCCAAGAGCGCGATGCTCCTCGGGGCGCTGGGCACCCTGCTCGGCTATCTCTCGCTGGCGTACGCACCCCATGTCATCGTCGCCTACTTCGGCTTCGGCATGTTCAGCGGTATCGGCGCCGGACTCGTCTACGCGACCTGCGTGAACATGGTCGGCAAGTGGTACCCGGAGCGCAAGGGCGGCAAGACGGGCATGGTCAACGGCGGTTTCGCCTACGGCTCGGTGCCGTTCGTGTTCCTCTTCACCTCGTACATGGATCTGTCCAACTACCAGGGTGTGCTGGTCTCGGTCGGGGTCATCTGCTGTGCGGTCGTCGCGGTCGCCGGCTGGTTCTTCAAGGACCCGCCGAAGAACTGGTGGCCCCATCACGTCGACCCGCTGAAGGTCTCGGACGACCCGCGGATCGTGCGGTCGCTGGCCAAGAACCCTCCGGCGGTCAAGCAGTACACCCCGCGTGAGGCGGCCCGGACCCCGGTGCTGTGGATGATGTGGTTCTGCCTGCTGTGCACGGCGGGCATCAACATCTTCGGTATCGCCATGCAGGTGCCGTTCGGCAAGGAAATGGGATTCGCCGGCGGCATCGTGGCCACCGCCATGTCACTCAAGGCGATCGTGAACGGGACCGGCCGGGGAGTCATCGGCTGGATCTCCGACCGGTACGGACGCCGCAACACGCTGATCATCGTCTGTCTGGTCCTGGGATCCGCACAGTTCGGGGTGTTCTTCTCCGGCGACATCGGCTCGATGCCGTTCTTCCTGTTCTGCTCGATGGTCTCCGGCTTCGGAGGCGGCGCCATCTTCCCGCTGTTCGCGGCGATGACCGCGGACTACTTCGGAGAGAACAACAACGCCTCGAACTACGGAATGGTCTACAGCTCGAAGCTGATCTCCGGCCTGGTCGGCTCCGGCGTCGGCGCGGTCGTGGTCGGTGCCTGGGGCTACGGCGGCGCCTTCGCCCTGGCCGGCAGCATCGGACTCGCCTCCGCCGTACTGGCGGTGTTCCTGCGAGCGCCAGGCCGGCCGAAGCAGGAGGGCGTCCGCACGGCCACAGGAGCGGTCCCGAGGGAGGCGCTCTGAGCAGGGGGTGAAGGTTCGGCCCCGCCGCGCGCGGGGCAGGGCCGGGGTGTTCCCGCGCGGGGTCCGCGCACCGAGCCGCCCACGCTCCTGACGACCACTTCTGATCTCCCCGCTGTCGCCCCGGTTCGCCGGGGCGACAGCGTTCTGCCCGGCCCCGTTCTGCCCGGGCATCGACTCTGAGAGGCGACCAGCATGTCGACATCGACATCTTCCGGTGCACGTCCGTCCACCGTCTCCCCTGGCCAGGAATCGGTCACCGACTCCCTGGTGCGGGCCAACCGTGCCTACGCCGACGCATTTCGCGACCCCGGAATGGATGCCCGTCCCGTTCTCGGAGTGGCGGTCGTGGCCTGCATGGACGCCCGAATCGACCTGCACGCCGCGCTCGGCCTCGAGCTGGGGGACTGCCACACCATCCGCAATGCCGGCGGAGTGGTCACCGACGACACCATCCGTTCCCTCGCAATCAGCCAGCGTGCCCTGAACACCCGAAGCGTCGTCCTCATCCACCACACGGGGTGCGGCCTGCAGACGCTGACCGAGGAGTTCCGGTACGAGTTGGAGCGGGAGGTCGGGCAGCGGCCGGCCTGGGCGGTGGAGTCGTTCCGGGACGTCGACCAGGACGTACGGCAGTCGATGCGGCGGGTGCGCACGTCGCCGTTCCTGCCGCACACCGACGATGTGAGGGGCTTTGTCTTCGATGTGGCGTCGGGGCTGCTGAGGGAGATCTCGGACCTCGACTGAGCGTCCCCGCATCCTCGCGACCTTGCGCCACTCGTAGGGCAGTTGGGTGGACCAGTCCGTCCGACACATAGCGCTGCGAGCACCAATGGCATACTGTATGCAATGCAAGTCAGTGCCTCGCAGATCCGCGATCCGCGGCCGACCGAGGTCATCGGGACCGCCCGCCCGGGGCGGATCGGACATCGCACCTGAGGGGGCGCCCCGTGTCGTATCCCAGCGCACTGCATGACGTCCTGGACCACGTCATCGGTCCGGCCGGCGAACTGGCGTATCAGGAAGGCAAGTTCCCGCGCACGGCGGTCACGGCCCTCGGCCGGGCCGGGCTCCTCGGGCTGACCTGCTCGGCCGAACCGGCCGGTGGCGGGACCGACTTGGCGCTGGCCGCCGAAGTGGTCGCCAGGGTCTTGCCCGTGTGCCCGGCCACGGCCGCGGTGCTCCAGTCCCACTACGCGGCGGCCGCAGTGGTCGAGGCGTACGGCGGCGGGTGGCTGCGGGGCGAGGTCGCGGCCGGCCGTCACCTGTGCACCCTCGCGGTGGTGGAGGACGGCGTCGGGGGAGCGGTGGGCTCGACCGCGCGGCGTACCGGTGGCGTGGTGGCGCTGCGGGCGCGCAAGCGAGATGTGGTCGCCGCAGGTGAGGCGGACAGTTATGTCTGGTCGTCGCCACCTGTCGCCTCGGACGGTGGACTGACGCTCTGGGGTGTGCCGGCCCACGCGACCGGCCTGTTCGTTCCGGCGCGTGCCACCGGGGCGCCGCTTGCCAGCGCCACGTCCACGGTGGTCGCCGACCCGGTGCGCGTCCCGGCCGAGGCGATGCTGGGGGCGGACGGCGAGGGCTCCGAGATTCTTGTCGGCGCCGTGCTGCCGTGGCTGCTCGAGCTGTGCGGCGTCGTCGGGTCCGATGCGCTGCACCCCTCGCTCGGCGCGCTGGCGCGATCCGTTTCGGGGACCTCGCGCACCGGAGACGGTCAGGCGTTCGCGGCCTCCGCCGCGATGGCTTTGCGGTAGGTGCGGGTCCGCTCGGTGTGCTTGCGCATGATCTCGCCGGCCCGCTCCGGGTCGCCCTTCGCGATGGCCTGGATGAGGCGGGCGTGCTCGTTCCAGGAGCCCTTGGAGCGGGAGTTGGCGATCGGGGTGTAGTACCAGCGGACCTTGCGTCCCACCTGTGCGATCAGCTCCGCGAGCACGTCGTTGCCGCCCACGGATGTGATGTAGGTGTGCAGGGCCGTGTTCGCGGCGACCAGGCGGTCGGTCGTGTTCTCCGCCAGTGCGTCCACGCCCTCCTGCTGGAGCTGCCACAGGCGCTCGATGTGCTCGGGCTTGGCGTGCTGCGCCGCCAGTTGCGCGGAGTAGGTCTCCAAAACCGTGCGGACATCGAGGAGTTGGGTCGCCTCCTCCAGTGTGGGCGTGTGCACGAACGCGCCCTGGGCGGGCCTGAGGTCGACCCAGCCGTCCGTGTGCAGACGCTGCAGTGCCTCGCGCACGGGCTGCCTGCTGACCCCCAGCTGCTCGGCGAGATCTGATTCGACCAGATGCTGGCCCGATTTCAGGGTGCCGCTGATGATCAGCTCTGCCAGGGCATCGGACACCGCCTGGCGCAGCGGCGTCGGGCGGGCGACGCGTCGGGCGGAGCCAGCAGTCAGGCCTTGGCGCATGGTTCTCCTGTTCCGCCCCCGAGCTCACCGAGTCGGTGGCTGTGCCGACCGTTACCCCCGGGCGGACCGCGCGGCGGCCCGTTCAGGATACAGGTTTTCGTATGCAGTGTGATGTCCCGCGACGACCTTGTGTGATGTCCCACCGGGGTGGAGGGCGGGGGCCCACCGGATCAACGCAGCCCGCCAGCAGCGGATTTGACCGGCCGTCGGGGCAGATCGGCAGACGGCTCCATGCAGGATTCTGTATGCAAAAAGCTTGTATGCATCAGGGTTGCGTGCTTCGCTAGGACTGTTTCGCCCCTTGCGCCGTGCGCGCGAGGGGAGGTCGAGGTGCCCCTGTGAACGCGAACCGTGGTGCTCGGACCGGACCCCCAGGTGCCCGTGCCCGTACCCCTTCCACGGCCCTGACGAAAGGCCGCACGACCATGAAGATCCGGACCAGTGATCCGACGGTGGATCAGGTGGTGAGGAAGATCGCCGCCGCCCATCGCGAGCAGCGTGGCGCTCTGCTGCCGATCCTCCACGCCGTGCAGGCCGAACTGGGGCATGTGCCCAAGGAGGCCGTACCGGTGCTCGCCGACGAACTCAACCTCTCGCGGGCCGACGTGCACGGAGTGGTGAGCTTCTACCACGACTTCCGCGCCGAGCCGGCGGGCCACCGTACCGTCCGCGTGTGCCGTGCCGAGGCCTGCCAGGCCCAGGGGGCGGGGTATCTCGTGGAGTACATACGGCAGATGGGGCTCACCCTGGGCGGGACCGCCGAGGACGGTTCGGTCACCGTCGAGCAGGTCTTCTGCCTCGGCAACTGTGCCCTGGGCCCCGCCGTCGAGGTGGACGGACGCCTCCACGGCCGGGTGGACACGGAGCGGCTCGGCGCGCTGCTCCAAGGAACCGACAAGACGCGGCGCTACGGCGTCGGCGCCACGCCCGACGGAAGTGAGGCACCCCGGTCATGACCCAGCAACCCGCACAGCCCCATGTGCGGATCTACGTCCCCCGCGACTCGGCCGCCCGGTCCGTCGGCGCCGACGAGGTGGCCGCCACAATCCAACAGGCCGCCGGCGGGGTGGACTTGGCCGTCGATCTCGTACGTACCGGATCGCGCGGCATGCTCTGGCTCGAGCCGCTCGTCGAGGTCGACACCGAGCACGGGCGTATCGGCTACGGTCCGGTGACCCCCGACGACGTTCCCGCGCTGCTCGCCGCCGGCCTCCTCGACGGCGACGAGCATCCCTTGCGGCTCGGCCCGGTGGACGAACTGCCGTGGCTGGCCCGTCAGAACCGGGTCACCTTCGCGCGCGTCGGCGTCATCGATCCGCTCGACGCCGACGACTATCTGCGCCACGGCGGGCTCACAGGGCTGCGCACCGCGCTGAAGCTCCAGCCGGCCGACGTGGTCGCAGAGGTGACCGACTCGGGCCTGCGTGGGCGTGGCGGGGCAGGCTTCCCCGCAGGCATCAAATGGAAGACCGTGCTCGACTGCCCGGGCGAGCTGAAGTTCATCTGCTGCAACGCCGACGAGGGCGACAGCGGGACCTTCGCCGACCGCATGCTCATGGAGGGCGACCCGTTCCTGCTCATCGAGGGCATGACGATCGCCGCGCACGCCGTCGGCGCCCGCGAGGGCTACCTCTACATCCGCTCCGAATACCCGGACGCGGTCGCCACGATGCGCGCCGCCATCGACATCGCCCGCGAGCGTGGCTGGCTCGGCACCTCGGTCCTCGGCACGCCGCTCGAGTTCGATCTGCATGTGCGAGTCGGAGCCGGCGCGTACATCTGCGGCGAGGAGACCTCCATGCTGGAGAGCCTGGAGGGCAAGCGCGGCATGGTCCGCGCCAAGCCGCCGATCCCCGCGATCGAGGGCCTGTTCGGCAAGCCGACCGTCGTCAACAACGTCCTGACGCTTGGCACCGTCCCTGTCGTTCTCGCCCAGGGCGCCAAGGCGTACCAGGAGCTGGGGGTGGAGCGCTCCCGCGGCACCCAGGTGTTCCAGCTCGGCGGCAACATCGCCCGCGGCGGCATCGTCGAGACCGCCTTCGGTATCACGCTGCGCGAACTCATCGAGGAGTACGGCGGCGGCACGCGGTCGGGCCGGCCGGTGCGCACCGCGCAGGTCGGCGGGCCGCTCGGTGCCTACCTTCCGCCCTCTTCGTTCGACCTGCCGATGGACTACGAGGCGTTCGCCGCGGCCGGGGCGATGGTCGGTCACGGCGGCATCGTGGTCTTCGACGACACCGTCGACATGGCCGCCCAGGCGCGCTTCGCCATGGAGTTCTGCGCGGCCGAGTCCTGCGGCAAGTGCACCCCGTGCCGGGTCGGTTCAGTGCGCGGCGTCGAGGTGATCGACAAGATCGTGGCGGGGGAGCAGAGGGACGAGAACCTGGCACTCCTCGACGACCTGTGCGAGCTGATGACCGAGGGCTCGCTGTGCGCGATGGGCGGACTGACCCCGCTGCCCGTGCGCAGCGCGCTCACTCACTTCGCGGACGACTTCCTCGGCGAAGTCGCCGCCGACACGAGGACGGAGGGCACGGCATGACACTGCTCAAGGAACCTGATCACGGCACCCCGGAGCGACCGGGCGAAGCCACGGTGGCACTCGAGGTGGACGGCATACCGGTGAGCGTGCCGGAGGGCACCTCGGTGATGCGTGCCGCCTCGCTCGCCGGCGTCGACATCCCCAAACTCTGTGCCACCGACTCCCTGGAGGCCTTCGGCTCCTGCCGGCTGTGCGTGGTCGAGATCGACGGCCGGCGCGGCACACCGGCCTCCTGCACCACCCCGTGCGCCGACGGTATGCAGGTGCGCACCCAGACACCCAAGGTGGAGAAGCTGCGCCAGGGCGTCATGGAGCTCTACATCTCCGACCACCCGCTGGACTGTCTGACCTGCCCCGCCAACGGCGACTGCGAACTGCAGGACATGGCGGGCGTCGTCGGACTGCGTCAGGTGCGCTACGGCTACGAGGGGGAGAATCACCTCGACGCCGAGAAGGACACCAGCAACCCCTACTTCGACTTCGACGCGTCCAAGTGCATCGCCTGTTCCCGTTGCGTCCGCGCGTGCGGCGAGATCCAGGGCACATTCGCCCTGACCATCGAGGGACGCGGCTTCGACTCCAAGGTGGCGGCGGGCGCGGGGGAGTCCTTCATGGACTCCGAGTGCGTCTCCTGCGGAGCCTGCGTGCAGGCGTGCCCGACGTCCACGCTCCAGGAGAAGTCGGTCGTCGACCTCGGCATGCCCACCCGCTCGGTCCTCACCACCTGCGCGTACTGCGGCGTCGGCTGCTCCTTCAAGGCCGAACTGCGCGGCGACGAACTCGTCCGCATGGTGCCGTACAAGGACGGCGGCGCCAACGAAGGTCACGCGTGCGTCAAGGGCCGCTTCGCCTTCGGCTACGCCACGCACCCCGACCGCGTCCTCAAGCCCATGGTGCGCGAGAAGATCACGGACCCGTGGCGTGAGGTCGAGTGGGACGAGGCCATCGCCACCGTCGCACGCCGGATGCGGGCTCTGCAGGACACGTACGGGACGGGCGCGGTCGGCGCGATCACCTCCTCGCGGTGCACGAACGAGGAGGTGTACGTCGTCCAGAAGATGGTCCGGGCCGCGTTCGGCAACAACAACGTCGACACCTGTGCGCGCGTCTGCCACTCGCCCACCGGATACGGGCTCAAGCAGACCTTCGGTGAATCCGCGGGCACCCAGGACTTCCGCTCGGTCGCCGAGGCCGACGTCATCATGGTGATCGGCGCCAACCCCACCGACGGACACCCGGTGTTCGCCTCCCGGATGAAGCGCCGGCTGCGCGAGGGCGCCCGCCTCATCGTGATCGACCCGCGCCGCATCGACCTCGTACGCTCGCCGCACATCGAGGCCGACCACCATCTGCAACTGCGACCGAGCACCAACGTGGCCGTGGTCAACGCCATGGCGCACGTGGTGGTCACCGAGGCGCTCGTCGACCAGAACTTCGTGGCCGAGCGGTGCGAGGGCTACGAGGAGTGGGCCGCGTTCGTGGCCCGCCCCGAGAACAGCCCCGAGGCCGTCGAACCGGTCACCGGGGTCCCTGCAGACGAACTGCGCGCGGCCGCCCGGCTGTACGCCGGCGCACCCAACGGGGCGATCTACTACGGTCTGGGCGTCACCGAGCACAGCCAGGGCTCGACCATGGTCATGGGAATGGCCAACCTTGCGATGGCGTGCGGGAACATCGGCCGCGACGGCGTGGGCGTCAATCCGCTGCGCGGCCAGAACAACGTCCAGGGCTCCTGCGACATGGGCTCCTTCCCGCACGAGCTGCCCGGCTACCGGCATGTCGCCGACGACGCGGTGCGCACCGTGTTCGAGGACCTGTGGGGCACGGCCCTGCTGTCCGAGCCGGGGCTTCGCATCCCCAACATGTTCGACGCGGCCATCGACGGCTCCTTCCGCGGCCTGTTCGTGCACGGAGAGGACATCGCGCAGTCCGACCCGAACCTGAAACATGTCACCGCGGCCCTCGAGGCGATGGAACTCGTCGTCGTCCAGGACCTGTTCCTCAACGAGACCGCCAAGTTCGCGCATGTGTTCCTGCCCGGGGCGTCGTTCTTGGAGAAGGATGGAACCTTCACCAACGCGGAGCGCCGGATCAACCGGGTGCGCGCGGTGATGGCGCCGAAGGCGGGCAAGCACGAGTGGCAGATCGTCACCGAGATCGCCACCGCCATGGGGTATCCGATGGCGTACGACCACCCGAGCCAGATCATGGACGAGATCGCTGCGGTCACCCCGACCTTCGAGGGCGTCTCCTTCGGGCTCCTCGACAAGCTGGGCAGCGTCCAGTGGCCGTGCAACGCCGAGGCGCCCGATGGCACACCCGTCATGCACATCGACGAATTCGTCCGTGGGAAGGGCAAGTTCGTCGTCACCTCGTACGTGCCGACCAATGAGCGCTCCACCCGTCGCTTCCCGCTGGTGCTCACCACGGGGCGCATCCTCAGCCAGTACAACGTCGGGGCGCAGACGCGCCGCACGGGCAACGTCGCCTGGCACCCCGAGGACGTACTGGAACTGCACCCGCACGACGCGGAGGATCGCGGGATCACCGACGGTGACCCGGTCACCCTGGCCAGCCGGGTCGGCCGCACCACGCTGCGCGCCCTGGTCTCCGACCGGATGCCGACCGGCGTCGTCTACACGACCTTCCACCACCCGGTCACCGGCGCCAACGTGGTGACCACGGAGAACTCCGACTGGGCGACCAACTGCCCGGAGTACAAGGTGACGGCGGTCCAGGTAGCCCTGGCGTCACCGGGGCGCGAGGGGGCCGCCGCGGCCACCGAGACCCCCGTGGGCGCCCTGACGGCGGGAGACTGACACTCATGGCCTCAACTGAGCCGGCCGAGTGCCGTATGGCCAATGACATCGCTCTGAACCTCGCCCATCTGCCCACGGCGCAGGCCACCACCGAACTGGCCGGACACATCGGCAGGTTCTGGGACCCGCGGATGCGCACGAGGCTGCGCGCGCTGGTGGACTCCGACGCGCCCGGCGTGCACCCGCTGGTCGTCGAGGCGGTGAAGCTGCTGAGCTGACGGTGGAGTTCAGGGCGCGGCCCGCTGCGGTGTGACGCGGCGGGCCATGTCTCGTGCAGCCCCGAGGGAAGCCCCCGCGGGGCCCTTCGGCATGCCCGGAACCCGGTTCACTCGACTGTGGGGTGTAACTGCACGGCTCCCAAAGGTAGTTGAGTAATGCACTGGTCAAGCTTCCTGCCGCCCCACTGGACACGCGATTTCAGTTCTCCATACCGTATGCAATCACCGGTCGGGCTCCCTGCGTCTTGACCGGCAGGTCAGTTGTCTGTCATACCTCGCCGCGGTCCCGAACCCGTCGCGCCGAGGCCGAAACACCAGGTCACCGCCTGCACGCCGGCGGGCTCCGGGATGCCGCCCCGGACCCGTGACGCGCCGACGGCGTACCCCCTACCCGCGCCCGGCGAGAGTCCGGGCGCGCACCGTGGAGGGGAGTCGCTTTCACCCAACGCATGAAGAGCAAGGCCCCAGGGGGCGCACGCCAAGCTCTTTTTCAGGCAAGGGAAGGCACACATGTCAGAAACACCGCAGGCGACTTCATCCTCGTACCGAGAGGTCGCCGATGCCAACGGACGCGTCTATCGCGTCGGGGAGACCGACCGCTCCATCCTGGGCAGGCCTCGGGCGTGGATGGTCTGGCTCCCGTGGATCGCGATGATGGGCGTCAGCGTCTACGAGTACGGCTACAGCTCGGCGGAGGCGACCCTCGAGCACGCCCATGGCTGGACCCTCACCGAGGCCTTCTGGATCGCCAGTATCTGGGCGGTCTTCCAGGCGGGCATCGCCTTCCCCGCGGGCAGGCTCCGGGAGACCGGGAAGCTCTCCGCCAAGACAGGCATGCTTCTCGGAGCGGTACTGTCCGGGCTCGGCTTCCTCTCCATCTCCCACGTCTCGAACCCGATCGTGGTGATACTGGGTTACTCGGTGCTCGGTGGCGCCGGCTCCGGACTCGTCTACGCGACCTGTATCAACATGGTCGGTAAGTGGTATCCGGACAACAAGGGTGCGCGGACCGGCTTCGTCAACGGCGGATTCGCCTACGGCACACTGCCGTTGATCTTCGTATTCAGCTACTGGTTCCACGCCGACAACTACCGGTTGGTCCTCGACCTGATCGCCCTGGGCATGGTCCTCCTCGTCGGCGCCTGCGGCTTCTTCTTCCGTGACCCGCCCAAGAGCTGGTGGCCGCACGACGTGGACCCGCTCAACCGCGGCGACGGTGAGGACGCCGAGCGTGTGGCCCGCAGGCTGCGCAAGAACCCGCCGGCCAAGGGGCAGTTCACCCCGATGCAGGCCATCAGGACCGGGCAGCTGCCGCTGATGTGGTTCGCCCTGGTCTGCATCGGCGGCGTCTCGCTCTTCGGCATCAACTTCCAGGTCCCCTTCGCCAAGAGCCTTGGCTTCGGGCCGCTGATCGCCGCCTCGTCGGCGGGTGTGCTCGCCGTGGTCAACGGGGTGGGCCGGGCCGCCGTGGGCTGGCTGTCGGACACACTCGGCCGCCGGCAGACGCTGACGCTGGTCCTCGTGATCGCGGGCGTCGCGCAGTTCGGCGTGCTGTGGTCGGGACAGGCCCATAACGAGCCGCTGTTCCTGATTTTCGCCTTTGTCAACGGCTTCGGCGGCGGAGCCTTCTACCCGCTGTTCGCGGCACTGGTCCCGGACTACTTCGGGGAGAACAACAACGCCACCAACTACGGCCTCGTCTACAGCGCCAAGCTGGTCGGCGGTGTGGGCGGCGGTGGCTTGGCCGCTTCGGTGATCAGCGCCTGGGGCTACTCGGGCGGCTACTACCTGGCAGGCGGCATCGCCTTTCTGTCGGCTCTGATCACCTTGCTGCTGCGCCAGCCCGGCCGACCCGCGGACCAGGAGCGGCCTGCCGTGCAGGCCGTGGCCGACAGCCGCGGGCTGACCGGCGCCGCGAACTGAGTGAACGCCCGGGCGCAACTGCGCGCCCGGGCCCGCAGACCGTGCGCGGGTGCGGAAAAAGCGTTGGGCGGCGGCGGCAGTCGTCCGGCGTGGTGCCCGTGGCACGGGTGGGGCCGGACGGTGGGGTGCGCTCCCTGCTCCGTCCGGCCCCGGCCCATTGGTGTGCCAGGTGCTCCATTTCAGGTGGGGCCGGCTGGAGCCGCCGCGGTCACACCCGGCCTCGGGGTGCCGCGGTCAGCTGCCGGCAGTAGAAGTCGGTGGTCGTCCGGGTGTGATGGTGCATCAGTTCTTCTGCCCGGTCGGCGTCACCGGCCGCGATGCGGGCGATGATGTCGGCGTGCTCGTTCCACGCGTCCTTGCCGCGTGGCCGGGCGATGGGCATGTAGTACCAGCGCACCCGGCGGTCGACCTGCCGGATCAGGTCGGCGAGGATGGGGTTGCGCGCGAGCTCGGTGATGAAGCCGTGCAGCGCTGCGTTCGCCTCGACGATGCCGTGGGCGTCGTCCGCGGAGAGCGCAGCTATTCCGGCGGCCTGCAGTTCCCACAGCCGCGCGATGTCCGGACCGGTCGCGTACTGTGCGGCGCCGCGTGCCGAGTGGGTCTCCAGGACGGCGCGGACGCTGAGGAGCTGGGTGGCCTCCTCCACGGTGGGGCTGTGCACGAATGCGCCCTGCGCGGGGCGCAGATCCACCCATCCGTCGGCCTGGAGGCGCAGGAGCGCCTCGCGCACCGGTTGGCGGCTCACGCCGAGGTACTCGGCGAGTTCGGCCTCGATCAGATGGCGGCCCGGCTGGAGTACGCCCCCCACGATCAGTTCGATCAGGACGTCGTAGACGGCCTGGCGCAGGGGCACGGGTCTGTTGACGGGTGTCGTCACGGTGGCTGGGAAAGTGCTTGGCTCGCGCATGGGCTCCCTGGTGGTGGGCTGCGGGGAGGTGCTGGCGATGGAGCGAGAGGAATCGTGTACAGCATATAGGCGTCTGTATGCAATCTGTCTATGTCAGGCAGGTGCGGGCTGCTCCGCCGGCAGACGTCCTGAGCCGGCTGCCGGACTCGGGTCGCCGGCTGCCAGTTCGCGCAGGATCGCTTCCACACTCTGCTTGGCGTCGCCGAAGAGCATGCTGCTGTTCTCCCGGAAGAACAGCGGATTCTGCACCCCTGCGTATCCGGAGGCCATGGAGCGCTTGAACACGACCACGTGCTCCGCCTCCCACACCCGCAGCACCGGCATCCCCGCGATGGGGCTGGCCGGATCGTCCATCGCCGAAGGGTTGACGGTGTCGTTGGCGCCGATGACCAGAACCACCGAGGTGGCGGCGAAGTCGTCGTTGATCTCGTCCATCTCCAGGACGACGTCGTACGGTACGCGGGCCTCGGCAAGGAGTACGTTCATGTGCCCCGGCAGCCGGCCCGCCACGGGATGTACGCCGAAGCGGACGGTCACGCCGCGCTCCCGCAGACGGCGTGTCAACTCCGCCACCGGGTGCTGTGCCTGGGCGACCGCCATGCCGTACCCCGGGGTGATGATCACCTGCGTGGCGCCGGCCAGTGCGCTTGCGGTTTCCTCGGCGCTGATCTCCCGGTGCTCGCCCTGCTCCTGCTCGCCGCTGGGTGCGGCCTCGACGCCGAAGCCACCCGCGATGACGGAGAGGAAGGACCGGTTCATCGCCCGGCACATGATGTACGACAGGTAGGCGCCGGAGGAGCCGACCAGCGCCCCGGTCACGATGAGCAGGTTGTTGTCCAGCAGGAAGCCGGCCGCTGCGGCGGCCCAGCCCGAGTAGCTGTTGAGCATCGAGACCACGACGGGCATGTCGCCGCCGCCGATGGACGCGACCAGATGCCAGCCCAGGACGAGCGCGAGCACGGTGACGGCGATCATCAGAGCGAGGTTCGGGCTGATGGTGAACCAGACGGTCAGGGTCACGAACGCGAGCAGGGCGCCCACGTTGAGCAGGTTCTTGCCGGGCAGTGTCAGCGGCCGGGACTTGATGCGCGCCGACAGTTTCAGGAACGCGATCACGGAACCTGTGAAGGTGACCGCGCCGATGAAGATGCCGATGAACACCTCGGCATGATGGATCCGCAGCAGCGACCCGGCCAGCTCGGTGGAGCCCGGGCGCTGTGCCTCGACCTCCAAGTAGCTGTTCCAGCCGATCAGTACGGCGGCGAGCCCGACGAGGCTGTGCAGTACGGCGATCAGCTCGGGCATCTGGGTCATCTCGACCCGGCGGGCCTGCCACAGGCCGATCGCGCCACCGATCGTGCCCGCGACGGCGATCAGCGCGATCGACTCGCCGGAGACGGAGCGCCCGGCGACGACGACGGTGGCGACGAGCGCAAGCGCCATTCCCGCGACTCCGTAGGCCACCCCCGCCCGTGCGGTGTGGTGCCGGGAGAGCCCCGCCAGGCTGAAGACGAACAGCAGTGCGGCGACTATGTCGGCGGCCTGGGCCGCCGTGGATGCATTCATCGAACCTCAGCCTTTCGAGAACATGCCGAGCATGCGACGGGTGACGGCGAACCCACCGAAGATGTTCACGGTGGTGAGCAAGATGGCCAGGAAGGCCAACACACTGATGGCCAGGGGCGGGTGGCCGATCTGGAGCAGCGCCCCGACCACCACGATCCCCGAGATCGCATTGGTCACCGACATCAGCGGGGTGTGGAGCGCGTGGTGGACCTTGCCGATCACGTAGTAGCCGATGACCACAGCAAGCGCGAACACCGTGAAGTTGGAAGCGAGTTGGGCGGGCGAGACAGCGATGAGCGCGAACAGGGCGAGCATCCCGAGCCCGATCAGTCCGTAGCGGCCCGCGGGTGACAGGCGCCGTGGCGGCGCCGGATCGACCGGCGAGGCCGGCGAGGCCGGGGCCTTCGCGGGCGCTGCCGAGACCGGGACGGGGGGCGGCGGCCACAGCGTCTCGCCGTCGCGCACCACGGTCACCGTCCGCTGTACGACGTCCTCGAGGTCGAGGGTCAGCTGCCCGTCCCGGCCCGGGGTGAGCAGCTTCAGCAGGTTCACCAGGTTCGTGCCGTACAGCTGTGAGGCCTGGGCGGGCAGTCGGCCCGCGAGGTCGGTGTAGCCGATGATGGTGACGCCGTTCTCGGTGACGATGGCCCGATCGCTCACCGTCCCTTCGACGTTCCCGCCCTGCGCCGCCGCCATGTCGACGATGACGCTGCCCGGTTTCATCGAGGCCACTTGATCGGCCGTGATCAGCCGCGGCGCCGGGCGCCCCGGGATCAGGGCCGTCGTGATGATGATGTCGACATCTCGGGCCTGCTCGGAGTAGATCTCGGCGGCGCGCAGGTCGTACGCCTCGGAGGTGGCTCGCGCGTATCCGTCGCCCGCCGACTCCTGTTCGACGTCGACGGGCAGGAACTCGCCACCGAGGGAACGCACTTGGTCGGCGACCTCGCCGCGCGGGTCGGTGGCCCGGACCACCGCGCCGAGGCTCCCCGCGGCTCCGATGGCCGCCAGGCCGGCCACTCCCGCGCCGGCCACCAGCACCTTCGCGGGAGGAACTTTGCCTGCCGCGGTGACCTGTCCGGTGAAGAACCGTCCGAAGGCGTGGGCCGCCTCGATGACCGCCCGGTATCCGGCGATGTTGGCCATCGAACTGAGCACGTCCAGGGACTGGGCCCGCGAGATGCGGGGCACGGCGTCCATGGACAACGCGGTCAGCCGCTTGCTCGCGAGTTGGGTGAGGAGTTCGGCGTGTTGCGCGGGGGCGAGCAGGCCGATGATCGTGGCTCCGTCTCGCAGTCGACGCACCTCGTCGTGGGACGGCGGGTTGACCTTGAAGACGACATCGGCGTGCCAGGCGTCGTCGAGGCGCGCGCCCGCCTCGACGTACGACGCGTCGGAGAAGCCCGATGCGGTTCCGGCGCCGGTCTCGACGACGATTTCGTAACCGAGTCCGATGAGGCGGCGGACGGTGTCCGGGGTTGCCGCCACTCTGGTCTCCCCGGAGGTCGACTCGGCGACCACGCCTATGCGTTGTGGTGGTGACGCAGACATTGCTCTCCTTTTCTCAGGGGCCTTGCGGGTCCGTCGGCGCACGGGGAGCGTCAGGAGCGGAGGAAGCGGGGCATCGGACAGGAGGCGCGCAGCATATTGTGCGCACTTCGTTCGACGCCAGGGTGAATCCGTGCGGTCGGTCGGGGACATCGCGGCCGTATCAGGTCGGGTTCGATGGGTATACATCGGACCCGCGGACTGCATACAGTATCCAATCACACACTCGCCCTTCCTCTCGAGAGGAGTTGCCGTGAAGATTGCTGTCCTCGGAGCCGGCGCGATCGGAGCCTTCGTAGGAGCGGCCCTGCACCGGGGTGGTGCCGATGTCCACCTGATCGCCCGTGGTCCGCACCTGGAGGCCATCCGCGAGCGCGGGGTCAGGGTCATCAGCCCCCGTGGGGACTTCGTCGCCCACCCGCACGCCACCGACGACCCCGCCGAGATCGGACCCGTGGACTTCGTGTTCCTCGGGCTGAAGGCACACTCCTACCCGTCCAGCGGCCCGCTGATCGAACCGCTCCTCGGCGCGCACACCGCTGTCGTCGCCGGGCAGAACGGCATCCCGTGGTGGTACTTCCACCGGCTCCCCGGCCCCTACGAGGGTCGTCGGATCGAGGCGGTGGACCCGGGCGGCGCGACCAGCAAGGTCCTCGCGCCGGAGCGGGCCGTGGGCTGCGTGGTCTACCCCGCCACCGTCATCGATGCCCCCGGCGTGATACGGCACCTCGAAGGCACCCGCTTCTCCATCGGTGAACCCGGTGGTGGGATCTCGGCGCGGTGCACCGAGCTGAGCGAGGCGATGATCGCTGGTGGACTGAAGTGCCCCGTGGAGCCGAACCTGCGGGACGACATCTGGATCAAGCTGATGGGCAACGTCGCGTTCAACCCGATCAGCGCGCTCACCCGGGCCACGATGGTCGAGATCTGCCGGCATCCGCCGACACGACGCCTGGTGGCCCAGCTCATGGAGGAGACGCTGGACATCGCCGCCCGGGTCGGCAGCACACCGGACATCTCCATCGAGAAACGGTTGCGGGGTGCGGAGGGGGTCGGCGACCACAAGACGTCGATGCTTCAGGACCTTGAGGCGGGCAAGCAGTTGGAACTCGACGCCATCGTGACCGCGGTGGTGGAGATGGCCGATATCACGGGTGCCGAGGCACCCAGGCTCCGAGCGGTGCACGCGGCCACGGACCTGCTGGCGCGCCGCACCGGCACGGGATGAGAGTCGGCCCGGCTCCCGCGATGCCGGGGGAGCCGGGCCTTCCGTGCGGGCCTGGCGCCGCCCATGCCGCCGGGTAAGCTCGGGCACCGCAGCCACCGCAGGCGTGTTCGACCGGATCGGGGCGGGGACGTATGGGGTGCGGGGGACGAAGCAGGAGGCGAGCATGCTCTTCCGTCAGCTGGAGTACTTCGTGGCGGTGGCCCGCGAGAGGCACTTCGCGAGGGCCGCGGACGCCTGCTTCGTCTCGCAGCCCGCACTGTCCGTATCGATCGCCAAACTGGAGCGCGAACTCAACGTCACACTGATCAATCGAGGCCACAACTATCAGGGACTGACGCCCGAAGGAGAGCGTCTGGTCGTCTGGGCCAAGAGGATCCTCGCCGAGCAGGAGGCGTTCAAGGCCGAGGTGGCCGCGGTCCAGTCGGGCATCACCGGGACGCTGCGGCTGGGCGCGGAGCCCACGGCCTCGACGACGCTCGCGCTGCCGGTGACGGCGTTCTGCGCCGCGCACCCGCTGGCCAAGGTCCAGGTGCGGTCCCGCCTGTCCACCACGGAACTCATCCGGCAGCTCCGCGCCTTCGAACTGGACGCGGCCATCGCCCACTTCGGCCCCGAGGACCGGGACGGACTGCAGGTGACGCCGCTTTACGAGGAGCGGTACATGCTGCTCGCCGCGGCCGATCAGCTGCTGCCCCAGTCCGATACCCTGACCTGGGCCGAGGCGTCCCAGCTGCCCCTCGCGCTGCTCACCCCCGACATGCGGATCCGTCAGGTCATCGACGCCGCGTTCACCCGCAGCGGAGTCACCGTCATTCCACAGGTGGAGACCGACTCCGTGGCCACCCTGTACGCGAACGTGGGTGCGGGCGCCTGCACCAGCATCGTGCCGCACACCTGGCTGCGGGCCCTGCCGGTCACCGGCCGGATGCGCGTGCTGCGGCTTGTCGAGCCGGACGCGCGGGCGCTCATCTCGGTCGCGATCCACGACGCGACGCCGGGCTCGCTCGCGGCCCGCGCGTTCATCACGGCGGCGGCCTCACTGAGCCTGGACGAGTTCTTCGACCGGCCGCTGCCCGTGCCGGAACCGCTGGTCCGCTGAGCCGAGGCGGCTCCGGCCGGCCCGTCCGGCCGGAGCATCACCGGGCGAAACGCAGCTGGACCGCCTGCCGGTCCAGCGCCCCCTTGGCCGTGTGCGGCAGGGCCGGGACGACCTGGATCCGCTCAGGCACCTCGAAAGGGGCCAGCCGGCCCAGGCAGTACCTGACGATCTCCGCGGGCTCCGCGTCCTCCTCCTCGCGCAGCACCACCGCCGCGCCCACCCGATGCCCGTGCTGCTCGTCGGGGACCCCGAACACGGCTGCCTCGGCGACGGCGGGACAACCGCACAGTACGTCCTCGACGTACTCGGGAGAGACCTGGTAGCCCGCCCGGGTGATCAGGTTCCTGATCCGGCCGGTGAGGAACAGGTCGCCGTCGGCGTCCAGATGCCCCAGGTCCCCGGTGCGCAGCCAGCCCCCGTCGAAACCTTGCACCGTCGCCGCCGGATCGGCGAGATAGCCCCTGGCCACGCTGGGGCCGCCCACCCAGACCTCGCCCTGCACACCGGGCGGGCACACCTGCCCCGACGGGTCGACGACCTGGATCCGCGTCCCGGTCGGCCTGCCCACCGAGCCGTGCTTGGATGTACCGGGCGGCGCCAGGGGTTCACTGCTCGCCTGATGCGTGGCCTCCGTCATGCCGTAGGCCGACAGCAGTGGCACTCCGAGGGTGCGCTCCAGGGCCCGCTGGGTCGCGGTGTTGAGCGGAGCGCTGGAACTGCGGGCGAAGCGCAGGGGCGGTGCGAGTGGCGCGGGGTGTTCGCCGGCCGAACGGTCGAGGAGGATCTCGTGGATGGCGGGCACCGCGGTGAACCAGGTGGCACCCACCGCGCGCATGTCGTCCCAGAACGTGTCGGCCGAGAAGCGACCCCCGGCCGGGAGCAGCACGCAGCCGCCGCCGGCGAGCGTGGCGAGCAGCGCCGCGACCAGCCCGTGCGTGTGGAAGAGCGGCATGACGGCCACCGTCGCGTCCTGCGGCCCCAGTTCGTACGTCGCGCACAGCACACGCACCGCCGCGGCCACGTTCCCGTGGGTCAGCGGCACCAGGCGGCCCTGGTCCATGGTGCCCGCCGTCGACAGGATCAGGGCGTCGTCCAGGGCGAGTCCCGGCCTCGGTGTCCCGTACAGCCCGAGCGGCGCGCGCGTCGTGTCGAGCGTGACCGCACAGGGAGCGCCGGGCGTGACCCGTACCCGCACGGGCCAGGCGGCCGGCACACCCGCGGCTGCCTCGGGCCCGCACAGCACCACGCGCCCCCCGAACACTCCGAGCCGCGCGACCAGCTGACCGGGAGGCAGGTCGGGATCCAGCGGGGCGACGACCGCGCCGGCCCGGGCTGCACCCAATAGAGACACGACGAATTCGACGGTGTTCGCGGCCACCAGTCCCACCGGGTCCCCAGGCCGCACCCCGGCGGCCGTCAGCCGGCGGGCCAGGTCGTCGGCGAGCGAGGCGAGGCCGGCGTACGACAGCTCGATGCGCTCCGCTCCGACGACGAGGGCCCGCGAGTGCGGACGCGCCCGCACGGGCCGGGACAGCAGATCGACGAGACCGGTGAGCGCGGGCGGGTGGTAGCGGTCCGGTTCATGCATGGATGCCGTGGCCACTGTGGTCATCACCGCACCTCCTCGCGCCAGTTGAGGCGAACAGCCGACGCAGTTGAAACGGTCGACTGCGAGCCTGCGGGCCACGGTCCGTGAGCGTCCAATGCACAACCGTGAACGGCCGATAGCGGCCGACTATCACCGCAGGTGCCAAGGCCCGTTCCCGCCGTTGATAAACGCTGGTTATCGGCTGGTCGCCGTCAGGTCTTGGACGGGGGGAGGGTCTGGTGCAGAAGGTGGATGCACAAGCCGCACAGCATCACTTGCCCAAGGAGGACCTCGGACCATGACCGCCCCCTCACCACAGGAGACAGCGGCGAACGCCGACGCACCGGCCGAGCTCACCGACGGGTATCACCTGGTCGTCGACGCTCTGAAGCTGAACGACGTCGAGACCATCTACGGCGTGGTCGGCATCCCGATCACGGATCTGGCCCGGCTCGCCCAGGCCGAGGGCATCCGCTACATCGGCTTCCGCCACGAGAGCAACGCGGCCCACGCCGCGGCCGCGGCCGGCTACCTCACGAAGAAGCCGGGCATCGCTCTCACGGTGTCCGCGCCGGGGTTCCTCAACGGCCTAGTCGGACTGGCCAACGCCACCACCAACTGCTTCCCGATGGTGCAGATCTCGGGGTCCAGCGAGCGCCACCTCGTCGACCTCAAGCAGGGCGACTACGAGGAGATGGACCAGCTCGCCGCCGCGCAGCCGTTCTGCAAGGCCGCGTACCGCATCAGCCGGGTCGAGGACATCGGCCGGGGGATCGCCCGTGCGCTGCGCACCGCCGTCTCCGGCCGGCCGGGGGGCGTCTACCTCGACATCCCGGCCGCCGTGCTCGGCTCCATCATGGACAAGGCGGAGGGCGCCAAGACCCTCAGCCGGCTGGTCGACCCGGCCCCGCGCCAGCTGCCCGGGCCCGCGGCGGTGGACCGTGCCATCGAACTCCTCGCCGGCGCCGAGCGGCCGTTGGTGGTGCTCGGCAAGGGCGCCGCCTATGCCCAGGCCGACGACAGGATACGGGAGTTCGTCGAGTCGACCGGCATCCCGTACGTACCGATGTCGATGGCCAAGGGCCTGCTGCCCGACGACCACCCGCAGTCGGTGGCGACCGCCCGTTCCCTGGCGCTGCGCAAGGCCGATGTCGTGATGCTCGTCGGAGCCCGCCTCAACTGGCTGCTGGGGCACGGGGAGGCGCCGCAGTGGAACCCCGACGCGAAGTTCATCCAGGTCGACATCGAGCCCAGGGAGCTGGACAGCAACCAGCCGATCGCGGCGCCGCTCGTCGGTGACGTCGAATCCGTGCTCGAGGTGCTGGCCGAGCGCACCAAGCCGGGTCAGATCTCCGCGCCCACCGCCTGGCGCGAGGAGCTCGCGGCGCGCTCCGCGCAGAACGTCGAGAAGATGGCCGGGCGTCTGGCGGCCGACCCGCACCCGATGCAGTTCATGGGCGCGCTGCGCGCCGTGCGCGACGTGCTGCACGACAATCAGCACGCGTACCTCGTCAACGAGGGTGCCAACGCCCTCGACATGGCGCGCAACGTCATCGACATGCACGTCCCGCGCCACCGCCTGGACGTCGGCACCTGGGGTGTGATGGGGATCGGCATGGGCTACGCGATCGCCGCCGCCGTGGAGACCGGCCAGCCAGTGATCGCGGTCGAGGGCGACAGCGCCTTCGGGTTCAGCGGCATGGAGCTGGAGACGATCTGCCGGTACCAGCTCCCCGTCACCACCGTGATCATGAACAACGGCGGTGTGTACCGCGGAAACGACGTCAACCCCCTCGACGACGCCCCGTCGCCGACCACCTTGATGCTGTCCGCCCGGCACGACCTCATGATCGAGGCGTTCGGTGGCAAGGGCTACCGCGCCACCACCCCGGCCGAGGTCACCGCGGCCCTCACCGAGTCGCTCGCCGCGGGCGGTCCCGCCCTGATCGACTGCGCCATCGACCCCGGTGCGGGTACGGAGAGCGGTCACATCTCGCACCTCAACCCCAAGGGCATCACCGTCGGCAACATCGTGCCGTCGAAGAAGTGACCCGCCCACCACACCTGGCAAGTCACCTCTCGCCATCGGCAACCACGACCGCCGATTTCCGCGCAACCCATCACGAGAAGGACTCAGACATGAGTGACCAGCCGCTCGCAGGCCTCAAGGTGATCGACTTCACCGGGGTCCAGGCCGGCCCCGCCTGTACGCAGATGCTCGCCTGGTTCGGCGCCGACGTCATCAAGGTCGAGCGCATCAACGGCGGCGACGTGACCCGTCAGCAGCTGAGGGACATCCCCGATCTCGATGCCCTGTACTTCACCATGCTCAACTCCAACAAGCGCTCGCTGGCGATCAACACCAAGACACCCGAGGGCAAGGAGGTCATGGAGAAGCTGATCCGCGAGTCGGACATCCTCGTCGAGAACTTCGCGCCCGGCGCCATGGACCGCATGGGTCTCGGCTGGGACTACATCCACGAGCTGAACCCGCGCCTCATCTTCGGCTCGGTCAAGGGCTTCAACGACGAATCGAAGTGGAACGACCTCAAGGTCTACGAGAACGTCGCCCAGGCCGCCGGCGGCGCCGCCTCCATCACCGGATTCTGGGACGGCCCGCCCACCATCTCCGGCTCCGCGCTGGGCGACTCCAACACCGGCATGCACCTCATGATCGGCCTGCTCACGGCCATCATCCAGCGCGACCAGACAGGTCTCGGCCAGAAGGTCTCGGTCTCCATGCAGGACGCCGTCCTCAACCTCACCCGCGTCAAGCTGCGCGACCAGCAACGTCTGGAGCGGGTCGGTTACCTGGAGGAGTACCCGCAGTACCCGCACGGCGAGTTCGGTGAGGCCGTGCCGCGCGGCGGCAATGCGGGCGGCGGCGGCCAGCCCGGCTGGATCCTCAAGTGCAAGGGCTGGGAGACCGACCCGAACGCGTACATCTACTTCACGGTCCAGGAGCAGAACTGGGCTCGTACCTGTGAGGCCATCGGCCACGCGGAGTGGAAGGACGACCCGGAGTACAGCACCGCCCGGGCGCGCCAGCCGCACATCATGGAGATCTTCGGCGAGATCGAGAAGTGGCTCGCCGACAAGACGAAGTACGAGGCCGTCGACATCCTGCGCGAGTGGGAGGTGCCGTGCGCCCCGGTCCTGTCGATGAAGGAGCTCGCCGAGGACCCCGACATGCGCAAGAGCGGCACCATCGTCGAGGTGGAGCAGAAGGAGCGCGGCACGTACCTGACGGTGGGCAGCCCGGTGAAGTTCTCCGGGTTCAAGCCGGACATCAAGGGGGCGCCGCTGCTTGGCGAGCACACCGACGAGGTCCTCGCGGACCTGGGCTACGACGCTGACACCATCCGTAAGCTGCGCGAGGTGTCCGTCGTCGCCTGACGCCGGGTCCGCCTGGTGGCAGGGGGGAATTGAGGAAGGTGTCCCGCGCGCGAACGGCGTGCGGGACACCCGCGTGTGCGGACATGGAACAGCGAGGAGGGCAGGGAACCCGGGGTTCCCTGCCCTCCTCGCGATGCCCCGGGTTTCACCCGGTCGTGGCGCGAACGTTCGCGTCGGCGAGGCGGCGGCGCAACTCCTTCTCCTGGGCGCGGCGCGCGGTGACATCACGGATGACCGCGCCGACATGCGCGGCGCCGCTCTGCGGATCCGGCAGGAGGCACACGCTGAACTCGATCGAGAGGCTCGACCCGTCGGCCTTGAGCGCGGGCACGGTCAGCAGGTCGCTCGCGCCGTAGCGGGTGGTGCCCTTGGCCATCGCCGCGTGGAAGCCGTCCCAGTGCGGGCGCCGGTGCCGCTCGGGGATGATCAGGTCAAGACTCTGACCGAGCACCTCGCTCTCCTTCCACCCGAAGATCCGCTCGGAGCCGCTGTTCCAGAACAGGATGAGCCCCTCGCTGTCGACGATGACGATGCCGTCGGGCGCGTGGATGGTCATGTGCGCGAGCAGTTCGGGGTGCGGGACTGTCATGGCTCCTCCGGATGGCGCGATGCGGGTGTACGACCGGTCGCAAGTATACTGAATACAATCTTGTCATCGAGAGATGATCGGTCATCAACTTTCGGTCGAAGCGGGGCCGCCATCCGCCTCCGCGTTCCCCCGGTCCGGCTGCCCAGCCTTTGCCGACGGGTCCGCCGACGAGGAACTGGGACGGCGTCCTCGCCTGAGTTGAACGGTGTCGGCCGCGAGTCGAGTCAACTGCCTGTGTCCGCGGGGCCGTCCGGGGCGGGGCCGCCTGGGCCGGCCTCGACGGGTATCGGCGCGCGGACCCCCTCGGGGGGTGCGGCGGCGAGCGTGGCCGGGTGACCGCCTGGCGACTGGTCGGCCAGGACGGGTCGCCGCGGGGCCGGTTGGTCCAGGGCCGCGACGACACCGGTGACGTAGGTGTCGCGGGAGGCATCTTGCGGGTGGCCTTCGCCGGCGCCGTGTCCGCGCTGGTGGAACGCGATGACCCGATGCCGGGAGTTCGGTCGCTGTGCCGTCCGGTCAGTTCCGGTGGGTGCGGACGCCGTCCAGCGCGATCTTGAGGATGTGGTCGCGTTGGTCCGGTTCGGGGTAGGTCGCGCCGGTGATTCCGGCGACCATGCGGATCAGGTCGTCGAAGGTCATGTCGGTGCGGGCATCGCCGGCTGTCTGGGCGCGGGCGAGGAGGGGGGCGCCTGCTTCGTACATGGAGGTGCGGCAGGCGGTGAACACGGCCGATTGTGTGTCCATCGCCTCGCGGATCGCGCGCTTGGTGGCCATGTAGTCGACGAAGCGGCGGAGCCATGTGGTGAGTGCTTGCCAGGGGGGCTCTGCGGCGACTTCTTCGGCGACCCGGCACAGTGCGTCGACCTCGTCCGCGTAGACGGCTTCGAAGAGTTCGGTGCGGGAGGGGAAGTTGCGGTACAGCGTCCCGATGCCGACGCCTGCGCGCCGTGCGATGTCCTCGAGTGAGGCGTCGGCGCCGTGCGCGGCGAAGGCCTCGCGGGCGGCGAGCAGCAGTGCGTCGTAATTGCGTCGCGCGTCGGCGCGGCGAGGGCGCCGGGCCGCGACGATCTCGTTCACGGGGGTGTGCGCCACGAGGGGACTCCTGACTTGAACCGGAGGCGTGCCTCCGGTAATGTGGAGGCGTACCTCCACTTTAGCAGTGGGTGGGCCGCAGCACGCGTCGTGCCCTACCCCGGACCCTCCATCCTCCCCGACGCGGCAGTGACGCCGCGCTCCTCATCGTGCCTCCGGGCACCCCCGCGTCCCCATCGGCGCGAGCATCCGTTTCCCCTGTCGGAGCGAGTGGCGTCTCGCCCTGCCTTGCGTGAAAACGGCCTGCCCGCATGCCCGAGGAAGAAGAAGCTGACTGTGTCCGTACCAACTCGCCGGCGGTCCTCGCACCGCACCACCTTCGCCGTCCTCGCGGCCGGCTCAGGGGTGTTCTCCCTCCTGCAGTCCCTGATCGCGCCTGCCCTGCCCACGGTCCAGCACGCGATGCACACCTCACAGACGACGGTGACCTGGGTGATGACGGCTTACCTGCTGTCCGCCTCGGTCTTCACCCCGATCCTGGGCCGCGTCGGCGACCTGCTCGGCAAGAAGCGCACGCTGGTCGCCGCGCTGCTGACCGTACTCGCGGGCTGCCTGCTCGCCGCGCTCGCACCTAACATAGGCGTCCTGATCGCGGCGCGTGTCGTCCAGGGCATGGGCGGCGCCCTGTTCCCGCTCTCCTTCGGCATCATCCGTGACGAGTTCGACGCCCCACGGGTCGGCTCCGCCATCAGCAACCTCTCCGCGGTCATCGCGGCCGGCAGCGGCCTCGGCATGGTCCTGGCGGGGCCCACCGTGGCAGCGCTCGACTACCACTGGCTGTTCTGGCTGCCGGTCATCGTCGTCGCCGTGACGGTCGTGCTCGCCGTCCGGCACATACCCGAATCGCCCCGGCGGGCCGAGGGCAGCGTCCACTGGCTCGGCGCCGGCCTGCTGTCGGCATGGCTGGTGGCACTGCTGCTGCCGTTGAGTCAGGCAGGCTCCTGGGGATGGGGATCGTCCCGGGTCCTGGGCCTGCTCGCCGCCGCCGTCGTCCTGTTCGCCCTGTGGCTGTTCGCCGAGGCCCGGGCCGCGCATCCGTTGATCGATCTGCGGATCATGCGGCTGCCCGCCGTGTGGACGACCAACACGGTCGCGCTGCTCTTCGGCGCGGGCATGTTCGCCCTGTGGTCATTCTTGCCGGCCTTCACACAGACTCCGGCCGTCGCCGGGTACGGGTTCGGGGCGGGCGTCACCGGGGCCGGTCTGCTCATGCTGCCGATGCTGGTCGCGATGTTCGTCTCCGGGGTGCTCAGCGGTCGCCTCGCACCGGTGTTCAGTGCCAAGGCCCAGCTCGTCACCGGCTCCGCGTTCGCAGCGGTGGCCGGTGGGCTGCTCACCGTTCTGCATGCGCAGGCCTGGCAGGTCGCTCTCGCCGCGGGCATCTTCGGCCTGGGCATCGGGCTGGCGTTCGCGTCGATGGCGACGCTCATCGTGCACAGCGTCCCGGCCACCCAGACCGGTGCGGCGACCGGCATGAACGCCAACATCCGCACGATCGGCGGCTCGCTGGGCGCCGCGGTCACCGGCCTCCTGGTCACGGCCCATCTCCAGCCGACGGGTCTGCCCCAGGAGTCGGGCTACACCCACGGCTTCGCTCTCCTGACGGCCCTCTGCATCGCCGCTGCTCTGATGGCCCTGCTGATCCCGTCCGCCCGCCCGGCACTGCGGCGCCGGGACGCGGGCTCCCCGGACGGCTCGCGCATGCCGCGGGAGACGGCGGGAGCGGTGGCCGAGTAAGCCTCGGCCGCCGTCAGGGCTCGGCGTCTTCACGGCCGGGACGGGCCGTGAAGACGCCGAGCCCTCCGGCACGGACCCGGATCCAGTGCGCGCCATGTACTCGGCCGAAGGTTCGAGTCCTGCCGGGGGCGCCCGGTCTCCGCCCACCTTCGGGACGGCGCTTTTGCCGGTCAAGGCAGGCGATGCAACGAGGTGCGGGCTGTCCGCGGTCACGCGTGCCCTGTGCCGGCGGCGGCGCAGCCGCTTGTCGGTGATGAGCGGGTTGGGGTGCGCCATCGGCGGCCCGATGTCCAGGCGGCGCAGGCTGTCTTCGACAGCACGCCGGATCCAGTGGGCCGGCGTGTCCGCACCCGTGGCGAGGTCCACCGATCGCGGGCAGAACCGTCAGGATCCGCCGCATTCGCTGTTGTCGCCGCCGGACCGGCAGAGCGCGCCCGGGTCGACGGAGGGGGAGGCCGGGACAGGCTGTGGATGCGAATCGCGGTATGCGTCGTACATTCCGATGACCGCCACCAGGATCAGGACCATGCCGGTGAGGACTTGGACGCCGAAGCTGATGAATGTGCGGGCCATGAACAGAGGGAGCGCGGAGACCAGGGCGATGCCGCCGACCACGGCCACATAGGCGAAGGGGCGCGTGAGCGAGACGGACGAGTTGTCGGCTGCAGGGTCGAACATCTGGTAACCAGCCGCGTCGAGTCCGAATACGAACGCGATGAGCGGGGCGATGACGTCGATCACGAGGAGCCCGATGGCGAGTGCGATGTCTGCGGCCGGATGCAACCACCTGCGCCGTTGCGACGGCAGAGGATGGTTGCCCCCTGTGTAGCGGGGGTGGTGAGCCGGCCACGGTGGGGTATCGGGAGCAGGGGGCGTGGTCATCGGTCCAGCGTCGCCCAGAAGCGGACCGGGGTCCTGAGTAGAAGTACTCAGAACCCCGGCCGGTGGTCCGTGCAGGCGCGTCGAACCGGTCGGCTTGCACGCCCGGGTGCCCTTCAGCCGTTCGGCGCGGTTCGGACGGTGGGCCTCCGGACACCGGTACCGGCGGGGCAACCGTCCGTCGGAGCAGCACATCCACAGCCCCGCGCCCCTGACCGGACCCCCGCACCTTCAGCGCGGCGTTGCTCTAGCTCAGCGTCTTCAGCGCCGCCGCGTCGTACGGATTCAGGTCCTCGACCCGGCCCGCCAGGACCTTCGCCGCCCACTCCGGGTCCTGCAGCAGGGCGCGGCCGACGGCGACCAGGTCGAACTCGTCGCGCTCCATGCGGTCGAGGAGGTTGTCGATGCTGCCGACCGCGGCACCCTCGCCCGCGAACGCGCGGATGAAGTCGCCGTCGAGGCCGACCGAGCCGACGGTGATCGTGGGCCGGCCGGTGAGCTTCTTGGTCCAGCCCGCCAGGTTCAGATCCGAGTCCTCGAACTCCGGGAGCCAGTAGCGGCGGGTGGAGGCATGGAAGGCGTCGACGCCGGCCGCGGCGAGCGGGGTCAGGATCGCATCCAGCTCCTCCGGGGTCTGGGCGAGCCTCGCGTCGTATGCCTCCTGCTTCCACTGCGAATAGCGGAAGATCACGGGGAAGTCGGGTGAGACGGTCTCGCGGACCGCGGCCACGATCTCGGCCGCGAACTTCGTACGGGCCACGGGGTCGCCGCCGTAGGCATCGGTACGGCGATTCGTTCCCGCCCACAGGAACTGGTCGAGAAGGTAGCCGTGGGCGCCGTGCAGTTCGACGCCGTCGAAGCCGATGCGCTCGGCGGCCGCGGCAGCCTCGACGAATGCGCCGATGACGTCGTCCAGGTCGCGCCGGGTCATCGCCTTGCCGGTGCCCTCGGTGCCGTCGACACGGATGCCGGAAGGGCCGACTGCGGGGGCATCGGCGTAGGGTGCATCGCCCTGCTTGCGCACCATGCCGATGTGCCACAGCTGCGGGACGATCGTGCCGCCCGCCGCGTGGACCTCCTCGGCGACCTTCGCCCATCCCGCCAGCTGCTCCTCACCGTGGAACCGCGGCACACGGTCGCTCTGCCCGGCCGACTCGTGGCCGACGTAGGTCCCCTCGGTGACGATCAGGCCCACACCCGCGGCGGCGCGACGGGCGTAGTACGACCGCACGTCCTCACCGGGAACGCCGCCCGGCGAGAACATTCGCGTCATCGGCGCCATCACGATGCGGTTCGGGACAGTCAGGCCGTTCAGCGCGACGGGCCGGGAAAGGATCTCGGCCGCCCGGGGGGCCGAAGTCGACGTGACGGTCACAGAGGTGCTCCTCGTGGTACTTGATAACGTGGATGGTTGATAACTTCAAGCAATGAGAAGACGGTAAATGTAGATATTTGAGATTGTCAAGTTTCCTGGGTAAAGTGAGTGCCATGACAGGAACTGCTCGCGTCGATACGGCCCGGCTCATGGAGATGCTCTCGGTGTGCCTCGGTGCCTATTACGGTGACTTCACGGTCGCGGCAGCGAGCGAGAACCTCACCGCGAGCCAGGGCAAGGCATTGACCGTGCTGCGCCGGGGCCCCGCCGCGATGCGCGCCCTGGCCCACACCATGACCTGCGACGCCTCCAACATGACCGGGATCGTCGACCGGCTGGAGAAGCGCGGCCTGGTGCGCCGCGAGCCCAGCCCCTCCGACCGGCGCATCAAGAACGTCGTCCTCACAGCCGAGGGCGAGCACGTCACGGACGCGATTCGCGCGAAGATGCGCACTACGCAGGAGGGTCTGGACGCGCTCAGCGACCAGGAGCGGGACTCCCTGCACACACTGCTGGAACGAGTCTTCATCTCCCGGCCCGCCGCCTGAACCGGGGACATCGGCCGGTGCTGTGAGTCCCGACCGGAACACCAGGGCCCGGGTGGTCCGTGACTCTCCCTCGAATCGGCCCGGTTGCTCAAGATCCGCTTCCAGGTGCCGTCACGCCGGCCGGCGCCGGAACGGGTCGTAGGACTTCTTCTCCCTTGGCGCGTACCGCCCCGGGAGAGCCCGCGACGGGCACCGGTCCTGGCCCGCCACCGTATGCCGTCGATCAGCTGCCGATGCGGCCATGCCTGCTGCCGCCCCGGCTACTTGCCCGTCGGCAAGAACGGCTCAAGCCGGGACCGCGCGCCGTGCGTCAGTTCCACCAGGGATCACGGGACGACCCTTGGTCCGAGTTCTCCCACACCAGAACGCCGGGCCCGTCGGGAGTGACGACGCATCCGTCATGTAGGTCGGGGGCCTGCCGTCCACCGGCATCGCGCTGAACGTGATGCCCAACCGCGCAGACGCACATCTTTGAGTACCTGGCGAGCCGTGAGCCGACCAGACGTGGCGTTGTTGCCCGCTCCCGGCCATGTCGCCGCACCGGTCAGGTACAGGCCGGGGACCGCCGTGCGGTAGCCGCTGTGCCCAGACATCGGCCGGAAGAAGAAGTTCTGGGAAAGGTGGTGGCTGCCGGCGGCACTGTCACCGCCGACAAGGTTCGGATCGGCCGACTCGAGGTCCTGAGGGGTGTATGCGGTGGCGCGGACAATCCGTGGCCGGCTGCCAGGCGCGTAGTACTCCAACTTGGTCAACACCCGGTCGGTCATCGGCTCGACCGCTTCGGGCCAGCTGGTGTGCCGGATGGTCCCCGCCGCGTCTCCGCGGATGGCTGAGGGCATCGTACGGATCTGGATCCACACGACGTGGCTGCCTGCCGGGGCCCGAGTCGGGTCGACCGCTGAAGTCTGTCCCACGATGAGCAGCGGTTCCGCGGGCAGGAGCCCGGCCTGCGACTCGGTATAGGTACGTGCCAGATCATCGACGTACGGTGCCACGTGCACGTACCCGAAGCCGGCGAGCTCGTCTCCCGCCGCCCAAGGCAATGGCCCGTCAAGTGCAAGGTGCAGCATCATGGTGCCGGGGCCGTACAGGTATCCGCGTGATTTTCGGCGCACCTGTGCAGGCACCTGATCGGATTCCAGTAGTCGCTGGTACAGGGCTGGGGGCCCGACGTTCGCAATCACGGCGCGACGCGCCGTCAGCGTGCTGCCGTCGGCGCAGCGCACACCGACAGCCCGGCCGTTCGAGCACAGGACCCGGTCCACCTCCGCGCTGGTGTGGACCTCGCCGCCGTGCTCCGCCAGTACCGCAGCGAGCGCCTGAGGCAGTCGCTGCGCGCCCCCTTCGACGACGGACATGCCATTTTCCATGTCGGCGAACATTTCCAGGAGCGGGAACATCGCGCCGCCGGCCACATCCGGGCCGAAGTCCAGGTGCATGCCCCAGCAGGCCGCCATGGCGCGCGCCTCCCGGGTGGTGAACCAGGTCCTGCCCATCTCCCTGGTACTCATCAGCAGCGTGTGCGTGAGTTCCCTCGCACCGCGCAGGCCATGGTGACGCAGTAGGTTCAGAACCTGCCGAACTGCCGCGCTCGATGGCACGGCACTTCCGTAAAGGCCGAACAGGTGCGGCGCGAATTGTCTGTACTGCTGATACAGGCCGGCGAAGCCCTCGGCATCCCCGGAGCTGTGTTTCGCCAACTGCCCGACGGTGCGCTCGTAGTCGGAGTAGACGCCCACGCTCGACCCGTCCGGGAAGACGTTGGCATAGGGGTGGTCGGTGGTGCGGAACCTCAGTCCATGGCGTGACAGGTCCGAACCGAAATCGGCGTACGTCCGGGATCCGAGGAAGAGGTTCTGGTTGGTGGAGTACAGGTCGTGGATGAACCCCGGCACCGTGACCTCACCGCTCGCGATGGCGCCACCTACCTCGGGGTTACGCTCCAGCACCGCCACCGACCATCCCGCCCGAGCCAGGTACAAGGCCGCCACGAGCCCGTTGTGGCCGCCGCCGATCACGACCGCATCGTATGAGCCTGCTGCAGTCATCTCTTGGGTCCCCTGCCGCTCGGCCTCATGCTGAGGTGGAGAACGAACCGTGGCCGGTGCCTGTATCGGCGACACCGACACCGTCAGCCGTGGTCGAGACCCTGTGACGCGGAAATGCCGTCCGTTCCCCCGAAGGAATCAGGCATCTCCGCACCGATATCGAAGGCCGCCCGAGGGCTGAAGGCAGCCACGATCTCCGCCTCGGTCCGCCCCATCTCTGCGGATGCCCGGCCGACCAGGATTTTCGCCTCTTCCCTGGAGCTCATGCGCAGGTCTCCCGATCGGTGGCATTGCTGGTCCCGACTCCGGAATATCCCTTTTCCATGCTCCTCCCGTCTCCACGGAACGCAACACCCGAGGATCGGCTGATGCTGCCGACCCAGGACTGAGGGACTCACAAGAGGGCACTGCCCGGCCACGTCGAGGCGGTGCACGCGATGCTGAAGCGGCTCGCCGGGCGAGTCCGGCTGCACCGCACCCCGGCCGGCCGCTGTGCGAGTCGTCCGGACGGTTATCCGTGGCCGTGTCCCGCCGCAACTGGCGCTCCCCATCGGGAGTTGGGATGTCCATGCCGAAGGAAGCCACCCGGCCGAGAGCCCGGACGAGCTTGTCCACCCGTGCCGTCCGCAGCTGTCGCGTGCCACCCGGGACCTCCTCGTCGGTGCGATGCGCGGCCGGATCCGACGTGGACGGGATCACGCCGGCGTGAGCGCGCACCGCACCGGATCGCCCTGATCGAAAAGCGTCGAAGCCCGGGTCACCGCGTCGTCACACGGCGAGGCCCGCGTCCTCGCGCGGTCCCGCCGGGGCGGCTTCGTGGGCCCGGCCGGCCGACGGCACGGTGGCGCGGGAATCCGGCTCGCCGACGGGGCCGTCGGCCGCCGCGCGGCGACGCGCCACGAAGGCGATCGCGATGAGTGTGAGTGCGACGGTCCCGGAGAGCGCGGGCCAGTACACGTAACGGTAGTTGGACTCGGGCGCCGTCGGCAGGTAGGCGAGGATGTACAGGAGGGAACTGGCCCCGAGGAGCCGGAGTTCCCGGGTGTAAGGGCCGGTCCGCCGGCGACGCAGCACAAGCACCAGCGAGACGGCCAGCCAGAACCAGCCCTGGAAAAGCATCGGCAGGTCGCGGGCGAAACCGGTCACATAGTTCTGCAGAGCGGATCTCAGCGTGCCGTTCAGCGGCTCCTTCTCCACTTCGGGGTGGAGTCGGGCGCCGGCATTGACATGGGTGCCGTTCCAGAAGACCTGGTTGCTCTGGAAGAGCAGCTTGCTGAAGACCCGGACCCGGTACTCGACGTAGCCCTTCCAATGCTGTGGCATCTGCTGCGTCCACATCCGGACGACAACGTCGGCGTGCTGATTGAGATACGTCACGTCGAATGGTCGGGGGTACGGGTAGCACTGCAGGTACGCATCGGAGGTGATGTGCCGCTTCCGGCAGTTGACCGCGGTGGTGACCAGGCGGTCTCGCACGTCCGTGCTCGCGCCGGCCTGTTCGGCGGCGGTACGCACCTGGGCCGGGGTGAGGACGTGGACGAGATCGTCCACCGGGATCACCGCGTACACGCGGGTGGCCAACGGGGCAGTGGCCGCGGACACACCGGCGCTGCCGGCGATCACGACCGCGACGAAGGCACCGGTGGCGACCAGCCAGCGTCGCCGGCCCGGGGCGGGCCACGCCGCGAGGACCAGTAGGGCGAAGACCGGGATCGCGGCGGGGATACCGTTCTTCCGTACGAGGGCGGCGTACGCGAGGAACAGCAGAGCCGGCACCAGCAGGGCCCAACGGGTCTTGACCCGGTCCGGTGGCAGCTCACGCACGGTGAGCGCGATCGCGAAGACCGCGAGGAGCGCGTACGCCATGTGCACGTCCTTCCACACCACGCCCGTGAAGTTCATGATGTGCGGTGCGAAGCCGACGGCCAGCACCGCGAGGGAGAGCCCACGGCTGCCGGTCTTCTTCCACCCCAGCCGGGCGAGGACCCACAGCGTCCCCCACAGCACGGCGGCCTGCAGGGCGGCCATGGTCGAGAAGTCACCCGTGATCCGGATGATGATCCGCCACGCAAGCGCCATCACCGGCGGATGCCAGTCGTTCACCGGCTCATCGCCCAGCGCCTGCCACAGCTGGGTGTTGCTGTCCGCGCTGAGGTACCCGGGGTGAAAGACGGTGGCCACGGCATAACCGCAGGCCGCCGCGATGGCCGCCAGACACCACGGCCACAGCGTGCCGGCCCTGCGAGCTCTGCGCACCGTGGTGGTCCACCGGTCGACGGTTCCGGACATATGGGCGAGGTCCTCCCAGCCGATGATGAGGGGTCGCGTTGTCGCTCAACTGCGAGCTGAGAGCAAAGGGTTCGCGGGCAGCATGGCCGAAATCTACGCATACCGCAACACAAAGGGCAAACCAAAATGACTATTCACCCGCACGATGAGCTCGCTGTGTGGCATCACAAGATCGCCCGCAGCGGCGGAAGTCGTGATCGCTCACACTCGGCTCGGGAACAACCACCTGCCTGTCACCCGGCTCACCCGGACCAGCCGACGCCGGCCCTGTCCTTGACGGCCCCGCCCCGGTCGGCGTCCTGCCCCGCATCCTGCGCTCCACCCGACTGCTCACCCTCGCAGACGTACTCGACGCCCTCACTGCCTCTGCGATGTCCTGCGCGGAAATCGCCCCCACTGCCGGCCCAACCCGAGCCCCACCGAACCAATGTGACGGGTCACCTAGGTGATTCACGTCGAGTAGGAACTACTGCGCCAAGGGCTCTGCGTCCATGACGTCCAGGTGAGTCCGAGCCCGGCGGGCCGAGGGGATCGTGTCGCTCGGATCGGGACGGGGCCCGGCCGGCGCACCTATGCTCGCTGCATGGCATGCCGAATCAGCGAACTCGTCATCGACGCGGAAAACCCTGACCGACTGGCCGCATTCTGGTGCGATGTCCTCGGCTACGTCGAGGTGGCTCGGGAAGGTGACGGCAGTATCCAAATCGGTCCACCCGGCATTGGGTTCGGCGGAGCGCAGCCCACTCTCGTCTTCAACGCGGGCCGTAATCCCCGGCTCGGGAAGCTCCCGCTGCACATCGATGTCAGCGCCACCGACCGCGACCAGGACGCCGAGCTGGCCAGGTTGCTCGCGCTGGGCGCCGTACCTGCCGACGTCGGCCAGACCGGAGAAGAGAGCTGGCATGTTCTGGCCGACCCCGAAGGCAACGAGTTCTGTCTCCTGCGCACGCAATTGAAGCCCATCTGACGTCCCGCCACGTCGAGCAGGGCGCAGCGACGGGCCGCGGGCGGGTGGGGTTGCCGGCTCGCTGACGGCGACGACGGCGCTGGTCCGCGTACGCCTCGTTCCCGGCGGCGGGCGGGCGGTGCAGCGCACGTGCCACCCGCTCCGCCGACAGGCGTCAAGCGCGGTGCTGCCCACGCATGGCGGCCGAGGGCGGCGCAGGGGCGATGCATCGGCTACGAGCTGCGCGGCGGCCGGCCGCCCGCGACTACGCCGCCTCCTGCCCCGGCGCAACCATGACCAACGACCCGCCGCGGGGAAGAAGCCGACGACTCCGACGCTGACATCATCGCGTGGCAACGCCGCCTCGACCTACGAGAGGGAGTGTTGAGCGGTGTGTGCGTCCAAGGCGTCGATGATCTCGTGCCAGAGTTCACGGGGACGGTCGTGCCCCATGTCGGGGAGCAGCAGGAGCTTCGCTCCGGGCACCAGATCAGCGGTGCGCTTCCCACCGCTGGGGTCGATCGGCGTGTCATCCAGACCATGAATCACCAAGGTCGGCACTCGAAGCTTGCGGAGTGCATCAGCACGTGAGCCACCGAGAATCATTGCTCCGAGTTGCCGCCCGACTCCGGCAGGGTAGTAGGAGCGGTGATCACCGAAAGTCTCGTACTCGATGGACAATCCGGGCGAGGCTTCGACGATCGGCATGCTGTCTCCCATCATCGCCCGTCTGCGCGCACGCGGGTATCAGCGGCGCCTGACCTGCACGTTCGGCAGCGGCTGGTGCAGCCCGCCACAGCTATACGTCCTTCCGGTGCGGCCGTCCGAGGCAGTGACGGCCAAGGCCCTGCCTGGGAGCGGGTGGCGTCCCACACCAAGGAGTTGCGCCAGCCGTTCTCCGCCGAGCGCGAGGGCTGGACAGGCCGTTCAGACGCCTTCGAGGACTTCACCGCGCTGCTCGGAGACGGCGCTGCCAGGTCTGGCCGACGAGGTCGTGCCCGAAGCTGTGATGGGGTTCTTCGGCGACGAGTTCAAAGCCCTGCTTCTGGTAGATGCGCCGGGCCGAGCCGAGCACATCGTTGGTCCACAGGGTGATCGACTCGTACCCGGCCTCCCGTGCGAACCGCAGGCACTCCTCGACCATGCGGGCACCCAGGCCCAGCCCGCGCGCCGCAGGCTCGACGAGCAGCAGGCGCAGCTTCGCGGTCCGGTCGTCCCCGCGTACGCAGAAGACGCAGCCCGCCCGCACCCCGTCGACCTCGGCGATCCATGCCGCCTGGGGTCCGGTGTCCTTCTGCTCGGCGTAGTCGGCGACGATCCGGGCGACGAGCGCCTCGAAGCTGGTGTCCCAGCCGAACTCGTGGTCGTAGAGCGCGCCGTGCGCCATCACCACCCAGCCCAGGTCCCCGGGCCGGTCCAGCGGCCGAACGACTACCTGACGTTTCTCCACGACGTCCTCACTCCCACATCACTGAAACGACTGTTTCAGTAGACTAGCCCGGTGACCAGATCCGAAACAAACCCCTCCCCGCGGCGGCAGGAGCTGCTGGAAGCCGCCTACGCCTACGCCCTGCGCAGCGGCCTCACCGAACTGTCCCTGCGCCCGCTCGCCGAGGAGATCCAGTCCAGCCCGCGCGTGCTGCTCTACCTGTTCGGCAGCAAGGACGGCCTGATCCGCGCCCTGCTCGCGCGGGCCAGAGCCGACGAGCTGGCCGTCATCAGGGAGGTCGCCGACTCGCAGGACGGTCCCGAGGGGCTGCAATCGGTCGCCCGTGAACTGTGGCGGTGGCTGTCCGACGCCGCCCACCGTGGCCTGCTGACACTGTGGGTCGAAAGCTACGCCCGCTCCCTCATCGACCCGGACGGGCCGTGGGCCGGCTTCGCCCGCGACACGGTCGGCGACTGGCTGGCGCTGCTCGCCTCCGGGCAGCCCGCCGAATTCCGCGACACCGAGGCCGGACTCGCGCAGCGCACCCTCGTCCTCGCAGCCCTACGGGGAGCGCTGCTGGACCTGCTCGCCACCGGCGACACCGCGCGTACCACCGCAGCGGTGCACCTTCAGTTGGCTCAGTCGGGGTGACGCGGGCCGGCACTGTCGCGCGATGCCACAGGCTCAGTGCTTGGGGACGGTGTTGACGTAGTGAGTGCCGCTGTCGTAGAGGCCGCTCACAGCCTTGTGCACATCCGCCAGGGACTGGGCCTTGCCGGCCTTGTAGTAGAACCAGTTGACCCGCATGTCCCAGGCGCGCGGACCCGTGAAGGGGAGGTCCACGAACCAGGTGTTGAAGTTGATGGACATGTTCTGGCGTGGGAAGTATTTGCCGCCGCTGCTGAACAGCTTGTGGCCGTCCACCGAGTAGGTGGCCACGCCGTGCGCGGCCGTGATCACCATGGTGTGCCAGCCCTGAAGGCTGGAGACCAGTTTGTGCGTGACCCGGTCCCCGCTGTCGGCGCTGTACCAGCTTGTGGTGTCGAGTTTGGGGCCCGGCGCACCCCAGCCCCCGTTCGGCATGTACTCGTTGTCGAGTTCGCTGTAGCGAGAGTTGTTGGGCGAGATCGTGTAGAAGGACTCGTTGACATGGTCGCCGTTGCGACCACTGGTGGGCTTGTCATTGAAGTAGATCCGGGCGGCGTAGGTCCCCGTCAGGAAGTCGGTGCCGCTGCTCTGTACCTCGGCCTGCTTGGTGCTCGCCCTTGTCCCGTCGGTGCTGGCCCGCAGTTGCAGGACCTGGCCGCCCGCAGCGGTTTTCTCGGCCGGGAAACTGACGCCTGCGGCCGACCACGTGTCATGGATCCCCGGACCGCCCGGGCTGGTACGGACCAGCCAGCCGTGCGCGTGGAGCGCGGGATCGTCGGGGCCGCTGTAGTGGAAGTCGTCGAACACGATCCCGCCCGGGTGGGCAGGCCTCGGGCGGGGGACGGACGAGCCCTGGGCGGACGCAGCGGCGTGGCTCGTGGAACCGGTCGACCCGGTGGAGCCGGCCGGGCCGGTGGGCTCGTCCCCCCAGACGTGCGTACCGCGCAGGTAGGCAGTCACCGTCCTCGACGGCTGAAAGGTGGTGTCGGCAGCATTGAACGAACGGTCGTCCAGCTGGTCCGGCTTCCTGCCGTCGGGGCGGTACAGCTGCAGTCCGATGGCTCCGCTCTTGGCGCCGGGTGCCAGGCTGCCTGCGCCCGTCGTGAAGCCGATCTGGAGGTAGCGGTCGGCGGTGGTGGTGGGATGGGCCAGCGCGACGGTCTCCCCGGCGATGTTCGAGCAGCCGACAGCGGCCTTGACGCAGTTGAACGCGTACGAGGAAGTCCCGTCTCCGGTGAAGTAGTAGCGAATCGCCACGTCTGACAGGCGCACCCTCTTCTTGGAGGTGTTGACAACCTCCAGCCATGGCTGGGCCACCGCGGCCGTGGCAGGGCTCCCGGCCTTGTACCGGACGGTGAGCTGCGGGGGCGCTTGATGCGCGGCACGCCACTCGGGATAGAGCGCGAGGCCACCGGCAGCCACGGCGATCACCAGGAGTGACGTCTTGAACACGGACCACGCACGACGTCGTGGCCCGCGGCCATCAGGACGGACAGGGCGGACGGTAGGGCGGGCAGTGCCCACAGAAGCTCCCAGTGCAGGTGGAGGGGCGGTACCGGGACCGGCGCGGGTGACGGTTGGCGGAGGCCGGCGCCCTCCTCCCCGGGCGTGCCCGACACAACGCTCGGGAAGGGAGGAGCCGGCACTCTCCGTCGCACCGCCGTAGCGGATCGCCGACTACGCGGGTTCCGGCATGTGCCGACCTTCGAACGGCCCCGGCGCCGACCGGGTGGCGCCTACTGGACGACCTGCGTCTGGGGGCCGGGAAAATCGAAGGCCGGCCGTGCGACCCCGTCGTCCGGGTTGTGCGCGAGCCCGCGCCGCGAGTTCGCGGCGCCGTCCCAGGTCTGGTGGGGGATTGCGAGGGACGGAGTCGGAGCGCCGCCGCGGCCCTCGGGGGCCTCGACGTCCACGCCGACCTCGATCTTGGTGCGGGTGCCCCACTTGGTGTGGCGCAGGGTCGCCAGGGACCACAGGCGCAGTGGCAGCAGCAGCGCGATGTTGAGCAGCGCGTACAGCGGAGCGGCGAGGAACGTCAGCACGCGGTCGACGAGCCCGACCATGGCGGCGCCGCGCAGGTAGTGGATGGAGCGCACCCACGACATGACACACATGTACGCGACGTAGCTGGCGAGCAGGGCCCAGCCGGTCGGATGCAGCGCGATGGCCACGAGGGCGGTGAGCATGCCCGCGGTGAAGGCAACCCACGTGACGAGCTCGATCAGGTTGAGCCACCAGTACATTCGGCTCAGCCGGAACTTGGCGAAGAGCAGGAACCCTTCGCGGATGAAGGACTTGCCCCAGCGGATCTGCTGACGGATGTAGTGCCCGAGGCGCTCCGGGACGTCGGTGTAGCCGACAGCGCACGGCTGGATGAGGGACTTGCCCTCGGTCAGGCAGTAGTACGTGAGGCGCCGGTCGTCACCGAAGGTCGCGGGGCGCCCGAGGAACCGCTGGTCGAGGAAGTCGTCGAGGTTCTTGCGGATGACCCACCCCCGGTACATCGCGAGAGAGCCACAGGCGCACAGAACGGAACCGAGTCGGGAGTAGGCGACCCGTTCGCCGAGGAAGGCGTTGACGTACCGCATGTCTATGAGGCGCGTGAGGAGGTTGGTGTCGCGGTTGTGGGCAAGGACCAGCCCGGTGACGCAGTGGACACGGCGCTCCCCGAAGGGTTCGGCCAGTTCGGCGACGGCGTTCTCGTCGAGCACCGTGTCGGAGTCGATGCACAGATACGCGTCCGCGAGCGGTTCCTGCCGGAAGCCTGCAGCAAGTCCGTGGCGCTTGCCGCGGTTGTCGGGGAACCGGATGAAGCCGAGACGGATTCCGGCCCGTTCGAACTTCGGGCGCATCTCCCCGATGAGGGCAGCGGCGGACTGGTCGGCTGAGCAGTCGTCGATGACCGTCAAGGACTGAGGCAGCTGGGTCTGCGCGAGGATCGATTCCAGGCAGCGTCTCAGCATCGCGGGGGATTCGTTGTAGACCGTGACGACCCCGTGAATGCTGAGCCGATGGGTCGTTTTCCTGAATGTGAGACCGGGACTGCGGCGTCGGCGGATGGACAGGAGCAACTTGATACCAAGGAGAGAGCCTACGGCCACCCCGTACCAGTGCAATTGGCGCCAGGACGAGTAGATCTCGTCCCAAGCGTGTATGAGGTTTTGCATGACGAGTGAGGACTCCCTGACATCGTCGATTTACTCGTACCCGGGTAAGTATTGAACTCATGTGTGCCAAATGGGGACATTTTGTCTGAGACATGTGACACACGATGCCTCCGCGGCCCCCGCGAGCAGGCTTGAGCACGCCGCGGTTCCGGGCTCGGGGCAGTTATTCGAGTCCTCTGGGATCAGCATTTTGTTGTGAATGCATAAGGGCTGTTCAAGGCCTGTCGCCTTGAGCTCTGCGAGGCGCGGAGTCTTGGGGCGGGTGGTAGTCGTAGGTGCAGTTCGGTGCGGCGTCGAGGCTGCGCAGCGGGTTGGGCGGCGAGGCCTGAGTGCCACGTCCGAGGCTGGTCGCGGTAATCCTCGTGACGGGGTCGGTGACTATGGTGGTCAGCCGGAAGTCACGCCAGGAGGTAGTCGCCGGGATTTCTTTTTCTGACGCTGCCGGCACTTCTTGTGGCAGATATCCCACGTCAACACTTCATGTGATCGAACGGCTACCCACGCCGCAGGAATCCCTGGAAGCGTGCCCGAGCCCTGTCTGCGGAATGGCGAGTTCCCCAAGGCGAGGCCGGCCCCCACCAGTGGCGCTCCACCAGAAATTCGGTACGTACCGTGTTACCGACTTCACCGAGTGCAACTCGACGGTCGTTGGCCACCGCACCGGCGAACCGAGGATCTGCCGTCCGTACGGCTACCACGCTCACGGAAGGGATGGGGTGGCAGCGGTCCGGGAGCGGGACCGCGCGCCGGCGATGGTTCCAGATCTATCCGCACTCGAAGGTCGAAGCTGAGTTGCAGAGATTCCCGTTGGCCTTCTGGGGTATGCGGCGTCTACGGCTCGTTCGGTTAAGTGGAGGCGTCATGACGGAGAAGGCGGAGGATCAGCAGTTCTGTAAGGCGTGCGGCACGCCCGCGAGGGAGGGGGAGTTGTGCGAGCACTGTGGGCAGGTGCTGGAGTTGTCGGATCGGCGTGGGCTGGTTGAGGACGAGGGGGCCGCCATGCGGCGTGTCTTTGAAGGCCGGGACGGCTGAGGGCCGTCCCGCTGCCGGGCGTCCGAGGACAGCTAAGGCACCTCGCCGCGTTGTCGGAGCACCCGATCGCGGGACAGCCCACAGGCGGCACACGCGGCAACAAGGCGTACATGCTGACTGGCCGTCACTCAATGGAGTGACAGCACCCCCTGACCGGGCCGGAGGCGCCCCGCATGGCGGGGGCGTCCGTGTAAGGAGTTCCTGTGACCACCTATGTCATCACTGTTCCCGGTACCTTCGTCCACGGCGTCACCGATGCCTCACGCGCCGATATGGAACGCAGGCTGCGCCCCCAGGATCCGAAGAACACCGATCTGGGGGAGAGTGAGGAGCTGAACCTTCTGACGGTCGGTGAGGGCAGTACGTTTTCCGTCAGGCTCGAGGTCGAGGCCGACAGCCGGGCCGGCGCCGAGGCGGAAGCAGTACGTCTGGTTTCCAGCGCGCTGAGGGACAGCGGTTTCACACAGGACGATGCACCGCTGGGCCCGGCTGCCGTGACCGGCATCGACAGCGAATTCTGACCACAGGCGTGACGCATGCGGGTTCGGTGGCCCCGGAGCCGCCGGTCGAGGTCAGCGGGATGCCAGGGGTAGTACGCGCTCGGGGCATCGTTCACACGACGTACTTCGCCGACGACAGCGAGCCGGGCGTGGCGGAGCTCCCTCCCTGCGGCGTCTGACGGAGCCGGCCACCGGCGCACGTACTACCACCAGGGCGCTTTGGCCGGCCGAGCGAAGGCGTCCCGCCATCTGGCACCCAGGCTGTTGATGCCTCGCTGACCGTCCGGCTGCCCTGTTCGGTCCTGGCCGTTTCCTGTGCTGTGGCGTTGAAGCGAGGGCACCAGCGCAGACCACTGGTCGGCAGGTCCAGGAGCTGGCTTGTCCGAGGGGTCGACTCCGCTGCCGTCCTGGGGCTGCCGTTCTGGGACTGCCGTCCTGGGACTCTTCAGTCCGGATGGGCGTCGGCAACTGTCGCGTGCACTGCGCGTCGACTGTCCCAGCTCACGAGGAGGGCGGGTGCGGCCGTCCGGAGTGCGGCCGGTATTCGTCGGGGGCGTTCACTCGTCCGCTGCTTGAACTTGGCTGGATCTTGGCGGGAAGGGGCTGGGTTTCCCGGCAACGCCGGTGCGCGCACTGAGTTGATCCGCTCGGAGCGTGACTTGATACGAACTGGTATGCGGAGGGGGTTGATCCTTTTGATGTCGGACCCGATAGGCTCCCCTGCGGCGCTGCGAGTTGACACGAACGCACTCGGTCGCCTCGTGCTGTGTTTTTGACGTACACGGCGCTTGCACACCCCCTTGTTCGGTCGTTTGCTTCGAAGGATGCAGATGGAACTTGCCTCTCCGCCCCCGGCGGCGCGTGCACCAGTTGCCCAGTACAGCTGGTGGCTGATGCCGATCGCTTTAGGAGCCGGGACCGTCGCCGCGGTGGTCGCGGGTCCTGACCAGGTCCAGATACCCGCGACGTTCGCCGGCGCCGCAGCCACCGCGGCCAGTGCTGTCTGTGTACGGCTCCTCTTCCGCGCCCGGGGCCAACTGCGGCGTTCCGACGAACACTTCCGCACCTCGCAGGCCGAGCTCTCCCGGCAGTGGGAGCAGCATGCGGCGGGCCTGGAGAGGAATTTCGCGGCTGAGCGCTCCGGCCTTGGTGCGGAACTGGCCGAACAGGCCAGGGGTTTCGAAGCTCGGCTCGCCGAGCAGTCGCAGGCCCACGAGAGCGGTGTTGCTGCGCAGGCACAGGTCTGGGAGGAGCAGCTCGTCCTCCAGCAGGCCGTCGTGGGTCGGCTTGGTGACTCGTATCTCCCCGATGCGCTCAAGCGGTTGCGGGACGGCGAGGCCATCGACGACATCCTGCTGGAGGTCGGCCGGGAGACGGATGCCGGTCCGGAGTTGCGCGCCGAGTTGCGCAAGGTCCTGCGGACTGCGCTGATCGGTGTGGAGGAGGAGTTCGACCGTTCCACGTCGGCCGAGCAGGCTGTGATCAGTATCGGCAGCCGGATTCATGTGCTGACCAGCAAGCTGCGCGGTCGGCTGCACGAGATGCAGGGCGAGCACGGGCGGCTGCCCGCGGTGGCCCAGGGACTCATGGAGTTGGACCAGGAGATCGGCCCTGCCGACTGTCTCGCGGCCAGTATCGGTGTGCTGGGGGGGTCGGACCGGCCGGGACGGCAGTGGCAGGAGCCGCAGCGACTGCTGAGCGTGGTGCGTGGCGGCATCGGCCGGATCAAGGACTTCGACCGTGTCCAGGTCCGTCACCTGCCTGAACTCGGCGTCGACGGGGGTCTGGTGGACCACCTCACGCTGATGTTCGCTCACCTCCTGGACAATGCGGCGCGTTACTCGCCGCCCACCGAGGCCGTGGTCGTCTCCGGCAAGGAGGTCCCCAACGGCGTCGGCATCGAGATCCAGGATGCGGGCAAGGGCCTGAGCGAGGAGAAGAAGCGCGAGGCGGAGCAGTCGCTCGCGGGTACGTCGAAGGGCCCGGGCCTGGGTGGTATCTCGGAGGACGCGAACCTGGGCCTGCGTGTGGTGGGCGCCCTGGCACGCCGTTACGGCATCCGGGTCACCTTCGCGGACTCGCCGTGGCTCGGTACGTCGGTGGTCGTGGTCGTGCCGCACAAGTTTTTCAGTCAGTTGCCCGCCGCCACCGAGCCGGCTCCTGTTGCGGTGGTCGCGCCGGCTCCCGAGCCGGTCCGAACCGGGTCTGTGGAGACTGCTGAAGCTCCGGACACCACTCCCGGTGGTCTGCCCAGGCGCCGCAGCATCCGGAACGATATTGCGGGACCGCAGCCCGGTGCCGCCGACCGCAGAGAGACCGTGGCCGCCGTGCCGCCCGACGCGTCCTTCGCCGGCCTGGCGGCCTTTGCCACGGCCGGACGGGCAAGCGGCCCACCGCGCGAGATGACCACGGAACGCGACCCGGCCACGGACGGCGAGACGACTGCCGTACGCGAGTTCAACGAGTACCGCACTGAAGAGAGCGACTAGTCCCATGACGCAACAGGGAACCGATGTGAGCTGGGCGCTCCGCGATCTGACGGAGAGCATCAAGGAGATCCGCTTCGCCCTCGTGGCATCGAGCGACGGCAAGGCGATCACCTCCTACGGTGCCGAGGACCCCGACGACGTGGACCGGTTCGCCGCCGTGGTCGCGGGTCTGCAGGCGCTGGCCCAGCCAGTGGCCAAGCAGTTCCCCAAGTACGCGGGGCAGTTGCGCCTCGCGATGATCGAGGTCGACGGGGGCCACTTGTTCGTGGTGAGGGCCGGTGTGGAGACATACCTGGGAGTGCTTGCCAGGGAAGGACTCGACCAAGGTCTTCTCGGCCACCAGATGAGGGATCTGGCCCGCAGGATGGGCGAGCTCCTCGGCACCACTCCGCGCCTGGACGAGCACTCTGGATGAGTGCTCCCCGCCGTCCCACGGACCCGTCCGGTCTTGAGCGCTACTACGTCCTTACCGGTGGCCGCAGCGGACCGGGCGGTTCTGCGGCGAGTCTCGACGTGGCGACCCTCATCGTCTCTTGTTCCGCTGCCGTTCCGGGCATGCAGCATGAGCACGAGGAGATCATCCGGCGCTGCCGCGATCCGCTGTCGGTGGCCGAACTCGGCGCCCATCTCGGATTGCCCTTCAACATTCTCGCGGTGCTCCTGGCCGATCTGCTGGACGCAGGCCGCGTCGAAGCCCGTAATCCCATCCCGGCGTCAGGCGCCGGCCGCGGGCCCGACCTCGCGCTCCTTGAGGAGGTACTCAGTGGACTTCAAAGGCTTTGACCATCCCGACCGAAGGTTGGGCGGCGGCACCCGCTCGGTGAAGGTGATGATCGCCGGTGGCTTCGGCACCGGAAAGACCACCATGGTGGCCTCGGTCAGCGACATCAAGCCGCTGACGACCGAGGAGACACTGACCCAGGCCAGTGCCGGTGTCGACAACCTGATCGGCGTGGCGGACAAGACGGAGACCACCGTCAGCCTGGACTTCGGCAAGATCGGCATCAATGACGAACTGGTGCTCTACCTGTTCGGGACGCCGGGCCAGGAGCGGTTCTGGTTCCTGTGGAACGGTCTGTTCAAGGGCGCTCTCGGAGCGGTGGTCCTGGTGGACACCCGCCGCCTCGCCTCCAGCTTCAGGGCCATCGAGGAGATGGAGCGGCAGGACGTCCCCTTCGTCATCGCGCTGAACGTCTTCCCGGATTCCAAGGAGCACCCGATCGAGGAGATCCGCGACGCCCTGGACATCTCCCCGCACACCCCGATCGTGGCCTGCGACGCCCGGGACCGGGCATCCAGCCGCGACGTCCTCGTCGCGCTGATACGCCACCTCCAGGAACGCTCTGCCGCCGCCGCACTGGAGCCCCGATGAACGACCAGCTCACCAACGGCCCCTCCGCCCCCCGTGGCTGCCCCGTCGCGCACGGCGGCGACGACGACCTCACCCGGCTGTACGGGCCGGACGCGGCACTCGACCCGCACAGCATCTACGGGCGGCTGCGCAAGGAGCACGGGGCCGTGGCGCCGGTCCTCCTCGAGGGCGACATCCCGGCCTGGCTGGTCCTCGGCTACCGTGAGAACCGGCGGGTACTCGACAACCCCCGCCAGTTCAGCCGGGATTCGCGCATCTGGCGGGACTGGAAGGAAGGGCGCGTCGAGGCCACCTCGCCGCTGATCCAGATGCTGGGATGGCGCCCCGACTGCGTGTCCCAGGACGGCGAGCCGCACCGCAGGCTGCGCGGAGCGGTCACCGACAATCTGCAGGGCATCGCAGGCCGTGGCATCCGCCGCCATGTCACCCACTTCGCGAACAAGCAGATCGACGCGTTCGCCGACGAGGGCAGTGCCGACCTGGTGGGCGACTACGCCGAGTACCTGCCGATGCTCGTACTGACCAGGCTGTTCGGGCTCCCGGCTGCCGAGGGGCACAACCTCGCCGTCTCCTGCGCCCAGGTCATCAAGGGCGGCGAGGGAGCCCTCGCCCACAACGACCGCATCATGGAGATCCTCGGGGAACTCGCCGAGCGTAAGCGCGCCGAGCCGGGCTCCGACTTCACCACCGGGTTGCTCGGACACGAAGCCGGCCTGGACGACGGCGAGATCCTGAGCCATCTGCGCCTGGTGCTGATCACCGCTCACACCACCACCAGCAATCTGCTGGCCCGGGTGCTGCAGCTGATCCTCACCGACACCTCCCGGCTCGCGGGGCTGGTGAGTGGACAGCTCAACATCACCACCGTCGTCGAAGAGGTGATGTGGAACACTCCGCCGCTCGCCGTCCTCCCGGGGCGCTTCGCCACCGCTGACCTGGAACTCGCCGGTCACCACATCAAGGAGGGCGACCTCCTGGTGCTCGGGCTCACCGCAGGCAACCTCGACCCGGAGATCCGTCCCGACGCCGGGGTCTCCATCCAGGGCAACCAGTCGCACCTCGCCTTCAGCGGCGGCGCGCACGAGTGTCCGGGCCAGAACATCGGCCAGGCCATCATCGAGACGGCCGTCGACGTCCTGGTGCACCGGCTGCCGGGACTGCGCCTCGCCGTGCCGGCCGACGACCTCACCTCGACCGCCTCCACCTGGGAGGCGCGCCTGGACAGTCTGCCGGTCGAGTTCGTGGCCCAGACCGCCGCGGTCTGACCAGCACGACCACCGGTTTGTGATCCTCCTCTGCCCGGCCGGACGTATCCGGCCGGGCAGAGCCTTACGTCACACCGCGAGCAGATCGTCCAGCGAACCCTTGCCCGCCAACTCGGCGGTGGCGGCCGGGCCCTCCTTCGCCGCGGCATACCGGCCCGAGGTGAGCGCCCACTCGTAGTTGCCGTTGATCCAGTGCTGGATGGCCTCCACACCCATCCACACCTGGACCCGCTGATCGGTGTCGAGATCGAGCTCCTCGCACATCTTCGGCACGCGTGCCTCGAGTTCGAGGTACTCCTCGAGGCACGCGGTGGTCATCCGGTACGCCTCCGCGGCGGCGTCCTCCCAGCTGCAGCTGCGCTCCCGGTGGAGCACGGCTATCAGATTGTGGCCGTCCCCTCGGCGCTTCTCGCGCTCGAAGGAGTGGATGTCGTTCATGAACCCGATGGTGTCCGCGGCCAGATCCCGTATCCTGACCATCAGTTCGTGCGCCTGCACCTGTGGCGGCACCTCGAAGCCCCGGCTGCGCTCACCCGCGTCGATGCTGTGGTGGATACCCACCGTCCGGCGGCGGAACTCCGCGTACTCCTCCAGGCCGAGCGTTCCTGCAAGACCCCTGGCCGCCAGGTCCACCTCCTCGGTGTGCGCCACGAGGAACCGCCCCCAGGAGGCGGCAAATCGTGTCCGCCACGTGAGGGACATACCATCCGAGAGGTGGGCCCAGACCTCGGCCCAGGCCACGGTGATCGGGCACACCACGCGTGGAGCGGTCCCGGCAGGACGCAACGGAGTGGCAATCAACTCCCTTGCGACCTCGGCAACTCGGTCCGCACGGTCCGGACTCCCGGAGTCGAACTGATCATCGAACAAGAACGCCAGAGAGAACCAGTTCATCAGCACGACCATGTCGTCGGCCGAGGCGTAAGGGTAGGTCCGCGCCGCTGCCTGGGGCAGATCCCAGGACTGATACTCCTCGAACCCGGCCTGGCTGCGCACCAGACCCATCTCCCACACCCAGCGCAAGTGGCGCTCCCGGGCGTACTGGAGATGCTCGCTCACGGGAGTCTTGAACGGGAGGTCAAAAGTGACGTCCTGCGGCATTGCCGTCCTCTCTTGAGACGATTCACAGGCCCCCGCCCCTGCGAAAGGGCGATCTGAATTGACGCCCACTGACTCGAACTGCACTTTTTGAGCCGGAAGTTGACGACTCAAGTACGCTTCGAGACTGCCCAGAGCCTAAACGATCTATGCCGTGATCTCTGCAACGGGTGATGCAGGTGTGACTCTGCACAGGACGCGGCTCAGCACATCCCGCCGCCGCTGAAGCAGGCTGCCGAGACCCGGTGCCGTCAGAACGGGGACGCCCGTGGACGCGCTCGTCGGCATCATCTGCCGGACCGCCGTCGAACCTCACGGTGGAGGACCCGAACTCCGAAACGGCCGGGACCCCAAGAAATCAGCCAATACCGTCACGCCCACGAAGAGCTGACTGCCTCGAAGACACAATCGTTCATCGAGGCCGGACATGGCTCACTGACCGGATCGGCCTTCGGCCGCCGCGACTTCGGGTAGGCCTCGTGCTTGGAGGCCGCGTACAGTGTCCCGGCGAAATACTCCTGGGCACGCCTGCGGCCGGCCGACTTCGATCGTCCGGCCAAGGGCTGTGAGGCGACCCACCGGAGCGCTTGGGATGCTCTCAACTTGCAGTCGAGGCGGGCAGCTGGTCAACAGTGCCCGCCTCTTGCCCCGGCGCTCCGCGCCTCAGGGCCGACTCTCTCGTGCGCGTTCTTGCCGGTCGGCTGGATCACGGTCCGTAGTGAAGTGGGAGAGCTGAACCGAAAATCACGTCCCCCTGCATGCCCATCACCTATTGATTTTGCCGGGACTTCAGAGGCTGCGGCAGACGCGTCTCTTCGGCGCCCGCCCGCGCCTCCGGTGTTGCTTGCGGGTAGTACGCCATTGCCAGGGTGTCCGGCTTGACGGTGACGACGGCCTGCGTGCGCGGGGGGCGGGAGGTGAGTGTGAAGCGAGGCCAGGCCTGGAGGACACTCGCCAGAATGATCTGGAGTTCGGCCCAAGCGAAGTTCTCGCCGATGCACTTGCGGCGTCCGTCGCCGAAGGCGAGGAACGAACCACGGGCGGCGGGTGCGCGCTCGGCTGTCCAGCGGTCAGGGTCGAACGTGTCGGGGTCGGGAAAGTAGCGGGCGTCGTGCTGGTGGAGGTAGGGGCTCCACACGACGTCTGCCCCTTCGGGAATGCGATGGCCGCCGAGGCCGATGTCACGAGCTGCGGTTCGGGTCACCATCCAGGCCGGCCCGTACTTGCGGATGGCTTCCTGCAGCACCTGGCGGGCGTAGTGGAGTTGAGCGATGTCGTCGTAGCGGAGGGGGCGGTCACCGCAGACAGCGGTGAGCTCCTCGCGCAGGCGCCGCTGTATCTCGTCGTCCTGAGTGATCTCGTACAGAGTCCAGGCCAGGGTGGTGCCGGTGGTCTCGATCGCCCCCGTCAACAAGGTGATTGCCTCGTCCTGCAGTTGCTGCCGCGTGAGGGGGACTTCTGCGGTCAGAAGGGTTTTGAAGAGTCCGCCCTGGTCCTGGGTTCGGGCTTCGGCATGCGGGCACCGTTCTGCATCGGTTGAGACCGCCTCGGCTGAGGGCGCCAGGCCCAGGGACCGGTCGGCGTGGTGATCGATCGCCTGGTCGATGAGAGCGCGTAGCCGTGCCACGCGGTCCGCGTGCGCACGGTTGGCGGGCAGCGGGAGGCGAGTCATCCACGGCGGAAGGATCGTCTGACGGATCGCCCCCTTCATGATCTCGGGCATGAGTATGACGAACTCGCCCTCCAGATGCTCGGGGAGGTCCGCGCCGAACAGGGCGACCAGGAAGGCGGAGAGGGCGACCTCGTTCATGTCCCCGTACACGTCGCGCGGCACAACCGCAGGCCAGGCGCTGACCACGTCCCGCACCTGGGCGATCATGGCGGCGCCGCGATCGGCGATGTGCGCCTTGTTGAACATGGGTTGTATCAGGCGCCGGTTGCGTAGATGCGTGTCGCCGTCGGCGACCGTGGCGAGCCCGTCACCGAAGAACATGCGCAGCGCATCAATGATCTTGCCGCCCTTCACGAAATGCGCGGAGTCGGTCACCAGGACCTTGCGGGTCAGGGCTGGGTCAGTGACCACAAACGCGGGTGTGGGCCCGATACGGATGCGGACGACGCTGCCGTGCTCGCGAAGTGAGGTCATGAACGGCAGCGGCCGGCGGGCGGCCTGGAGAGCATGCCCGATCAGCGGGAGGGCGCCCGGTGCGGTTGGGGTGGGGGTTGTCGACGAGGCGGAGGTGCTCGTGGGGGCGCTCATGGGACGGATCACTCCTTGTGGGGGCATCGGCAACGCCCGGACCATTCCCACGTCGCGATCATGGAATGCCGTCCGATGGAGACCTTTGCGTTACATGCACGGTTCACTCACGGGGGACTGACGGAACTCGTCTCTGGACGTGCCAGGACCCTGTGCTCTCGACTGCGGAACGTGCGGGCGGCCCTTCTCGCATGCTTCCGTCAGTAGCAGGCGACAGGGCCGCGCGGAGGCCGAGTGCGCCGCCACACCCCATAGCCGCCGCAGCCCCGGTGCTGGTCATGCCGCGGTGCGAGCGCTTGCGCCTCCGCCTCCTGATGGCGGCGCCCAAACAATGAGCACCCGCCCGTGCAAGCTCGGCCGGTTCACCGCCGGCCGGTCCGCAACCTCGCCGTGTCAGTGAGCGGGGGCGAAGCGCAAGGCGTGCGGTTGCCCTGGTGCGGTGGTGGCGGGACTGTGGGACATATGGCGAGTCGGTATCACGGCGATGCGTTGCTGGTCGCTGGGCATCTGCAGATCCCTGTTCAGGCCGAGCTGATGGTCGGACCTGATGTTTGGCGTGGCAGTCTGCGCGGTGTCCCGACGAACCGGATCTTTGACCTGCTCGACAGTGACGAGCTCCGACTGTGTATGCCGGACGGCCAGGAGCGTCGAGTTCGCACGGAGCCGGCCAGCCACGCTCACGAGAGTGAGTTCACGATCGTGCCGATCTCGGGCGAGGGCTGCCCGCCCTTCTGAGGGCTGTCCCGTAATCCCTGGTGGATCGGCCCGCGGCGTCGGATGCGGTGCATCGCAAGGCGGAGGGGCGTCCCCATACCGGTCGTATTCGGGCGTTCCGACAACGCAGCGAGGTGCCGCAGCTGTCGTCGTGCGCCCGCCAGGGATTACGGGACAGCCCCTAGGCGTTCGCCCGACCCCGTTCCCCTTGCCGGTGCCCTGCGGCACTGAATGCTGACCGCTTGCCATCCTCGGATCATGGCCTTGACACGGCCGTGGCCGTTCGGCGTCACCGCCATGGCCGAGTGCGTCGAGGCGATTCCTCAAAGTGGCCGGGTATGCGTCCCGGGCACTCGAGGGCCGCGGAACGGGAGGGTCCGGCTGAGGACGAGGTTGGTGGTCGTGCTCCCGAACTGGGCCAGTTCGTCGACTATCTCCTCCAGGTGGGCCATCGAGGTGGTTGCCACTTTGAGGACGTAGCAGTCGTCCCCGGTGGTGCGCAGGCACTCCAGGATCTCCGACCGCTCCTCAATCAGGCGGCGCAACGGCTCGTGCCGGGTCCCCGGCCCCGGATATTTCAGCCGCACCACCGACAGCACCCCGTACCCGGTCCGCTCCAGGTCCACCTCCGCCCGGTACCCCGTGATCACCTCGGCCGCCTCCAGCCGCCGCACCCGCTCCTTCGTCGCCGACGCGCTCAGGTTCACCCGCCGTGCCAGCTCCGTGAAGGCGATCCGGCCCTCCCGTTGGACTTCGGCCAGGATCGCCCAGTCCGTCGCGTCGAGACTCTCGGTCATCCGCCCAGAATACCGGCGGATCCACGGTCGATCAGCCTTTGAGCAGGCCGGAAGTCCTTCTGGCGTCCGGTGCGCGCTGGCTAAGCTCGGCGGCGTGAAGATCGGAGTCAACGTTCCCGATTTCGGGCCCGGCAGCGGCCCTCCACTCACCCCGCACCGGAACGGAGCCGTCATGACCACACCCGACGACCACGCCCTCCTCAGGCGGGCCATCGCGCTCGCGGATCAGGCAATCGCGGCCGGGAACCCACCGTTCGGCTCGCTGCTGTCGGGACCGGACGGAACAGTTCTGGCAGAGGAGTACAACACGACCCTCACCGACCAGGACATCACCGCGCATCCGGAACTGAAGCTGGCGAGGTGGGCCGCAAGGGAGCTGGACACGGCCACAGCGGCGGGAACCACGATGTACACCAGCTGTCAGCCGTGCGAGATGTGCGAGGCGGTCATCCGGCGGGCGGGGCTACGGCGGGTGGTGTTCGCCCTGTCCGGCGAACAGCTCTTGGACATCAGGCCGGGCAGCGGCCAGGCGCCCGTGCCGCAGGACGGTCCCGCGCTGCTCGACGAGGTGCGGGCCGTGGTCGAGGGGTACTACCGATGACCGACTGGGATCGCGGCCGTCTCCTGGCTGTTCCTCTCGGTCGCGGTGATCGCCGGCTCCCGGAGGAGGAGGTCCGGGCGCCCGGCCGGGTCATGACCGTGCTCGACGATCCCGGTGCCCCCGACGTCCTGGACATGTGGCGCAGCGTCGACGATGTGGATGTGGATGTGGATGTGCCGGCTGATTCCAGGTTCGCGGTACTTGTTCGTCCGGGCCGTGTTCTGGGGTTGGACCTCGTGCGCGAGGTCGGTCACCGGCGGCAGGTGACATCGTGACGTCGGGCGCCTTGCGACGCCTGGTGGTGCTGCGGCATGCCAAGTCGGCCTGGCCCGACGGTGTGGCCGACCACGAGCGGCCTCTCGCCCCGCGCGGCCGTCGTGATGCCCCGGCGGCCGGCCGCTGGCTGCGTGAGGCCGGCTGCGTTCCTGATGCCGTCGTGTGCTCCACCGCCGGCCGTACCCGACAGACATGGGACCTCGTCTCGAACGAGCTCGATGCCACCATGGCGGTGACCCACGATGCACGCCTTTACCACGCGAGCGCCGGGGAGTTGCTCGGTGTCGTACGGGACATCCCGGCGCGTGTACGGACGCTGATGCTGGTCGGGCACAACCCCGGCGTGCAGGACCTGGTCCTGATGCTCGCCGGTGAGGGGGACGGCCGTGCCCTGGAGCAGACGCGTGCGAAGTTCCCGACGTCCGCCATCGCTGTGCTGTGCCTGCCCGGCGCGTGGTCGGACCTGGAGCCGGGTGCTGCCCGGCTGACCGAGATGGTCGTGCCCCGCGGCGCGAAGTCGTGACAGGGGTGGCGCCGACGCGCGGCGGTGCGAATGCGGCTCGCCTGACCGTCTGCACCGGCCGCTGGTCACTCGAATGAGGGAGAGCTGACCCCGCTTTTCAAGGGCAGCTCGAGCGTCGTGAACGGGGGTGAGGAGATCGGCTGGACGGCTTCGCGAGGGTGACAGCTGCGACGGGAGGGACGGGGGCGGAGGGCCGCCCGGGGCGCGACGGACGGCGACCGGCTCGACCGGGCACCGCGAAGATGCGGCCGGTGCGCACGCGGGCGCTGCCGTCCGCCGCCGGCGACCTGGCATGGATCATGGCCGTTGCTCTCTGGTGGGGGCCGGTTCCGCCGTGTAACGTCGTGGTCAGATGTCGTGGTTCGCAGTTCCTGCCCGCGCCCTGGCGTGGGCGTTTTGCTGTGCAGTGCGGGACCAGGACGATCACCTCCGGGTTCGCGCGGTGCGGATCCGATATCGACTGAGAGGCACGAGCATGGCCAGCGGAACCGTCAAGTGGTTCAACTCCGAAAAGGGTTTCGGCTTCATCTCCCAGGACGGCGGCGGACCGGACGTCTTCGCGCACTACTCCAACATCAACGCAAACGGCTTCCGTGAGCTCCAGGAAGGCCAGGCCGTGACCTTCGACGTCACCCAGGGCCAGAAGGGCCCGCAGGCGGAGAACATCACGGTCGCCTGACCGGCGACTGGGCATTCCACGGCTCCCGGAACTCACGTTCCGGGAGCCGTGCGCATCCCGTCCCCACGCGGCGGGCCGGGGCCCGGTGCCAGTGACACCGATCACCGATCACCGCGCGACGAGCGAAGCCGGGAGGCTGCGTCGATACTCTCGCGCAACGCCGCCGGACGAGCCCACTTGTCCGGTACGCAGCCGGCGGCAACCCGCTGTGCCCTTGCCGCGCGGCACGCCACACGCGCTCGGTGTCCGGGTACGACGAGAACGTCGGACGGTTGGGCTTGACCTTCGAGTTGGGTTGAAGGTTTACCGTCGGCGGTGTGACGGACTACCGCATTTCGCAGCTGGCCGAGCGATCCGGTCTCCCGGCCACGACGCTGCGTTTCTACGAGACCGCCGGACTGCTGCTGGCCGAGCGGACCGCATCCGGGTATCGCGTCTATGGGGAGGGCGCGGTGGAGCGGCTGGCATTCATTTCCTCGGCGAAGCTGCTGGGCCTGGCGCTGGAGGAAATCCGCGACCTTCTGGATGTCCGCGAGGAAGGCGTGTGCGCCTCGGTGCGGGCCCGGATGCTGCCGCTCGTGGCCGACCGGATCCATGACACCGACAGCAGGATCGCGGAGCTGCGCGCCTTCTCCTCCCACCTGACCACCGTGCATGCCGACCTTGCGGGCCCGGCGCCGGCGGGTGCGTGCGGCCCGGACTGCGGCTGCACCACGACCAGCGCCCGGGCGGCCGGACCAGTGCCGGTGACGCTCTCACCGACTCGCCGCGCCTGCGGCCCGGCGCCCGAACCCGAGCCGGAGGCGTGGCGGGAGGCCTCGGTCGCCTGCACGCTCGTCGGCGCCGAACTGGGCCAGCGCACCGAGCAGTGGCGCGCGCTCGTCGTGAAGGCGGAACAGCACGAGGCGATCGAAGACGGGCTACGGATGTCCTTCCCGCCGGACGCCGAGCTCGCCGGCCGGCTCGCTGCGCTCGCAGCAGCCGAACAGGGCTGCTGCGCGTTCTTCGACTTCACCCTGCATCTGACTCCCGATGCCCTGAAACTGACCGTGCGCGCGCCGGAGAGCGCCACCGAAATGCTGGCCGGCCTGTTTCGGAAGGCCCGTATGACCGCCTCGCGGTCTGCGTGACCGCGATTTGATCAGCCGGTCTTGGCGGCGAACGGGCCGCCGTCACCGAACGCGAGCCGCGCGAAGTTCTCGCCGATGCGGCGGTGTCCTGAGGGGTCGGGATGGACCTCGTCGGGCAGCGGCAGTTCGGCGTAGTCCTTCTCGCCGTAGAGCTCACGGCCGTCGAGGTAGTGCAGGTCCGGATCGTCGGCCGCCCGCTGTTCGACGATCCGGGCGAGTTCGTCGCGGATGACGTTGAGTGTCAGGCGTCCGGCGGCGCGTTCGGCGGGATCGCCCGTGGCCTTGAACCGCAAGGTCCCGCCGTCGAAGTCGGGCGCCAGGGGGCCGGGGGTGTCCTCCTGGACCGGGCACAGGATGGGGGACACGACCAGTAGCGGCGTGGACGGATGCCCCTCGCGGACGGTGTCGAGGAAGCCGTGGACTGCGGGGGTGAAGGCGCGCAGGCGCATCGCGTCCGTGTTGACGAGATTGATGCCGATCTTGAGGCTGATCAGATCCGCGGGGGTGTCCCGCATCGCACGCGCGGTGAACGGATCGAGCAGCGCGCTGCCGCCGAACCCCAGGTTGACCAGCTCCACCGCGCCCTGGGCTGCGGCCAGGGCCGGCCAGATGGCGGTCGGGTGGGCCGCGTTCGAGCCGTGGCTGATGGAACTGCCGTGGTGCAGCCACACCCTGCGCCCGTTGTCCGGTGCCGGCTCGACGGGGGCATCGGTCCGCAGGGCGATCAGCTCGGTGATCTCCGTGTGCGGAAGCCAGATCTCGACGTCCTTGTCACGCCCCGGCAGATCGGTGAACCGGGCGGTGCCCGCCGGTCCCTGACGCAGTTCGGCGGACTGGGTGACCATGTCCGTGATCGTGTGGACGTTCCCACCGGTCACTGTGGCCTGGGCGGTGAGTCGGCCGTCGACCAGCAGGTCGTATACGCCGTCCGCCGGGGCCGGGAAACCTCGGTAGACCCGCTTGGTGGGCAGCGTGTCGAGCTCGATGGTGGTGGCCCGGGTGCGGAAGGCCAGCCGCACGCCGGAGGGCTGGGACTCGGCGAGGGCCAGTTGGTTGTCAGGGATCTGCCGACGAGCCCGAGCGGGCAGGCGATGCGGCAGCAGGCCGTGCGCGGTCCGTTCCACGTCGAGGAAGCCGCGCAGCAGGTCCGCGGTGACAGGTGTGGTGATCCAGTCATGATCGGTGTTCATCGTCCCCGCCTGTTGATCAAGTTTTCTCGGATTGTGCGGATGCACCGGTGCACGGCGCGCCGGACCGTGTCCGGCGGTGCGGTTTTTTGCTGGTCAGGGTGTGGTCCAGTTACGCAGCAGGGTGTCCAGGTGGTCCAGGATCCAGGACCAGGTCTCCTGCGAGTCGACGGCGGTGTGGCTGAAGCCTCCGGCCATCTCCAGGCTGACGTAGCCGTGGAAGACGCTGCCCAGCATCCGGACCGCGTGCGTCTGGTCCGGCTCCGTCAGGGCGTAGCCGCGCAGGATCGCCCGCGTCATCTGTGCATGCCGAACGCCGGCACTGGCAGCCGCCGTCTCGGGGTCGAGCCTGAGCCGGGCCGCGGCGTAGCGGCCGGGGTGTTCCCGGGCGTAGTCGCGGTAGGCATTTGCGAAGGCGGCCAGTGCGTCGCGGCCGGCCCGCCCGGCCAGGGCGGCGGCGACCCGGTCGGCGAGTTCCTCCAGCGCGAACAGGGCGATCCTGGTCTTGAGGTCCTGGGAGTTCTTCAGGTGCGAGTACAGACTCGCGACCTTGACGTCGAACCGCCGGGCGAGCGCCGACACGGTCACGTGGTCGAAGCCGACCTCGTCGGCCAGTTCCGCCCCGGCAAGGGTCAGACGTTCCGTGGTCAGCCCTGCTCGAGCCATAATCTTCCTCCCATTCAGCGACAACCATTATGCATTTGCCTAACACCTTTAGGCAAATTAACGTGCCGCTCATGAAACCGCTGACCGAGCAAGAGATCCGTGCCGCGTTCGTGAACTGCACCAAGGGCGAGGCGAAGCGCCTGTCCGTCCCTCGCGACCTGGCCGAGCGGCCCTGGGACGACCTGGACTTCTTCGGCTGGCGTGACCCCCGGGCCCCCGAGCGTGCCTACCTCGTCACCGAGCTGGACGGTCGCCCGGTGGCGCTCGCCCTGCGCTGCCCCGGTGCCGCCTCGTGGCAGATGCGGCGCAGCATGTGCTCGATGTGTGTGACCACCCATACCGGGGGTGTCTCGCTGATGGTCGCCGCGAAGGCGGGCAGGGCCGGCCAGCAGGGCAACTCCGTGGGCGCCTATATATGCAGCGACCTTGCCTGCTCGTTGTACGTGCGGGGCAAGAAGGACGCGGGTGTCGGCGCACGGCTCCATGAGTCGCTCACCCTGGAGGAGAAGATCCAGCGGACCGTCGTGAACCTCGCGAGGTTCATCGTCAAGGTCACCGCATGAACCACCCGGCCTCGCCCTTCGCGCCACTCCCGTGCACGGCGAGCCCTGGCGCCGCGGGCGAGACCACGCAGTGACACCGCTCGCCGGCGTGATCCGGCTCGATGGTTGGGCCGGCCGTTATGGCCGATGTGCGGCGCGTGGTCGGGAGGCGAAGGGCTGGGTGGGTGGGCTCGGCCCGCTGGTAGCCGTGAGAGACGGGGGCGGGCCGCCTTCTTGTGGCATCGCATGGCGTCGGGTGGCGCGGCTTAGCGCCATCTGGCGCCATCCGGTGCCGCGTGGCGCCAATCCGCGCAACCAAAGGCGCGTGAGCACGCTTGACGTCACGATCGGACATGTGGGCGCCATGATGTTTTCGCAGGTCAGGGTTGGATTCGTTGGTCGTCGAACCGGAGATGTCGCCTCATGGCTTGTGCGTGGAGCCATTATGGTGCCATTATGGCGTCATGGACCTCACTCCGTATGTCGACACCCTCCGCCGCGAACTTGCGGTGGCCGCCGAAGCCGGCGGTGCAGAAGCCCGCGAGCTGGCGGAGAGGCTCACCGCTCCCCTGGAGTCGGCGACTCGGCTGACCATGCTCAATGTGCTCTCCGCCGCGATGGACGAGATCACCCGTGAACTCGCCCCCGGCTCGGTCGACGTACGGCTGCGCGGGCTCGACCCCGACTTCGTGGTGACACTGCCGCCCACCGACGGAGGCGCTCCGACGGAGCCGGCCGCGCCCGTCGAGCCGCTCAGGTCCCCGGCCCCGGCCGACGGTGACGAGGGCGGCACCGCTCGCGTCAATCTGCGTCTGCCGGTTCACCTCAAGGTCCGCGCCGAGGAGGCCGCGAGCCGCGAGGGCCTGTCGGTCAACGCGTGGCTGGTGCGCACCGTGTCGGCCGCGGTCGACGGCGGCACCCGGCCGCGTACGACGGAGAAGGCCCAGACCGTCGGACAGAGCTTCACGGGCTGGGTGCGCTAGCCGCCCCTGCCTGCACCGTTTCACCCACGCCACGTCCCACCAGCGGGGACGTCCCAAAGAGCCAAGAGGACGGGACAGCCATGCCTTCTTTCGACACTTCCGAACCGATCTCGGTCACCGCGCACGTGGCGGCCGGTTCCATCCAGTTCACCGCGGGCGACCGCCTCGACACCGTCGTCGACGTGCGGCCCCGCGACCCGAAGCGGGAGCAGGACCTGCGGGCGGCCGACCAGACCGAGGTCACGTACGCGAGCGGCGTACTGACCATCAGGACGCCCAAGTCCAATCTGTTCGGTCGCACCGGCACCGTCGACGTGACGGTCGAACTGCCCATGGGCTCGCGCATCGACATGACCGGAGCCTGGGTCCAGGTGCTCGGTGAGGGCCGGCTCGGCGAGGTACGCGTGAAGACCTCTTCCGGTGACGTCCGCCTGGACACGACCGGCCCGCTGCAGCTGACCGCGTCGCACGGCTCGATCACCGTGGACCGGGTCGAGGGCATGGCCGAGATCAGCACCAGCTCCGGCAGCCTGCGCGTCGGCCTCGTCGACGGCCCCGCCGTCCTGAAGAACTCGCACGGCACCACGACCGTGGACGCCGCGACCGGGGAGCTGCGGGTGAGTGGCGCCAACGGCGACATCGAGATCCGGCGTGCCGAGGACTCGGTCACCGCCACCACGGCCCACGGCACCCTACGCGTGGGCGACGTGGCCCGCGGCGCCGTCCAGTTGGAGACCTCCTACGGTGCCATCGAGGTCGGCGTCCGTGAGGGCACGGCCGCCTGGCTCGACGTCAGCTCGGGCTCCGGCCAGGTGCGCAACACGCTCACCGCGTCCGAGGCCCCGGAGAAGACCGAGGACACCGTCAAGGTCCGCGCCCGCACCCGGCACGGCAACATCGACGTCCGCCGCGCCAAGGGCTGAGCGCCGCTGTACCCCGCGCCACCCTCAACTCGCTCATCTCCTTAGCTGCTTCAGCCATCGAACGGGAGGGTTCCATGCCTTCTTCTGTCATGCCCACGTCCAATAAGCTCGACGGTCAGCGGTGGCCTGCCGCCGTCTCCACCGTCGGTCTGCGCAAGTCGTACGGGGACAAGACCGTCCTCGACGGCATCGACCTGACCGTCCCCGAAGGCACGATCTTCTCCCTGCTCGGGCCGAACGGCGCCGGCAAGACCACCGTCGTGAATATCCTCTC